>BOKV01000022.1 GCA_016861165.1 Alphaproteobacteria bacterium | reverse complement strand
CAAACGGGATCACCCGAACACAATCTCTGTCTTTCGAGCGCATTCTCCAGCACTTGCGCAAAGCGGCGGCTTACTTCGACGAGGCCACCAAGCGTGCCCTGGTTCCCCGCCGAGGCCGTGTAGACATGTCCGGATCTCCCGTTTGATTGGGCCCACGGCGCGTTCCCCGGCGCCGTCATTTGCCGGGCCACAAGCAACGATGAGCCGGTCGACCGTTCGAATAAAGCACAATGATTCGGATTGGCCGCTGCCGAAACGGCAATGCAAATCGATCCGGCTTCCGCACCACCGGCGGGCCCGTCCGGTGCGCAACGTGGCGCTTGGCGGCAGGCGACGGATGGAGCCGGGCGCCGCGGCGGCCGGCTACGCCGGAGCCGGGCCGGTGGAACCTCGCACGCGAAGAAGCAGGTCAACGATGTCGGGCCCATCGTCGTCGGTTTCGTCGCCCTGCAATGTCGCTATCATCCTTTCGACCGAGCTGCGTGCCACCTTCTCGGTGGGAATCGCCACCGTCGTCAGTTCCGGCCACAGGATGCGGGCCAGTTCCACATCGTTGAATCCGACGACCGAAAGATCGTCGGGGATGATGCGGCCGAGCTGCCGGGCGGCACGATAGGTCGCCGCAGCCAGCAGGTCGTCGTCACAGAACACCGCCGTGAAGTCGCCGGACCGGAGCAGCCCGACGGCGTTTTCCGTTGCCGGGTCGAGACCGAAGGTCGACCTGGCCTGCCATCGCGGATCGAAAGCCAGTCCCGCACGTTCGACCTCGTCTAGGAAGTACCGGAAACGGCGCCGGAATGCACCTTTTGCATAGTCCGCCGCGAAGTATCCGATGCGCCTGTGCCCCAGCCCGGCAAGATGCTCGACGACCATGCGCATTGCCGCCGCCACATTCAGATCGACGCCACTCCTGGCAACGTCGTCGGCCTCGACATAGAGGATATGGTCGCGCACCGGTCGCAGCAGCCTTTCCGCGGCAACGTCGCCGGCATAGACAATACAACCCGCTATGAGCCGGCCGCGGATCATGCGGACGAGCCTTTCGCACCATCGCGTGTCGCTGCTGGTGTCGATCAGAAGCACGGAATAGCCGTTCTCGCGCGCTGTCAGCTCGGCGCGCACGAGAACCTGTCCGAAGAAGGGCTGCTCGACATTGGGAACCGCCAGCGACAGCGTCTTCAGGCTTCCGGTGCGCAGCATCTGGGCCGAGGCATTGGGCTGGTAGCCCAGTCGCCGTGCGGTCTCCTCCACGAGCAGCCGCGTTGCCTTCGACACACGGCCGGCCGCCTTGCCGGACATAACCAGCGATACGGTGGACTGAGAGACGCCGGCCGCCTCGGCCACGGCGAAACTCGTGACCGAGCTGCCCTTGGCGGCATTTGCCCTTCGCTTTCCTGGCGCCATGCGCAAACCTCCGGTCGCGACGTCATACGTAGTATTGACACGGCGATCAAGAGTCGCAATGCTGGTGGCGTCATACGTTTGATGCACCACGTGGCTAGCGACTCGCCACCGATGAGAGGGGAAAGCAGATGAGATCAGGAATTCGACATGCGATTGCCGTCGGAGCATCAGCCCTGGCACTCGCCCTGACCCCGCTTGGCTCGACTGCCGCCGACAAGGCGCTGGTATGGGTGGATGGAGGCGGCGCCTTCCACGACGCCATGCAGGAATACATCCTGGACACCTGGAAGGCGCCCGAAGGTTTCAGCGTCGTTCCGGTCGCCGGCACCGACAACGCCAAACTGCGCGCCATGGTGGAAGCCAACCGGGTGGTCTGGGACGTATACAATGGCGACAATACCTGGGGTACGGACGCCGACGGCAAATGGCTCGAGCCGCTCGACTATTCCGTCATTCCCAGGGACGAGATCATTGCCGGCTTCGCCGGCACCTATCGTGTTGCCAACACCATCTATTCGATCCAGCTCGCCTACAATACCGATCAGGTCAAGACGCCTCCCTCGGGCTGGGCCGACTTCTTCGACCTGCAGAAATATCCGGGCAAGCGGGCGGTGATGGACTATTCGGCCGGCGGAATCTTCGAGATCGCGCTTCTCGCCGACGGCGTCGCGCCCGATGCCCTCTACCCGCTCGACATCGACCGGGCAATCGCCAAGCTCGACACGATCAAGCCGTCGCTCGTATTCTGGCAGAGCGGCGCCCAGTCGGAAGAGCTTGTCGGTTCTGGCGAAGTGGCAATGGTCATGACCTACAACGCCCGCGCCTATGACGCCAAGGTCGCCCAGAAGATGCCCGTCGACTATATCTTCGCGGGCCAGATCCTGGCGGCCTCCTATCTGTCGGTGCCCAAGGGCAGCCGATATGTGCCGCAGGCCATGTCCCTGATCGCCCATGCCGTCAGTGCCGAGGCCAACGGCATGCCGAGCAACGACCTGCCGCTCGCCCCGTCCAACGCGAAGGCCAAGGTCAGCGAGGCCATGGCCCCGGACCTGCCGACGAGCCATCTTGAAGAGGGTTATGCCATCTTCGACGACCAGTGGATCGCGGCCAACTCGGCCATGCTGGAAGAACGCTACCAGGCCTGGAAAAGCGCGTCGCAATAGGGCTGGTGGCAGCAAGACCGGACGGCGGGAAGCAAGCGGGAAGCCATGGGATCGAGGTTCTTCCAGGCGATCGGCGTATGGCCGCTGTTGGCGGCTCTCGCCATCCTCTTCTTCCTGCCGGCCGCCGTCATCATCGCCAACAGCGTGACCGAGCCCCCCGGGGCCGGACTATCCAACTTCAGGCGTGTGCTTGCCGACCCGACCTTCTTCCGGTTCGCCATGAACACGGTGAAGATCGCCATCATCGTCTCCATCTTCACCGGTGTCATCGGCTATTTCTACGCCTATGCAATGTATCGCGCCGGCCCGGCATTGCGCGCCTTCCTTCTCACCTGCGCGCTGCTGCCGTTGTGGACCAGCCTGCTGGTGCGCAGCTTTGCCTGGTCGGTCATCCTGCGCGACACCGGCATCGTCAACTGGCTGCTGATTTCGGCCGGCGTCGTCGACCATCCGATCGGGATGATGCGCACGCTGTTCGCCGTCACGATCGGGATGATCCAGATCTTGCTGCCCTTCACCATCCTGCCCGCCTATACGAGCATGCGGCGCTTCGATTCGAACCTGATCGCCGCCGCCAGGAGCCTGGGCGCAAGCCCGCGCAGAGCCTTCTGGCAGGTGTTCTTTCCCTCCACCCAGGTCGGCCTGGCGGCTGGCCTCGTCCTCGTGTTCGTGCTGAGCCTCGGTTACTACATTACGCCCGTTCTGCTCGGCGGTCCGAGCGATCAGCCGGTTGCCGTGCTGATAACCGCGCAGATCACCTCGCAGCTCGACTGGGGCGCGGCCGGCGCCATGTCGGCCATCGTCACGGCCGCGGTCCTGCTCATGCTGGCTGTGGGCTGGAACGCGCTGAAGAAGATCTTCCTGGTGTAGCGATGGCCGTCCCAGCATCGGACAGATCCCGCTGGCCGGGTCGCATTCGCACCACGCTGATGATCCCGATCGTCGTGCTGCTGCTGGCCCCTTCCCTGGTCATCCTGCCCTTGAGCGTTTCACAGAGGCAGGTCTTGGCCTGGCCGCCTCGCGGTTTCACGCTGGACTGGTATTTCTCGCTATTTGCCAGCGGCCGCTGGTGGGACAGCGCCATTCACAGCGTCGAGGTCGCCGCGGCTTCCACCGTCATTGCCGTGCTGCTGGGCGTGCCGGCCGGCGTGACGCTCGGCCTGCGCAGCTTTCGCTTCAAGGACGTCGTCCTGGCGATCGCCGTCGTGCCGCTGGTCATACCGACGGTCGTTCTGGCCATCGGCATGTACAAGGTCTATGTCTGGCTTGGCCTCTACGACCTGCTGGGGCTCGCCGCCGCGCATGCCATGATCGGGGTGCCACTGGTCGTGGTCACCACCATGTCGGCAGCCCGTCAGCTCGATCCGGTGCTGATCCTGGCATCGCGCAGTCTCGGCGCCGGTCCGATCAGGACGTTCTTCCTCGTTATCCTGCCAGGCGTCCGCTCGGGCGTCATCTCCGGCGCCTTCTTCGCCTTCGCCTCATCGTGGGATGAGGTCATCATCGCCAACTTCCTGTCTTCGCCCACCTACCGAACGATCCCGGTGCAGATGTGGGCGCAGATCAACCAGCATGTCGACCCGACGGTCGCCGCGCTCGCTTCCGTCCTCTTCATCCTGTCCATGGCAATGATGGCCGGTCTCGCCATGGCGAGCCGGAGGGCGCGCTGATGCGTCTGCCTGCTGCCAAGTCCATCCGGCTGTCCGGTCTCGTCAAGCGCTATGACAGGACGCAGGTGCTGCATGGCGTCGACCTCGACGTGCGTGCCGGCGAGTTCATGTCGATGCTCGGTCCGTCCGGCTCAGGCAAGACGACGATCCTCAAGATCATTGCCGGCTTTGAAGCGCCGGACAGCGGCATGGTGACCATCGGTGACAGGGACATGGTCGGCGTGGCGCCCGAACACCGCAATATCGGCGTCGTTTTCCAGAACTACTCGCTATTCCCGCACATGAGCGTTGCCGGCAATATCGGCTTTCCCCTGCGCATGCGCGGCATGCCGAAGGCGCGGCAGCGCACGCGGATTGAACAGGCGCTCGAGCTCGTCGCACTGCCGGGCTACGGCAACCGCATGCCGAACCAGCTGTCCGGCGGCCAGCAGCAGCGCGTCGCCATCGCCCGCGCCATCGTCTTCGAACCGGACATCCTGCTGATGGATGAACCACTTGGAGCCCTCGACCGGCGACTGCGCGAGGACATGCAGATGGAGATCAAGGCTTTGCACGAGCGCCTTGGCATCACCATCGTCTATGTCACCCACGATCAGGAAGAAGCCCTGTCGATGAGCGACAGGATCGCTGTCTTCAACCGCGGCAGGGTCGAGCAGACCGGCACGCCGCGCGAGGTCTACCGCCAGCCAGCGACGCTGTTTGTCGCCGACTTCCTCGGCGATTCCCTCCATGTCTCGGCGGCTGTGCAGGATGACAGGATCGAAGTTGCCGATGTCGTTGCCATACTGCAGCGCCCGCCAGCCGGCCATTCGGGCCGGGTCCGCCTGTTGTGGCGCTGTGACGAGATCGAGATTGCCGAGCCCGTCGCCCGACCTGCCGTCAGCGGCGGCCGGATCACGATGCCCGCCACGGTGCTCTCGGTCGCCTATGCAGGCACGGCGCTGCGCCTCAAGGTTCAGCTTGCCTCCGGCGAAATCGGCACCGTGGCCGCGCCGGAAGGTGGCCGCGCCGAGACGGGCGGGCGCATCGGGCTGCGCCTCGACCTTGCGCGCGCAACGATCCTGCCGGACACGGCCAGGCGCGGAGGAAGCGACTGATGGTCCACATTTCGAAGAACGAGATCGAAACCCTGATCGCAGCCGCCGCCAAGGCGCGCGAGCACGCCTATGCCCCCTATAGCGGGCACACGGTCGGCGCGGCTGTCCTCGACGGCGACGGCGCCGTTCACCAGGGCTGCAACATCGAATTCGTCACGCTGCAGCAGACGGTCCATGCCGAACGCGCGGCGATCGTGAATATGGCCAGCGCCGGTGCACGCCAGATCAGAGCCGTCGCCGTCGTAGGCCCATATTCGGGCGTGCCCTGCGCGGAGTGCCGGCAGGCAATCTGGGAATTCTGCTGCGCCGACCCCGACGTCGCCATTGTCAGCGCGCCGGTCGGCGGCGCGGTCGAGATACTGCGCCTCGGCGACATCTATCCACGGCCCTACGGCCCGGAAACCAAGAATATCGATCCGAGGCGCTTCTAGGTCGCCCTCGTCAACATGCGAATGGAAGAAACAATGAAAAGCAGAATCGAGTGGGTCGGCCACAACTGCCGGCTGCTGCACCGAATCTCAACCGAATTCCGTCAGACGCGGCCCTTCGCCGGCATGACCATCGGCACGGGGATTCACCTCGAACCGAAGACCGTCGCGCTCATACTGACGCTGCAGGCTGGCGGCGCCCGTCTCGTCTCCACCGGCAATCTCAACACCACGCAGCAATCGGCAATCGACTATCTGGCGGCGCGCGGCGTCACCGTCATCGGCCGGCCGACCCGCGATCGTGACGAGCACCAGACCTATCTGCGTCAGGTCATCGCCGAGAAGCCGGATCTGATCCTGGACAATGGCGGCGACCTGTTCTGCCTCTATCTGGACGACCGTTATGAAGGCCTGCTCGGCGGCACCGAGGAGACGACGTCGGGCCGCATGCGGCTGGCCGCTCTGCGCAGCGTGCTGTCGATGCCGATCCTCGTCATCAACGACAGCCCGATCAAACAGTTCGCCGAAAACGAGCATGCCGTCGGCCAGAGCGTCCTGGAATCCTACATGCGGATCACCAACCGCATCACCAACGGCCAGCGCGTTACCGTGTTCGGCTACGGCGCCTGCGGGCGCGGCGTTGCCGGCAACATGCGCGCCGCCAATGCCAAGGTATCCGTCGTCGACACAGACCCGCTGAAACGGCTGCAGGCGCATCTCGACGGCTACGATACGCCGAAGCGCGAAGAAGCGATCGCCAGCGCCGATTTCATCGTCACAGTGACGGGAGCCGGCAAGGTGCTCGGCGTCGACGACATGGCCCACTTCAAGGACGGGGCCATCCTGGCCAATGCCGGACATTTCCCCGTCGAGATCGATGCCGACGCCATTGCGACCTCCGACCTGGTCGAAGCGCGTACGGCCTACGAAGACGGCATTGAGAGCCTCCGGCTCAGGGACGGCCGGACGATCCATGTCATTTCGCAGGGCCATATGTTCAATCTGGCCGGCCCACGGCCGATGGGGAACTCGATCGAATCGATGGATCTGGGGTTTGCGCTGCAGGCAAGATCCCTCGAAGCGATTGCCAGGGGCCTGGTGTCCAGGGATGCCTGCGTCGTTGCGGTACCGCGCAACATTGACGAGCGCGTCGCGAATGCCTTTCTGGAAGCGCGCTACGCGTGACCGCCGCGGTATCGGTGGCGTAGCGGCCAACCCCAAGGAACAGGGCAATTTCGAAACGGACCGCCGATGCGACCACATTGGCGTTGGCAAGATCGGCGGGATGCGGTTTGCGGGCTCGCGCCATCCGTGGCTCCCTCGGTCGATCGGGGCGAGTGCAGTCAGGCTCGACCCGCCGATGGGAGCAACCGCAAGAAGTGAGATTCAGAAGAAGCCCACGCCGGATGGGCCCACGGTATCGATCAATAGAGCCCGATCCAGAAAGAGGTTTCGCGCCTCGCAACTGGTCTCCGCTATCACGAGGCATCCATGGCAGGCGGCACCGTGAAGGGCGCGATCGTCGGCTGCTGCTGCGGGATCGTGATCGGCACAAACGGGATCACCCGAACACAATCTCTGTCTTTCGAGCGCATTCTCCAGCACTTGCGCAAAGCGGCGGCTTACTTCGACGAGGCCACCAAGCGTGCCCTGGTTTCCCGCCGAGGCCGTGTAGATCAGGATGCCAACGGCAGGAACGGCAGCACCAAGCCCCTCGGAAATGTAGATGCGCTCGCGAATCGAACTGGCGGGATAACCGCAATCGATGGCGACCTCCGTAATCAATGCGTGCGCGAGAGAATGGGCAAGCAGGTATTCGGGGCGAAGTTGGTCGCGAATGGCGCGATCGGAAATATTCTCGCCCCGCTGGCGGCGTTGTTGGAGCCATCGGTCGGCGCCAACGCCCGCGCTGCTATTCTCTCTTGCACCTGAGGTCGCTCACGCCAGCCCTGAAGGGCGTCACGATCAAGCGTGAGAAAGAGACCTTCGCCGAACTGCTCAACGGCGGGAAGCCAGGTAGGATTTCGGGCAAGCGGCGCGCCCCGCACGGCAAGACCAACATCCTCGAACTCTTCGGTAATGACCGGCGCCGGCTCGAACCTGGTGAAACCGTACAGGCAAGCCACCTCTCGCAGCCTGTGGACTGCCACCAATGAGAAGATGCCCTTCAATATAGGCGAATTGCCTGGGTCCCATGTGGCCCTTGGAAGCGTTTCGGCATGCAGCAGCGCATCGGGAGTTGGGGTGCCGATGACGGGTTGGCCGCTCGCCAGCATCGCGAATTCCGCATGGCGCGGATTTTCCGCTTGGTCTTCCTGATCGTCGGAACGCCGCATCACGGCGATACGCGACCAGACCTCTTCGTCCGGATACCCTTCCAACGTCGCGGCGACCTGAGGGTTAAAACGCCGCGCCAGCTTAACCTCCTCCACCGAGGCACAGGTCTGCAGTGCCGACCACACGCTCCTCACCAGCTCGGCCAATTGATCGACCGAAGCCGGAAGTGAGATAACGCGGGTAACTTGCGGGAAATAAGTGTTCGTGGCGCTCCGCGTGAGCAATCGAAGCATGTGACGGCAGCCATCCGGGTCCCGACCATTGTCGATCCAAGGCCACTCTGCCCTGCACTGACCCAACCGACCCGGCTGGAACAGATCATTGAGTGAGAGCGATGCGCCGCATTCGCAGTACACCCGGGTCTGGCGAGGATCGCCGGTTGTTCCGCCATCCTCGAGCCAAAGCGGCTCCTGGCATCCTTCACGGCCGGGCGCGTTCTGGTGAACAACGCGCCGCCAATCAACGTCCTGAAGATGACCATCCTCGCAGCCGCAAACAAATCGGATGGGTGAAACGCGTCGTCGCTTGCCGTCATCACCTCGGTAATCCAGTCGCTTAGGTGCGTCCAATTGTTGAAATCGGACAAGCCGTCATCGATCTGGCGGATCGCCTGGTGCCGTGTCGCAGCCGGTGATTTCGCGAAACTGCGTCAGAATGGCGATTGCCTGCGACGGCAACGGCACCTTATGCGCGCGGCGCATCTTCATGCGTGGCGCCGGGATCGACCACACGGCGGCTTCGAAGTCAAACTCAGGCCACTCCGCGAGCCGCAATTCGCCTGGGCGCGGGAAAAGGTAGGCCATGAGCTGCAACGCGGCTTTCGTCGCCGGCTGGCCGTCGTAGTCCCACACGGAGCGAAGCAGCGCCCCGACCGCCTTCGGATCGGTCACGGCCGCGCGCGGCTTGACTTTCGGGGTCGTCAATGCGCCGCGCAAGGCAAAGGTCGGGTCGTTGTCGGCGCGCGCGGTGGCGATGGCGTAGCGGAAAACCGAACCGATCGTGCTGCGAAGACGGCGCGCGGTCTCAAGACGGCCGCGCACTTCGACCTTGCGCAGCACCGCGAGCACCTCCGCGGCGTTGATCTCGGCAATGGGCCGATCGCCGATAATCGGGCGGGCGAAATCGAAAAGCCATTTCGTTTTCTTGAGCGTCGTCTCGGCGCGGCCTTCCCTTGTCATCTTCGCGAGCAACTCATCGGCGACGGCCGCAAAGGTGTTTGCGGCGGCGATCGCACGGGCGAGCTTTTCCACCCGCCTTTCCACCATCGGGTCCTTGCCGTCGCGCAGCAGCGCTCTCGCCGCTTCGCGGCGCTTGCGCGCTTCGGCGAGGGAGACTTCGGGATAGACGCCGAAGGCGAGCTTCTTCTGCTTGCCGTCGTAACGACAGGCAAGCTTCCAGTATTTCGAGCCGTTGGGATGAACGTGCAATTGCAGCCCGCCGCCGTCCGATAGCTTGATTAGACGGGCCGCAGGGCTGGCCTTGCGAATAGCGGTATCGGTGAGCTGCATTTTTGTTGGCCCATTTTCTGTTGGCCTCGTCCTGGGCCAACAAAAGGGCCAACAAATTTGTTGGCTTTCGACGATTGGCCGCGGACGCTCGCGACCGAAATTATGCGAGAAACCCGTGAAATTCAGGGCGTTTCTGGACGCCTGCGAACATCTGCGAACGGGGTCATGGTGCCCAGGGGCGGAATCGAACCACCGACACGCGGATTTTCAGTCCGCTGCTCTACCAACTGAGCTACCTGGGCATGGCAAGCGCGCCGAAGCCGGAGCGCCGAAACGGGCGCGGTTATAGGCGGTCGATCCCGGGCTGTCCAGTGGCAGAAACAGACTTGCGGGCCGGCGATGGCGAGCCCTCCGGTCGCCGGGGCCGGCGTCATGCCCGCGCCGGCACGGATGGCTGGTGCTGCGAGAGAGGATTGAACTCTCGACCTCTCCCTTACCAAGGGAGTGCTCTACCACTGAGCTACCGCAGCGCACGGAGCCGGCCGCCAGTCACGGCCGGCTTTTGCCATATGGCGCCGGGGGTTGCAAGCGTCCCTGCGACGGCGATACGACAGCGATACCGACGGCTGGCAGACGGCTCCATGACACAGGGGCCCCACGGCAGGATCGACAGTCCCGCCTCGCGCCGGTCCGGCCATGGCGCGCCCCTGCCGAGGCTCCGCCCGAGCCCGCCCGAATCTGCGTTGACGGGCGCGGCCGCCCTCGGTATAAGCCGCCCAGATTTTTTGTCGCGAAGTCCCGGGCGGCGGCCGCTTGCGGCCGCCGGTTTCGTTCGCCGGCCCGGCGCCGGCCCAGACCGGGGCGCGCCAGAATGGAGAGGCTGATCATGGCCAACACCAAGTCGGCCCGCAAGGCGGTACGCAAGACCGCCCAGCGCACGGACGTCAACAAGGCCCGCCGCTCGCGCGTGCGCACCTTCATCCGCCGCGTCGAGGAGGCGATCGCCGAGGGCAACAAGACGGCCGCCGCCGACGCCCTGCGCAGCGCCCAGCCGGAGATCATGCGCGCGGTGTCCAAGGGCGTCATGAAGCTCAACACGGCGGCGCGCAAGGTGTCGCGGCTCGCCCAGCGGGTCGAGCGCATCGAAGCGTGAGCAGGCCCCGGACTCGGCTCTCGGCCGGGCGCTGAAAACGACCCGGCCGGCGGCCGGGTTTTTCTTTGCCGGCTCGGCTTTGTCACGGCACGTGCCGGCTGCATCGGCAGTCGGGCGGCGCCGTCACGCCTCTGTCATACGGATCACATGGAAAAAAATCCTAGGAAAAAATCGACAGCGTTTTCAAAGTTTTAACTATATGTCAAAATCGGCTCCGCCGGCCGCTTCCGGAAAATAAGGGAAATTTCAAAGTCAAGCAGATCGGCGATTTTTTTATTTTGGCTGATAACGATGCAACGCGCGCGTGCGCCACGGCCCCCGGGAAATTCATTGAATCACAATCCCTTCGGAAGGCCGGCGCAGCCCTGACTGCAAGGCGCGGCGGGCCGCCGGCCAGGCAACTCGCGCTTTGTCGGCGACGCCGTGTTGCGGCCCGGCGAGGCGCTGTGTAAGGTCCAATCCAGGACGGCAAGGGGGGCGACGCGCCGCTGTTCGATCCGCGGGGGCCGCCGGGCTGAAATGGCCGGCCGGCGCGGCAATCGAAGGTCGGCGTCCCTTGTGAGCGATGCCTGAGGCAGCCGCGACCGCGTATCGTTGGTCGCATGGGCGCGGGTTTCCCGCCGAGGGCCGGCCGGGCGCAGCCTTGCCGTCTTCGTGGGGCAGTCCCCCGGGGCCCAGTACGGGTCAAGTGTAAAGGTAGCGTGACGACGACGCGCGGGATGCGAGGCTCCGCGCGAACGGCGGAGCGTGCGCCGCTTTGACGCGGCCGCCGCCGGCTGCGGCCGGGGCGGCGCGACGGGACGGCGGGAACTAGCGAGCAGGGCGGCAGAACAGGAGGTAGCAACGGATGGGTAGGCGAGAGACGGTGGAGACGCATATCGAGGTGCGGCCCGGCGGGCTCGCGGCAGCGATACCAGCCGCCGGAGCGCATCTGCCCCCGTTCGCGCGCGCCGCCGTCGGCGGGCGCGCGGCCGACGATACCCGCCACGTCAGCGGCCTGCGGGCCGAGCGGTTGGCGGCGGACGGAACCGAACAGCACAAGAAGGAGGCGGGCGGCGTGACGAGGAACGGCCTTGAGGAACAGTGGCACCGCGTGCGCCAGCAGCTTCAGATCCGGGTCGGCAAGGATGTCTTCAATAGCTGGTTTGGTCGCATGAAGCTCGAGAACATTTCGGGGGGCATCGCCCAGCATTCGGTGCCGACCGCGTTCCTGAAGAACTGGATCTCGTCGCACTATCGCGACCTGCTCGGCGAATTGTGGCGGGGCGAGAACCCGGCCGTGCTGCGCGTCGACATCGCCGTGCGCAGCGCCGTGCGCCGCATCGCCCGCGCGGGTGCGGCCGAAACCGCGGCCGAGTCGGCCAAGAATAGCGCCGCCGCGCCGGCCACACGCCAGCCGGCGGGCGAGGCGGACCAGCGCGCCGGCCAGCGCGTGGTCCAGGCGCGCCAGACGCCCGGCCGCGGCGCCGGTTTCGCCGGCTCGCCGCTCGACCCGCGCCACACCTTCGCCACCTTCATCGAGAGCCGCTCCAACCGCATGGCCTATGCGGCGGCGCGTACCATCGCCGAGGACGCGCAGGGTTCGGTGCGGTTCAACCCGCTGTTCATCCATGCCTCGGTCGGGCTCGGCAAGACCCATCTGCTGCAGGCGGTGGCCTGGGAGGCGCGCCGCGGCGAACCGCGCCAGAAGGTGCTCTATCTGACGGCCGAATATTTCATGTGGCGCTTCGCCACCGCGATCCGCGACCAGACCGCGCTGTCCCTGAAGGAGTCGCTGCGCGACATCGACCTGCTGCTGATCGATGACATGCAGTTCCTGACCGGCAAGACCATCCAGGCGGAGTTCTGCCACCTGCTCAACGAACTGATCGACAGCGCCCGGCAGGTGGTCGTCGCCGCCGACCGGCCGCCGGCGGAACTGGAGAGCCTCGACGAACGGGTGCGATCGCGCCTCAAGGGCGGCGTCAGCCTGGAGATCGCCGCGCCCGACTATGAACTGCGCAAGGCGATGCTGCTCGCCCGCTACGAGGAAGCCAGGCGCGAGCAGCCCGGACTCGACATCCCCGACGACATCCTCAGCTATGTCGCCCGCCAGGTGACGACCAGCGGCCGCGAGATCGAGGGAGCGTTCAACCAGCTTCTCGTCCAGCACCGCTTCTGCGACGGCGCCATGAGCATCGAGGATCTCGACAAGATGCTCGACCACCTGGTCCGCTCCGGCGAGACCAAGCGCGTGCGCGTGGAAGACATCCAGCGCGTGGTGGCGCGCCATTTCAACGTGTCGAAGAACGAACTGCTGTCGAACCGGCGCACCCGGGCGATCGTGCGGCCGCGCCAGATCGCCATGTATCTGGCCAAGGTGATGACGCCGCGCTCGCTGCCGGAGATCGGACGCCGCTTTGGCGGCCGCGACCATACCACGGTGCTGCATGCGGTGCGCAAGATCGAGGACCTGGTGGCCGCCGACCCGAAGCTGGCGCGCGAGGTGGAACTGCTCAAACGGCTGGTCCTCGACTGAGCCGGCGGACGGTGTGCGGCGGCCGGCGGGGACAGGCAGGACGCGGCGGGCCGGGAAGCGCGGGCGGGTCGTCTTTTGCGTCCCGCCCGGCTTTTCCCCAGCATAGAGCGAAGGCCGGGCCGCGCGCGACGGCCGATCGGCGGCGCGGCCTTGAAAAGCCCGGCGATTTTCTACAGGTTAGCGAACCGGGTTGTTCCCGATCCAATCAGACCTTGCGCGCCGATCCGCCCGCGCCGGACGGATCGGCGGCGGATCGCGTCGGCGGCGCCGCCGCTGTCCCGGCGGCCGCGACTGTGAAAGTTGAAGACGATGCGTGTCACCATCGAGAGATCGAACCTTCTCAAATCGCTCAACCACGTCCACCGCGTCGTCGAACGCCGCAATACGATCCCGATCCTGTCGAACGTGCTGATCCGCACCGCCGACAATGAATTGCAGCTCAAGGCGACCGACCTCGACCTGGAGGTGTTCGAAAAGGTGCCGGCGATGGTCGAACAGTCCGGCGCGACGACCGTTCCGGCCCACATGCTGTTCGACATCGTGCGCAAGCTGCCAGAAGGCGCCGAGGTGATGCTGGCGGTCGAGCCGGACGCCAACACCTTCCGTGTCGCCGCCGGCCGCTCGCGCTTCTCGCTGCAGATGCTGCCGGAGGGCGACTTTCCCGACATAACGGCCGGCGCATTCTCACATTCCTTCAAGATCGCCGCCAGCGCGCTCGCCCGGCTGATCGAATGCACCCAGTTCGCCATCTCCACGGAGGAGACGCGCTACTATCTGAACGGCATCTACCTGCACACGCTGGAGGAGGGCGGCGAACTCCATCTGCGCGCCGTCGCCACCGACGGTCACCGGCTGGCGCGCGCCCAGATGAAGGCGCCGGCCGGCTCGGAAGGCATGCCCGGCGTCATCGTGCCGCGCAAGGCGGTCGGCGAAATCCAGAAGCTGGTCGAGGACCCGGAGGCGATCGTCACCATCGAACTGTCGGACACCAAGATCCGCATCACCGTCGGGCCGGTGGTGCTGACCTCCAAGCTCATCGATGGTACCTTCCCCGACTACAACCGGGTGATCCCGACCGGCAACGACAAGAAGCTGGTGATGGACCGGGCCGGCTTCGCCGCCGCCGTCGACCGCGTCTCGACGATCTCGTCGGAGCGCGGCCGCGCGGTGAAGATGCAACTCTCCGACGGTCTCTTGGTGCTCACGGTCAACAACCCCGATTCGGGCAGCGCCACCGAGGAACTGCCGGTCGGCTACGAGGCGGCGGCGCTGGAGATCGGCTTCAACTCGCGCTACCTGCTCGACATCACCGGCCAGCTCTCCGGCGAGGAGGCGATCTTCATGTTGGCCGATCCGGGCTCGCCGACGCTGATCCGCGATTCGTCCGACTCGGGCGCCATCTACGTGCTGATGCCGATGCGCGTCTAGGCCGCCGCCTCTGGCGATTCCACTCCGCCGTATCATGGGCTAGATGGGCGCATGGACAATGGTTCGCGCGTGCATCTGAGCCGGCTGAAGCTTCAGGACTTCCGCAATTACGAGCAGTTGACGCTCGCCTGCGACGCCCGCCACGTGGTGCTGACCGGCGACAACGGCGCCGGCAAGACCAACCTGCTCGAAGCGGTCTCGTTCCTGTCGCCGGGGCGCGGCCTGCGGCGGGCGCCCTATGAGAGCGTGGCGCGCGCCGGTTCGGCCGGCGGCTGGTCGGTTTTCGCCGAGCTTGCCGGGGTGGCCGGCCCGGTCTCCATCGGCACCGGCATCCCGCTGACGCCGTCCGGACCGGAGAGCCAGCGCCGGGTGCGCATCAACGGTGCCCCAGCCAGGGGCGCCGACGAACTGCTCGACCATGCCCGCATCGTCTGGCTGACGCCGGCGATGGACGGCCTGTTCACCGGCCCGGCCGGCGATCGGCGCAAGTTCCTCGACCGGCTGGTGCTGGCGGTCAACCCCGCTCACGGCCGCCATGTCGCCGATTTCGACAAGGCAATGCGCGCGCGCAACCGCCTGCTCGCCGACGCCACGCCGGACCCGCGCTGGCTGGAGGCGATCGAGGCGCAGATGGCCGAGACCGGTGTCGCCATCGTGCTGGCGCGGCTGGAACTGGCCGGACTGCTGTCGCGGCTGATCGTGCGCGAGGCCGAGCCCGCTTCGCCCTTCCCCGACGCGCTGATCGGGATCGACGGAACGCTCGACCTGATGGCCGCCGACCTGGCGGCGAGCGATCTGGAGACGGCCTATGCCGACAGGCTGCGGGCCGGACGCCGCCTCGACGCGGCGGCCGGCCGCACGCTGGAGGGGCCGCACCGCAGCGACCTGAAGGTCGGCCACCGGCCGAAGGCGATGGCGGCGGAACTGTGCTCGACCGGCGAACAGAAGGCACTGCTCATCGGGCTTGTGCTCGCCCATGCCCGCCTCGTCGCCGAACTGAGTGGCTTTGCGCCGATCCTCCTGCTTGACGAGATCGCCGCCCATCTCGACAGTGGCCGGCGGTCCGCCCTGTTCGACCGGATCGACGCGCTCGACTGCCAGGCATGGCTCACCGGCACCGAGCGGTCGCTGTTTGCGGCGATGGCCGAGCGGGCCCAGTATTTCACCGTGATCGCCGGCACGGTCACTCCCGGCCGGTGATGAGGCGGACCGTTGGCATGAAGCTCAGCGAAACGGAACTGGAACGCTACGCCCGCCACATCGTGCTGCACGAGGTCGGCGGCCCCGGCCAGCAGAAGCTCAAGGCGGCCAGGGTGCTGGTAGTCGGCGCCGGCGGCCTCGGCTCGCCGGCCATCGCCTATCTGGCGGCCGCCGGCGTCGGCACCATCGGCATCGTCGACGACGACCGCGTCTCCCTGTCAAACCTGCAGCGCCAGATCATCCACGACACCGGCGCCGTGGGCGAGGCCAAGACGGCGAGCGCTGCGCGCGCCGTCGCCCGCATCAATCCGCATGTCAAGGTCGAGGTTCACAACTTGCGACTGGACGTGGACAACGCCGACGCGCTCGTCGCCGGCTACGACATCGTCGCCGACGGCTCCGACAATTTCGACACGCGCTATTGCGTCGCCGACGCCTGCGAGCGGGCCGGCAAGGTGCTGGTAACGGCCGCTGTCGGCCAGTTCGAGGCGTCGCTGACCACGCTGAAGCCGCACCAGCGCGATGCCGCCGGTGTCTCCTATCCGCGCTACCGCGACCTGTTTCCGCAGAAGCCGCCGCCGGGACTGGTGCCGACCTGCGCGGAGGCCGGCATCCTCGGCGCGCTCACCGGGGTGATAGGCTCGATGCAGGCACTTGAGGTGATCAAGGAGATCACCGGCGCCGGCCAGAGCCTCGCCGGCCGGCTGCTGCTCTACGATTCCGGCGCGGCGCGGTTCGAGGAGATCCGCTATCGGAGGCAGGCGTGAACCGGCCGCCCGCCGCGCCGCAGGTCGTCAGGCTCGATTCCGGCTTTGCCGGCTGGGCCGGCGTGCTGGCGCTGATCCTCGACTCCTTCGCCTATATGGAGGGCCGCATCGATCCGCCGTCATCGGCGCTGCGAATGACGATCGACGATCTGCGCGCCAGGGCCGCCAGCGGCACCGTGCTTGCCGTCCTCGATGGCGACCGGCCGGTTGCCTGCCTGTTCTGCGAGCCGCGCGGCGCGGCGCTCTATCTCGGCAAGCTCGCCGTCGACCCTTCCCGCCAGGGCGAGGGGCTGGGCCGGCTCATGGTCCTCCACGCCGAGGAACTGGCCCGGCGCGAGCGCCTCGGTTGGCTCGAACTCCAGGTCAGGATTGAACTGACGCGCAACCAGGCCTTCTTCGCCGCGCTCGGCTTCGAAAAGACCGCCGAGGGCGCCCATGCCGGCTACGATCGGCCAACCTGGCTGGAAATGCGCAAGCGCCTCGCCGACGCGCCCGCCGGAGCCTGAGCGCGATCCCGCCGGCAGCGCGCGGCGGGCAAGATGACGCGACAATACAACGGGACAGAGCGGAACTCCGATCCCGTTGGATCGGAGTTCGATTAGCTGTCGATCGGCAGCACGCGGTCGGGCGGGCGGTGGCCGTCGAACAGGGTGCGGATGTTGATGATCACGCGGTCGCCCATCTCGAGCCGCCCCTCGATCGTTGCCGAACCCATATGCGGGAGGATGACGACCTTGCCCTTGTGGGCCAGTTCAAGCAGTTCGGGACGGACCGCCGGCTCGTGCTCGAACACGTCGAGCCCGGCCCCGCCGAGGCGGCCGTCGGCAAGGGCGCGGATCAGCGCATCCTCGTCGATGACCTGGCCGCGGGCGGTGTTGATGATGATCGCCTCGGGCTTCATCAGCGCGATGCGGCGCGCCGACAGCAGGTGAAAGGTGGCCGGCGTGTGCGGGCAGTTGACCGAGATGATGTCCATGCGCGCCAGCATCTGGTCGAGGCTCTCCCAATAGGTCGCCTCCAGTTCCTCCTCGGTCTTGGCATGCACGCGCTTGCGGTTGTGGTAGTGGATCGACAGGCCGAAGGCGCGCGCCCGGCGCGCCACCGCCGTCCCGATGCGGCCCATGCCGACGATGCCGAGCCGCTTGCCCCAGATGCGCCGACCCAGCATCCAGGTCGGCGACCATCCCCGCCAGGCGCCCGCCTCGATCACCGCGACGCCCTCGGTCAGGCGTCGCGAGACGGCGATCATCAGGCCCATCGTCATGTCGGCGGTGTCCTCGGTCAGCACGTTGGGCGTGTTGGTGACCGTGATGCCCCGGCGGGCGGCGGCCGCCACGTCGATGTTGTCGACGCCGTTGCCGAAATTGGCGATCAGCTTGAGGCGTTCGCCGGCCTGGCCGATCAGGCCTTCGTCGATGCGATCGGTGACCGTCGGCACCAGCACGTCGGCGCCCTTGACCGCGGCGATCAGCTCGGCCGGCGTCATCGCGCGATCATCGAGGTTGAGCCGCGTCTCGAACAGTTCGCACATGCGCGTCTCGACCGCGTCGGGCAGCTTGCGGGTGACGACGACGAGAGGCTTGGAGCGCGGCATGCGTTTCCTCGGGAAATTGTTCTTGTTGCGGCACGGCGTTGACGGAGCCTTAACCACGACGCGCCAATCTGGCCCTGGCCGGTCAACGGTGGTTTAGCAGACCGCAGCGAGGAGAAAAAGCCGATGCGGCTGCACCCGCCGGTGGCGGGCGCGCCGGCGCGCCTCGCTGTGCGGAGCGCCATCCCTGGGGGTCGACGTGCTTGATAATCCTATCCGTTCATCCGTCCATCGCCGGTTGCCCATCGCGGCCGCGCTGGCGATGGCGCTGACGCCTTTCGCCGGCATCGCGACGGCCGACGCCCAGCCGGTCAACCGCTCCGCCAGCGGCCTGCCGCTGCCGCGCTACGTGTCGCTGAAATCGGAACGCGTCAACATGCGGATCGGGCCCGGCCGCGAATACCAGGTCGAATGGCTCTACCTCAAGCGCGGCCTGCCGATGGAGGTCATCCAGGAATATGACAACTGGCGCAAGGTGCGCGACCCGGAGGGCAACGAGGGCTGGATCCTGCATTCGCTGCTGTCGGGCAGCCGCACCGTCATCGTCGCGCCGTGGGATTCTGCCAGGAGTCATGTCGAGATGCGCGAACAGCCGGAAGCCGGCGCGCGTATCGTCGCGCGCATCGAGCCCAACGTGGTGGCGCCGGTCTCCGCCTGCGCCAATGGCTGGTGCCAACTGACGGCCGGCGGGACAACCGGTTTCGTGCGCCAGAACCAGCTCTGGGGCGTCTACCCTGACGAAAAGCTGGAGAACTGAACGAACGCCGCGCGCCCCGGCTATTTGCGGTTGGCGACGGCCCGCACCCGCACGATCACGTCGACCTTGGTGATCTCGCAGCCCTCCGGCGGATCGGGCAGGTTCTCGACACGGATGAAGGCAGCCGGCATGTCGATCACCTCGTTGGTCGCTTCCAGATAGAAGTGATGGTGGTCGCCGGTATTGGTGTCGAAATGGGTGCGGGTGGTGTCGACGGCGATGGCGCGCAGGAGCCCGGCATCGGAGAACTGGTGCAGCGTGTTGTAGACGGTGGCAAGCGACACGGGCACGCCCGCCTGGCGCGCCTCGTCATAGAGGGTCTCGGCAGTCACGTGGCGGTCGCCCTGGCCGAACAGGATGGCGGCGAGGGCGGCGCGCTGGCGCGTCGGGCGCAGGCCGGCGCGGCGCAGCATGTCGCCGATGGCATCGGGCCCGCGATGCGCGTGACCCGCAGATGCTGACTGATGCATTGGCCTTCCCTAGCCGATGGCGGCGCCTGCTCCCACGCCGGAATATATCGTTTTCCGCCCGGTGCGGGCAATAGACAGCATGGCGCCGGCTTGTCGCCGGCGGCAGCCCGGGTGTGGCATGCCGAGGACGCCGGGGCGGCCGGTTTTCAACCGCTTTTCCACAACCAAAGTTCCTTTGGACTGCGGCAGGCGCTGTGTTAAGAACCGCGGAAACGGGGACCCGCGCGGCATAACGGGTCCGGCGAATCGAGGAAAGTCGGGCGGCATGGCAGTTCGCAAATCGAGCTACGACTACGACGACATCCTGGCCTGCGCGCGCGGCGAACTGTTCGGGCCCGGCAACGCCCAGCTGCCGGCGCCGCCGATGCTGATGTTCGACCGGATCACCGAGGTCGACGAGGCGGGCGGCGAGTTCGGCAAGGGCTGTATCCGGGCCGAGTTCGACATCAAGCCGGATCTGTGGTTCTTCGCCTGCCATTTCATCGGCAATCCGGTGATGCCGGGCTGCCTCGGCCTCGACGCGCTGTGGCAGATGACGGGCTTCTTCCTCGGCTGGCTCGGCGTGCCCGGCAAGGGCATGGCGCTGTCGACCGGCGAGGTGAAGTTCAAGGGCATGGTCACGCCCAGGACCCGGCTGGTCCAGTACGGCGTCGACCTCAAGCGGGTGATGCGCGGTCGGCTGGTGCTCGGTATCGCCGACGGCTGGATGAAGGCGGACGGCGAGCCCGTCTACCTGGCAAGGGACCTGAGGGTCGGCCTCGCCCAGCAGAGCTGAGGAGTCTGGCATGGCCGACACGCCGATCCGGTTGAATAGCTGGCCGGCCGGGCCTAAGCTGTCGGCCGCGCCGGCCGCGACCGCGTTGCATCCGAATTTGACGCCGAAGGGGGACGCCGCATGAGGCGAGTCGTGGTGACCGGGATGGGTATCGTTTCCTCGATCGGGAACAATACCCAGGAAGTCCTGGCCTCGCTGCGCGAGGCGAAATCCGGGATCAGGCGGGCCGAGGACTATGTCCGCTACGGTTTCCGCTGTCAGGTGCATGGCGAGCCCTCGCTCGACCCGTTCGAGGTGCTCGACCGGCGCACCGCCCGCTTCATGGGCAAGGGCACGGCCTGGAACTACATCGCCATGGACCAGGCGATCCGCGACGCCGGGCTCGAACGCGACGAGATCGTCGATCCGCGCACCGGCATCATCATGGGTTCGGGCGGCCCCTCGACACGGACGATATTCGAGGCTGGGCTGGTCACCCAGGAAAAGGGGCCGCGCCGGGTCGGTCCGACCGCGGTGCCCAAGGCGATGAGCTCGACCGCCTCGGCGGTGCTGGCAACCCAGTTCGAGATCAAGGGGGTCAACTATTCGATCTCATCGGCCTGCGCGACCTCCAACCATTGCATCGGCAACGCCTACGAAACGATTCAGGCCGGCCGCCAGGACATCATCTTCGCCGGTGGCTCGGAAGACCTCGACTGGACGATGTCGAACCTGTTCGACGCCATGGGCGCGATGTCGAGCAAGTTCAACGACAACCCCGAGCGCGCCTCGCGCGCCTACGACGCCAATCGCGACGGCTTCGTCATCGCCGGCGGCGCCGGTGTGCTGGTGCTGGAGGAACGCGAGCACGCAAGGGCTCGCGGCGCCCGCATCTATGGCGAGATCATCGGCTACGGCGCCACCTCCGACGGCTACGACATGGTGGCGCCGTCGGGCGAGGGGGCCGTGCGCTGCATGCGCATGGCGCTCGAGAACGTCCACGACCCGATCGACTACATCAATCCGCACGCCACATCGACGCCGGCCGGCGACGGGCCGGAACTCGAGGCGATCCGCCAGGTGTTCGGCGAGGGCGACAAATGCCCGCCGATCTCGGCCACCAAATCGCTGACCGGCCATTCGCTCGGCGCGACCGGAGCGCAGGAGGCGATCTATTCGCTGCTGATGCTCAACAACCGTTTCATCTGCAAGAGCGCCAACATCGACGAGCTCGATCCCGCCTTCGAAGGCATGAACATCGTGCGCGAGCGCGTCGACGACGCCGAAATCAACACGGTGCTGTCGAACTCCTTCGGGTTCGGCGGAACCAACGCGGTGCTGGTCTTCCAGCGTCACCAGAGCTGAGGGCCGGCCATGGAAGGTCTGGTGGCCGGCAAGCGCGGCCTCGTCATGGGGGTCGCCAACGACCACTCGATCGCCTGGGGCATCGCCAGGCGGCTGGCCGAGCACGGCGCCGAACTGGCCTTCACCTATCAGGGCGAGGCGTTCGGCCGGCGGGTGCGGCCGCTGGCCGAGAGCGTCGGCTCGCGCCTGCTGCTGCCCTGCGACGTCGAGGACACCGCCACCGTCGACGCCGTATTCGCCACCCTCAAGCAGGAATGGGGCAAGCTCGACTTCCTCGTCCACGCCATCGCCTTCTCCGACAAGGCCGAGCTCAAGGGCCTCTATGCCGACACCACGCGCGACAACTTCGTGCGCACCATGGTCATCTCCTGCTTCTCCTTCACCGAGATCGCCCGGCGCGCTGCCGCGATGATGCCTGGCGGCGGCGCCATGGTGACGCTGACCTATGGCGGCTCCACCCGGGTGATGCCCAACTACAACGTGATGGGTGTGGCCAAGGCGGCGCTCGAGGCGAGCGTGCGCTATCTCGCCAGCGATTTCGGACCGGCCAACATCCGCGTCAACGCCATCTCGGCCGGCCCGGTGCGCACGTTGGCCGGCTCCGGGGTCGCCGACGCGCGGGCCATGTTCAGCTACCAGAAGCGCAACGCGCCGCTGCGCCGCACGGTGGAGATCGAGGAGATCGGCGGCGCCGCGCTCTACCTCCTGTCCAGCCTGTCGTCCGGTGTCACCGGCGAAATCCATTTCGTCGATTCGGGTTATTCAATCATCTCGATGCCGCGCATCGAGGAGCTGAAATCGACCGACACTTCCAGGGACTGAGCCGGCCGGCCGCGGCGCACGCGGGTTGTGGCGGCCGCGCGAGGAAAATCCTTGCCGAGTTTGATCCCGATCAAGGTAGCGGCCACTGCGGCATGGCATTAATAACGTGCATCCGCTGCGGAGGGAGGTCGTCCATGGGCATCTGGAAACGCATTGGCGAGCATGTCGAGCTGATGAGCGCCATGTTCGCGCGCACGGGCGCCCTTTCCGGCGAGCGCGCCATCGGCGAGGTCGAGATGGAGCTCAAGAATGCGATCTGGCGCTGCACGGCCTGCGCCTACACCGATGCCTGCCGTGACTGGCTTGAGGATGCCTCCCAGGGCAGCCCGCCACCGGCCTTCTGCCCCAATGCCGGTCTGATCGAGCGGTTGCGGGCGTCGGCCTGAAACAGTTCCGCCATTTGACCTCGATCAAGGCGGAGGCGGTCCGAATGGCTTAAGAAGAAAAATACGAACAACGAATTCGCTGCAGTAAAGGTACCCTCCCTCCCCGCATTCCCGTCACACCACGCGAGGAACTGCAGCGGATAAGCGCCCGGCTTCGGCCGGGCGCTCTCATTTCCGGCCCCGCTCGGCTGACACGGCCTCGTAGACCTTGTAGACCGGGCCTTCGGCCAGCCGGGTGAGGCTGGCGAAGCGCTTCGCCAGCACTGCCTCATAGGGAAGCTGACGGTTGGCGACCATCAGCAGGCGCCCGCGGGCCTTGAGCGAAGCGGCCGCGGCGGCGATGAAGCCGGCGCCGATCCGCGGATCGGCGGCGCGGCCGCGGTGGAAGGGCGGGTTCATGACGATCCAGTCATAGCGCGCGCCGGTCGCCTCGCGCAGGAGGTCGGCCCAGACGAAACGCCTGTCGACGCCGGCACCGAGCCCGGCGAGGCGCGCCCTGGCCGCCTCCAGCGCCAGGTGGTCGGCCTCGTAGAGGTCGAGACGGCGTAGCGCGCCGCCCCGCTCCAGCAGCTCGGCGGACAGGAACCCCGAGCCGGCACCGAAATCGGCGACATCGCCGGCGATGCGCCGGTCGAAGAAGTTGGCGAGCAGCCGCGAGCCGGCATCGACGCCTTCCGCCTTGAACAGCGTTGGCGAGATCGTTTCGCCCCGGACGGATGCGAACGGATCGCCCTCGCGCGTGCTAAAGGCGAAGGCGGTGCAGTGGTGCTTGGCCAGGCTGTCCGCCACCGCCACCTGGCCGGCCACCCATGCGCGCAGCGTCTTGATGCCGTCGCGATTGGCGCCGGCGACCAATACCGGCGCGCCTGCGGCCAGCATCGCTGAAACCCGGGCGATCATCTGCTCGTTGGCGGCGCGCAGGCGGCCGGCCAGGACAATGGCGCCGCCAACCCCGGCCGGCGCGTCGGCCAATACCGGCTCGGCGTGATAGCCGGCCTCGCGCAGGTCGAGATAGTCGGGGCGAAAGCCCTGTTCGCAGACAAGTGCATCCCGCCATGCTGCCGGGACGCCGGGCAGCGGCCGTGCATTGAGGAAGGCGTACGGCGCGCCCGCCGGCGGCGGCATCAGGCCGCGTTCCAGCGCCAGGGCGATTGTCCTGGCTACGTCGTCTTCAGTCATCAGATGAAAGCACGGCAAGGCCGCCCGCCAAAGCAAACGGGCGCGCAAACCACTTGCGCGCCCGTTCGCGATTCGTCATCGCGCGCCGATCAGGCGCCCGCCTCTTCCCGTGCGATCTCCTTGCCGGAGGCCTGGTCGACCACCTTCATCGACAGGCGCACCTTGCCGCGGTCGTCGAAGCCCATCAGCTTGACCCATACCTTCTGGCCTTCCTGGACGACGTCGGTCGTCTTGGCGACACGGCCCTCGGCAAGCTGCGAGATGTGAACGAGGCCGTCGCGCGAGCCGAAGAAGTTGACGAAGGCGCCGAAATCGGCCGTCTTGACCACCGTGCCCTCGTAGATCTCTCCGACCTCGGGCTCGGCCACGATGGTGTGGATCCACTTCTTGGCCGCCTCGATCTCCTTGGCCGAAGCCGAGGCGATGCGAACCGTGCCGTCGTCCTCGATGTTGATCTTGGCGCCGGTCTTCTCGACGATCTCGCGGATGACCTTGCCGCCCGAGCCGATGACGTCGCGGATCTTGTCGACCGGGATGTTGATCTGCTCGATGCGCGGCGCGAACTCGCCCAGTTGGCCGCGGCTTTCCGAGATCGCCTTGGCCATCTCGCCGAGGATGTGCAGGCGGCCCTCGCGCGCCTGATCGAGCGCGACGCGCATGATCTCCTCGGTGATGCCGGTGATCTTGATGTCCATCTGCAGCGAGGTGACGCCCTCCTCGGTGCCGGCCACCTTGAAGTCCATGTCGCCGAGATGGTCCTCGTCGCCGAGGATGTCGGAGAGAACCGTGAACTGGTCACCCTCCTTGATGAGCCCCATGGCGATGCCGGCCACCGGCTGCTTGATCGGCACGCCGGCGTCCATCAGCGCCAGCGACGTGCCGCAAACGGTGGCCATCGACGAGGAGCCGTTCGATTCGGTGATCTCGGAGACGACGCGCAGCGTGTAGGGGAATTCGTCGGGCGCCGGAAGCATCGGATGGATGGCGCGCCAGGCAAGCTTGCCATGGCCGATCTCGCGCCGGCCGGGCGAGCCGAGCCGCCCGGTCTCACCGACCGAGAAGGGCGGGAAGTTGTAGTGGAGCAGGAATTGCTCCTTGTAGGTACCGGTCAGCGCATCGACATACTGCTCGTCGTCGGAGGTGCCGAGCGTGGCGACGACCAGCGCCTGCGTCTCGCCGCGGGTGAACAGGGCCGAGCCGTGGGTGCGCGGCAGAATGCCCACCTCCGCCACGATCGGGCGCACGGTGCCGGTGTCGCGGCCGTCGATGCGAAAGCCGGTCCTGAGGATGGCGCCGCGCACGACATTGGCCTGCAGGCGCTTGAACACATCGGCGACCACCTGGGCGTCATCGGCGGTCGAATCCTCGGTGAGGAAGGCTTCCTTGACCCGCGCCTTGACTGCGTCGAGCGCGCCGTAGCGGGCCTGCTTGTCGGTGATCCGGTAGGCCGCCTCGATTTCGGCGCTGACCAGATCGGCCATCCTGCCTTCCAGTTCCGAGTGGTCGGGAACGGTGTGGTCGCGCGGCTCCTTGGCGGCCTTCTCGGCGAGATCGATGATGGCGTCGATGACCGGCTGGAAGCCGCGATGGCCGAACATCACCGCCTCGAGCATGGTCTTCTCGTCGAGCTGCTTGGCCTCCGATTCGACCATCAGCACGGCATCGCGGGTGCCGGCGACCACGAGATCGAGCCTGGATTCCGGCATCTCGTCAACATTCGGGTTGAGCACGTACTCGCCGTCGATATAGCCGACGCGGGCCCCGCCGATCGGCCCGAGGAAGGGTACGCCCGAAAGCGTCAGCGCGGCGGATGCGGCAATCATGGCGACGATGTCGGGGTCGTTCTCCAGATCGTGCTGGAGGACGGTGGCAATGACCTGCGTCTCGCACTTGAAGCCTTCGGCGAAGAGCGGGCGGATCGGCCGGTCGATCAGGCGCGAGGTGAGCGTCTCCTTCTCGCTGGGACGGCCCTCGCGCTTGAAATAGCCGCCGGGAATCTTGCCGGCGGCATAGGTCTTTTCCTGGTAGTTGACCGTCAGCGGGAAGAAGTCCTGGCCCGGGCGCGGGTCCTTGGCGGCAACGACGGTGGCGTGCACCACGGTCTCGCCATAGGTGGCGACGACGGAGCCGTCGGCCTGGCGCGCCATCTTTCCGGTTTCCAGCGTGAGCGGGCGGCCGCCCCATTCGATTTCTACGGTGTGGATGTCGAACATGTCCTGTTCCTGTGTGCAGCGGACGCTTGTAGCGGAACGGCCCGTTTGGCGACGGGATTCCGGGCGTCGGCCTGGGTATGCCACGCGTTTTTCGGCACCCCCACGGGCAAGACAACGAGAGGCCTGGCTTCCCGGCGTGGCGCCGCCCCCAGGCATCCGGTAATCCTGCCCCTTTTGCCCGCTGGCGGGCACGGGTGCCGTACTTTGCTCCATCCCGGCCCGGACGCATGAAGAACCGGGCCGAAATGCGATGGCGGCGGGCCTGCCGGCGCCGCCGCCAATTCGTCAACGCCGCAGACCGAGACGACCGATCAGCGACTGGTAGCGCTGCTCGTCACGCGACTTCAGATAGTCGAGCAGACGGCGGCGCTGGGAAACGAGCTTGAGCAGGCCACGGCGGGAATGGTTGTCCTTCTTGTGGTCCTTGAAGTGCTCGGTCAGATTGGCGATACGCTCCGACAGGATGGCGACCTGCACTTCCGGCGAGCCGGTGTCGTTGTCCTTGGTCGCGTAATCCTTGATGAGCGCGGCCTTGCGCTCCTGGGTGATCGACATCGGGCTTTTCCTGGGTCTTGTACGGGCCGGGGCGCGCGGCCAGCCGGGCCGGAGGTCTGTCTTGCCGCCCGCAGCCGGGATGTCGTCCAGCAGGGGCCCTTGTAGGCAGGCCAATGCCCGCCATTGGCGGCGCATATAGTGGATCTGGCGGGCCAATGCCAGCACTTTTCGGCGGCGCAACCACGTCGGCCCGGCGCGCGCGTGGGCCGCGGACATCAGGCGAAGGCGGCGACGGCGAAGATCACCGCCAGGATGAGGCTCGCCGCGCCGGTGAGGTGGAGCGCCGGCAGGTAGGCGGGCGGCCCGCCGCGCCGCGCCCAGACCGGAGCCTTCCAATTGAGGTAGAAGACGATCGCCAGCAGCAGGCCGGCGAGGGCGATCTTGGCGTTGAGGGCGAACCCCTCCACCCGGAAGCCGTGGCGCATCGGCAGCATGACGAGGCCGGTCGCCCACAGGAGGAGTATGGCGCCGAGCGCGGTCAGCCGGTACCACTTGCGCAGCGCATTGGCGAGCGCGGGCGCCGGCAGGTCGTGCGGCCCCCTGGCGAGCAGCAGATAGATGTTGCCGAGGCTCGCCGCCGCGCCGAACACCAGCGCCAGCAGGTGCAGCATCTTCAGGATGGCATAGATCATCGCGTGAATCCGCCGTGGCGGCCGTCGCCGGCGACGAAACGCGCCGCCCCCTGGCGCGACTGCCCGCCGCCCAGCGTCTCCAGCCCGAGGCGCGTTTCGTTGGCAATCGCCTCATCCGTGGCGAGGCCCCATTGATCCAGCAGCGAACGCCGGTCGCTGCGCAGGCAGTCCTGCGGGAAAGCGACGATCTCGCCGGCCAGTTCCAACGCCGTCTCCAGCGCCAGGCCGGGCCGGGCGAGGCGGTTGGCCAGGCCGATGTCGTATGCCTCGCGGGCATTGACGGGCCGCCCGGTCAGGATGAGGTCCATTGCCCGCGACTGGCCGATCAGGCGCGGCAGACGGATCGTGCCCATGTCGATGAGCGGCACGCCGAAGCGGCGGCAGAACACGCCCATGACCGCGTTCTCCGCGACGACCCGCAGGTCGCACCACAGCGCCAGCTCCAGGCCGCCGGCTACCGCGTGCCCCTCGATCGCCGCGATCACCGGTTTCGACAACTGCAGCCGCGACACGCCCATCGGCGCCAGCGTGCCGGTACCGCCCTCTTCGAGTGGATTGGTGCCGTCGCCCTCGGCAAACGCCTTGAGGTCGGCGCCGGCGCAGAACGTGCCGCCCCTGCCGGTCAGGATGGCGACGTCGCTGCTCCGGTCGGCATCGAAGGCGCGAAAGGCGTCGTAGAGGGCGCGCGCGGTCGGACCGTCGACGGCGTTGCGTCGCTGTGGCCGGTCGATCGCGATCACGCGGATGCGACCGTGGTCGGTGATTTCCAGGTTCGCCGCCATGGCGCGCTCCCCCGCTTGGGCTGCGATCACACCAGCGCCGGCCCGGCTGACGTCAGGAAGTCGGCGTGTCGCGCCGGCGCTCGCACTGGCGCTGGCCTTGCGGCGGCGGATTGGTTTCGGTGGCGTCGTCGGTGGCGGCGCGCGCCGGCGGATTCGACGACGTCAGGGAACCGGCAATGACCAGGCAGGCGAGCAGCATCAGGACGGTTCGCATGGGGTGGCTTCTCCGTTGGGCCGCGCCAGCATAGCACGGCGCGGCGCCGGCGAAAGTCCGGCCGGCTCGCGCGCCCTAGCGCCGTTTCTCGATGGCGTCCCAGATCAGCGCCGCGATGTCGGTGCCGGAGAAGCGCCTGATTTCGCGAATGCCGGTTGGCGAGGTGACATTGATCTCGGTCAGGCGATCGCCGATCACGTCGATGCCGACGAAGATCAGGCCCAGCTGCTTCAGTCGCGGGCCGATGGTCGCGCAGATCTCCCGGTCGCGTTCGGTCAGTTCGGCATGCTCGGCCCGGCCACCGACATGCATGTTGGAGCGGGTCTCGTCGAGTGCAGGCACCCGGTTGATGGCGCCGGCCGGCTCGCCGTCGACCAGGATGATGCGCTTGTCGCCGGCGCGCACCGCCGGCAGGTAGCGCTGGGCGATCAGCGGCTCGCGGAACAGCCCGTCGAACAGTTCGAGCAGCGCATAGAGGTTCTGGTCTCCCGAGCCGATCCTGAACACGCCGGCGCCGCCATTGCCGTAGAGCGGCTTGACGATGATGTCGCCGAACTCGTGGCGGAAATCGCGGATGGCGGCGAAATCGCGGGTGATCAGCGTCTCTGGCATCAGCTCGGGGAACTCGGTGACCAGTATCTTCTCGGGCGAGTTGCGCACCGCAGCCGGATCATTGACCACGAGCGTGGCCGGATGGATGCGCTCGAGGATGTGGGTGGTGGTGATGTAGGCCATGTCGAAGGGCGGGTCCTGGCGCAGCAGCACCACGTCGAGGCTCGACAGGTCGGTCTCCGCCCTCTGTCCGAGCATGAAATGATCGCCCTCGACATCGCGCACCGTCATCGCTTCGATCGCCGCGCTGACCCGGTTGTCGCGCAGGCGCAGCCGGTCGGGCGTGTAGTGATGGAGCTGGTGGCCGCGCGCCTGCGCCTCCAGGCACAATGCGAAGGTGGAATCGCCTTTGATGGCGATCCGCGACACATGGTCCATCTGGACCCCGACTTTCAGTCCCATCCCGTTTGGCGCTCCGGTTGCTCGGCGACGCCTCATTAGAGCGGCATGCCGATCCTTGGCAATTCAGAAAGCGTCCTCGACATGGACCGGCCAGCGCCACGGGCGCACCGCGACGATGTCGAAGCGCCACGACAGGGTCGCGGCGTCGGGCTGGCGGGCGATCCACAGCTCGGCGGCATTGACGATGCGACGCTCGGCCTCGAAGCTGACCGCGTCGATCGCCTCGGCCAGGCCAGGCCGCGCCTTGACCTCGACGAACACGACGAGGTCGTGCCGGCGCGCGACGATGTCGATCTCGCCGAGCGGCGTGCGCACGTTGCGGTCGACGATGCGGTAGCCCTTGAGGCGCAGGGCCAGCGCCGCCAGCCACTCGCCGCCGCGCCCGCGCGCCAGCGCCCGGCGCCGCCGCTCGGCCTCTGCCGCGTCTGCCGGCCGCCTCATCGCCCGGGCTTGCGCGCCGGCCGGCCGGCCTGGCCGGCAAGGCGCAGCGCGCGCTGGTAGAGATCACGCCGGGCAAGTCCGGTCTCGGCGGCGGCAAGTGCTGCCGCGCGGCTGAGACCGTGGGCGGGCACGAGGCGCTCGAGCAGGGCGTCGGCGTCCTGCGCGGTCGCCGCGGCCGGCGCCGCCGGCGGACCGACGACAACGACAATCTCGCCGCGCACCGGCTGGATGCCGTAATGGGCGGCGAGTTCACCAAGCGTGCCCGAGCGCACCTCTTCATGCAGCTTGGTGAGTTCCCGGCACACCGCCGCGCGCCTGTCGGCGCCAAGTGTGGCGGCGATATCGGCGAGGCTTGCGGCGAGCCGGTTCGGGCTTTCGAAGAAGACCAGGTTCGCCGGCACTTCGCGCAACTGCTCCAGCCGCCGGCGGCGCTGGCCGGCGCGATTGGGCAGGAAGCCTTCGAACAGGAAGCTGTCGCCGGCCAGGCCGCTCGCGGTGAGCGCGGCAAGCACGGCCGAGGCGCCGGGCACGGGGTGCACGGCGATGCCGGCCGCCCGCGCCGCCTCGACGAGGCGGCGGCCGGGGTCGGAGACGAGCGGCGTGCCGGCATCGCTGACGAGCGCGACGCTCGCGCCGCCAAGCAGCATCTCGACGAGCTTCGGCCCGGCCCGGTCGGCATTGTGCTCGTGATAGGGCGTCATCGGCGTGGTGATGGCGTAGCGGGCCAGCAGCCGGGCGGTTACCCGGGTGTCCTCGCAGGCGATGATGGCGACGGAGGCCAGCGTCTCCAACGCGCGCAGCGTCACGTCGCCCAGATTGCCGATCGGCGTGGCGACCAGATAGAGTCCCGGTTCGACCGGGCGCGGCGCGCATTCGACGCCGCCGATGCGATATCCTGCCATGACGCTTTCATGACCGCTCGGCGGAGGGCGTGCAAGCCGCATTGTTTTGCCGCATTTGCGGTTATGGGTGGACTGGGGACCCGTCCGGAAGCACAATGTGGCGCCGTCGGGCCGGAAGTGAGGGATGCCGAGCCGGAGGGTTGCCCGAATTCCATCGAGCCGGCTCGCGGCGGCGGTTTTGACAATCGGACCGGAGCATTCTATCGGGCACGGCTCGATCAGGAAACCAACGCCGATGCGGGCGGGATTGCGGTTGATGGACACTTTGAGGCGGCGCGGGGCGCAGGCGTGGTGCAGGGAGCGCGCCGGCATGTTCGTGCTCGCCGGACTGCTTGCCCTTGCCGCCTGCCAGTCGACCAATCTCGGCGTCGACAGCCGGACCGATCTCAACACGCAGCCCGGGACCGCCACGCCGACCGCCAGCGCCAGCGGTGAAATCGTCGGCAACGGTCCGGTGCGGGTGGCGCTGCTGCTGCCGCGCACGGCGCCCGGCAACGCGGCCGCGGTCGCCAATGAATTGCGCAACGGTGCGCTGATGGCGCTCACCGACTTCGGCCGCGACACCATCCAGATCGTCATCAAGGACACGGCCGGGCAGGCCGCTACCGCGCAGGCGACCGCGACCGAGGCGATGAGCGAGGGTTCCAGCGCCGTTCTCGGACCGGTGTTCTCGGCCGATGTCGGCGCCGCCTCGGCCATCACCCTGCCGGCCGGGCGCACGATGATCGCCTTCTCCACCGATTCGACGGTGGCGCGACGCGGCGTCTACCTGCTGTCGTTCACGCCGCAGGACGACACCCGCCGCGCGGTTTCCTTCGCGCTCAGCCAGGGCAGGCGCTCCTTTGCCGCCTTCCTGCCCAACAATTCGGAGGGCACGCTGCGCGAGGCGGTGTTCCGCCAGCTCGTCGGCGCCGCCGGCGGCAACGTGCAGGTGATCAAATACGACCGCAGCGCCCCGTCGATCGAACAGGCCGTCGACCGGGTGGCGGGCTTCATCGCCTCGGTCGACACCATCTACATTCCCGAGGGCAACGAGATGCCCAACGCCATCCTGCAGGAGTTCCGCAAGAAGGGCGTCGACATCGTCGGCAAGCTCATCCTCGGGTCGGGGAGCTGGGAGACGGTGAAACTGTCCGATCCGATGCTCGACGGCGCCGTCTATCCGGGCCGCGAGCTTACCAATTTCGCTCCCTTCGCGCAGCGCTACGAGGCTGAGCACGGCGCCAGGCCGGGCGTGTGGGCCGGCATGGGCTATGACGCGGTGACGCTCGCCATCAAGCTCGTCCAGCAGAATGGGCCGGAGGCCGCTTTCCGGCCCGAATCGGTCGAAAACCCGCGCGGCTTTGCCGGCATCAACGGCATCTTCCGCCTGCGCTCCGACGGCATCGCCGAGCGCGGGCTGGCCATCTATCAGGTGGCCAACGGCGAGGGGCAGCTGCTGTCGCCGGCGCCGACGACCTTCGCCCGCTCCGGGTCATGACCGCTCAGGCGGCAAGATCGGCGACCACGGCATCGAGCACCAGGAAGCCGGCCGGCGTGGCACGCAGGCTGCCCCGTGGCGTCCGCCCGACAAGGCCCTGCTCCTCCAGGAAGGCGATACGCGCCGGATCGAGCGGCCGGCCAGCCAGCCGCTCATAGCGGGCCGCGTCGACACCCTCGGCAAGCCGCAGCCCCATCAGCAGCATCTCGTCAGCCTGCTCGGTCGCCGCCAGCGGCTCGAACACGGCCATGCCGTGGCCGGCGACCATCGCCGCCTGCCACCATTGTTCGGGGCGTCGCTCTGCCGCCGTCGCATGCTTGATGCCATCGATGGTCAGCCGGCCGTGGGCGCCCGGGCCAATGCCGGCATAGTCGTGATAGCGCCAGTAGACGAGATTGTGAGCGCATTCGGCGCCGGGTGCGGCGTGATTGGAAATCTCGTAGGCGGGCAGCCCGGCTGCCGCGGTGACCGCCTGCGTCAGCTCGTAGAGTTCGGCGGCGCGGTCGGAATCGGGAACCTCCAGTCGGCCGCGCGCCTGCAGGTCGAAGAACGGCGTTCCCGGCTCGATGGTGAGCTGGTAGAGCGACAGATGGTCGGCGGCGAGCGCGAGCGCCTGGCGCAGCTCGCGCTCCCAGTCTTCCGCCTGCTGCCCCGGCCGCGCGTAGATGAGGTCGAACGACAGGCGCGGGAACGCCTCGCGCGCCAGCCCGATCGCCTGGCGCGCCTGCTCGGCGTCATGCAGGCGGCCGAGGAAGCGCAACTGCCTGTCGTCGAACGACTGAACGCCGAGAGACAGGCGGTTGACGCCTGCGTCGCGGTAGCCGGCGAAGCGCGCACTCTCGACCGACGACGGATTTGCTTCCAGCGTGATCTCGGCATCGCCGGCGACGGTCCAGGCCGACGCCACCGCTTCGAGGATGCGCGCCAGCGTTGCCGGCTCCATCAGCGACGGCGTTCCACCACCGACGAAGATGCTGGTCACGGTGCGCCGCGGCGCCAGGCCGGCCATCTGCTTGACCTCGCGCTCATAGGCTTCGACAAACGCGGCCTGATCGACCGGCTGGTGGCGGACATGGCTGTTGAAGTCGCAATAGGGGCATTTGGCCGCGCAGAACGGCCAGTGCACATAGACGCCGAACGCCTGCTGATCGAAGCAAGGGTCCATTGCCGCCCTCAGGCGCCGAGCCTTGCCCGCGCGAATTTGGCGAAGGCGCGTGCCCGGTGCGACAGGCCGAGGTCGCCGCGGCCGGCCTCCCAGCCATGCTTCTCGGAGGCATCCATCTCGCCGAAGGTCTGGTCGAAGCCGTCCGGTTGGAACATCGGGTCGTAGCCGAACCCCCGGCTTCCCCGCGGTGGCCACACCAAGGTGCCGTCGACCTCGCCACGATAATATTCGGCCGTGCCGTCCGGCCAGGCGAGGCACAGCACGGCGACGAAACGAGCGCGGCGCTGCGACGGCGCCGACGCGCCCCTCGCCTTCAGCGCCTCCTCGACCTTCGCCATGGCCATCCGGAAATCACGGCTGCCGTCGGGCTTCGTCGCCCAGTCTGCGGTGTGGACGCCCGGCGCGCCACCAAGCGCATCGACGCACAGGCCCGAATCGTCGGCCAGCGCCGGCAGGGCGGTCGCCTGCGCGGCGGCGCTGGCCTTGGTCAGGGCGTTCGCCTCGAAGGTCGAACCGGTCTCGGCCGGCTCCGGCAGTCCGAGGTCACCGGCCGACTTGGCCGTAATGCCGAACGGCGCCAGCAGTTCGGCGAACTCGGCGAGTTTGCCCTTGTTGTGGGTGGCGATGACCAGCCTGCTGCCGTCGAGACCGGGCATATCCACGTTCACACTGAGAGCCGCTGCATGCCGACGAGGCGGTCGATCCCGCCGCGGGCCAGTCCCAGCAGGCGGGCGAATTGTGCTTCGCTGAACGGCGCCGACTCGGCGGTGCCCTGGATTTCGACGATGCCGCCGGAACCGGTCATGACGAAATTGGCGTCGGTCTCGGCGGCCGAATCCTCGGCATAGTCGAGATCGAGCACCGCCTCGCCGCCGACAATGCCGCAGGAGACGGCGGCGACGTGGTCCTTGAGCACGCCATTGCCGACCATGTTGCGCGCCTTCATCCATGCGATGCAGTCGCTGAGCGCGATCCATCCGCCGGTGATCGCCGCCGTGCGGGTGCCGCCGTCGGCCTGGAGGACGTCGCAGTCAATGGTGATCTGACGCTCGCCGAGCGCGGCAAGGTCGACCACGGCGCGCAGCGAGCGGCCGATCAGGCGCTGGATCTCGAGCGTGCGCCCGGACTGCTTGCCGGCGGCCGCCTCGCGGCGCGTGCGCTCGGCCGTGGCGCGCGGCAGCATGCCGTATTCGGCCGTCACCCAGCCCTTGCCGCCACCGCGCAGCCATACCGGCACCCGCTCCTCCAGCGAGGCGGTGCACAGCACCTGGGTATTGCCGAAGCGGATCAGGCATGAGCCCTCGGCATGGCGCGAGACGCCACGCTCCATGGTGACGGGGCGCATCTCGTCGGCTGCTCGCTTGGAAGGACGCATCGGCTGCTCCGGTGGATGACGCGCTGGAGGGGCCCCGAACGGGGCCCCCAGGGCCGATCGGCTTGTAGCCGCTTGCGCGCCGCGGCGCAAAGCCAAATCTGAACGCCGGCACCGCCTGCACGGCCAGCCTCGGCAAGGCGATGCGGATTGCGCCGCCGCGCCAACTCCCTATATCTTTTCGGCAATTGCCGCGAGCGGCCCGCGCGGTGCGGGACGCGACAGCGGCGCCGAAGCCCCGCTGCGAACCATGAGCGTACCGAAGCCATCTTCCGGCCTGCCGCGCAACGCGATCGAGGAACTCGACCAGCGTTCGCGTGACGTCTTCCGCTCGATCGTCGATTCCTACCTGGCCACCGGCGAGCCGACCGGCTCGCGCACGCTGTCGCGGGCGCTGCCGCTCAACCTGTCGCCGGCGACGATCCGCAACGTCATGCAGGACCTGGAACTGCTCGGCCTGATCTATGCCCCGCACACCAGCGCCGGACGCCTGCCGACCGAGATCGGCATGCGCTTCTTCGTCGACAGCTTCCTCGAGATCGGCGACCTGACCAGCGAGGAACGCAACGCCATCGAGGCCAAGGTCCAGGCCGCCTCGCGCGGGCGCACGCTGGAGAACGTGCTGGCCGAGGCAGGCCAGGCGCTGTCGGGTCTTACCCACACCGCCGCGCTGGTGGTAACGACCAAGAGCGACCTTCGCCTGAAGCATATCGAGTTCATCCGGCTCGACCCGGTGCGCGCGCTGGTGGTCATCGTCGGCGAGAATGGCTTGGTGGAGAACCGCATCATTGCGCTGCCGCCCGGCGTGACCGCCTCGACGCTGATCGAGGCGGCCAACTACATCAACGCCAAGATCGCCGGACGCACCATCGGCGAGGCCAAGTCCGAGCTGGCGCAGCTCCAGGCGGCCGCCCGGCGCGAACTCGACAAACTGGCCGACGGCCTGGTGGCGGCCGGCATCGCGGTGTGGGCGGGGACTTCCGAGGAGGACCCAGGCACGCTTATCGTCTCCGGCCATGCCAACCTACTGGGCGACGTCAAGACCGCCGACAGCCTGGAACGCATCCGCATGCTGTTCGACGAACTGGAGGCCAAGGAGAACTTCTTCAAGCTGCTCGAACTGACCGAGGATGGCGAGGGCGTGCGCATCTTCATCGGCTCGGAGAACAAGCTGTTTTCGCTGTCGGGCTCGGCGCTGGTGGTGGCGCCCTACCGCGGCCGCGACCAGAAGGTCATCGGCGCGCTCGGCATCGTCGGGCCGACACGGCTCAATTACGCACGCATCGTACCGATGGTCGATTTCACCGCCCGCGTCGTCACGCAGTTGCTGCGCTGAGCGGCGCGGCGGCGATGACGCTGCTGGAACCGGCGTCGGGGGTTGATTTTTCGCCCGCCAGCGCTGATATCCGGGGCGACCTTCCCACACCCTCGACAAACGGGATCCGATGATGGCGGACAAGACCGAACATCACCAGCACAAGGCTGCGGCCAGGAAGGCCAGAGCCGGCCACTCGGCCGGGGCGGCCAATCCGGACGCGACCGGGCCGGAATTGGCAACCGGCACCGGAGAAGCGGCCGCCGAGCCGGAAACCGGCAAGTCGGGCTTTGCCAACCCGCTTGAATTCCTGCAGGCCGAACTCGACCGCATCGAAACGGAAAAGGCCGAGCTGCACGACCGCCTGATGCGCGCGGCCGCCGAGATGGAGAACCTGCGCCGGCGCACGGCGAGAGACGTCGCCGACGCGCGAGAATATTCAATCGCCGCGTTCGCCCGCGAGATGCTGGCGGTGTCGGACAACCTGCACCGCGCGCTCGAGGCCGTGCCGCGCGAGGCGCGCGAGGCCGGCGACAGCGGTCTCAACGCGCTGATCGAAGGCGTCGAACTGACCGAGCGGGCCATGCTGCAGGCGCTCGAAAAGCATGGGGTGCGGCGGATTTCGCCGCAGGGTGAGCGCTTCGACCCGCACTTCCACCAGGCCATGTTCGAGATCCAGGACAGCGAGGTGCCGGCCAACACCGTGCTGCAGGTCGTCCAGGACGGCTATGTGATCGGCGAGCGCATGCTGCGGCCGGCGCTGGTCGGCGTCTCGCGCGGCGGACCCAGGCAGCCGGCCAAGCCCGAGGAAGACGCCGAGGACCAGGCCGCCGCGGGCGAGGGCAAGTAGCAGACAAGCCGCCGCCACCAGTGTCGCTGCCACCCGAACGATGCTAGGAGCATCGCTTCTGCTCGTTAGGTGCCGGCCATGACCTTCCTCGCTCTGCTCGACTATTGCGGCGTCGCGGTCTTCGCCGCGACGGGGGCGCTTGCCGCCTCGCGCAAGCAGCTCGACATCATCGGCTTCCTGTTCCTGGCCGGCCTGACCGGGGTTGGCGGCGGCACCCTGCGCGACCTCGTGCTGGGGCTGGCGCCGGTCTTCTGGGTCAGGGAGGGTGCCTATATCGCCGTCTGCGCGGCGACAGCGGTGGCGGTCTATTTCGCCGCCCCCTATGTCGAATACCGCTACCGCCTGCTGCTGTGGCTCGATGCCATCGGCCTGTCGGCCTATTGCGTGATGGGCGCCGCCGTCGGGCTTGCCGCGGGTGCGTCGGCGCCGGTCGCCGTCCTCACCGGCATGATGACGGCGACCTTCGGCGGCGTGCTGCGTGATGTGGTTAGCGGCGAGCCATCGGTGCTGCTGCGCCGGGAAATCTACGTGACTGCCGCGCTTGCCGGAGCGGCGCTGTTCGTCCTGCTCGAACGCGTCGGCGTCGACCCGGCGCTGTCGGCCGGCGCTGCCGCGCTCGCCGCGCTTGCCGTCAGGGGTGGGGCGCTTGCCTTCGGCTGGACCCTGCCCGGCTACCGCCATCGGCCCGGCCGCCCGGCCGGCGAGTTCTGAGAGCGCCGGCTGAGCCGGCCGCCGACGCCGCCGCCATGCGCGCTTGCATTGGGCGCCCCGCCGGGGCTAGAGCAGGCGCATCCGCCTCGGGATCGACGGTCCGCATGACGGCACATGACATCCAGCTCCGCGATCTGCTGATCGACCCGCGGGCGATCCGCGCGCAATTGTCGGAACTGACCTCCGCCTCCAATGACGGCTCTTCGCCCGAGGTGCGCGCCGTCGTCCTCCAGGTTCTCAAGCAGGCGGTCGCCGAAGGGCGTGCGAGGGCGCGCGAACTGCTCGATCGCGAAGGACGCGGCACGCGCTGCGCCCAGCGCCTGTCGCGCCTGCAGGACGAGATCATCCGCATCATCTACGATTTCGCCGTCACCCACGTCTATCGGGTCAAGAACCCGACGCTCGGCGAGCGCATGGCCATCATCGCCGTCGGCGGCTATGGCCGCGACACGCTGGCGCCCGGTTCCGACATCGACCTCCTGTTCCTGCTGCCCTACAAGCAGACGGCCTGGGGCGAGGCGGTGGTCGAGTATGTCCTCTACATGCTGTGGGACATGGGCTTCAAGGTCGGCCATGCCACCCGCAACATCGGCGAATCGATCCGGCTCGCCCGGAGCGACATGACGATCCGCACGACGCTGCTCGAAGCCCGTTTCGTGTGGGGCGCGCGCGAACTCCACGACGAACTGGTCGAGCGGTTTCGCCGCCAGGTGGTGGCGGGCACGGCGGCCGAGTTCATCGCCGCCAAGCTCGCCGAGCGCGACCAGCGCCATCGGCGGGCGGGTGAATCGCGCTATCTGGTGGAGCCCAACATCAAGGACGGCAAGGGTGGCCTGCGCGACCTCAACACGCTGTTCTGGTTGGGCAAATATGTCTACCAGGTCAGCCACCCGGCCGAACTGGTCGAGGCCGGACTGTTCACGCGCCAGGAATATCGCCGCTTCCGGCGCGCCGAGGATTTCCTGTGGACGGTGCGCTGCCACATGCATTTCCTCGCCGGCAAGGCGGAGGAGCGGCTGACCTTCGACACCCAGCGCGAACTGGCCGAGAAGCTGCGCTATGTGAGCCATGGCGGCCTGCTCGACGTCGAGCGCTTCATGAAGCACTACTTCCTGATGGCCAAGGAGGTCGGCGACCTGACGATGATCGTCTGCGCCGAACTGGAGGCGCGGGAAGCCAAGTCCGTGCGCGGCATCAACGGGCTGATCCGCTCGATCCGCCACCGCAGGAAGAAGATTGCCGGCACGCTCGATTTCATCGAGGAGTATGGCCGCATCAATGTGGTCGAGGATGGCACCTTCACGCGCGACCCCGTCAACATGCTGCGCATGTTCAAGCTCGCCGACGACAACGACCTCGACTTCCACCCGGACGCGCTGCACCTCCTGACCAAGTCGCTGCGGCTGGTCGACCGTGAGCTGCGCGCCAATGAGGAGGCCAACCGGCTGTTCCTCGACTGCCTGACCTCGCGCAACGGCCCGGAGCGGCTGCTGCGCAAGATGAACGAATCGGGCCTGCTCGGCCGCTTCATTCCCGCCTTCGGCAAGATCGTGGCGATGACGCAGTTCAACATGTACCACCACTACACGGTGGACGAGCACCTGATCCGTTCCGTCGGCATGCTGTCGGCCATCGAGAACGGCCGGCTGGCCGAGCAGCACCCGCTGTCGAGCGACATCCTGCCGTTCATCAAGGATCGCCGGGTGCTCTATGTCGCGCTGCTGCTGCACGACATCGCCAAGGGCCGGCGCGAGGATCATTCGATCGCCGGCGCCAGGATCGCCCGCCAGCTGTGCCCGCGCCTCGGCATGAGCGAAGCCGAGACCGAGCTGGTCGCCTGGCTGGTCGAACAGCACCTGACGATGAGCATGACGGCCCAGTCGCGCGATCTCTCCGACCGCCGGACGATCCGCAACTTCGCGGACACCGTGCAGTCACTGGAGCGCATGCGCTACCTCCTGGTGCTGACCGTGTGCGACATCCGCGCGGTCGGGCCGGGCGTGTGGAACGGCTGGAAGGGCCAGTTGCTGCGCACCCTCTATTACGAGACCGAACCGCTCCTGACCGGCGGCTTCTCCCAGGTCGACCGCCAGGCGCGGGTACGCGCGGCCAAGGCGACGCTTGCCCAGGCGCTGGAGGGCTGGCCGCGCGCCGACATCGACCGCTATCTCGGCCTGCCGTATTCGGCCTATTTCCTGTCGACCGATCTGGACACGCAGGTCCGCCACATGGAGTTCCTGCGCGAGGCCGACCGCGCCGGCCAGGTGTTGGCCACCCATGCCCGCACCGCCAAGTTCGAGGCGATCACCGAGATCACCGTGCTGGCGCCCGACCATCCGCGGCTGCTGTCGGTCATCGCCGGGGCCTGCGCCGCCGCCGGCGCCAATATCGTCGACGCCAAGATCCACACCACGTCGGACGGCCGCGCGCTCGATTCCATCTTCATCAACCGCGAATTCGAGGGTGAAGCCGACGAGATGCGCCGCGCCCAGCGGGTCGGCCGCACGATAAGGGAGGTGCTGGCGGGCAAGGCCGACCTGCCCGCCATCATCGCCAGCCGCACCAGGCCGCGCCGCTCGACCAGGGCATTCCGCGTCAAGCCGTCGGTCGTCATCGACAACGAATTGTCGGAGCAGTTCTCGGTCATCGAGATCGAGGGCCTCGACCGCCCCGGCCTCCTGTCGGAGGTGACGCGGGCGCTCGCCGACCTCAATCTCAACATCGGCTCGGCCCATGTCGCCACGTTCGGCGAGAAGGTGGTCGACGCCTTCTACGTGCGCGACCTGGTCGGCCACAAGATCACCGCCGCCAACCGCCAGGCCCGCATCGTGCGCGAGCTGACGGCCGTTCTCGACCCCGCCGCGGCGGCGCCGGCGGCCGAGCCGCGCCGCAGGTCGGCCTGAGCCACCGATGGCGACCGGACTCATCGGCAAGTTCTCGGCGGTGGGGCTGGCGACGCTGGCCAGCCGCGTGCTCGGCTTCGTGCGCGAGGCGCTGATCGCCTCGGTGCTGGGTGCCGGCCCGGTCGCCGACGCCTTCTACGCCGCCTTCCGCTTCCCCAACCTGTTCCGCCGGCTGTTTGCCGAGGGCGCCTTCAACGCCGCCTTCGTGCCGCTGTTCGCCAAGGAACTGGAGGGGGGCGGCGCACAGGCGGCGCGCCGCTTCGCCGAGCAGGTGCTGTCGGTGTTGCTGTTCGTCCTGCTCGGCTTGTCGGCGGTCGCCATGATCGCCATGCCATTCCTGGTCGAGACGGTGATCGCGGCACGGTTCGACCCGACATCGGAGAAGTTCGCGCTCACCGTCGCCTATGGTCGGGTGATGTTCCCCTATCTGGCGGCGATGTCGCTGGTGGCGATGCTGTCGGGCATCCTCAACTCCTTCCGCCGCTATTTCCTGGCGGCGCTGGCGCCAGTCCTCCTGAACGTCGTGCTGATCGGCGCGCTCGCCGTGGCGCTCGCCGGCGGGCTCGGCCAGGCGACGGTCGGGCTGGTGCTGTCATGGGCGGTGGTGGCATCCGGCATCCTCCAGCTTGGCCTGCTCGCCTATGGCGTGCGCCGCGAGGGCTTCGGCCTGTCGCTGCGGCCGCCGGCGCTGACGCCGGCGGTGCGCCGGCTGCTGGTGCTGGCGCTGCCCGCGGCGGTCACTGGCGGCATCACCCAGATCAACCTGCTCGTCGGCCAGAACATCGCCTCGGCGCAGGCCGGCGCCATCGCCGTCATCAACTACGCCGACCGCATCAACCAGCTGCCGCTCGGTGTCATCGGCATCGCCATCGGCGTCGTGCTGCTGCCGGAACTGTCACGGTCGCTGAAGGCGGGCGACCTCGACGACGCGGCGCATCTGCAGAACCGCAGCCTCGAATTCGGCCTCGGTCTGACGCTCCCGGCGATGGTCGGCTTCGCGCTGCTGCCCGAGCACCTTGTCGCCCTCGTCTACGAACGCGGCGCGTTCGGCCGGGAGACGACGCTGCTGACCGCGGACGTGCTGCGCGCTTTCGCCGTCGGCCTGCCCGCCTTCACGCTGATCTCGATCTTCCGTCCCGGCTTCTACGCCCGCGAGGACATGCGCACCCCGATGTGGTATGCTGGCGCCAACGCGGCAACCAACATCGCCGGCAGCCTGGCGCTGTTTCCCGTGATGGGGGTCGTCGGCATCGCGATCGCCACCTCGCTCGCCGGCTGGGTCAACGCCGTGCTGCTGGCGGCGACGCTGTGGCGGCGCGACCTGTTCCGGCCGTCGCGGCGCACGCTCGGCCGGCTCGGCCTGATCGTGCTCGCCAACCTCATGATGGCCGGCCTGCTGGTGCTCGCTCGCATCTGGCTGGGCGAGGCGATGCTCTCCGGCGCCCTGCTGCAGCGCGCGGGCCTGGTCGCCCTTGTCGTGGCCGCGGCGGCCACGGTCTATTTCGGCTTCGTCGTGGCGACGGGCGCGGTCGAACGCGACCGGCTCGCCGCGCTCGTCCTGCGCCGGCGTACCTCGCCACGCCGGCGGTAGCGACTTGCGCTCGACCCGCGCCTCGGCCATAACCCCGCGCGAATTTTCTCCCGACAACGGACCGCCCGCCAATGAGCCAGCCGACGAACCGCGTCTTTTCCGGAGTGCAGCCGACCGGCAACCTGCATCTCGGCAACTATCTCGGCGCCATCCGCAAGTTCGTGGCCCTGCAGGCGAGCCACGAATGCATCTATTGCGTCGTCGACCTGCACGCCATTACGCAGCCGACGGCGGTCTGGGGCGGACCGGCCGAGCTTGCCCGCAACACGCGTGAGGTGACAGCCGCCTTCCTCGCCTCCGGCATCGACCCCGGCAGGCACATCGTCTTCAACCAGAGCCAGGTCATTGAGCATGCCGAGCTCGCCTGGATATTCAACTGTGTCGCCCGCATGGGCTGGCTCAACCGCATGACGCAGTTCAAGGAGAAGGCCGGCAAGGACCGCGAGAACGCCTCGGTCGGGCTGTTTGCCTATCCGACGCTGATGGCGGCCGACATCCTGCTCTACCGGGCCACCCACGTGCCGGTCGGAGAGGATCAGAAGCAGCATCTGGAACTGACCCGCGACATCGCCCAGAAGTTCAACAACGACTTCGCCGAGCGCATTGCCGAACTGGGCCATGGCGAGGCCTATTTCCCGCTCACCGAGCCGGTGATCGAGGGGCCGGCGACGCGGGTGATGAGTCTGCGCGACGGCTCCAAGAAGATGTCGAAGTCGGACGCCTCCGACCTGTCGCGCATCAACCTGACCGACAGCGCCGACGAGATCGCCCGCAAGATACGCAAGGCCAAGACCGATCCCGAACCGCTGCCTGGCACCGTGGCGGGCCTTGCCGGCCGGCCGGAGGCGGAGAACCTGATCGGCATCTATGCGGCGCTGGCCGACCTCGACCGCGAGGCGGTGATTGCCCGCTATGCCGGTCAGCCCTTCTCCGTGTTCAAGCCGGCGCTGGCCGATCTCGCCGTCGAGAAGCTGGCGCCGATCAACGCCGAGATGCGGCGGCTGCTCGAGGACCCGGCCGAGGTCGATGCCGTGCTCGCCGACGGCGCCGAGCGCGCTCGCGCGATCGCGCGCGAGACGATGCGGCAGGTGCGCCAGATCATCGGCTTCCTCGGCGCCTGACCGGATCGGGCTTTTAGCCGCGTGTACAGCCGCCCTGTTTCAGGTTAAATGCGGGCCATGGTCAGCAAACGCGAAAGCTTCCAGGAAGGTCACAAGCGCAAGTTCCTGGCGGTGATCGACGACACGCCGGAATGCGGCCGCGCCGTCCTCTATGCCGGGCGGCGCGCCGCCAAGACCGGCGGCGGGCTGGTGCTGGTCTACGTCATTCCGCCGGCCGACTTCCAGCACTGGCTGGGCGTCGAGGAAATCATGCGCGCCGAGGCTCGCGAGGAGGCCGAGGCCGCCCTCGACCGGTTCGCCCTGTTCGCCCGCGAAAAGGCCAATGTCGATCCGGAACTGGTGGTTCGCGAGGGGATCACCACCGAGGAGATCGCCAAGCTGATCGAGGAGGACCGTGACATCGCCATCCTGGTGCTGGCCGCCGGCGCCGACAAGGAGGGGCCGGGCCCGCTCGTCTCCTCCATCGCCAAGGCCGGTTCCGGCTTCTCGATTCCGGTGACCGTGGTGCCGAGCGACATGGCCGACGAGGACATCGAGGCCGTCGCCTGATCGGAGTTCGTTCGGCATTGATCCGGCCGCCCGCCGGACTATCTTTCGGGCTGGAACCGTTCTAAACCGGATCACACGCCTTCGGCCCGGCCTTGAACCGGGCAGGCAAAGCGGAGACCGAGCATGTTCATCCAGACCGAAGCCACCCCCAACCCCGCCACGCTGAAGTTTCTGCCGGGCAAGCCGGTGCTGCCTGGCGGGTCGGCCGAATTTCGCACGCCCGAGGAGGCGGCGGCCTCGCCGCTGGCGATGCGGCTGTTCGAGATTCCGGGCGTGGCCGGCGTGTTCCTCGCCGACGACTTCATCACCATCACCAAGGAGGAGCGCGACGAGTCCGGCTTCGAATGGGCCCATCTGAAGCCCGCCATCCTCGGCGCCATCATGGAGCACTATTCGTCCGGCGCGCCGGTGCTGGAGGGTGCGGCGCCCGAGGCGGGCGACGGCGACGAGTTCTTCGAGGAGGGCGACCGCCAGATCGTCACCACCATCAAGGAACTGCTGGAGACGCGGGTGCGGCCGGCCGTCGCCCAGGATGGCGGCGACATAACCTTCCGCGGCTACCGCGACGGTACCGTCTACCTCTACATGCGCGGCGCCTGCTCGGGCTGCCCGTCGTCGACGGCGACGCTCAAATACGGCATCCAGAACCTGCTGCGCCATTTCATCCCGGAGATCCGCGAGGTCGAGGCGGTCTGAGCGCCGGGGCGGCGCCATCCGACCAATTGCCGGGTCGACACGGCGCCGGCAGCAAACGACATTGCCGCCATGCTGACGCTTGCCATCGACACCTCCGCCCATCTGTGCGCCGCCGCGCTGCATGACGACGCCGACGACACCATCCTCGCCGAGGTGTCGGACGATATCGGTCGCGGCCATGCCGAGCGGCTGATGGACATCGTCGCCGACACGCTGGCCGCCGGCGACCGCACCTATGCCGATCTCGGCCGCATCGCCGCCTGCGCCGGGCCTGGCAGCTTCACCGGCGTGCGCGTCGGACTGGCGACGGCCCGCGGCATGGCGCTCGGCCTCGGCGTGGCCGCAGTTGGCGTCAGCGCGCTCGAAGCGCTGGCCGCGGAGGCCGGCGTTACTGGCCACGAGACACTGCTGGCGCTCATCGACGCGCGCCGCGGCGAGGCCTACGCCCAGTTCTTCGGCACCGTTCCGCCAGGCCTGCCGCAAGGGCCGTTCGTCGCCGGCTACCCCGCGATCGCCACCATGGCGGCCCAGCCGGGCTGCCTGGCGCTGTGCGGCGCCGGCGCGCCGGCCCTGGTCGGCGAGACCAAGCTGCAGGCGGCCATCCTGCACCGGCTGGCGGCTGCTCCCGCGGCCCGCTATGCCCGCCTCGGCGCCGCCGCGGTTCCGGCCGGCCGCCCCGAGCCGCTTTACCTGCGCCCGCCCGATGCCAAGCCGCAGATCGGCTTCGCCGTGTCGCGGGCCTGATCGGCAAGCAGATGGGCCGCTGGTTCTGGCAGAAACCGGAACACCATGTCGAGCGGGCCACGCCCGACGACATGGCGGCGCTCGCCGAAATCCACGAGGCAAGCTTTCCGCATGGCTGGGATGCCGACACCCTTGCCCGGCTGACCGGCTCGCCCGGTGTGGCCTGCTGGGTGGCGCGTGCCGCCGGCGGCCCGCGCGAGCCGCTCGGCTTCGCGCTGGTGCGCAGCAGCGGCGAGGAAGCCGAGATCATCACCATCGCCACTGCCCGCCACGCGCGCCGCCGGGGGGTGGCTGGCGCGCTGATGCGTCATGCCATCCGCGAACTGCAGCGCGACCGTGTCGGCCGCCTTTTCCTTGAGGTCAGCGAGCACAACGCGGCGGCGCTGTCGCTCTACCGGCTGCTCGGTTTCCGCCAGGTCGGGCAGCGCAAGGGCTACTATGCGTCCCACACGCGCTCGCCGGCCGACGCACCGCCGGCGGCGCTTGTCATGGAACTGGTTCTCCGCTAGACCGGGTGGCGGTCCGGCGGGATCGACATCTCGTTCTATCTGTTTGTTTTGTCGCATCATCTTGTCCGTTACGCGTTGCCCGGGGGATGAGGCTCGACAGGCGGGCCGGACGGACGGCCCACAGGATCGCTCCTTTTCGCGCATGGCCGGAAACCTCCGCCTCGTCATCGTTATCGCTGTGCTGGTGCTGACCACCCTGCTGCTTGCGCCCGTACAGGTCACCGCGATGCGTTTCCACCGGCCGCTGGCTCGCGCGCTGCCGGTCGTGTGGCACCGGCTGGCGCTGGCGCTGATCGGCGTGCGCGTGCATGTGCGCGGCCGCGTTCCGCGCGACCGGCCGCTGCTCATCGTTGCCAACCACGTTTCGTGGTCGGACATCCCGGTGCTCGGCAGCGTCATGGCGCTGTGCTTCGTCGCCAAGCGCGAGGTCAGATCATGGCCCGGTGTCAACCTGCTCGCCTGGCTGCAGCGCACCGTGTTCATCGACCGCCAGCGGCGCCACGATTCACTCGGCCAGGCCGAGACCATCGCCCAGCGCATGCTCGACGGCGACACGATTGTCCTGTTCGCCGAGGGGACGACCGGTGACGGCCACCACGTCGGCCCGTTCAAGTCGGCCCTGTTTGGCGCCGTCAACACGGCGCTCCGCGAATCGCATGTCGGCCGCGTCACCGTGCAGCCGGTGGCGCTGGCCTATGTCGGCCTGCATGGCCTGCCGCTGGCACGCTACCACCAAGGCAAGGCTTCCTGGCCGGGCGACGTGCCGCTCGGCCCGCATCTGCTCGCCTTCGTCAGGGCCGGCGCCTATGACGTGGAGGTCGTGTTCGGCGAGCCGGCGGTCGTCGACGCCGACACGCCGCGCAAGCAGGTGGCGGCGCTGATGCAGGAGCGGGTACGCTCGGCCTTCGCCGCCGCCATGCGCATGCGCGCTTGATTCGCCGCCCGCCCCGGCGATAGAACGCGCCAGCACCCGGCAACAGGCCACGGACGCCATGACCGTTCATCCGCAACCACAGCCGCGGGCCGCCGACCGGCCTCGCCGCAAGGTCTTCGTCAAGACCTATGGCTGCCAAATGAACGTCTACGATTCGCAGCGCATGGCCGACGCGCTCGAGCGCGATGGCTACTTGCCGACGAGCTTGGCCGAGGAAGCTGACCTCATCCTGCTCAACACCTGCCACATCCGGGAAAAGGCGGCCGAAAAGGTCTATTCCGAGCTGGGCCGACTCAAGAAGATCAAGGAACGGCGCGCCGGCGCCGGTCGCGCCACGCTGATCGCCGTCGCGGGCTGCGTGGCCCAGGCCGAGGGCGAGGAGATCATCGCGCGCGCCCCGGTCGTCGACCTCGTCGTTGGTCCGCAGAGCTACCACCGCCTGCCAGAATACCTCGGCCGGGCGGCGGCCGGCGAGGCGGTGGTCGCCACCGATTTCGCCATAGAGGAGAAATTCGCCTCACTGCCGCGGCCGACCGCTGGCCGGACGCGGGCGCGCGGGGTGACCGCGTTCCTCACCGTGCAGGAAGGCTGCGACAAGTTCTGCACCTTCTGCGTCGTGCCCTATACGCGCGGCCAGGAGGTCTCGCGCGGCGTTGCCCAGATCATGGACGAGGCCAGGCGCCTCGCAGAGGCCGGGGTGCGCGAGATCACGCTGATCGGGCAGAACGTCAACGCCTGGCACGGCCAGGGGCCGGGCGGCGGCCGCTGGCGGCTCGCCGACCTGCTGCACGCCGTCGCCGGAATAGCCGGCATCGACCGGCTGCGCTACACGACCAGCCATCCCATCGACATGGATGAAGGTCTCATCGCCGCCCATCGCGACATTGCCGCCCTGATGCCCTATCTGCACCTGCCGGTGCAGGCCGGCGCCAACCGCGTGCTCAAGGCGATGAATCGCCACCACAGCCGCGACGACTATCTCGACATCGTCGCGCGGCTGCGCGCGGCCCGCCCCGACGTCGCCCTTTCGGGCGATTTCATCGTCGGCTTCCCGGGCGAGAGCGAGGCAGAATTCGCCGAGACGCTCGATCTCGTCGACGCCGTGGGCTATGCCTCCGCCTTCTCGTTCAAATATTCGCCGCGGCCGGGAACGCCCGGCGCCGACCTGCCCGGCCAGGTGCCCGAACCGGTCAAGGCGGAACGCCTGGCACGCCTGCAGGAACGGCTCAATGCCCAGCAGTTCGCGTTCAACCAGGCCTGCGTCGGGCGCCGCACCGACATCCTCATCGAGAAGCCGGGCCGGCGCGATGGCCAGCTTGCCGGCCGCTCGCCCTGGCTGCAGACGGTGATCGTCGACGCCGGCGCCGGCCGCATCGGCGACATCGTATCCGTGCGCATCACTGGCGCCGGGCCCAACTCGCTGACGGCGGTCGTCGACCGGTGATTTGGTCCGGCCGCGCATTGTTGGAAGGATCGACCAGGGCTAGACTTGCCGGCATCGGGATTCGCGCCGTGGACGTTGCCGGACGGTCGCGGCGCGGGCCGCAGGCAGGAGCACCGTCCCGCAACGGCGATTGATTGGAGGATTGTTGTTGAGCGCCTACGAGAAGGGCCTGAAGACGAAATCCGTTCCGACCGATCACGAGCACATCGTGCTCACCTTCGAAAACAACCGGCTGGCCACCCAGCTTTTCGGACAGTTCGACGAGCATCTGGCGATGCTGGAGCACCGGCTCGGCATCGAGGCGATCGCACGTGGCAACACTGTCGACATCTCCGGGCCGGCCGACGCGACGCGGCGCGCCCGCCTGGCGCTGGAGCACCTCTACGCCCGGCTCGAGGCGGGAGAGCGGATCGACAATGGCGATGTCGACGGGGCGATCCGCATGTCGGCGGTGGAGGACCAGCTTTCGCTGCCAACGCTCGACAAGGGCGGCCGCCTCGCCATGGCCCGCATCGGCACCCGCAAGAAGGTCATCCAGGCCCGCACGCCGACCCAGGACGCCTATATCCGCGCCATGGACCGCAGCCAGCTCGTCTTCGGCATCGGCCCGGCCGGCACCGGCAAGACCTATGTCGCCGTCGCCTATGCCGCCTCGCTGCTTGAACGCGGCGCCGTCGACCGCATCATCCTGTCGCGCCCGGCCGTCGAGGCCGGCGAAAGGCTGGGCTTCCTGCCGGGCGACGTGAAGGAAAAGGTCGACCCCTATCTGCGGCCGCTCTACGACGCGCTCTACGACATGATCCCCGGAGAGAAGGTGGAGCGCGCGATCGCCTCGGGCGTTATCGAGATCGCGCCGCTCGCCTTCATGCGCGGGCGCACGCTGTCCAACGCCGCCATCATCCTCGACGAGGCGCAGAACACCACGCCTGTGCAGATGAAGATGTTCCTGACCCGGCTGGGTGAGAACTCGCGCATGATCGTCACCGGCGACCCGAGCCAGATCGACCTGCCGGCCGGCCAGACCTCGGGCCTGATCGAGGCGCTGGCGGTGCTGGAGGATGTGGAAGGTATTGCCCGCGTGGCCTTTTCGGCCGCCGACGTGGTGCGCCACCGCCTGGTCGAGGCGATTGTCAATGCCTATGACGCCGCCGACCGCCGCAGGCGATCGGCGCCGCCGGGCGGCGCGTCGGCGACCGTCGCGGGCCGCCGGCGCCCTTGACCCCGCGCATCGACATAGCGGTCGACGCCGGCGCTTGGCCGGACAAGCGGCGGCTGCGGACGATCGCCCGGCGCGCGGTCGCCGCCGGCTTTGCCGCCGGGGACTTGTGCTGCGCCGATGGTTCCGAGCTGTCGCTGCTGTGTACCGACGATGCCCGCATGCGCTCGGTCAACCGGCGGTGGCGCGGCATCGACAAGCCGACCAACGTGCTCTCCTTTCCCGGCGGCGCCGCCGCACCGGGTGCAACCGCCGGCCCGGTGCTGGGCGACATCGTGCTTTCGCAAGAGACCATAGCCCGCGAGGCGGCGCTTGACGGCAAGCCGTTCGAGCACCATCTCACCCACATGATCGTTCATGGACTGCTGCATCTTTTCGGCTATGATCACATGGACGACGGCGGGGCCCGGGAGATGGAGACAATCGAACGGCGCGCCCTCGCATCGTTGGGCATCGACGACCCCTATGCCGGGCATTGACGGCTGCCGATCGCCGCACACGGGATGGCATGAACGAATCTGACACTGCGCAGTTGAAGCGCGACGGCGCCGACGACGGCGAACCTTCGAGTAGACCCGCAACGACCGCCCTCGTCCCGCTCGGCGAGGTAGCGGCCGCGCCGCTGGCGCTGCAACAGCGCCAGGGCTGGCTGGCGCGGCTGTTCGGCTTGCGCAAGCGCCCGGGCACCAGCCTGCGCGACGATTTGGCCGATGCCCTTTCGGCAGACGCGACGGCGCTGCACTCCTTCTCCGCCGAGGAGAAGCTGATGCTGACCAACATCCTGCGCCTGCAGGATGTGCGGGTCGAGGACCTGATGGTGCCGCGCGCCGACATCGAGGCGGTGGAGATCGACACGCCGCTCGGCGAGCTGCTGAAGATCTTCGAGGAGTCCGGCCATTCGCGCATGCCGGTCTATGGCGAGACGCTCGACGATCCGCGCGGCATGGTCCATATCCGCGATATCGTTGCCCACATCACCAAGACGGCGGGGCAGACGAAGGCCGCTGCGGCTGCTCGCCGCAAGCCGGCCGCAGCCGCTCTCGATCTCAAGAAGGTCGGCCTCGACCGGCCGCTCGGCGCGCTCAAGATCATCCGCAAGGTGCTGTTCGTGCCGCCGTCGATGCTGGCGGTCAACCTGCTGGCCCGCATGCAGGCGTCGCGCACGCAGATGGCGCTGGTCATCGACGAATATGGCGGCACCGACGGCCTGGTCTCGCTCGAAGACATCGTCGAGATGGTCGTCGGCGACATCGAGGACGAGCATGATGACGAGGACGAGCCGATGATCGTCGACAAGGGCGACGGCACCTTCATCGTCGATGCGAAGGCCGAACTCGACGACGTGGCCGCGGCCGTCGGCAGCGATTTCCAGGTCGGCGAGCACAGCGAGGACGTCGACACCGTCGGTGGCCTCATCTTCGCGCTGACCGGCCGGGTGCCGGTGCGCGGCGAGATCATCGAGGGCCTCGGCTACGAGTTCCGCGTCCTCGACGCCGACCCGCGTCGTATCAAGCGCATCGAGCTCGCCCCGTCCAAGCGCCGCCGGCTGCGCAAGAACGCTGCCGCCTGACAATCCGCCGACGGTCCCACCCGCATGCGTGGAACCGGCCGGGCCTTGGGCATGGCAGTGAGGCCGGGGAAGATCATCGCCGATCACCGACGGATGCCGGCTGCTGCCGGCTGACCGGGGACTGACCGGGTCTGACCTGGATCTGACCGGGGCAATCGCTTGACCTGCCCGGGGGAGCTTCTATGCCTCATGCGACGGGGCAGGGGGTGATTCGCCGTTGAAGCCATTGCTTCTCCTCGATCGGCTGGCCGGTTACTTCATCCTGCTGTGGGGCTGGAAGCGGGCGGCCGCCGCCTTTCTCGCCGGCGCGGCCTCGGCGCTGGCGATGGCTCCATTCTTCGCCTTTCCGGTGCTGTTCGCCACCTTTCCCGTCCTCGTCTGGCTGATCGATTCGACCACCGCCGACCCGGCCGGCGGCCTGGGCGCGCGCCTGCGCCAGGGCTTCGCCGTCGGCTGGACCTTCGGCTTTGGCTATTTCCTCGCCGGCCTGTGGTGGGTGGGCAACGCCTTCCTGGTCGAGGCCGACACCTTCGGCTGGATGCTTCCCCTTGCCGTGGCCGTGCTGCCGGCGCTGCTGGCGTTGTTCTGGGGTGCCGCCTGCGCCCTGGCCCGGCTGTTGTGGAGCGACGGCTGGCCGCGCCTGCTGTCACTCGCCGCCTTCCTGTCGCTCGGCGAATATCTGCGCGGCGTGCTCTTCACCGGCTTTCCGTGGAACGCCGTCGGCTATGGCGCCATGCCGGCGCCGATCGCCATGCAGAGTGCCGCCGTCCTCGGCCTCTACGGCGTCACCGTGCTCGCAGTGCCGCTGTTCTGCCTGGCCGCGCTCAGGCCCGTGCCGGAACGGCGGCGTGGCGCGGCGGCCTTCGCCGCCATCTTCCTGCTTGCCGCTGCCGGTCATCTCGGCTTCGGCGCCTGGCGGCTGTCGACCACTCCGACCGCAACGGTCGACGGCGTACGCCTGCGGCTGGTCCAGCCGGCGATCGACCAGTCGGAGAAATGGTCGCCGCCGATGGAGGATCGCAATTTCCGCCTGCTGCTCGACCTGTCACTGCGCGGCGGTACGCAGTCACCCGGCCTCGACGGCGTGACCCACCTGGTATGGCCCGAATCGGCATTTTCCTTCGTTCTCACCGAACGCCCCGACGCGCTGACAGCGCTGTCCCGGCTCATCCCCGACGACGCGATGCTGATCGCCGGCGCCCTGCGCGTCGAGCGCGCGGCGGCCGGCGGCGGGCAGAAGGTGTTCAATTCGGTCTATGTGATCGATGCCGACGGCGAGATCGCCGGTGCCGCCGACAAGGTCCACCTCGTACCGTTTGGCGAATACCTTCCTTTCCAGTCGTGGGTCGAGGAATTGGGCCTGCGCCAGCTCACCGGCCTGCCGGGTGGCTTCGCGGCCGGAGCAAGCCGGCCGCTGCTCGACGCCGGCGCGGCGGGCCGCTTCCTGGCGCTGATCTGCTACGAGATCATCTTCCCCGGCGTCGTCGATGGCGGCGCCGGCCGCCCGGATTTCATCGTCAACCTGACCAACGATGCCTGGTTCGGCATTTCGCCCGGCCCCTTCCAGCATCTGCACCAGGCGGTGGTGCGCGGCGTCGAGGAAGGCCTGCCGGTCGTCCGTGTCGCCAACAGCGGCGTCACCTCGCTCACCGACCCGGCGGGCAGGACCGTCGCCCGCATCGGGCTCGGCGAGCGCGCGACGGCGGACGCCGCACTGCCGGCGCCGCTGGCCGCGACCCCCTATGTCCGACTGGCCAACACGCCGTTCTTCCTGATCTGCGGCGGCTTCGTGCTGGCCGGCTTTGCCGGTGCGGTTTCCGGCCGCAAGGGCGGCCATTGAGTTTTGCCGCCATCGATAGCAAGATGCGCCGCTTCCACAAGATCGGAACAACCGACAACCGCACGGAGGCCGACGCCGGCGACAAGCCGGCGCCACCAAACCCACGACGGAGGGCCTGCCACCGTGCCCGCCGTAAAACCCACTCGCCGCTCGCGGCGAAACTCGAGTAATTCAGATGGCCGAAAAGAAGAAGCCCAATCCGATCGACGTCCATGTCGGCAGCCGCATCAGGCTGCGCCGCACCATGCTCGGCGTCAGCCAGGAAAAATTGGGCGAGCATCTGGGAATCACCTTCCAGCAGATCCAGAAATACGAGAAGGGGGCAAACCGGGTTGGCGCCAGCCGGCTACAGGAAATCGCTCGGGTGCTGAATACGCCCGTGTCATTCTTCTTCGAGGATGCGCCGGGCACGCCGGTGACGGCCGGCCAGGGCTTCGGCGAGGGTGAATCGGCCGACTACGTTGTCGACTTCCTGTCGACCGCCGAGGGGCTGCAGCTCAACCGCGCCTTCATCAAGATCAGGGACGCCAAGGTGCGCAAGAAGATCGTCGAGATGGTACGCGCGCTGGCCGAGGAGTCGGACTGACGCGGCGCGCCAAAACAACGCCGGCGCACTTGACCTGAGCGGACCGGTCTGCAAAAGACGGTCCGGTTTTCGCAGGCGGGCGACCTTGGCGTTGAATTCCTCCTGCATATCGGAGGCACCATGACGCGCAAGAACTACCTCTTCACCAGCGAATCGGTATCCGAGGGCCACCCGGACAAGGTGTGCGACCGCATCTCGGACGAGATCGTCGACCTGGTCTATCGCGAGGTGCGCAAGGTTACGCCGGCCGACGCCAAGCGCTACGCCAGGGATGCGGTGGCCGATCCGTGGAAGGTGCGTGTGGCCTGCGAGACGCTGGCGACGACCAACCGGGTCATTATCGCCGGCGAGGTGCGGGTGCCGCACACGCTCCTGAAGAAGGACAAGGCCGGCAACATCGTCGAGGACAAGGCTGGCCACCCGATGGTCAACCCGTCCAAGTTCCGCTCGGCCGCCCGCAAGGCGATCCGCGCCATCGGCTACGAGCAGCCGGGCTTCCATTGGAAGAACGCCAAGATCGAGGTGCTGCTGCACGGCCAGTCGCCCGACATCGGCCAGGGCGTTGACAGCGCCGCCGACCAGCAGGGCTCGGAAGGCGCCGGCGACCAGGGCATCATGTTCGGCTATGCCTGCAACGAGACGCCGGAGCTGATGCCAGCGCCGATCTACTACGCCCACCGGGTCCTCGAAGTCCTGTCCAACGCGCGCAAGGAAGGCGACGGCGAGGCGGCCCGGCTCGGCCCCGATGCCAAGAGCCAGGTCACCGTGCGCTATGTCGACGGCCTTCCGAGGGAGGCCGTATCGATTGTCGTGTCGACGCAGCATCTCGACGGCAGCTGGGACAACAAGAAGGTTCGCAAGGTGGTGGAGCCCTATGTGCGCGAGGCGCTGGGCGACCTGCCGATCGCGCGTGACTGCCAGTGGTACGTCAACCCGACCGGCAAGTTTGTCATCGGCGGGCCGGACGGCGACGCCGGCCTGACCGGCCGCAAGATCATCGTCGACACCTATGGCGGCGCCGCGCCGCATGGCGGCGGCGCCTTCTCCGGCAAGGACACGACCAAGGTCGACCGCTCGGCCGCCTATGCGGCGCGCTACCTCGCCAAGAACATCGTCGCCGCCAAGCTGGCCGACCGCTGCACGATTCAGCTCGCCTACGCGATCGGCGTCGCCCAGCCTCTGTCGGTCTATGTCGACACCCACGGCACCGGCAAGGTCGACGAGGCGGTGCTGGAACAGGCGATCCGCAAGGTGGTCGACCTGTCGCCGTCGGGCATCCGGCGCCACCTTGACCTCAACCGGCCGATCTATGCCAAGACGTCGGCCTATGGCCATTTCGGCCGTAAGCCCGGCCGCGACGGCTCCTTCTCGTGGGAGAGGACCGACCTGGTGCGCGCGCTGAAGGACGTCGTCAGGGAGCTGACCAGGGCCGCGGCGTGACGGTGACGCGGCCGCGCCGAGGGTGGCCGCCTTGGGCTTGTTGACAGCACATGGCTGCGAGCGGGCACGGCGAGCGCGCCGCCGGAGCATTCTACGGCCGGCGTAGGGGCAAGACGCTGCGGGCCAGCCAGGCGCGCCTCGTCGAGACGTTGCTGCCGCGCCTGCGCATCGACATCGCCCGGGCGCCGCCTGGCGATCTGGGCACGCTGTTCGCCGGCCCGGTCCGGGCGGTTCATCTCGAAATCGGCATCGGCGGCGGCGAGCGCCTGATCCACGCGGCGGCCGCCGCCCCGGACATCGGCCATATCGGCGTCGAGCCGTTCGTCAACGGACTCGCCAAGGCGCTGGCCGGCATCGCCGCGAGCGGGATCGCCAATGTCCGGCTGTTCGACGAGGACGCCACGCGGCTGCTCGACTGGCTGCCCGGCGCCTCGCTCGCCCGCGTCGAACTCCTTTATCCCGATCCCTGGCCGAAGCGGCGCCACTGGAAGCGGCGTTTTGTCAACCGAGCCAATCTCGACCGCATCGTCCGCGTGCTTCGGCCGGGCGGCCAGTTCCGCTTCGCTTCCGACATCGACGGCTACGTCAACTGGACGCTGCGCCACGCGCTCGCTCACCCCGACCTCGAATGGACGGCCATGCGGCCGGCCGACTGGCGCGAGCCGTGGCCCGGCTGGGTGCGCACCCGCTACGAAACCAAGGCGATCGCCGCCGGGCGGCGGCCGACCTATCTGACCTTCATGCGCCGATAGACGGCGGCATGGCTTCAGCGCTGGCAGGACGGGCAGAAGAAGGTCGAGCGGCCGGACTGGACGATACGGCGGACGGTCCCGGCGCAGCCGGCCCGCCGACAAGCCTCGCCCTCGCGGTCGTAGACGCGGAACTCGTGCTGGAAATAGCCGAGCGAGCCGTCGGCCAGGCGGTGGTCGCGGATGGTCGAGCCGCCAGCGGCGATGGCGCGGTTGATCACATCGCGGACAGCCGCGGCGAGCCGCCGGCAGGCGGCACCGGGGCGGCCGTCGGCGCGCGCAATCGAACCGGCCGGCCGCTGCGGCGACAGGCCGGCCTGCCACAGCGCCTCGCAGACATAGATGTTGCCGAGCCCGGCGATCAGCCGCTGGTCGATGAGCGCGGCCTTGAGCGGCGCCGTGCGGCCGGCAAACAGCCGGGCGACCGCCGCCGCGTCGAAGGCGTCGCCGGTCGGCTCCAGTCCCAGTTTGGCGAACAGGGCGTGGCTGTCCAGCCGGTCGCGCGCGACGAGGTCCATGAAGCCGAAACGGCGCGGGTCATTGTAGACGACCGTGACCGCCTCGTCATTGCGCCGCAGCCGGAAAACCACATGGTCGTGACGGGCATCCCTGGCCCGCTCGTGGTGGAACGCCCCGGGCACGCGTTCGTCGGTTCCGCGGGTGATGCGAAACGACCCGCTCATGCCGAGATGCATGACCAGGACCTGGCGGTCGTCGAGGTCGGCCAGCAGGTACTTGGCCCGTCGCCCGAGCGCGGTGATGCGGCGGCCGGTCAGCCGCGCTGCGAAACCGTCCGGGAAGGGGAAGCGTAGATCGGCGCGGTTGAGTTCGACCGAGCCGATGGTGGCGCCTTCCATGACGGCGGCCAGACCGCGGCGAACGGTCTCGACCTCGGGCAGTTCGGGCATGGCCTCTCCTCGCGGGTCAACCTTCGTGCGCCAAAACGCTCACTTGCGGTCGACGGTCAAGTCCAATAGGCAACGGGCGCCAGTCAAGGCCCAGGCAAGGCCAGTCAAGGCCCGACCGAGGGGCGCCCGCGTTACAAACCGCGGCGGTTGGGCTAGGATGAAGATGAGCGTGGCGACGGCGGACCGGGTGGCGTGATGGCGTCGAGGCAATCTGTTGTGGACAAGCCCGACCGCAGGCGGGCCGAGCGCGCCGAGGAGATGCGCCACTCCTTCGGCTATCGGCGGTTGGACGCCGGCAAGCAGGACCTGGTCGACGCGGTGTTCGACCGCGTGGCGCGTCGCTACGACCTGATGAACGACCTGATGTCGGGCGGCATGCACCGGCTGTGGAAGGCCGCCATGGTCGCCCGGCTGGCGCCGCCAAGGGCGCCTGCGCGGCGCTGGCGCGCGCTCGACATCGCCGGCGGCACCGGCGACATCGCCTTGCGCATCGCGGCGGCCGGCGGTGCCGGTGTCGAGGTGACCGTCCTCGACATCAATCCGGCGATGCTTGCCGTCGGCCGCGAGCGTGCCGAGCGGCGGGGACTGGCCGAGCGGGTGACCTTCATCGAGGGCAACGCCGAGGAACTGCCGTTCGAGACCGGCTCCTTCGACGCCTGCACCATCGCCTTCGGCGTCCGCAACGTCCCGCGCATGGACCGGGCGCTGGCCGAGGCTTGGCGCGTTCTGCGCCATGGCGGCCGCTTCCTGTGCCTTGAGTTCTCCGAGGTCGACGTGCCGCTCCTCGACCGGCTCTACGAGGAATGGTCGATGCGGGTCATCCCGCGGCTGGGCGAGATCGTCGCCGGCGACGGCGAGCCCTATCGCTACCTGGTCGAATCGGTGCGCAAGTTCCCGCGCCAGGCCCGCTTTGCCGAGATGATCGCCGAGGCAGGCTTCGCGCGGGTCGACTGGACTAATTTCAGCGGCGGCATCGCGGCGCTCCATTCCGGCTGGAAGCTGTGAGCGCATGCCGGCCGGCGCGGTGAACTCGGGCTGATGGGCACCTTGCGTTCCCTGTTGGCGCTCGCCCGGGCCGGCTGGGTGCTGGCGCGCGAGGGAGTGATCTCGGCGCTCCCGGCCGAGGGCATGCCGCCGGCGGCGCGCACCGCCCACCGCCTCTCCAGCCTCGTCGCCCGGCGCCGCGCGCTCGACCGCGCGCGCTCCGAGCGGCTGTCGATCGCGCTCAACCGGCTCGGACCGAGCTGGGTCAAGCTCGGCCAGTTCCTGGCGACTCGCCCCGATGTGGTCGGCGCGGCGATCGCCGGCGATCTCGAGCTCCTGCAGGACGCGATGCCGCCGTTTGCGACCGCGGCGGCGCGCCGACGCGTCGAGCAGTCGCTCGGCCGGCCGGTCGAAGAGGTGTTCGGTTCGTTCGGTGAACCGGTCGCCGCCGCCTCGATCGCCCAGGTCCACCGCGCCACGCGCCGCCGCGACGGCCGGCCGGTGGCCGTCAAGGTCATCCGTCCGGGCGTGCGCGCCCGCTTCATGGGCGATCTCGACACTTTCTATGCGGCCGCGCGACTGCAGGAGCGCCACGTGCCCGCCGCCCGGCGGCTGCGCCCCGTCGCCGTGGTCGACACGCTGCGCCAGTCGGCCCGCATCGAGATGGACCTGCGCCTGGAAGCGGCGGCGCTGTCGGAGATGGCCGAGAACACCGCCGGCGATCCCGGCTTCCGCGTCCCCGCCGTAGACTGGGAACTGACCGGCCGCGACTGCCTGACCATGGACTGGGTCGACGGCATCAAGCTCACCGACTTCACAGCGCTCACCGCCGCCGGCCACGACCCGCGGCAGCTCGCCGCCACGCTCGTCCAGTCCTTCCTGCGCCACACCCTGCGCGACGGTTTCTTCCACGCCGACATGCATCCCGGCAATCTGTTCGTCGACGAGCACGGCGACATCGTTGCCGTCGACCTCGGCATCATGGGCCGACTCGGCCGCAAGGAGCGGCGCTTCCTCGCCGAAATCCTGCACGGCTTCATCACCCGCGACTACCCGCGCGTCGCCCGCGTCCATTTCGAGGCGGGTTATGTGCCGCGTCGCCATTCAGTGGCGAGCTTCGCCCAGGCGATCCGGGCGATCGGCGAGCCGATCCACGGCCAGCCGGCCGAGACCATCTCGATGGCGCGGCTGCTGACGCTGCTGTTCGAGGTGACCGAGCTGTTCGACATGCAGACGCGGCCGGAACTGATCCTCCTGCAGAAGACGATGGTGGTGGTCGAGGGTGTGGCCCGCCGCCTCGACCCCGCCTTCAACATGTGGAGCACGGCCGAGCCGGTGGTCGGCGACTGGATCAGGCGCAACCTCGGCCCGGCCGGCATGCTCGAGGACGCCGCCGAAGGGCTGCGCGCGGCGGGCGAACTGGCGCGCACGCTGCCGCAGCTGGCCGAACAGGCCGAAACGCTCGCGCTGAGCTTCGAGCGCATGGCGCGCGACGGGATGCGGCTCGACGAGGAAACCGTCGCGGCGATCGGCCGGGCCGAGGCGCGGCGCGCCCGCTGGGGCAATGTCGCGCTGTGGGCGATCGCGTTGATTGCGTTCTTCGCCGTGTTTCTCCGTTGAATCGCGCGACGACTGTTGTAATGTGATTGCACTGCAATCGATGGGGTAGGTTGTGGCCAGCATCACCATCCGCAACCTCGATGAGGCCGCCAAGCAGGCGCTGCGCGAACGCGCCGCCCGCAACGGCCGTTCGATGGAGGAGGAGGCGCGCGTGCTGCTCGGCGCCGCCGCCGGCGTGGCGCCGGTGATGGACGCGGGCCCGACAACGCTGGCCGCGGCCGACTATCCGGCGCGCGGCAAGCGGGTGTTGCTCATCATCTCCGGTGGCATCGCGGCCTACAAGTCGCTCGACCTCATCCGCCGCCTGCGCGAACGCGGCGTCGGCGTGCGCGCCGTCATGACGGCCGCCGCCCAGCGCTTCGTCACCCCGTTGGCGGTCGGCGCCATTGCCGGCGGCGAGGTGTTCACCGACCTGTTCGACCGCGCCGCCGAGCACGACATCGGCCACATCCGCCTGGCGCGCGAGGCCGATCTTGTCGTCGTGGCGCCGGCGACCGCCGATCTGATCGCCAGGATGGCGCATGGCCTCGCCGATGATCTGGCGACCGCCATCCTGCTGGCGACCGCCCGTCCGGTGCTGGTCGCCCCGGCAATGAATCCGGCGATGTGGCGCCATCCGGCGACCCGGCGCAACGTGGCGACGCTGGAGCGCGACGGGGTGCGCCTCGTCGGCCCGGCTACCGGCGAGATGGCCGAGAGCGGCGAGGCGGGAACCGGCCGCATGGCCGAACCGCTCGACATCGTCGCCGCGGTCGGCGCGCTGCTCGGGTCCGCTCCGGGGCCGCTCGCCGGCCTGAGCGCCGTCGTCACCTCCGGGCCGACGCACGAGCCGATCGACCCGGTGCGCTACATCGCCAACCGCTCGTCCGGCCGCCAGGGCCACGCCATCGCCGCGGCGCTGGCCGCCGCCGGCGCCCGCGTCACGCTGGTTGCCGGCCCGGTGACCCTGGCCGATCCGGCCGGCGTCGCAACCGTTCATGTCGAGACCGCGCGCCAGATGCAGGCGGCCGTCGAGGCGGCGCTGCCCGTCGACATCGCCGTCATGGTCGCCGCCGTCGCTGACTGGCGCACGCAGGCGGAGGCCGGCCAGAAGATCAAGAAGGCTGCCGGCGAGGGGCCGCCGGTCCTCGCATTGACCGAGAACCCGGACATCCTGCGCTCTGTCGGCCACCATGCCCGCCGGCCGCGGCTTGTCATCGGCTTCGCCGCCGAGACCGAGCAGCTGGCGGCCCATGCCCGCGCCAAGCTGAAGCGCAAGGGCGCCGACTGGATTGTCGCCAACGATGTGTCGCCGCAGACCGGCATCATGGGCGGGACACGCAACCGCGTCCACCTGGTCACCGCGACCGGCGTCGAGGACTGGCCGGAGATGGACAAGCACGACGTGGCGCGGGCGCTGATCGCGCGCATCGCCAGCCATTTCGGCCGGACCGTGCCCGAGGCGCGGCCGGGGGCCTGACCTGGGCCAGAGCCGGTGGGCCGGCGCAATTTTTGCCGGCCTTGCTTCACCCTCGGTTAACCTTAACCGGCCACATTGTCCCCGTCCGCTGTTTTCTGTTTGCTGCGTAGGACTTGACGATGCCGTTTGGCGGAAGGAATCACGGTCGCCTGTCGGGCTGGCTGTTGCGCATCAGCTACGTTGCGTCGCTGGTCGCCGTCGGCGCGATCTGCCTCAACTTCTATTTTGGCCAGAAGCAGCAGAACCAGCATGTCAACAATGTGCGCATCCTGGCCGACCGCTTCGCGATCGCCGACGCGGCCATGGGCCAGTTCGCCCGCAAGGCGGCCTCGCTCGCCGCGGAGATGCCGGACCAGGAGGATGATCTCTACCTGCAGTCGCTGCTGCGCGGCAAATCGCTCAAGGAGCGCAAGGCGATCCTCGCCCGCCGCCCGGTCGACCCCGACATCATCTCGGCCAAGACGGCGCTCTCCTACTACCAGCAGGAGGCCAACAAGGCCTGGGACAGGGTGCTGGAGACCTGGCGCATCACCGGCGAGACGATCAGCCTGGAGATCATCCGCTCGTCGCGCTACATGCTGATCGAGGACCCGTTCAAGCACCACCACGCGCTGCTCGACCGTGCCAAGATCGAGGCGGCCAAGACCAGGGCCGACATGTACTGGCTGGGACGGGCCATCTACAGCAATTACGACAGCTTCGTCGCCGAATCGAACGCGCACGCCCAGTCGGTGCTGCGCGGAATCGCCCGCAACTACGCGATCGAGCAGGCCTCGCTGCTCGAGCGCTTCATCCTGATCGCGGTCGGCGTGCTGGTCGGGCTTGGGCTGTTCGTTTTCGTGCCGCTCGATGTGGCGCTGCAGCGGATCATGGCGCGGGTGGCGGCCGAACGGCGCCGGGCGGAGGAGGCGAGCCAGCGGGCGGAGACGGCCGACCGTGCGAAGTCGGAGTTTCTGGCGAACATGAGCCATGAGATCCGCACGCCGATGAACGGCGTGATGGGAATGGCGGAGCTGCT
>BOKV01000021.1 GCA_016861165.1 Alphaproteobacteria bacterium | reverse complement strand
GGCGCCGGCCCGCCCCACAGCGTCAACAGCAGGATCAGGGCCAGCAGCCCCGCCGGAAGCCTTCTCATGCGGTTCCCTCCTTGGCCGGGCGGGCGCATCGACCCCCCACAGGCGGCGGCGATACTAGCGGTTCGGCGAGGGCGATAGAAGGGGAACCCGCGCGCCCGTCGCCCGCTCGTCATTTCGTGCGGGGTCGCGTTCAGACGTTGAAGTGCTGGCGGAACCAGGCGACGAAGCGGGCGAGACCGGTGTCGAGATCGGTGGTCGGCTCGAAGCCGTAGTCGGCACGGATGGCGGTGATGTCGGCATAGGTGGCCGGCACGTCGCCCGGCTGCATCGGCAGTTCCTGGCGCACGGCGCGCCGGCCGGTCAGCCGTTCGAGGATGGCGATGAAATCGTTCAGCCGCTCGGGGCGGTTGTTGCCGATATTGTAGAGGGCATGGGGCACCTCCAGTGGCCGGACGTGGCCCGTCGTCACGATGCGCACGACGCCTTCGACAATATCGTCGACATAGGTGAAGTCGCGCAGCATGTCGCCCCGGTTGAAGACCTGGATCTGCTCGCCGGCCAGAATCTTCTCCGTGAAGGTCCAATAGGCCATGTCGGGGCGGCCCCACGGCCCGTAGACGGTGAAGAAGCGCAGACCGGTCTGCGGGATGCGGTAGAGGTGGGAATAGGTGTGGCTCATCAGTTCGTCGGCGCGCTTGGTCGCCGCGTAGAGCGACACCGGCGCGTCGACCCGGTCGGTCTCGCGGAACGGCAGGTCGGTGCGCCCGCCATAGACCGAACTCGACGAGGCGTAGCACATGTGCTCGAGCGCGTCGGCGTAGCGGGCCAGTTCGAGCATGTTGGCGTGGCCGACGAGGTTGGAACGCACATAGGCGTGCGGGTTGTCGAGCGAATGGCGCACGCCGGCCTGCGCCGCCAGGTGGACGATGCGGACGATGCGCCGGCCGGCCACCGCCGCCGTCAACTGGTCCATCTCGGCGATGTCGGCCTCGACGAAGGTGAAGCCCCTTTCGGTCGCCAGCCGTTCGAGGCGGGCGCGCTTGAGCGCCGGCGAATAGTAGTCGTTGAGGTTGTCGAGGCCGATCACCGGTTCGCCGCGCGCGAGCAGGGCGCGGGCGGTGTGGAAGCCGATGAAGCCGGCCGCGCCGGTGATGAGCGTCGTCATGGGCGTGCTCTTAGTGCCCTTCGGCCACAAAGGAAAGCGCGCCCGTGGACCGGCCGCTGCCAAACGGCGGATCGGCCGTTAACGCTTCGTTAACCAAGCCGGGCGGAACATCACCGATGTTCGAGGAATGCCCAAGGAGCGCAAGATGCTCACTTCAGGAAGAAGCCTCGTGCAGGCCGCCATGGCCACATTCGCGGCAACCGCCGCCTGCACCCAAGCCGTTCCCGCCCGCGCGCATGAGGCGCCCACCGGCTGGTCCTATCCGTTCTCGTGCTGCTCCGGCTACGATTGCCGACCGGTCAAGGCGAGCGCCATAAGGGCAATTGCCGACGGCTACCTGATCCAGCCGTCGGGCGAGGTCGTCGTCTACAGCGACTCGCGGATCAAGCGCTCGCCCGACGGCGACTACCACTGGTGCTCGGTGGCCGGCAAGGACAACGGCCGCACAATCTGCCTGTTCGTGCCGCCGCAGCTCTACTGACGCCGGCGGCCTGCTAGGGCTCGGCACCGAGCCGCTCGATGCTGCCGAGCAGGTCGAGCGCGGTGCGCGTCGCCGCGCCGGCGGCCACGCACATCTGCGGCAGCAGCATCCATTCGAGCGTCCAGGCGGCGCCGGAGCGCTCCTGCTCGTGCACCAGCGACTGGTGCATGCCGGAAAGGAGCGTGGCGTTGAAGCGGGCGAGCGTCACCAGCGCCTCGGCCCGCACCGGGTTCTGCTTGTGCGGCATCGCCGACGAACCGCCGGTGCCCGACAGCCGCACCTCGCCAATCTCGTTCTGGGCCATCAGCGCGATGTCCTGGCCGACCTTGCCGAGCGAGCCGCAGATCAGCGACAGCAGCGAAGCAAACTCGGCGATGTTGTCGCGGGCCGAGTGCCAGGTCGCCGGCGGCACCGACAGGCCGAGTATCTCGCCCATGCGCGCGGCCACGGCGTCGCCCCTGGCGCCGAATGCCTCGCGGGTGCCGACCGCGCCACCGAGCTGCAGGCACAGCAGTGTCGGCGCCAGCGCTTCCAGCCGCTGGCGGTGGCGGCGCAGCGGCGCCCGCCAGTTGCGCAGGCGGTCGGCGACCGTGATCGACATGGCGAGCTGCATGCGCGTGCGCGCCTCGACCGGCCGCCTGCCGAAGGCGCGGTCGAGTTCGCCCATGACCTTGTCGATCGTCTCCAGGCGTTCCTTGAGGCGGGCGACCACCGGCTTGAGGCGGATGGTCAGCGACGTGTCGACCACGTCCTGGCTGGTCGCGCCGAAATGGACGTGGCGGGAATGGCGCTCGCCGACGGCAGCCCTGATCTGGCGCACCAGTTCCGGAACGGCCACGCCGTCGCGGGTCGTGCCGGCATTGATCCGCTCGAGATCCGGCTCGAAGCGGCTGCATGCGGCGGCGATCGCCTCGCCGGCCTCGGTCGGGATCAGCCCGGCGGCGGCGACCGCCCGCGCCAGTGCCGCCTCGAACAGCGCCATCGCCGAGATTTCGACCCGAACCGAAAAGCAGGCCGTCATCTCCCTGTCACCGAGCAGGCCGGACAGGATTGGCGCGTTGAAGGGCGTGTAGGACATGGGAGAGGGTCCGGCAGGCTGATCCGGGTTGGCGCACGTTGATCGCCCGCCCGCGACGGGGCGTCAAGGCCCGCCGCGCCAAGCCGCGCGGGCTGTGGACAATCCGGGTCCTACCAGTCGCCCTCGGTCTCGATGCGAATGACGCTGCCGCAATGCTTGCAATGGCTGGCATCGGGGTCGTGCACCTGCAGACCGCATTGCTGGCATGGGACGTGCGCCTTCGTCGGCCGGAAGATCGCCTGCGCCAGCCGGAAGAAGAGCGCAACGCCGAAGATCATGATGAACACGGTGAGGAGGCGGCCGAGCGGGTCCGTCATGGTGATGTCGCCATAGCCGGTGGTCGTCAGCGTGGTGACGGTGAAGTAGAGCGCGTCGATCCAGGTGTTGAGGTGTGGATTGGTCCGCGCCTCCAGCACCCAGACCGTGGAGGTGACGACGAAGACGAAAACGGCGAGATTCATGGACGCAGTGAAGACGTCCTCCTGGCGCCGGCGGATCGGCAGCAGGCGGCGCAGCGTCTCGGAAATGCGAAACAGGCGCAGGAAGCGCAGCGTGCGCACGATGCGCAGGAAACCGAGGCTTTCCAACAACAGCGGCAAGGCGAGCGAGGCCAGCACGACGATATCGGTGATGGTCGACAGCCGCGCCAGCGAGGCAACCGGCCGCTCGTCGGCCCACAACCGGGCGGCCAGTTCGACGGCGAAAACGGCGAAGATGGCAAGGTCGACGGCACGATAGACCGCGACATGCTCGACCCGCACGGTGGCGAGAAAGTAGGCCACCGCGGCAAGGTCGACGGCGATCATTACGAGGTGAAAGACGCGGGTGCGCCGGCCCGACCCGAAATAGAGGTCACGCAGGATTTCCCGGCTGATCGACATGGCAGGCCCCGACACGGTTCGGACCCGGCCAGCCTATCCTACCGGCCGGGCGACGACAAAGCGGCGGCTGCCATTCCTCCCCAGGCGAAGTTCCCCCGCTTCCGCCCCGGAATGACAGCCGCCACCTTGGTCATGCCGGTCGCTGCCGGCTGGCGCGTTGGTCGCGCTCTTGCTCTTGTCAGCCGACGCCGCGCGTCGGGCCGTGTGGTGCTTGCCGCACTCTTTTTGGTTGCCCCCCATACGCCGCCCCGAAATCAGTGCGTCGTCAGCCACTCGCGCGCCGCGCGCTGGGCGGCGGCGATCTGGTCGCGGCTCATCTCGGCGGCGAGTTCCTCGCGCCGGGACTTGGCCGCCTCGCAGCCGCGGAAAGCGGCGATGTTGAACCATTTGTGGGCGGTGACGACATCGGGCTCGCCGTTGCGGCCCGTCGCATACATCAGCCCCAGCTCGAACAGCGCCTCGGCGCTGCCGAGCGACGCCATGTCGGCAAATTCGCTGCCCATCGAATCAAATCGTGCCATGACCATCCCCTTCGATCTGCCGGCCGCACGCAGGCGGCTCTTGGTCCGTCCGGCTGGCCCGCGCGGGCCTCGCCTTGTCTCTTGCGGGCCGGTTGGTGCGGCCTCGTCTCGTTGGCGCCAGAATGGACCGGCGGCATTGAAACCGGCGTAAACGGGGATGCTTAATCAAGGCGCAACGAAACCCCAACGGGGCGTAAACTTAACCCCGGATTCACCGGTTGCATCCAATGATTTCAATACCTTGCCGGGAATTTTACGCAATTTTCGCACCTGTGGCGCAAGACTCGCCTAACCATGGCGGCGGATCGCCCGGCCAATTTGGCGAAAATGCCGGCGCCGCGCTTAACCGCGCCATGGCCGGCGCCAGGGACCGATCGTGATACCGAGCATGGCGCAGACGGCTTGGCGGCTGCTCGGCGACGGTGGTATGTATGCCGGCGAACCGGGCCGGCCGCTCGCGGCCCGCCTGCCCATTCTGCGAAGGGAGGTCACCCATGAAGAACATCATCGCCGGCAGCCTCGCGGCGGCGATCATCGCCCTCGGCGCCGGCAGCGCCTACGCCGAACCGATCGAGGGCGTGTGGAAGCGGCCGTCGACAGGCACGCTGGTGCGCTATGCCAAGGCCGGCGGAGAATTCTGCGGCACGGTGCTCGACGGCAGCCACAAGGGCAAGTCGATCGGCTGCATGAGCGGCTCGAACGGCGCCTACAAGGGCAAGGTGATCGCGCTCGACGAAGGCAAGACCTATACCGGCAAGGCACAGGTCACCGGCAACGTCATGAAACTGCAGGGCTGCGTGTTCGGCTTCTGCAAGGGCGAGGATTGGCAGCGCCAATAGCGCCGCGCACCGGCCGGCAGTCCTAGCCGGCCCCGCCCACCATCTCCTGCATCCGCCGCGCCGTTCCGGCGAATTCGGCGCGCACCCAGCGGCGGAACCGCGCCACCTTCGGTTCCTCGCGCCGGTTCTTCGAGGTGACCAGCCAGTAGGCCAGCCCCGTCGGCACGCGCTCGGGGAAGGGTGCCACCAGCGTGCCCTTGGCCAGAGCGTATTCGGCCAGCGTCTGCCAGGCCAGCATGACCCCCTGCCCGGCAATGGCGGCGTCGAGGCACAGCGAAGCGTCGGTGAAGCTGTTGCCCGTCTGCATGGCGCCTTCGGGCAGGCCGACGGCGCGCAGCCAGATGTCCCAGCTCAGCACCGAATAGATGTCGATGATGGCGGGAACCGCCAGCATGTCAGCATGCGTCCTCAGGCGGGCGGCGATGGCCGGCGCGCACACCGGAAACACGGCCTGGTCGATCAGGTGCTCGGCGGCGACACCTGGCCAGTCGCCGGCGCCGACGCGCAACGCCAGATCAACATCGGAACCGTCGAGGTCGACGAGCGCCGTCGTCGCGTCGAGCCTGATCCTGATATGCGGGTTTTCACCGGCGAAGGCGCCGAGGCGCGGCACCAGCCATTTCGACGCCAGCACCGGTGCCACCGAGATGGTGAGCACGTCGGGCGAGCGGTCGAGCACCTGGCCGAGACCGCGTGACAACGTCGCGAAAGCCTCGCCGAGATATGGCAGCAGCGCAGCACCGAACTCGGTCGCCACCAGTCGCCGGCCTTCGCGGCGGAAGACCGGCCGGCCAAGCTGGCGCTCGGCCCTGATCACCTGCTGGCTGACGGCGCCCGGGGTGACCCCCAGTTCGTCCGCCGCGGGCCCGAGCGCGCCGAGGCGTCCGACCGCTTCCAGCGCGCGCAGGCCGTTGAGATGCACCCGGTTCAGCGTCTTCATGCAGTTTTTCTACACGATAATGCCCGATTTTTCGATGGTTTCCGCATGCCGGCGATACGAAATCTGGTGCATTCCAATGCTGGAGCGGATGAGATGGCGATATCTTTCGACAAGCTGGCCGGCTGGGCGGCGCGAGCACGCGCCGCGCTGGAGCCGCCCGACAATCGCGAACGCTACTGGGACGATCCCCTCGCCCATCCGCAGCTTCGCGGCATGAGCCCGACCGAACTGGCCGACCTGCCGTTCCCGCGGCTCTTGCGCGAGTGGCCACCGAGGCCGGCGGCCGTGCAGGCGTCCCCACCCGTCCGAGGCGAGGCGATGAACGGCTTCAGCGCGCGCGCTGGCCGAACAGCACCTTCTGCGCTTCCCTGTCGGTAGCGAGATTCATCTGCGCGCGGACGTCCTTGCCGATGTCGATGCCCTTCCTGACCGCCGGGCGCGCCTTCATGCGCTCGAACCAGGCCTTGAGATTGGGAAAATCGTTGAGGTCCTGGCCCTGGCGCTCGTAGGGCACCACCCAGCCGATGCAGGCCATGTCGGCGATCGAATAGTCGCCGGCCAGGAAGTCGCGATCGGCCAGGCGGATGTTCATGACGCCATAGAGGCGGTTGACCTCATTGGTATAGCGGTCGATCGCATAGGGAATCTTCTCGGGCGCGTAGTGCCGGAAATGGTGGGCCTGGCCGGCCATCGGCCCGAGGCCGCCCACCTGCCAGAACAGCCACTGGTCGACCTCGACGCGGCCGCGCTCGTCGGCGGGATAGAAATGAGCGAACTTGCGGCCGAGATATTGCAGGATAGCACCCGATTCGAACACCGAGATCGGCTGGCCGTCGGGCCCCTCGGGGTCGATCATCGCCGGCATGCGGTTGTTGGGCGAAATCTTCAGGAATTCCGGCGCGAACTGCTCGCCGCGGCCGATATTGACGTATTTGAGCTCGTAGGGAACGCCCAGTTCCTCCAGCATTATGGTGATCTTCCAGCCGTTCGGTGTCGGCCAGTAGAACAGTTTGATCGGCCGGGTCTGCTCCATTCGGGCACCTTTTTTCGTCGGGGCGAGCGCTCCCATATAGCGCCGCGCGCGGCCGGCCGCATCCCCGTCGCGCATCAATAGCGCTGATCGTCGCCTCAATGCCGGTGCGGGACCAGCGACGGGAACCGGTGCGGCCGGCGCCGAATCGCCTGCCCGTCGCCGGCCAGCGGCGGTGATTTTGTTGTCGCCCGGGACGGCGCGGCTCACTATAATCCATCCATGAGAATAGAAGCCAACCTGCACGCCTCGGACCTGCCGGTCCGAACCCCTGACTATGCGCCGCCGCGGCTCGTCGCCGACGCCGGCGAGGCGGTGGCCGAACTGCGCCGCATCTACGAGACGGGAACCCGCTTCCTGCGCGAGCGCTTTCAGGCGATTCTCGACGGCGAGCCGATCGAATCGCGCCATCGCGCCTACTACCCGGAGGTGCGCATCGCCACGGCGAGCTATGCCAATGTCGACACGCGGCTGGCCTATGGCCACGTCTCCGGCCCCGGCGAATATTTCACGACGATCACGCGGCCGGACCTGTTCGCCAACTACCTGACGCGCCAGATCGGGCTGCTGATCGCCAATCACGGCATGCCGGTGTCGATCGGCGTGTCGGAGATGCCGATCCCGCTGCATTTCGCCTTCGAGGAAGGCTACCACGTCTCGGGCTCGATCCAGGACATCTTCAAGCGGCCGCTGCGCGATGTGTTCGACGCGCCCGACCTGTCGATGACCGACGACCGCATCGCCAATGGCGAGTTCGACGATTCGCCCGGCGTGCCGCAGCCGCTGGCGCCGTTCACGGCGCCGAGGATCGACTATTCGCTGCACCGCCTCGCCCATTACACGGCGACGAGCCCGGTGCATTTCCAGAACTATGTGCTGTTCACCAACTACCAGTTCTACATGGACGAGTTCGTGCGCTTCGCCCGCGACGCGATCCGGGAGGCGAAGGACGGCTATCTGAGCCTGGTCGAGCCCGGCAACGTGATCACGCGGGCCGGCGAGAGCGAGCCGTCGAGCGGCGTGCGCCCGGCGCGCGGGCCGCAGATGCCGGCCTTCCATCTGACCCGGCCGGACCACAACGGCATCACCATGGTCAATATCGGCGTCGGCCCCTCCAACGCCAAGACGATCACCGACCACATCGCGGTGCTGCGGCCGCACGCCTGGCTGATGCTCGGCCACTGCGCCGGCCTGCGCAACACGCAGTCGCTCGGCGACTACGTGCTGGCGCACGCCTATGTGCGCGAGGACCACGTGCTCGACGACGACCTGCCGATCTGGGTGCCGATCCCGGCATTGGCCGAGGTGCAGGTGGCGCTGCAGGAGGCGGTGGCCGAGGTGACCGGCCTGTCGGGCTACGAGCTGAAGAAGGTGATGCGCACCGGCACGGTGGCGACCATCGACAACCGCAACTGGGAACTGCGCGACCAGAGCGGGCCGGTGCAGCGCCTGTCGCAGTCGCGCGCCGTGGCGCTCGACATGGAATCGGCGACGATCGCCGCCAACGGCTTCCGCTTCCGGGTGCCCTACGGCACGCTGCTGTGCGTCTCCGACAAGCCGCTGCACGGCGAACTGAAGCTGCCGGGCATGGCCACCGAATTCTACAGCCGCCAGGTCGCCCAGCATCTGACCATCGGTATCCGGGCGCTCGAAAAACTGCGCGAGATGCCGTCCGAACGGCTGCATTCACGCAAGCTGCGGTCCTTCAGCGAAACGGCGTTCCAGTAGACTTGTCGCGCTCCCGCCGCCTCCTTCTCGCCGCGATGCTGGGCGCGCTGGCCGCCATCGTGGCCGGCTTCCTCGGCGCGGTGCATCCGCTGTTCGACACGCTTTCGCATTTCCGGCTGCACCTGTCCGTGCTGCTCGCCGCACTGGCGGCGCTGTGGTCGCTGCGCTGCAGCCGCCTGCCCGCCTTCCTGTTCACGCTCGCCGGCTTCGCCGGGGCGGCGCTGTCGGCGCCGGGCCTGCCGCTCGGCGGCCTTGCCGTGCAGCCGGTGGGCGGCGAAAGGGTCTACCGCCTGTTCGTCATGAACCTCTTGTGGAACAACCCGGTGCCCCAGAGCGTCATCGCGCTGATCGACGAGACCGACCCCGACATATTGTTCCTGACCGAATATTACGCGTTGTGGCGCGGGCGCATCGGGGCGCTCGAAACCCGCTACCCGCACAGCTACCACTGCGCCGAATGGCGCGAATCGGGCGGCAGCATCGTCCTGTCGCGCCTGCCGATCCTGACCGGCGGCGATTATTGCGGCGACTATGCCTCGCTCGGGCTGACCACCATCGCCATCGAGGGCCGTTCCGTTGCCGCCGGCGTCGTCCATCTGCGCTGGCCGTGGCCGGCGAGCGGCCCGCGCCAGATCGATGCCTTCACGCCGAGGCTCGAGGCACTGGGCGCCAACGCGATCATCGCCGGCGATTTCAACGCCACGACCTGGAGCCACGCGCTGCGCCGCTTCGCGCGGGCCGGCGGCCTCACCATCACCAGCGGCATCGGACCGACATGGGGACCGAGTCTGAGCCTCGGCGACTTCACCCTGCAGTGGCCGCCACGCCTCGGCCTGCCGATCGACAACGCCATGGCCAAGGGCGCCGTGCGCATCGTCGGCGCCCGCGCGCTCGCCGGCGCCGGCAGCGACCATCTGCCGCTGCTCATCGAGTTCGTGGTGCGCGATTAGGGCGAGCCGGCCGTCAGCGCGTCAGCGCTGCTGCGGCGGCGACGAGGGCGGCGTTGGACGGGGCGGGCGAGCCGTCGGGCATGACCGCCACGTCTTCCAGACCGATGCGCGTCGAAAGGCCGGCACGCGCCGCCTCGGCGACCATCGGCCAGGCGCTGGCGCCCTGCCCGTGCAGCAGTACCGGCAGGCCGAGCCGGGCGCGGTCGAGCATTTCGGCGACGACGCGAAATTCGGCGAGGGCGGCGGCAGGGTCCGCGCACACCTCGATGAGGACGCGCAGGCAGCGGCCGGCCCGCGGCAGCGCCAGGAATCGGGCAGCGTCGCGCCGGTCGGCCAGGCCGGCTTCGACGCCGATGCCCTTGGCGAGCAGGATGTCGATGACGGCCGGGGCGTCGTCCTCGCTCAGATTGACCGAGGCGTAGTCGGGCAGAGTGGTCGTCCAGCGGCGGATCATTACGTGGCGCGCGGTGCCGCCGGGCGCGATCCAGGCGCCGGTCGAAACGCCGACCGGCATGCCCGGCGCGGCTCGCCGGATGGCGTCCAGCGCCACCGCCATATCACCGGGTTCGAGGCTCTCGGCGCCGTCGGGACCGCGCGGATGGACATGCAGCTCATCGGCGCCGGCGGCGCGCACGGCGGCCGCGTCGGCGGCGAGTTCGGCGGCGCTTGCCGGCACGGCGGCATTGTCAGCCTTGGCGCGAGCGCCGTTGAGACAGGCCTGCAGCATGGGGATCGATCCGGCCGGGTGCGGGTTCAACCGGGTTCAGCCAACGGGCCGGCGCCGCAAACGCAAAACCGCCGGCACCGGGCAGGCGACGGCGGTTGGATAGCGTTCCGGGCGGCCGGCCGGGGCCGGCGGCGGCTCAGGCGAGGCTCAGATTGTCGGCCGAGGTCTTGCCGGTGCGGCGGTCGGCCACGACCTCGTAATTGACCTTCTGGCCGTCATTGAGCTGCGAAATGCCGGCGCGCTGGACGGCGGAGATATGGACGAAAACGTCCGGGCCACCCGCATCGGGCTGGATGAAACCGTAACCCTTCTGGGTGTTGAACCACTTCACGGTTCCCTGTGCCATTGGCTTGTCCTTTCAGGCAGTTAGGCAATGTGTGCGTCACCGGCGCAAATGCCGCGTCAGATCATCGATGTCTTGGATTGGTGGACGTGGTTCGCGCGCTCGCGCGCGCAAGGCCAAGCCGTTCGGCCGAAAACTCGATGGCGAAGGGTTACCGGGGATGAGCCGGAATTGCAAGGGATTTTGACGGTCCGTCACTGCCCGCCACCTGTCTTCCGTGCCGCGAACGCCTCCCTTGCCGGTACCCATCGGCGAATCGCCCGCGGCGGATCGGCGGTTCACATGTTCGGATAGACCGGTCCCTCGCCGCCCTGCGGCGGCACCCAGTTGATGTTCTGGTTGGGGTCCTTGATGTCGCATGTCTTGCAGTGCACGCAGTTCTGGAAGTTGACGACGAAGCGGGCGCCGTGGGTGTCGGTGCCGGTAACGGCATTGCCCTGTTCGTCAACCCATTCATAGACGCCGACCGGACAGAAGCGTGTCGACGGGCCGGCATAGACGCCGAGTTCCGACGTCTTCTGCAGCTCCAGATCGGCCACATGCAAATGCGGCGGCTGGTTCTCGTCGTGGTTGGTGTTGGACAGGAACACCGACGAGGCGCGGTCGAAGGTAAGCTTGCCGTCGGGCCGGGGGTAGTCGATCGGCGTGAAGCCGCTGGCGGGCTTGAGCGCCGCATGGTCCGGCTTGCCGTGCTTCAGCGTGCCGAAGGGCGACCAGCCGCCGAACAGCGTCGTGCACCACATGTCGAGACCGCCGAGGCCGATGCCGAGCGGCGTGCCGAAGCGCGACCACAGCGGCTTGGTGTTGCGCACCTTCTTGAGGTCGCGGCCAATGTCGGAAGCGCGCCAGGCCTCCTCATAGGCGGTCAGTTCGTCGCGGGCGCGGCCGGCGGCCAGCGCCTCGACCAGCTTCTCGGCGGCCAGCATGCCCGACAGCATGGCGTTGTGCGAGCCCTTGATGCGCGGCACGTTGACGAAACCGGCCGCACAGCCGATCAGCGCGCCGCCGGGGAAGACGAGCCTGGGCACAGACTGCCAGCCGCCCTCGGTGATGGCGCGGGCGCCATAGGAGATGCGCTTGGCGCCCTCGAAGGTGCCGGCGACCGTCGGATGGGTCTTGAAGCGCTGGAACTCCTCGAACGGCGAGAGATAGGGGTTCTCGTAGTTGAGGTGGACGACGAAGCCGACGGCGACCAGGTTGTCCTCCAGGTGGTAGAGGAAGGAACCGCCGCCGGTGCGCGAATCGAGGGGCCAGCCGAACGAGTGCTGGACGAGGCCGGGGCGGTGCTGCGACGGGTCGACCTCCCACAATTCCTTCAGCCCGATGCCGAATTTCTGCGGCTCGCGGCCGTGGTCGAGGCCGAAATTGGCGATGATGTGCTTGGCGAGCGAGCCGCGCACGCCCTCGCCGATCAGCACATATTTGCCGATGAGCGCCATGCCGCGCTGGAAGCTGGGGCAGGGCGTGCCGTCCTTCGCCAGCCCCATGTCGCCGGTGGCTATCCCGATCACGGCGCCGGCATCGTCATAGAGCACCTCGGCGCCGGCAAAGCCAGGATATATCTCGACGCCGAGCGCCTCGGCCTTGGTCGCCAGCCAGCGGCAGACATTGCCGAGCGAGACGATGTAGTTGCCGTGATTGTTCATCAGCGGCGGCATCAGCAAGGTCGGCAGCGGGATGGCGCCGGCGGCCGTCATCAGGAAGAACTGGTCCCGGGTCACCGGCGTGCGGAACGGGTGGTCGGGGTCGTCCTTCCAGTCGGGGATCAGCCGGTTGACGGCAATCGGATCAACCACCGCGCCCGACAGGATGTGGGCGCCGACCTCCGCCCCCTTCTCCAAGACGACGACCGAGATGGCGGGATCAAGCTGCTTGAGGCGGATGGCGGCGGCAAGCCCGGCCGGGCCGGCGCCGACGATGACAACGTCGAACTCCATCGATTCGCGCTCGGGAAGTTCCTCTGCCATGCTGTTCTCCCTCGCTCCCACGCCGGAGGGCGCGGTACCTGTCTCGCCAATCATCCACGGCCTGCGATGCCATGAAACGCCGGCAGTCGCAACGGGATCGCGATTTTGGCGTCGCTAACGGTATTACCTTTACGTAAGCGGAATATAACGCCCAATACGACCTTTGCCTAGAACCACGGTGGGCTGTTAAGTTGGGGGAACACTTCCCTCCAAGGCATGGCCGGCAGCACCTCGTGGTCCGATCCGACAACAAAGATTCGTCCGAACTGACGCCGGCACAGGCCGCCGCACTCCTGCGCTGGTACCAGGAGGTCGGCGTCGATGTGGCGCTCAGTGAGGCGCCGGTCGACCGCTTCGCCGAGAGTACGGCCGCGCGGGCGCCCGCCCGGCGCCCTCCCCGGGCGGCACCGGAGCGTCCGGCCGCCACGGCGGCCGCGCCGCCGCGCCAATTTGGCGCCGCACGGCTCGACAATGTGGCGATCCCCGACGACCGGGCCGTCGCCAATGCGCGCGAACTGGCGACAGCGGCAGCCAGCCTCGACGAATTGCGGGCGGCGCTGGAAGGCTTCGAGGGCTGCAACCTTCGCCTGACCGCCAAGAACACCGTGTTCGCCGACGGCAACCCGCAGGCGCGGGTGATGCTGATCGGCGAAGCGCCGGGGCGCGAGGAGGATATCCAGGGCCTGCCCTTCGTCGGCCGCTCCGGGCAGTTGCTCGACCGCATGCTGGCGGCGATCGGGCTCGACCGGACGGGCGTCTACATCACCAATGTCATCGCCTGGCGGCCGCCGGGCAACCGGACGCCGACGCCGGCCGAAGCCGAGATCTGCAGGCCGTTCATCGAGCGCCACATCGAGTTGGTGGCGCCTGAGGTCATCGCCTTCCTGGGCGGCGCCGCGGCCAAGCTGCTGACCGGCACGGCCGACGGCATACTGCGTCTGCGCGGCCGCTGGCTGAAATACCCCCTGGCCGGCCGCGAAATAGACGCCATCGCCATGCTGCACCCGGCCTATCTGCTGCGCCAGCCGGCGCAGAAGCGGCTGGCCTGGCAGGACTGGCTCAAGCTGAAGGCGAGGATCGAGAACGCCGCCGACCCGGTGTGATCTGCGGGGCTGCGCCACCAGGGGCGATGACCCGTCACTTGACGCGGCAGTTCACGGGCTTTCGCAAAGCCGAGCGCTTGGTGCCGATGCTGCCGCCATAGTGAGTCACGTTGCCCGCTTCGACGACCTGGCATCCCGTTCCGGTGATCGCGATCCTTCGGGTGATCGTGGAACTGATGTTGGTCGTCATCCGGCCCGTGCTCTTTCCTACCAGCCAGCCGGTCTGACGCGAACGGAGCTCGACCGCAACCGCAGATTCGGAAACCCTTGCGGTGAGGGAGTCCGAGAATTTCGTCTCGCTGTCGGTCTCGTTGTCGAAGACCTTCGTCTTGTTGCCGTTCGAGCAGCGAACGTAGTAGTCGCCGGGCTTTTGCGTGCAGGTGTAGCGCTCGGTCACCGTCTTGCCGACGGTATAGACACTGCCATGGTCGGCGCTCTCGAGGGGCTTCCCCGCGCCGCAACTGACCGACAGGAAATCGTGATAGAGCTTTCCGCCGGCGAAACGCATCCGCTCGACCAGGTGGCAGCCGACACTGTCGACGAATTCATACTGGATCGAAGCCGGCGCAGCCGCCGCACCGGAACCGATCGCGAAGTTCAGGCCCGCAATGCCGGCAATCAAATGAAATTTCATCCCTTACCCTCTCCCCATTTTACATGGGCGATTGGGGCACATGCGGCGGGAAGGGTCAACCGATTGAGCCGGATTGGGCGGTCAACCCCTGACCGCCAGAAAGGCGCGCACCGACTGGGCCGACCACGCCGCCTGATGCTTCGCGGCGCCGCGATAGCTGGCGACGATGCGGCCGGTCAGGGCGTCCCGGGCGGCAAGTTCGGCCATCACCGCGTCGGTCTGCTCGCGGGCGGCGGCCATGAAATCGTCGGGGAAGGCGCGCACCTCGACGCCGAGTTCACCGGTCAGCCTGGCCAGCGCCTCGGCATTGGCCCATTCGGCCTCGCCGAGCGAGATGATGTTCTCCTGCGCGCAGGCGGCCGCGACCACCGCCTTGAGGTCGCCGGGCAGCGCCTCATGGGCGGCGAGCGAAACGATCGCCTCACCGGTGCCATTGGGCTCGTGCCAGCCGGGCGTGTAGTAGAGCCGGGCGACCTTGTGGAAGCCCATGGCCATGTCGGAGAACGGCCCGAGGAACTCGGTGGCGTCGATGACGCCGCTCTGCAGGCTGGTGAAGATTTCCGGCGGCGCCACCGTGACGGGGACGGCGCCGAGCCGCTGCATGACGAGGCCGCCGAGCCCGGGGATGCGCATCTTCAGGCCCTTCACGTCGGCGAGGCTGTCGATGGGCCGGGTGAACCAGCCGCCCATCTGGAAGCCGGTATTTCCGGCCATGAACGGCTTGATGCCGTGTGGCGCGTAGAGTTCGTCCCATAGCGCCTGGCCGCCGCCATGGTCGATCCAGGTGATGTGCTCGAGCGGGGTGAGGCCGAACGGGCCGGCGGTGAACAGCGGCGCGGCCGGCATCTTGCCGGCCCAGAACAGCGACGCGGTGTGGCCGATCTGGGCGACGCCGGCGGAGACGGCGGGCAGCACCTCGAGCGCCGGAACGATCTCGCCGGCGGCGTGCAGCCGAACGCGCAGCCGGCCGTCCGACATCGTGGTGATGCGGTCGGCGAGGCGCTGGGCGGTGACGCCGGGGCCGGGCAGGTTCTTCGGCCAGGAAGTGACCATGCGCCATTCGATGCGGCCCTGGGCGAGCGCCGGGCGCGCCAGCGGCGAGGCGGCGGCGGAGAGCGCGAGGGCGCCGAGCGCCCGGCGGCGGGTGATGGTCATGGCAGCTTCTCCCAGAGTTCGTAGAAGTGATGGACCGGGCCGCGGCCGGCGCCGACCCGCAGCCGATCCGACGCGGCGATGGCGCCGGTGAGCCAGGACTTGGCCTCGCCGACGGCGCGCGCCAGTTCCACGCCCGCCGCCAGCCGCGCGGCGATGGCCGAGGACAGCGAGCAGCCGGTGCCGTGCGTGTTGGCGGTGTCGACGCGCCGGGCGACGAACCACTGCTCGCCCTCCCGCGACACCAACAGGTCGGTCGCCTCGTCGCCGGTCCCGTGGCCGCCCTTCAGCAGCACCGCGCCGGCGGTCATCTCCGCCAGGGCGTAGGCCTGGCCGCGCATCGCCTGGCGGCTGTCGGCGAGCGTTGTGGCGGTCAGCCGCGCCGCCTCGTGCAGGTTGGGCGTGATCAGGGCGGCCAGAGGGAACAGCTCGCTGACCAGCGAATCGATGGCATCGTCGTCGAGCAGCGGGTCGCCGGAGGCGGCGACCATTACCGGATCGAGCACGATGTTGGCCGGGCGGAAGCGGCGCAGGCCGGCGGCGACGGCGGCGATTGTCTCGACCCGCGACAGCATGCCGATCTTGACGGCGTCGACGGCGAGGTCGGAGAACACGGCCTCGATCTGCGCGGTGACGAAACCGGGCGGCACGTCGTGGATGGCGGTCACGCCAAGCGTGTTCTGCGCGGTCAGCGCGGTGATCACGGTGGCGGCGTAGACGCCGTTGGCCGACATCGCCTTGATGTCGGCCTGGATGCCGGCACCGCCGCCCGAATCGGAGCCGGCAATGGTCACGGTGATGGGAATGCGGTTCATCGGCGCGCCTCCCTGATGACGGCCATGAGGTGCCTGGTCGCCGCCGCGGGATCATCGGCCATGGCGACGGCAGAGATGACGGCGAGGCCGTCGGCGCCGGCGCGGACTAGCGCGCCGGCATTGGTCGCGTCGATGCCGGCGATGGCGCCGACCGGCAGGCCCGGCGCGCGCTCACGCAGGATGGCCGCGATCCGGCGCCAGCCATCGACACCGATCGAGGCCGGGTTGTCCTTCGAGGCGGTGGCGAAGACGCCGCCGATGAAGGCATAGTCGATCAGCCCCGCTGGCGTGGCGCGCGCTTGCGCCCCGGTCCTGACCGACAGGCCGATGATGGCGTCGTCGCCCATGATGCGGCGGGCATCGGCCGGCGCCATGTCGGTCTGGCCGAGATGGACGCCGGCGGCGCCGGCGGCGAGCGCCACGTCGACGCGATCGTTGACGATGAGCGGAACGCCGGTGCCTTCGAGCGCGGCGCGGATGGCGCGGGCATTGGCGACCATCGTCCCGGTCTCGGCTGTCTTGTCGCGGTACTGGACCAAGGTGGCGCCGTTGTCGGCGGCGATCCGCGCCAGTTGCGGCAACGGCCGCCGGCGCGAACGGGCCGGATCGACGATCACATAGAATGTAATGTCTACCGGGTTCACGGCACGATCCTCGCTCGCGCGCGAACCGTCGCCGCGTCGAGCGCGGCCAGGGCGTCGAGGAAGGCGACGGCGAAGCTGCCCGGTCCGGCGGCCTTGCGCGCGGCCACCTCGCCGGCGACGCCAAACCAGGCGAGGCCGGCCAGCGCCGCGCCGGCGGGATCGCCGGCGCGCGCGCCAAGCGCGGCGATGACCGCGCCGAGCGCGCAGCCGACGGCGACGACCCTGCCCATCAGCGGGTGGCCGTTGGCGATCCCGCAGGCGCGATCCTGCGTCTCGATGCGGTCGACCGGGCCGGTGACGACACGCAGGGCGGCGGGCGCCTGGCCGAGCGCGGCGGCCTCGGCCGCATTGGCCTTGAGGATCAGCCCGCGCCGCGCCAGCAGCTCGCGCGCGAAAGCCAGGCGCGGCGGCGACAGCTGGCACATGACCGGATCGAGGACCACCGGCTTGCCCGCCGCCAGCGCCGCGGCGGTCGAGGCGGCCATCGCGGCACGCCGGTCGGCGTCAAGCGTGCCGAGATTGACCAGCAGCGCGTCGGCGGCATCGGTGAACCGCACGCTTTCGTCGGGGTTCACCGTCATCGACGGCGTGGCGCCGCAGGCGAGCAGCACGTTGGCGGTGAAGTTCTGGGCAACGGCATTGGTCAGGCAGTGCACGCGCACGCCACCGGCGCGCAGCGCGGCGATCGCCGCCTCCGCCTCGTCGAGGGTTTCGGTCCACGCGCCCGACACCATTGCCCTCCTTGCCACGCCAGGCATGTCGGCGGCGTCAATACCGCTGAGGGAAAGGCTGTCGGAGAAGGATCGAACGGGCCTCATTCCCTACGCCGGCATGACCCGGATCAGGTTCAAAGAGTTGGCGTAACGCCTCTCAGCCCGGCCGCCAGGCGCCGGGCACCTCCATGAGTGGGCCAAGACATAGCGCCAGGCGGCGCAGCGTTCAAGGGTGATTGCGCGCCGCCCGCGTGCTGCCCGCACCCGGCCCGCACGAAGCCGAGGCTCAGCCGGCCCGCGCGTCCCGGATCAGCCGCCACAGCACCGCCGGTGTCGCCGGCATGTCGACCTGGCGGACGCCGCAGGCGTGGTAGAGCGCGTCGCACACCGCGTTCATCACCGCCGGGCAGGAGCCGATGGAGCCGGCCTCCCCCGCCCCCTTGATGCCGAGCACATTGGTGGTGGAGGGCACGTTGCGCGTCTCGAAGCCAAAATTGGGAATCACGTCGGCGCGCGGCACCGCATAGTCCATCAGCGTGGCGGTGATGAGCTGCCCGTCGGCGTCGTAGACGACACGCTCGTGCAGCGCCTGGCCGATGCCCTGGGCGACGCCGCCATGGACCTGGCCGGCGAGCAGGATCGGGTTCACCGTCACGCCGAAATCGTCGACGATGGTGTAGGCGACGACCTCGGTGACGCCGGTCTCCGGATCGATCTCCAGCTCGCAGATATGGGTGCCGTTCGGGTAGGTGGCCTCGGCCTGCTGGAAGTCGCCCTCGGCCTTGAGGTCATCCGGATTGGCGGCGGTGGCGGCGAGTTCGGCGAAGGTGACGGCACGGTCGGTGCCGGCAACCCGGGCGGTGCCGTCGACGAGCTCGATGTCGACGGGTGAGGCTTCCAGCCGATCGCCGGCGAGCTTCTTCAGCTTCTCGGCCATGGCCTCGCCGGCGCGCACCGCCGAGACGCCGCCGAGCGGCACCGAGCGGGAGCCGCCGGTGCCGCCGCCGGCGGCCAGTTCGTCGGTGTCGCCCTGGCGCACGTCGATCTTCTCGTAATCGATGCCGAGCTTCTCGGCGGCGAGCTGGGCGTAGGCCGTGGCATGGCCCTGGCCGTTCGACTGGGTGCCGATCCTGAGGTCGAAGCCGCCGTCGCGGCGCAGTTCGAGGAAGGCCGGTTCGGAACCGGCGAAGGCGCAGGCTTCGACATAGGTGGCCATGCCGATGCCGCGAATGCGGCCGCGGGCGGCCGCTTCCGCCCGGCGCCGCTCGAAACCGGCCCAGCCGGCCCGCTCCATCGCCAGCGTCATGTGGCCGTCGAACTCGCCGACATCGTAGAGCCGGCCGCCCTGCGTGCGGTAGGGCATCTGCTCGGGGCGGATGAAATTGCGCCGGCGAACCTCCTCGCGCGGCAGACCGAGGTCCCAGGCGCACTGGTCGACCAGCCGCTCGATGGCGTAGGCGGCCTCGGGCCGCCCGGCGCCGCGATAGGCGTCGACCGGGGTGGTGTTGGTGTAGACGCCGCGCACGCTGACCGACATCACCGGGATATCGTAGACGCCGGTCGCCATGATCATGCCAAGTTCGGGGATGAACGGCCCGTGCATGTGCAGATAGGCGCCCATGGCGGCGAGCGTGTCGACCTCGAGCGCCAGGAAGCGGCCGTCGGCATCCATCGCCATGCGGATGGTGGTGATGTTGTCGCGGCCGTGCGCGTCGGCGGTGAAATGCTCGGAGCGGTCCGAGGTCCACTTGACCGGGCGGCCGAGGCGCCTGGCCGCCTCCATGGTGAGCGGATATTCGCGGTAGATGAACACCTTGGTGCCGAAGCCGCCGCCGACATCGGGGGTGCGCACGCGCACCTTGTCGGTGCCGACGCCGAACACCTCGCACAGCGCGTCGCGGATACCGTGGGCGCCCTGCGAACAGACGGTTACCGACCAGCGGTCCTCGGCGTCCACCCATTCGGCCAGGCACGAGCGCGGCTCCAGGAAAACGCTGACCAGGCGATTGTTGACCAGCCGGTATTCGGTGACGCGGGCCGCCCTGGCGAAGGCGTGGCGCGTCTTGTCGGCGTCGCCCATGTGGCGGACGAAGGCGACGTTCGAGCCGGCCCCCGGATAGACGAGCGGCGCGCCCTCGCCAAGCGCGGCGGCGGTGTCGGCGACCACCTCGATCGGCTCGTACTCGACCTCGATCATCTCGGAGGCGTCACGGGCGATGCGCGGCGAATCGGCGACGATAAAGGCAATGGCATCGCCGACATGGCGAACCTGGTCGGCGCACAGGAGCGGGATCGAGCTGTCGACGGGCTTGACGCCCTCGGCCATCTTGACCTTGACATGGGTGCGCAGCGATTTCAGGCCGGCGAGGTCGGCGCCGGTCAGCACCAGATGGATGCCCGGATGGCCGCGCGCGGCCTCGGCATCGGCGATGACAAAGCGGGCATTGGCGTGCGGCGAGCGCAGCACATAACCGTGCAGCATGCCCGGCACGGCGATGTCATCGGTGTAGCGGCCGCGCCCGGTGACGAAGGCCGGGTCCTCCTTGCGCCGTAGCGGCGCGCCCATGCCGAATTTCGCGTGAACTGCCTGGTTCATTGTACGGACTTCCGAAAAGTGGGTGAAAGGTGCGGGGGCGACGGCGGGAGCGCGGTCGAACCCGCCATTACTACAGGCAGCCGACCGCCGACCGCAATAGGCGGGCTTTAATCGGAGCTGCCGGTGTCAGGCGGCGGCATCAGCCGGCGCGCAGATCGCGGAAAGCGGCGACCAGCCCGCGCGTCGAGGCGTCCCTGCCGGACGGCACTTCGGCGCCGGCGAGCAGCGGCTGGATCTCCACCGCCAGCACCTTGCCGAGCTCGACCCCCCACTGGTCGAAGGAGTTGACGCCCCACAGCACGCCCTGGACGAACACCTTGTGCTCGTAGAGCGCGATCAGCATGCCGAGCGTGCGCGGGTCGAGGCGGCGGTAGAGGAAGGTGCTGGACGGCCGGTTGCCGGCGAACATCTTGTGCGGGGCGAGCGCCCGCGCGGCAGCGTCGTCCATGCCACTGGCGCGCAGTTCGGCGGTCGCCTCCGCAAGCGTCTTGCCCTTCATCAGCGCTTCGGACTGGGCCAGGCAGTTGGCGACGAGCATCAGATGGTGGTCGCCGAGCTTCTCGTGCGGCTCGGCGGCGACGAGGAAGTCGCAGGGAACGATGTCGGTGCCCTGGTGGATGAGCTGGTAGAAGGCGTGCTGGCCGTTGGTGCCGGGCTCGCCCCAGACAATCGGCCCGGTGTTCCAGCGCACCGGCCGGCCGGCCAGCGTAACCGACTTGCCGTTCGATTCCATGTCGAGCTGCTGGAGATAGGCGGGAAAGCGCGCCAGCCGGTTGTCATAGGGCAGCACCGCGTGGGTGGCGAAGCCCCAGACATTGCGGTACCACACGCCGAGAAGCGCCATCACCACCGGGATGTTGCGCTCGAACGGCGCCGAGCGGAAATGCTCGTCGACGGCATAGGCGCCCTCAAGGAAGGCATCGAAATATCTCGGCCCGATGGCGATCATCAGCGACAGGCCGATGGCCGACCACACCGAATAGCGCCCCCCGACCCAGTCCCAGAAGCCGAAGGTGCGCTTGTCGGCGATGCCGAACATCCGCGTCGCCGGGAGATTGGTCGACAGCGCGACGAAATGGAAGCCCGAGGCGCGCTTGCCGACCCGCCTGGCCACCCACGCCCGGGCGGTGCGGGCATTGGCCATGGTCTCGGCCGTGGTGAAGGTCTTGGAGGCGATGATGAACAGCGTCGTGCGCGCATCGAGGCGGGCGAGCGTGTCGGCGATATCGGCGCCATCGACATTGGAAACGAAATGCAGGCGGGGGCCGGTGGCGTAGGGCGACAGCGCGCGCGTCGCCATCGCCGGGCCGAGATCGGAGCCACCGATACCGATATTGACCACATCGGTCACGCGGCCGCCCGTCACCGCGTAGCGGCCCATGCGGACCGCGTTGGCGAAGCGGCGCATGGCGGCATGCACCTTGCGGACCTGCACCATGACGTCGCGTCCGTCGACCATGACCGGCCGATCCGAGCCGTTGCGCAGCGCCGTGTGCAGGACGGCGCGCCGCTCGGTCGTGTTGATGGGATTGCCGGCGAACATCGCGTCGCGCTTGCCGGCGACGCCGGCGGCCCGCGCCATCTCGACCAGGGCGGCGAAGGCGGGCGCATCGAGGCGGTTCTTGGAGAAGTCGAACAGAAGGTCGTCGAGGGTAAGCGCGAACCGCGCGAAGCGCTTCGGATCGGCGGCGAACATGGCGCGCATGTCGGTGGCGGCGATGCGCTTCCTGTGCGGCTCGAGGGCGCGCAAGGCGGCGGCTGGATCGTATGCGGTGGTCATCGTTGAGAAAACCCGGTCCGACGGCAGGGATTGCGGCGGAAGGCTAACCTTGTCCCGCCCCCCATCACAAGGGGTTGGTTTTTCGGTACCATCCCTTGTGGCGAGGGGCTGGGGAGGGGTAAGCAGCGATCCTGGAACCGACGCCTCAATCGCGTGCCGGCAGGAAGCTCAGCGTTGCGAACCGAACAGACCCCCGTCATCCGCCTCAAGGACTATCGCCCGCCCGCCTACACGATCCGGAACGTGGCGCTCGACTTCTCGCTCCATCCGACGCGGACGCGGGTGCGCGCGGTGCTGGGTGTGGAGCGGGCGAAGGAGACGAAGAAGGGCACGCCGCTCGTGCTCGACGGCGACGAACTGACGCTCGATGCGCTGGCGATCGACGGCAGGCCGGCGGCAGCCGACAGCTACACGGCGGCGCCGGACGGGCTGACCATCCTGCGCCCGCCGACGAGGCGGCGGTTTACCGTCGAGATCGCGACCACGCTCAACCCCTCGGCCAACACGCAGCTGATGGGCCTCTACCGCTCGGGCGGCAACTACTGCACCCAGTGCGAGGCGGAAGGCTTCCGCCGCATCACCTATTTCCTCGACCGGCCGGACGTGATGGCGGTCTACACGACCCGCATCGAGGCCGACGCAAGGGAAGCGCCGGTGCTGCTCGCCAACGGCAACCCGGGCGAACAGGGAAGCCTGCCGGGCGGGCGCCACTACGCCGTCTGGCATGACCCGTTCCCCAAGCCCAGCTATTTGTTCGCGCTGGTCGCCGGCGACCTCGACTGCCTGGCGCGGGACTATTCCACGCGCTCGGGCCGCAAGGTGCGGCTCGCCATCCATGTCGAAAGGGGCAAGCACAACCGCGCCGCCTGGGCGATGGATGCGCTGGTGCGGGCCATGCGCTGGGACGAGGAGAAGTACGGGCGCGAATACGACCTCGACATGTTCAACATCGTCGCCGTCTCCGACTTCAACATGGGTGCGATGGAGAACAAGGGCCTCAACGTCTTCAACGACAAATACGTACTGGCCGATCCGGCCAGCGCCACCGACCTCGACCACGCCCAGATCGAGGCGATCATCGCGCACGAATATTTCCACAACTGGACGGGCAACCGCATCACCTGCCGCGACTGGTTCCAGCTCTGCCTGAAGGAGGGGCTGACCGTCTTCCGCGACCAGGAGTTCTCCGCCGACCAGCGCTCGCGGCCGGTCGAACGCATCGGCGACGTGCGCAACCTGCGCGCCAACCAGTTTCCCGAGGACGCCGGACCGCTGGCCCACCCGGTGCGCCCGCAGAGCTATCGCGAGATCTCCAACTTCTACACCGCCACCGTCTACGAGAAGGGGGCGGAGGTGGTGCGCATGATCGCCACCATTCTGGGACCGAAAGCATTCCGCAAGGGCATGGACCGCTATTTCCGCCGCCATGACGGCGAGGCGGCGACGGTCGAACAGTTCCTGAAATGCTTCGAGGACGCGAGCGGCATCGACCTCGCCCAGTTCGCGCTGTGGTACACCCAGGCCGGCACGCCGCGGCTGCCGGTGTCGTCGGCCTATGACCGCGACCGGCGCACGCTGACGCTCGACATCGAGCAGACCTTGCCGGCCACGCCCGGCCAGCCGAGGAAGCGGCCGATGCATATCCCGCTCAGGATCGGCCTCGTCGGGCCCAATGGCGCCGAGATGACGCCGGCGCGGGTGAGCGGCGCGGCCCATGACGGCGACCTGTTCCACATCCGCAAGCGCCGCCACCGCCTTGTCTTTCACGGGCTCGCCGAACGGCCGGCGCTGTCGATCAACCGCGGCTTCTCGGCACCGGTCATCATCGACTTCGCCCAGTCGAAGGGCGATCTGGCGCTGCTGGCGGCCGCCGACACCGACCCGTTCAACCGCTGGCAGGCCTTCCAGGAATACGCGATGCGCCTGGCCGTGGCCGCCGCCCGGGCGACGGCGCGCGGCAAGGCGCCGCATTGGGACGAGCGGTTCTTCGCCGCGGCGCTCGCCATCGCCGGCGACGACCGGCTGGAGTCGGCCTTCCGGGCGCTGACGCTGACGCTCCCCGGCGAGGGCGAGATCGCCCAGACGATCGCGCGCAATGTCGACCCCGACGCCGTCCACGCCGCCCGCCTGGCGCTGATGGCAGCACTCGGCACGGCGCTGGAGCCGCAGCGCCAGCGCCTGGCCCCGGCTCTTGCCACGCCCGGCCCCTACAGCCCGCAGGCCGAGGACGCCGGCAAACGCAGCCTGAGACACGCGCTGGCGATCCTGGCGGTGGCCGCCGGCAGCGGCGCGGCGCGCGACGAGGACCTCGCCCTGCTCGCCAGCGCCGACAACATGAACGACCGTCACGCCGCCTTCCAGCGCACCGTCCACCTGCAGGGCGGGCCGGCGGCGGAACGGGCGATCGCCGCCTTCGAAGAGCGCGCCGGCGGCGACCCGCTGATCTTGGACAAGTGGTTCTCGGTGCAGGCCACCGCGCCGGGGCCGCAGGCGGCCAGCCGCGTCGCCCGGCTGATGAAGCATGCCGCCTTCACGCTCGCCAACCCCAACCGGGTGCGCGCGCTGGTCGGCGCCTTCGCCATGGCCAACCCGACCGGCTTCAACGCCGCGTCCGGCGAGGGCTACCGGCTGGTTGCGGCGACGATCGGCGAACTCGACGCGCGGAACCCGCAGGTCGCCGCCCGGCTCATCACCGCCTTCCGCAGCTACCGCATGCTGGAGCCCGGCCGGCGCAAACTCGCCGAACAGGCGCTCGAAGCGCTGCGGCGGGGGCGCAAACTGTCGAAGGATTCGAGCGAGATCGTCGACCGCGTGCTGGGGTGACTTCTTCCGCGATCGACAATGCAATGATAGCTTCTTGGGCTCAATGGTGGAGCATTCGACGCGGCAACTAGCTAACTGACCCATGCTCAGAACACTCTCGTTCACCAACTTCAAATCCTGGCCGGAGGTCGCACTGGAATGTGGTCGGATCACCGGTGTGTTCGGCACAAACTCCTCCGGCAAGACCAGCCTGATTCAATTCCTGCTGCTGCTAAAGCAGACCAAGGATGCTACCGACCGCGCGATTGCACTTGAACTGAACGGTGGTCTGGTCCAGCTCGGCACGATCCGGGATGCCATCCACCAGCACGACGAAAGCCGCTCGATCGAGATAGGTCTGTCATTCGGACTGCCGGCCGAGTTGCAGATTGTCGACCCGAGCCAGAAGCGAACCCCCCCCGTTGCTCGCGGCCACGTCTTGGGATTTGCAGCCGAGATCGCTGTTCATCAGCGTGCGCCGGTTGCACGATCGATATCCTATTCACTCGGTGACATGTGTTTTGGACTTTCTCCAAGAACGGGTGACTCGACGAAATTCGAGCTACGTGCCTGGCAGAGCAACGGCTCGCCAGGCGGCTTCTCGTTCCTGCGCACGAAAGGCAGGCCCTGGCAGTTGCCGGGGCCGATCAAGTCCTACGCATTTCCAGATCAGGCGCGTACCCGGTTCCAGAACTCCGGGTTCCTGGCCGATCTGGAGGCTGCCTATGAATCCGAGCTCGATCGGATATTCTATCTGGGGCCCCTGCGCGAATTCCCCAAACGCGACTATTTGTATGCACGCTCCCGGCCGACCGACGTCGGGCAAAGGGGCGAAAAGGCAATCGACGCGATCCTCGCCGCGACCGACGCCAAGGAGGTGCGCAACGTCAGATGGAAAGCGCACCTGAAGCCTTTTCAAGAAATGATCGCGTATTGGCTGCGCGAGATGGGCCTGATCGACGGGTTCAAGGTTGAGGAGATTGCCGACGGCTCCAATCGTTGGCAAGCCCGTGTGCGCACCAGTCCGGGCGCCAGCGAGGTCCTGCTGACCGACGTCGGCTTTGGCGTTTCACAAGTTCTTCCTGTCGTGACGCTCCTGCAGTATGTTCCCGAAGGCTCCACTGTCATTTTGGAACAGCCTGAAATACATCTTCACCCACTGGCTCAGGCAGGTTTGGCCGATGTAATCATCCAGGCAGCTATGCATCGAAATGTTCAGATATTTATCGAAAGCCATTCAGAACACCTATTACTCAGGTTGCAGCGACGGATCGCAGAAGAGATGATCCGCTCCGACGAGGTTAAGCTCTATTTTTGCGACGCGCCAAGTGGTGTTTCGCGGCTCACTTCTCTTGACGTCGACCTCTTCGGCAACATCCGCAACTGGCCGGACAAGTTCATGGGTGATGCATTCAACGAGGCCGCGGAAGCGGAACTTGCGCGCCTTCGTCGGATGCAGGCTGCTGAATGAACCGCTATGTCGTCGACACCAACGTTCCGATCGTTGCCAATGGCGTTGCCGGTCCCGATCACGCGCGCCTGCCGTCGATCTCGTGCAGGATCAGGGCGGTCGACTTCCTGCGTCGCCTGTTGGGAGCAGGAACGATTCTGCTCGATCTCGAGGGGCTGATCCAGCAAGAGTACCGGCGCCACCTGAGCCCGAGAGGCCAGCCGGGCGTTGGCGACCGATTCTACCGCGAAGTGCTCAACAGCGCACCAAATCGCGTTCAACGCGTCCATCTACCGCGGCGACCGGACGGCGAATACGTCGACCTACCGCAGTCTCTGATCGATAAGGACTTCGATCCGAGCGATCGCAAGTTCGCGGCATTGGCGCGACGCGAGAAGGTGCCAGTCGTCAATGCAACCGACAGTGATTGGCTCGATCACGCCAGAACCTTAGCCGATGAAGGGATACTCGTCGAAAACCTTTGTGGCTCGAACAGAGAGCATTGGTTTGGCAATTGAGGCAGCTGAACGACCTTGACTGGGGCGGTGCGCAGGCGCGCGCATCTGCCAGGTAGACGTATCGTCGTCACTCGTCCGACACGCTTCCACCCCCTTGCCAAGCCCTGCCCATCCGATTCAAATGGAACTGATTCGGTCGTGCGGCGTCGCCGGATCGCGGGCGCAACCCCCAGCGGGCAAAAAGTTGAACGGTCGGGCGCAATTCCGCCCGGAAAGGTGTGGATAACCTTCCGGGCGGAGCCGTCCAGACGAGGAGGCCAGGATGGCGCATGCGGACGCACGGGGCGTGCGATCCCGCGCATCCCTGTTTGCGGGCAAGGCGGCCGGGGCGCGGGCGGCCGGCTATGCCCGTCTCCTTTCCCATCCGGCCTATGAACGCCTGATCAGCTCGGAAAAATTCCTGCGCCGGCTGATCCCGGTGCTGATCGTCATCTTCCTCCTGATCGTCGCCACCGCCCGATGGCTGTCGCTCAGCACCCAGGCCGACGACATCCGCCGCTCGGCCGAAGCGGAACTGAACTTCATCGCCGAACTGCTGGCCGAGCGGCTCTCCCGGCCCGTGTCGGGCGAGGCCGCCGGCAAAGCCGCGCGCGATGAGGCGCGGACGGCGATGGCTTTGCAGAACGCGCTCGCCGACTGGGTGCCGTCGCGCTACCTGACCCGCGACCGGCGCATCGTGGTGACCGGCGCCGACGGCCGCATCGTCGCCAGCCTGCCGCACGAGGCGGCCCGGCCGGGCGCCGCCCTCGACACCGTCATCGGCGACACCATGCTGCTCACCACCTTCGGCCGGCGCGCCGACACGCGCCAGGTCGAACTGGCCGGGGGCGGCGAGGCGCTGGCCGTCCATCGCATCCTCGAAGCGGGCGCGCTCGGCGGCGTCACCGTCATCCAGCCGCTCGGCGCCATATTCGCCCAGTGGCAGAAGGCGGTGTCGCTCAACGTCACGCTGTTCGTCGGCACCTCGTCGATCCTGCTGGTCGTGCTCTATGCCTATTTCGCCCAGTCGACGCGGGCGCAGGAGGCCGACGAGATCTGCGACCTCGTCGAGAACCGGTTCGAGACGGCGCTGGCGCGCGGGCGCTGCGGCCTGTGGGACTGGGACCTGGCGCGCGGCCAGATCTACTGGTCGCGGTCCATGTACGGCATGCTCGGCATGGCGCCGCGCGAGGAACGGATGGGCTTTGCCGAACTGGCGGCGCTGGTCAGGCCCGAGGACGCCGACCTCTACGCGCTCGCCAATTCGGTGCTGGTCGAGAAGCGCAGCCACATCGACCACGCCTTCCGCATGCGCCATGCCGAGGGCCACTGGGTGTGGGTGCGGGCGCGCGCCCAGCTCGTCGACAGCGCCCATGGCGGGCCGCACCTGATCGGCATCGCCGTCGACATCACCGAGGAGCAGGCGCTCAAGCAGCAGAGCCGGCGCAACGACCTGCGCCTGCGCGACGCCATCGAGAGCCTGCTCGAGGCCTTCGTCCTGTGGGACGCCGACAAGCGGCTGGTGATGTGCAACTCCAAATACCAGCAGCTGCACGGGCTCGACCCCGAAATGGCGAAGCCCGGCGCGCGCTACGCCGATATCATGGCGGCGGCGCGCATGCCGGCGGTCAGGCACCAGCGCGTCTCGGCCGACCGCGCCGAGGAGGGCGCGCGCACCGTCGAGGCCCAGCTCGACGACGGGCGCTGGCTGCAGATCAACGAACGGCGCACCAATGACGGCGGCTTCGTCTCGGTCGGCACCGACATCACCACCATCAAGTCGCACGAAAGGAAGCTGATCGATTCGGAGGGCCGGCTGATGGCCACCATCGACGACCTGCGCAAATCGCGCCAGACGCTGGAGGTGCAGGCGCGCCAGCTCGTCGAACTGGCCGAGAAATATTCGAGCGAGCGCAACCGGGCGGAGGCCGCCAACCGGGCCAAGTCGGAGTTCCTCGCCAATATCAGCCACGAGCTCAGGACGCCGCTCAATGCCATCATCGGCTTTTCGGAGATCATGCGCGGCGCCATGTTCGGGCCGCTTGGCTCAGAAAAGTACCACGAGTACTGCCGCGACATCCACGAGAGCGGCTCCTATCTGCTCGACGTCATCAACGACATCCTCGACATGTCGAAGATCGAGGCCGGGCGCCTCACCCTCGACTACGAGACGTTCAGCCTCAACGCCATCCTGGAGGAGACGCTACGCATCGTCTCCTTCCAGGCCCAGGACCAGAGAATCGAGATCGTCGCCCAGGCCGGCGACGACATCGCGTTGGCGGCCGACCGGCGCGCCACCAAGCAGATCCTGATCAACCTCCTGTCCAACGCGGTCAAATTCTCCAAGCCCGGCGGGCGCGTGCTGGTGCGGGCGCGCGCCGTGGCCGACAATGTCACCATCACGATCGAGGATCGCGGCATCGGCATCTCGCCGGCCGATCTGAGGAAGCTCGGGCGCCCGTTCGAGCAGGTGCAGAACCAGTTCACCAAGAGCCACAAGGGCTCCGGGCTGGGGCTCGCCATCTCGCGCTCGCTGACCGAGATGCATGGCGGCACCATGCGCATCCGCTCGCGCCAGGGCCACGGCACCATCGTGTCGCTGCGCCTGCCGCTGGCGCAGCGCGGCGCGGCGGCGCGACCGGCCGGGAAGGCCTTTGTCGCCGAGACCATGCGGCCGCCGGCCAGAAAGGCGGCCGGCCGCGGCTGAGCCCGGCACGCCCCGGAGCCGGAGCGGACTCCGGGGCGGCGAAGGCGGGGGCTACCGGTCTTCGTCCGGCTTCGGTTCGTCCATCATCGCCGGGCCGCGGTCGCCCCGCCACCAGCGGCCGTGATGGCCGTCGCGGCCACCATGGTGGCGCCGGTCCCAGCCGCCATGCATGCGGCCGATCTCGGCCAGCTCAACCTTGCCGTCATCGTTGAAGTCGGCGAGCGCAAACATCTTCCTGGCGCGGTTTTCCAACTCCGAGCGGGCGATCGCGCCGCTGTCGTCGAGGTCGAGGCGGTAGACGAGACCGTCGGCGATGCGGCCGGAATGGCGCCGCGCGCGCTCGAAGTTCCTTTCGACGGCACCGATGATCTCGGCCTTGTCGAGACTGCCGTCACCATTGGCGTCGGCCTCGTCGAAACGGGCCGTCAGGACCGCCAGCATCTCGTCGAGCGAAACGGCGCCGTCCTTGTCGGCGTCGGCCTCATTGAACAGGCGCTGGCCCATCTGGCGGCCGTCGGCGAAGGTGCGGTAGCCCTGAGCGGCGATGGCGCCGCCGGCGGTGACCACGACGGCCAGAGTGGCGAGCACGAGCTTGGTACTTCTCTTCATGTCAGTCTCCTTTGCATCGTCACCCCCGATGCGGGACCCGGCGGCGCGCGTTTTCCCAGCGCGCGCCGCCAGAACCGGGATCAGCGCAACAGCCGGTCGAAAACCGCGCGCACGGCCGTCTCCGTCTGCCTGAGATGGCCGTCGACGGTGCGGATGTCGGGCAGGTCGAGCTGCTCGCACAGCATCTGCGACAGCCCCCTGGGCGCGGTGGCCGGGTCGAAGCCGTCGTCGATGCACAGCCGCAGCAATTGCAGCACGTCGTTGAACAGGCTCAGGGCGCGCGACAGCGTCTCGCGATCGTCGGGCGGGATGAGGTCGGGCCCGGCGGCGACCAGCATGGCGGCCACCGAGGTCGGACGCTCCGATCCGCTGGCCAGCCCGGCGCGCAGCAGCGCCCATTGCGCCAGGAACTCGACGTCGATCAGGCCACCCCTGGCGGTCTTCACCTCGAAGGGATTGTCGGTCGCCTTCTCCTTGTCGATCAGCGCGCGCATCTGGCACACGTCCTTATGCAGCCTGGCCGGCTCGATCGGCGTCGACAGCACGTCGCGGATCGCCTGCTCCGCCCGCTCGCACAGGGCGGGCGAGCCGGCGAGCGGCCGCGCCCTGGTCAGCGCCTGGCGTTCCCACGTCCAGGCCTCGCTGCCCTGATATTTGACGAACGCATCGAAATGGGTGGCGAGCGGCCCGGCATTGCCCGACGGGCGCAAGCGGAAGTCGAGCTCGTAGATCACGCCCTCGGCCGTCGGAGCACTCATCGCCGCGATCAGCCGCTGGCCAAGCCGCATGAAATATTGCGAGACGGCGAGCGGTTTGGGGCCGTCGGAGAACTCCGCGTCGGGAGCGTGGTCGTAGAGCAGGATCAGGTCGAGATCGGAGCCGAAGGTCAGTTCGCGGCTGCCGAGCCGGCCCATGCCGAGGACGGCAACCTGACCGCCATCGACGCGGCCGTGGCGGACAGCGAACTGCTCCCAGACGGCGTCGATCATCGCGCCGATCATCACGTCGGCGAGGTCGGAGAAGGCGCGGCCGGCGGCGGCCGGGGGGATGGTGCGGTTGATCAGGGCGGCGCCGATGGCGAATTTCTGCTCGTTGACGAAGATGCGCGCCGCATCGAGGCGACCCTCGTAGTCGGGAGCGCGCGCCAGCGCGGCGGCAAGGCGCTCGCTAAGCACGCGCCTGCCCGGCACGGTGCTGGCAAGCGACGGATCGAGCAGCCCGTCGAAGACATGCGGACGGCGCGTGACGATCTCGGCCAGACGCGGGGCCGAGCCAAGGATGCGCACCATCAGGCGCATCAGGCCGGGGTTGGAATTGAGCAGCGAGAAGAGCTGGATGCCGGCCGGCAGCCCCGACAGGAAACGGTCGAATGCGAACAGCGTGGCATCGGCCTCGCCGGTGTCGGCGACCGCCTGCAGCAGGCCGGGGGTGAGCTCGGTCAGCAGTTCGCGCGCCTGCGCCGTGCGCACCGCGGGAAAGCGGCCAAAATGCCAGCCGCGCACCGTCTTGATCACTTCCGACGGCCGGGCGAAGCCCATCGCCGACAGGGTCTCGACGGTGGCCGGGTCGTCATCGTCGCCGGTGAAGACGAGGTTGCCGCCGGCGGTCAGTTCGGGCGAGGCCTCGAACAGGCCGGCATAGCGCCGCTCGACCGACTTGAGCACGCCGGTCAGCCGCGCCGCGAAAGAGCGGGCGTTGGGCTCGCCCATCATCAGCGCGATGCGGGTCAGCCCGTCGCGATCCTCCGGCAAGGTGTGGCTCTGCTCGTCGGCAACCATCTGGATGCGGTGCTCGACGGCACGCAGATACCAGTAGGCGTCGGCGAGATCGTCGCGCGTGCGCGCATCGATCCAGCCCTCCGCCTCGAGCGCGGCCAGGGCGTCGATGGTGCGGCTTGGGCGCAGCGCCGGCACGCGGCCGCCGGCGATGAGCTGCTGGGTCTGGGCGAAGAACTCGATCTCGCGGATGCCGCCGCGGCCGAGCTTGATGTTGTGACCCTCGATGGCGATCTCGTCGTGGCCCTTGTAGGCGTGGATCTGGCGCTTCATGTCGCGGATGTCGCCGACCGCCGCATAGTCCAGGTACTTGCGCCAGACGAAGGGAGCCACCTCCTTCAGGAAGGCTTGGCCGAGCGCGAGGTCGCCGCCGCAGGGGCGCGCCTTGATGAGCGCGGCACGCTCCCAGTTCTGCCCGATGCTCTCGTAATAGGAGAGCGCGGCCGCGAGCGAGACCGCGATCTGGGTCGAAGCCGGGTCGGGGCGAAGCCGCAGGTCGACGCGGAAGACATAGCCCTCGGCGGTCCGTTCCTGCAGCAGCCTGACCAGCGCGCGCGTCAGGCGGATGTAGAGCGCCGCCGGCTCGACGTCGGGCGCGAGCGGCGCGGCCTCGGCGTCGAACAGCACGATGAGATCGATGTCGCTCGAGTAGTTGAGCTCGAAGGCTCCCATCTTGCCCATGGCGAGCACGACATAGGCCGAGCCCTGCTCGGGGCGCGCGGCGTCGGCCGGGCGCAGCTTGCCCTGCGCGGCCGCGCCGGCGAGCAGGAAGCGGACCGCCGCGGCCACGGCGGCGTCGGCGAATTCCGTGAGCGCCCGCGTCACCTGCATGACGGGCCACACGCCGCCGATGTCGGAGAGCGCGCTCAGGAGCGCGGCTTCCGCCTTCTTCCGCCGAAGGAGCCGCATCGCGTCCGCCTCGCTCACGGCGCGCGGAACCGCCTCGGCGACCTCGGCGAGCAGCTGCGCCTGGCGGTCCTCCGGCGCGGCCTCGAGCAGGGCGAGGAGGCGCTCCGGGTCCGCGAAGGCGAGCTCGCGCAGGTACGGGGAATGCTCCGCGATCGCCGCGATCAGGCTCTCGGCCCGTGGAACGCGCGCGAACAGAGCGGCGAGCGCTGCCCCGGCACGGGTCTCCCGCTGCTGGGCGAGCCAGTCCGCGACGCGCGCCCGCGCAGCCGCGGCGTCGACCAGCTGCGGCGCGGTGGCGATCCGAGACGCCAGCGAGCGCTCGGCAGGCCCTGTCGTGCTCGCTCGCTTCGACAATCGCTAACCGGTCCTTTCCCGATCCGGGCTGGTCGCCCGCGGCAATGCAAGCACGGCCTTGAGCCCGGGGCGGTTGTCCTCGAACCCGAGCTCTCCCCCGTGCAGCCGCGCGACCGCGGAGACGAGGCTCAGGCCGAGGCCCGATCCGGGCTCGGACCGGCTCTGCTCGAGCCGGAAGAAGCGCTCCACCACGCGCCCGCGATCGGCTTCGGGGATGCCGGGACCGCGGTCCGCGACCGAGAGAAGGACGCGGTCGGCCTCCCCTTGCGTCGCCACCACGATCTCGCGGGGGGCCGCCTCGGTCGGGGCCTGCGGCTTGGCGTATTTGATCGCGTTGTCGATGAGATTCGCAAGCGCCTGGCTGAGCAGCTCGCGGTTGCCCCGGACCAGGGCCGGCGCCGGGGTCTCGCCCCGGAGCGTCACGCCGTTCTCCTCGGCCAGGGGCTCGTAGAGCTCGACGACCCCCTGCACGATCTCGGCCGCGTCCACGGTATCCATGTTCTCGCGCGCCTGCCCGGATTCGGCGCGCGCGATCATCAGGAGGGCGTTGAAGGTGCGGATCAGCTCGTCCGATTCCTCGATCGTCGCCTCGAGCGCCGCGCGGTAGTCGGCCTCGCCCCGCGCGTTGCGCAATGCCGCCTCGCAGCGGTTGCGCAGGCGCGTCAGCGGCGTCTTGAGGTCGTGCGCGATATTGTCCGACACCTGCTTGAGCCCGTGCATCAGCGTCTCGATGCGCGCCAGCATGGCGTTGAGATGGGAGGCGAGGCGGTCGAGCTCGTCGCCGGTCCCCGCGACCGGCAGCCGGCCGCCGAGGTCGCCCGTCATGATGGTCTGCGTGGTGTCGGTCATGGCGTCGACGCGCTTGAGCACGCGGCGGGTCACGAAGAAGCCCCCGGCGAGCCCGAGCACGATCACCAGCGCGATCGACCAGCGCGCCGCCTGGGCGATGACGTCGCGCACCCGCTCGCGCTCGATGATGTCGCGACCGACCAGGAGGCGGAAGCCGCCGGGCAGGACGAAGACCCGCATCAAGGCCACGTGCTCGGCCGCCTCGGCGGTCTCCTCGTGGCGGCGGTAGGCCGCCTCGCGCCAGCCGGCCGCGTCGAGCACGCCGGGCTCCAGCGAGCCGACATTGCCGGCGAGCCCCTCGCCGGTCGGCGTGGTGACGAGATAGAGGCTCGAGCCCGGTTGCCGCGAGCGGCGCTCGATGATGAGGACCAGGCGGCGGATGCCGCCCTGATTGTACTGCTCGGCGAGCCCGCGGATCTCGGCATCCACGGTCTCGGTGATCTGCTCGGTGATCAGCCGGCGCGTGTTCCAGGCGAAATAGCCGAGCAGGGACGCCGCGAAGGCCGCGAAAACGACGAGATAGACCAGCGTCAGCTTGAACGCCGTGGTGCGGACCAGCTTACCGAGCGCCGTCACGGAGCATGTATCCGGCGCCGCGCACGGTGTGCAGGAGGGGCTGAGTGAAGCCCTTGTCGATCTTCGAGCGCAGGCGCGAGATGTGCACGTCGATGACGTTGGTCTGCGGGTCGAAATGGTAGTCCCACACGTTCTCGAGCAGCATGGTGCGGGTGACGACCTGCCCGGCATGGCGCATCAGATATTCGAGCAGGCGGAACTCGCGCGGCTGCAGCACGATCTCGGTGTCGCCGCGGCTCACCCGGTGCGAGAGGCGATCGAGCTCGAGGTCGCCGACCCGATAGACCGTGTCCTCGTTGCGGCCGCCGCGCCGCCGCGCCAGCACCTCGACGCGCGCCAGCAGCTCGGAAAAGGCGTAGGGCTTGGGCAGGTAGTCGTCGCCGCCGGCGCGCAGGCCCTTGACCCGGTCGTCGACCTCGCCGAGCGCCGACAGGATCAGCACCGGGGTGTCGACCTGCTTCGCCCGCAGCATGCCGATCAGGGTGAGCCCGTCGCGCTTCGGCAGCATGCGGTCGACGATCAGCACGTCGTAGCCCCCCTCGAGGGCGAGCGCGAGCCCCTCCTCGCCGTCGGCCGCATGGTCCGCGACATGGCCGACCTCGCGGAACGCCTTGACCAGGTAGTCCGCGGCGTCGGCGTCGTCTTCGATGATGAGCAGGCGCATGGCGACCGGGGAATCCCGAGATTCGGAGGAGTGTAGCGAATTCCCGGGGCCCATGGGCAACTCCACCATGCAAGCAGACTTCGGGGGCGGCGGAGGTGTCTCCGCCGCCCCCGTGTCCGATCCGGCTCCGGTCGTCGCGCACGGCCTTGCCCGAAAAACGGGAGCCATTCTTCCGGGGCCATGCGCCAGGGGGGCGCGGGGATTCCGGGGCCGGACCGAAGAGGCGGGGACGGGTGTCTCCACCCGTCCCCCGGGATCGCTCCACCGGCGGGGGCGACGGTTGCCGGGAGGAACGGCCCCTGTTGGAGTTACTGGCGCATGATCCTTCCCGAAAACCGGTGCCCACTTTTCGGGATCATGCGCGTCAGCCGCGGTTGACCGGCACCGCCACGAAGCGGGTGTTGTTGCCGGACTTCACGCGCATCAGCACGCTGCGCTTGCCGCCCGACTGCGCCTCGCTCAGCGCGTTGCGCACGTCGGCCGGGTTCGAGACCGTCTTGCCGCCGACGTCGAGGATCACGTCGCCGGTGCGGAAGCCGTTCCGCGCCGCCGGGCTGCCCTCCTGGACCTCGGTGACGACCACGCCCTCGGCGCCGGCGCCGGCGACATTGTCGGCGGGCGCGAGCGTGAGGCCGAGGCGCGGCACGTCGGTCTGCCCGCGGCGTCCCTCGTCGCTGCCCCCACGCGCGGCCTGCTGCTGGTCGCGCGGGAACTCGCCGAGGGTGACCGTCAGGGTCTGCTCGGAACCCTTGCGGATGACGCCGAGCTTGACGGCCGAGCCGGGGGCCATGCCGCTGATCTTCTTGGCGAGGTCGCGCGCATCCTTCACGGGCTCGCCGTCGACCGAGGCGATGACGTCACCCGACTGGACACCGGCCTTCGCGGCGGGACCGTTGTCCTGCGGCTCGGCCACCAGCGCGCCACTGCTCTTCTTCAGGCCCAGGCTGTCGGCGATGTCGTCGGTCACGGGCTGGATCTGAACGCCGATCCAGCCGCGGGTAACGACGCCCTTGTCCTTGAGCTGCGAGATCACGGTCCGCACGGTGTCGGACGGGATCGCGAAGGCGATGCCGATCGAGCCGCCCGACGGCGAGAAGATCGCCGTGTTGACGCCGACCACATTGCCGTCGACGTCGAAGGTCGGGCCGCCGGAATTGCCCTTGTTCACCGGGGCGTCGATCTGCAGGAAGTCGTCATAGGGGCCGGCGCCGATGTCGCGGCCGCGCGCCGAGACGATGCCCGCCGTCACGGTGCCGCCGAGACCGAAGGGATTGCCGACCGCGAGCACCCAGTCGCCGATGCGCGGCTGCTGGTCGGCGAGGCGCGCAAAGGGGAAGTCGTTGCGGCCGTCGACCTTGATCAGGGCGAGGTCGGTCTTCGGGTCGGAGCCGATCACCTTCGCGGTATAGGTCTTGCCGTCGTCGGTGGTCACCTCCACGGAGTCGGCCTTGTCGACCACGTGGTTGTTGGTCACCGCAAAGCCGTCGGCCGAGATGAAGAAGCCGGAGCCCTGGCCCATGCTGAAGTTGCGCCCGCGCGGACCGCGCGGCATGTCCGGCATGCCCGGAATGCCGTCCGGGCCGAAGCGCCGGAAGAAGCGCTCCATGGGCGAGCCGGGCGGGAACGGGGAGTCGCTGCCGGTGGTCGCGGCGCCATTGACCTTCACGCGCACGCCGATGACCGCGGGCTTCACCTTCTCGACGATGTCGGCGAAGCCGGCCGGCCGGGTCGCGTTCTGGGCATGGGCGGCGCTGGACAGCGCCGGCAGGTTGGGCTGCGGGCCCCATTGGGGCGCGGCGAAGATCAGGACGGCACCGAGGCCGGCGGACGCGAGAAGCGCGGCGCGGCGCGGCGTGATGGGGCGCCCCTTGTTCGCGGAGGGCGAGACGCTCGTGGACATTCGCATGTGCTCCATTCCTTCGGATCAGTGCGTGCGGCACGACACTGCTGGCACCGAAAATGGGAGCCGCCGCCTTACGGTGTCCTGACGGCCGGATTAAACTTTGGTAACCTCGCGGCGATCAATTATCGTTCATTATCAATATGTTGAACGATGCGCGCGCCGCCGTGTCCCGGTCGCGCCCCGGGCATTGCGGCACGAATTGGGCAGCGCGCCGCCGGCGATTCTCGAACCCCCGCGGCCGCTTCCCCGACACACACGGGCGCGGGGCGTTCAACGCGGAGCCGGACATGCGATTTCCCTGGACGGACACGCCGCGGCCCAGCGCGCGCTGCTCGCGCACATGGCGACGGACACCGCGATCCGGCGCGAGATGCGGCTGGTCACGACGGCGTCGGGCACGAACTACATCTTCGGCGAGCCGCTCAACCAGATGTTCCTCACGAACGACGCGGCGGAGGGGCAGAGAAGGCTGTGGCCGCTTGCGGCGGGCGGAGCGCTGGCCGCGGGGCTGAGAGTCGAGGAGCTGCCGGAACTCACCGGCATGTTCGCGCACGTGTCGCAGAGCATCGGCAGCGACCGGGAGGGGCTGCCGTCCGCCGACAAGCAGCCGCACATGACGCCTCGCGACATCCTGCAGCGGACGTGGCCCTTCGCGAAGTCCTGCCTCTCCGGCGCCCTGCCCGGCATGCCGGCGGAGCTCGGTGCGCCCCCGATCGCGTCCTGGCCGGCCATCACGGCGCAGATCGCGGCGCGCATGATCCGCGATGCCGCGACCGTGCTGGACCCGAAGACCGCGCTCACCATCCTGATGGAATCCGCGATCTTCGCCTCCAAGCTCGACCCCGCCAGCGTCGATGCCACGGAGTCCGCGCTCGGCGGCGGAGCGTCCCGACCAGGGAGCCCGGAGCGCAGCTAAGGCCGCGGCTCGCCCGACTCATCGAGAAGCCTGGCGAGGCGCGCCTCCTCCTCGGGCGTGAGCGTCCGCGCGGCGACCTGCTCGGCGACGGTCGGATTCGCGCCGCGCCGGCGGCGGATCAGGACGACGAGCCCGATCGCGCCGCCGATCAGCACCGCCGCGGGCGCGAGCCACAACAGCGCAGTGTGCCAGCCGACGCGCGGATTGAGGAGCACGAACTCGCCATAGCGCGCGACCAGGAAATCGACCACCTGCGTGTCGCTGTCGCCGGCGGCGAGGCGCTCGCGCACCAGCACGCGCAGGTCGCGCGCGAGCGGCGCATCGGAATCGTCGATCGACTGATTCTGGCAGACCATGCAGCGCAGCTCCTTGGAGAGCGCGCGCGCGCGGGCCTCGAGTGCCGGATCCGGGAGCACCTCGTCGGGCTGCACGGCGAGCGCCGGCGCATGCAACAGCGCGAGCGCGAGGAGGACGAGGCGCAGCCGACGCATCGTCTACTCCGCGGGCTGCAGCCCCGCCTTCGGCCGCGCCGGCTTGGGCGCGCCGACGCGCAGGCGGCGGTCGGAGAGCGAGAGCGCGCCGCCGAGCACCATGACGACGCTGCCGATCCAGATCAGCAGCACCAGCGGCTTGTGATAGAGGCGGACCGCGATCGAGCCGTCCGCATTGGGATCGCCGAGCGAGACGTAGACCTGGCTGAAGCCGCGGGTGAGCAGCGCCGCCTCGCTGGTGGAGGTGCCGCGCGCCGTGAAGGTGCGCTTCGAGGGCGCGAGCTCGCCGAGCACCACGCCGTCCCTGCGTACCGTGAACCTGGCGGCGAGCTCGCGGTAGTTCGGGCCCTGGCGCGGCACCATGCCGTCGAAGGCGACCTCGTAGCCCGCGAGCGAGACCGTCGCTCCCGGCTTGAGGGAGACGATGCGCTCGGTGTTCCACTGGGTCTCGCCGACGATGCCGAGCAGGACGAGGCCGAGGCTGAAATGCGCGACCGCCGTGCCGTAGGCCGCGCGCGGCAGCCCGCGCGCGCGCGCGACGGCGGCCGCCAGCGGCACGCGGAACAGCGCGGTGCGCTCGGCGAGGTCGACGAGCGCGCCGATCATGACGAACACCGCGAGCCCGATCGCGAAGGGCGCGAGCACCGGGCCGCCCCCCTGCGCCGCGACGACCGCGGCGGCCGCGACCAGCGCGCCCGCGAAGGCGGCGAGCAGGCGCTGCGCCACGCCGACGAGGTCGCCGCGCTTCCAGGCGAGCAGCGGCCCGAACGGCACCGCCAGCAGCAGGATCGCGAACAGCGGGCCGAAGGTCAGATTGAAGAAGGGCGCGCCAACCGAGATCTTCTCGGCGGTGAGCGATTCGAGCGCGAGCGGGTAGAGCGTGCCGATGAAGACGGTGGCGCAGGCGGTGGTGAGGAACAGGTTGTTGAAGACCAGCGCCCCCTCGCGCGAGATCGGCGCGAACAGGCCGCCCTGCTTGAGCATGGGCGCGCGCCAGGCGTAGAGCGCGAGCGCGCCGCCGATGAACAGCACCAGGATCATCAGGATGAACACGCCGCGCGTCGGGTCGGTGGCGAAGGAATGCACCGAGGTGAGCACGCCGGAGCGCACCAGGAAGGTGCCGAGCAGCGACAGCGAGAAGGTGAGGATCGCGAGCAGCACGGTCCAGACCTTGAGCGCGTTGCGCTTCTCCATCACGACCGCCGAATGGAGCAGCGCGGTGCCGGCCAGCCAGGGCATCAGCGAGGCGTTCTCGACCGGGTCCCAGAACCACCAGCCGCCCCAGCCGAGCTCGTAATAGGCCCAGTAGGAGCCCATGGCGATGCCGAGGGTGAGGAACATCCAGGCGGCGAGCGTCCAGGGCCGCACCCAGCGCGCCCAGGCGGCGTCGATGCGGCCGTCGATCAGCGCCGCGACCGCGAAGGAGAAGGAGATCGAGAAGCCGACATAGCCGAGATAGAGCAGCGGCGGATGCACCGCGAGGCCGATATCCTGCAGCAGCGGATTGAGGTCGCGCCCCTCGAGCGGGGCTTCGGCGATGCGCAGGAACGGGTTCGAGGTGACGAGGATGAACAGGTAGAAGGCGGCCGCGATCCAGGACTGCGCGGCGAGCACGTTGGCCCGGAGCGTGCGCGGCAGGTTGCGGCCGAACAGGCCCACCAGGGCGCCGAACAGCGCGAGGATCAGCACCCAGAGGAGCATCGAGCCCTCGTGGTTCCCCCATACGCCGGTGATCCGGTAGACCAGCGGCTTGGCCGAATGGGAGTTCTCGAACACGTTCACGACCGAGAAGTCGGACACGACGTAGCACCAGGTGAGCGCCGCGAAGGACACGGCCACGAACAGCGCCTGGGCGAGCGCGGCCGGCCCGGCGACCGCCATCAGCGCGTCGTCGCGGGTGCGCACGCCCCAGATCGGCAGCACGCTCTGGATCAGGGCGATGCCGAGGGCGAGAACCAGTGCGTAGTGTCCGATCTCCGCGATCATTGGGTCTTGCCCTGCCTTTTCTTGTCGTAGTCGTCCTTCCAGTGGCCCTGCTTCTTCAGCGCGTCGGCCACCTCCTTCGGCATGTAGGTCTCGTCGTGCTTGGCGAGCACCGTGTCGGCCTTGAACAGGCCGGGCTCGAGCACGCCCTCGGCGACGACGCCCTGCCCTTCGCGGAACAGGTCGGGAAGGATGCCCGTGTAGGCGACCGGCAGCGCGGTGTTGCCGTCGGTCACTTCGAAGCGCACCTGGAGGTTCTCGCCGCGCGCGATGCTGCCCGGCTTGACCAGGCCGCCGAGGCGGATGCGGGTGCCGGGCGCGATCTGCTTCTCGACCACGTCGGTCGGCGAGTTGAAGAACACGATGGTGTCGCGCAGCGCGGTGAGCACCAGCGCGGCCGCGAGCCCGAGCACGGCGAGGCCGGAACCGATCAAGACGAGGCGTCGCTGCTTTCGGGTCATCGCGTGTTCAACCTTCCAGGCCCAAGCCCTTCACGGCTTCGTCGAGACGGCGCACCTTCTCGGCGTCGCCTTCGAGCGCGCGGCGCGCCGCGCCGGCCGCCGCCTGCGCCTTCTCGCGCTCGCCGAGCACCAGATGGGCGCGCACCAGGCGCACCCAGCCATCGACATCCGAGCCGTCGTTCTTGAGCCGCTCCGCGAGCCGCTCGACCATGCCGCGCACCATGGCGTCGCGGTCCTCCGGCTTGAGCAGAGCGGCTGCCGCGACGTCCTCGGCGCTCGGCCCGGACGGCTCGCTCATGGCCGCCGCGCCCGAGGGATCGACGCGCGCCAGCGCCTGGCGCAGGAACAGCGCCCAGGGCGAGTTCGCCTGGGCCTCGGCGACGAGCCCGCGCCAGATCCGCGCCGCCTCCTCGCGCTTGCCCTCCTGCTCGGCCGCGAGGCCCATGTAGTAGCGGGCGACGTCGTGCTTCGGCTCGCGCGCGAGCGCGCGTGCGAAGGCGGCGCGCGCCTGCTCGGTCACGACGCCGTTCTGGGCCGCCGTGATGGCCTCGCCGAGGCTCGCCTCGCGGTCGGGGGTGGAGCCGAGCAGGCGCAGCGCATTCTGCCGCGCCTTGACGGCCTCCTCGAGCCGCCCGAGCCGGAGATAGACGGGCGCCAGCACCTCCCAGCCGCGGCCGTCCTCCGGCTTGCGCGCGAGATGCGCCTCGACCTGCGCGACGAGCCCGTCGATCGACTGGTTGGCGAGCGCCGGGGCCTGCCGCGCGGCGCGCGGCATGTCGGGCAGATGCGGCGCGCCGAAGCTCGCATAGAAGGCGACGCCCACGGCCGGAACCACGATGAAGGCCATGACGGCCGCGGCGCGGCGCCGCACCGTTCCGCCCGGCGCGGGTGCATGCTCCGCGGCCGCGTCGGCCGCCGCCAGCAGCCGCCGCGACACTTCGACACGCGCAGCCTCCGCCTCCGCCTCGCCGATCAGCCCGCCCGCGCGGTCGCGCGCGATCTCGTCGAGCTGGTCGCGATAGACCGCGAGGTCGCTGCCCCCGGGGCGCGCGCCCGCGCGCCGTCCGAGCGGCCACAGCACCACGAAGATCGCGGCCGCCGTCATCAGCGCGAAAACCAGCCACAGCGTCATGGTGCTATTTTACTCAAATCCCGTGCCGTCCCGGCGCGCAATCCGTGGCGCGCCGCGGACCATCCGAGTCCGGACCGGAGCGCCGGGCGGTCTTACATCATGCCGGACCCGTGCCGGCAATGAGGAAGATCAACGCAGCCGACCTCCCCGAGGGGCAGCCGGACCGGGCAAGCCACCGAGACCATGAGGGGTCTGCGCCCGGCGCGGAATCAGGCCTTGGCGGCCTTGGCTTCCTTGGGCTTCTGCTCGCCCTTGGCGGCGACCTCGGCGGCCTTGGAGATCAGGGCTGCATATTCGGCGCCGAACACCTTGGCGCAGAAGCGCGCCGCGGCCTCGATCTGGGACTGGCGGAACTGACGGTCCGCCGCCCCGGCACTGCGCAACCCGTCGAGCAGCGGGGTCGTGCCGGTGTCGAGGAAGTTCTGCAGGTCCGAGAAGGTGCGCATCGTCACCTCGCTCAGCGCAAGCTCGCTCGCATACTTGCGACACTCGCTCACCAGCTCGATCGCGGCCTCGGTGTCCGCCACGTCGTTCGGATCGAGCTTGCTGTTGGGGGCGATCTCCTTCACGGGGCGCACCCGCAGCAGGCGGCGCACGCGACCCGGGACCGTCTCGATCGCGGAGCGCAGCAGCTCGGAGACCTCGCTGCGCACCGCCGCCAGCTGTCGCGCCCAGGGGGAGTCGCCCGAGAGGTCCATCTCGGTGCGCAGCGTGCGCGCGGAATCGTGGATGTCCTTGAGCAGAGGCGGGATGCCGGTGCCGCCGCGCTTCACCTCGGCGCGCAGCAGCGACATCAGGCGGTCGACGTCGGTCAGCACCATGTCGACGGCGACCGCATAGGGGGTGGCGGCGATCTTGGAGACCACGTCGCTGTCGGCGGCCTTGATCGCGAGGCGGACCAGCTGCCAGGGCGCCGCCAGCCGGCTCATCACCAGCACGAGGGCATAGACGTAGACGTCGCGGTGGCGCGCCACCGGGGATTCGAGCAGCGCCTTCACGGCGTCGAGCTGTTCGTCGGCGAGGTTCGCGATCTGCGGCGGCAGCCGCGAGGCGATCACCGCGAGGGCGTCACGGCCCTTGAGAATGGCGTAGATCTCGCGCAGATCGTCGAGCGCGTGCGGCGTGCGCACCTGTCCGAGGAGGCGGCGGCGCGACTTGTCGTTGTTGGCGGCGTCGGTGAGCGCCTCCTCGAGCCGCACCACCACGCGATCCTGGAACGCGCGGGTGAGGTGCTCGGCCATCTTGGTCTGGTTGAGGGAGAGGTGGCGCTTGGCCTGTTCCGTGAAGGTCTTCACCTCGACGGGCACGAGGTCGCGGCACAGCCACTCCCAGATCGGATCCAGGCAGGTCCGGGCGATGCGGCCCTTGTGCTTGCGGTCGGGGCTGTCGTCGACCAGGAAGGGATCGAGCGGCGCGAAGAACAGGCGCTGCGGGCTGTCGGCCCGCGGCCCCGCGGCGCCGGTCTCGCGCAAGTCGGCGCGCAGCTCGGACAGGATCATCTCGGCGCCCGGCATGTCGTCGCCGCGCAGCATGGCGCGTTCGAGCTCCGCGGTGAGCAGAGCCCGCACCTCCGGCTTCAGCTCCCGGAGATAGGCGCGCAATCGTTCGATGGGCTGTCCGTCCCCGGCCATGCCCCGTTGGCCCCATGGATGATGTCCTGACCGCTGATAACGCCGGGGGGCTTAATTTCTCGTTTCGACGCGCCGGTCACGCGCCGCAGGCCCCTGCTCCGGGCCGAAACCGGGCCGGGTGGGGAGCCATTCCGCGGATTTCGACAGAACTCAGCTCACCGGCGTCCAGGATCCGTCCGGATTGCGGCATGCCACCCCGCGCGCCGACTGGGGACGGCCGCCGACATAGATCGTGTGGGTGTATTCGCGGCAGCGCCGCCCTTCGGCCACGTAATAGGGGCCCGGCACGACGCTGCCATAGTAGCCGGCCCGCTCCCCGCGCCAGCCGACCGGCGCGCCGGGCTGGCCGTATTCCAGGGCCTGCATCTCGGCCGCATAGGCCCGCTGACGTTCCTGCTCGTCCAGCGAGGCGCCGATGGCGCCGCCCAGGATGCCGCCGGCCGCGGCGCCGATGATGGCGCCGGCCACGCGGCTGCCCGCCCCTCCGCCCGCGACCGAGGCGCCGACGATCGCGCCCGTGAGGGCGCCGAGGCCCGCTCCGGTCTGCTGGCGAGGCCCCATGTTGGGATCACCCGCGCAGGCCGTCAGAGTCGCGCCCGCGAGCGCCAGAGCAAGAAACCGCGATCCCGACATGTCCGACTCCGTGAGGCTGAAATGCCACCGCCACCCCGATCTTCATACTTCCGTCGGACAAATGGGGCAAATATCGGGTTGTTGGCGCCCGCGCACCGCGCGGGCGGAGCGGCATCGTCACGCCGCCGGCAGGATCAGCTCGGCGCGCAGGCCGCCGATCGGCGCAGTGCCGAGGACGAGGCGGCCGCCGTAGAGCGCGGCCAGCTCCACCACGATCGAGAGCCCGAGGCCCGAGCCGGGCTTGGTCTCGTCCAGGCGCTGCCCGCGGCGGGCGACCTGCTCGCGGTCCGCCGGCGAGAGACCGGGCCCGTCGTCGTCGATGACGAGCCGGATCATCCGGCTGCCGGAACCGCCGGCGCGCTCCAGGATCCCCTCGATGGCGACGCGCGACTGCGCCCACTTGCAGGCGTTGTCGACCAGGTTGCCGACCATCTCCTCGAGATCCTGGCGCTCGCCGCGGAAACTGGCGTCCGCGGCCTCCACCTCGATCGCAATGCCGCGGTCGTGGTGGATCTTCTCCATGGTGCGGGCGAGCGCGACGATCACGGGCCGCACCTCGGTCAGGGTCGCGACCACGCTCGCATGCGCGGCGATCCGGGCGCGCTCGAGATGGTGGGCGACCTGGTCGCGCATGATCCCGGCCTGCTCGCGGACCTTCACGGCGAGCGGATCGCCACCACGCGCGTTCGCCTCGTTGATGACCACCGACAGCGGCGTCTTCAACGCATGGGCGAGGTTGCCCACGTGGGTGCGGGCACGCTCCACGATCTGCCGATTGGCATCGATCAGCTCGTTGGTCTCGCGCGCGAGCGGCGCGATCTCCTCGGGAAAGTGCCCCTCGAGCCGCTCGGCGGTACCCGAGCGGATCGCGGCCAGACTCTCGGAGATGCGCTTGAGCGGCGCGAGGCCGAAGCGGACCTGGAACCAGGTCGTGAGGATCAGCACGACCGCGAGGACGAAGAAGGTGATGGCGAGCGCGGTGTCGAAGCCGCGGGTGTCCTCCTCGATCTCGATGGAATCGCCCGCCACCGCGACCAGGAAGCGGCCTTCGTCGCCGAGGTCGACCGTGCGCTCGATCTGCCGCAGGCGCTGCTCCTCCGGTCCCTGCACATAGGCGACGCGGGTGCCGTCGGCGCCCGCCTCGACCTGCATGGCCTCGAGGTTGGGCAGCCGGCCATCCCACAGCGAGCGCGAGGCGCGCTGCTCCGGCTTGGCGGAGCTCAGCGACCTGATCTGCCAGTACCAGCCCGAGAGCGGCAGCTCGAACAGGGGCTCGCCCAGGGTCTGGGGAAACCGGTCGACATTGTCCTCGGGCGTGGCGAGGTCGGCCACCAGGGTCTTGAGATAGAAGCCGAGGCGGCGATCGAAATTGCGCTCGACCAGGCCGCGATAGACCGAGGAGAGCACCAGCCCGGTGATCAGCAGGATCGCGACGGTCCAGCCGGTCGCCGAGAGGAAGAGGCGCGACGCAAGCGAGTTAGCGCGCATCGGCCGGTGGCTGGAGCAGGTAGCCGAGACCCCGCACGGTCTGGATGATGTCGACGCCGAGCTTCTTGCGGATGCGGCCGACGAAGACCTCGATGGTGTTGGAGTCGCGGTCGAAGTCCTGGTCGTAGAGGTGCTCGACCAGCTCGGTGCGGGAGACCACGCGGCCCGCATGGTGCATCAGGTAGGACAGCAGGCGGTATTCGTGCGAGGTGAGACGGACGGGGCTGCCGTCGACGCTGACGCGGCCGGTGCGGGTGTCGAGGCGCACCGGACCGCAGTTGAACTCGCTCTTGGCGTGGCCGGCGGAGCGGCGCAGCAGCGCCCGCACCCGCGCCAGCACCTCCTCGAGGTGGAAGGGCTTCGGCACGTAGTCGTCGGCGCCGGCGTCGAAGCCCTGCACCTTGTCGCTCCAGCGGTCGCGCGCCGTGAGGATCAGTACCGGCATGGCGCGGCCGGCGCGGCGCCAGGATTCCAGCACCGAGATCCCGTCCATCTTGGGCAGGCCGATGTCGAGGATCACCGCGTCGTAGGGCTCGGTCTCGCCGAGATAGTGCCCCTCCTCGCCGTCGAAGGCGCGGTCGACCACATAGCCCGCGTCCGCGAGCGCGGAGGCGAGCTGCCGATTCAAGTCGGGATCGTCCTCGACCACGAGGAGCCGCACGTTCCATTCCCCTCTTGCGACTGGAGCTCTCGCCCGCGCACGATCTCGCGATCATGCGCTAGTTCTCGATGAAGGCGCCGCTTCCGGCATCGACCCGCAGATGCACGACTTTGCCATCCCGCGCCAGCACTGTCAGCACGTAGACGAGGCGCTTGTCCTGGCGGCAGAGGCGGGCATCGAGCACGTCGCCCGCCTGGCGGGCCTTGGCCGCGCGGATCGCGCGGCCGAGCGGAACCGCCTTGCGGCCCTGGATGGCGGCGCGGCGCTGGTCCTGGCTCAGGCACGCCCGATCGTCGGCGGCGGCCGGCTCATGCCAGAGGATGGTCGCCGTAAGGACGGTCGCGAAAGCGAGCAGGACGGTCATTCAGCCCCTCATCCACAGCGCACCCCCGACTCCGGCCATTTCCGGTCGAGTTGAACCGGCCCTGTCCGACCCGCGATCGGAAATGGCTGTAGAGCCCGGCTTGGCGCATGTTCTCGTCGGCGAAACCGCGTCCACTTCGCCGGAACATGCGCCAAGGCGCGACGGTGTCAAGATCGGGGCCCGGCGCCTTTTGGTCTCGTCAGGGCTCCGGCGTCACCGCTGCAGCACGTAGCTGCCGGGCGCCGGGCAGAGCGGCGGGTAGTTGGGCGCACCCATGGCGGGCGGCGCAACGCGTTCGGCGGTGCCGTGGCGCGCGAGCCAGTCCGCCCAGCTCGGCCACCACGAACCCTCGACACGCGCGGCGGCGGCGCGCCAGGCGGCGGAATCGACGTAGCGGTCGCCGGGCGCGCGGGTCGCCACGTGGTGGTGGCGGCCGCGATGGCCGGGCTCGGAGACGATGCCGGCATTGTGCCCGCCCTTGGTGAGCACGAAGGTGAGCTCGCCGTCGGTGAACAAATGGAGCTTGTAGACCGAGGTCCAGGGCGCGATGTGGTCGGACTCGGTGCCGACCGCGAACATCGGCGCACGGATGTCCTTGAGCGCGATCACCTTGCCCTCGACGGCGTAGCGGCCGGCGGTCAAGCGGTTCTCGAGGAACAGGGCGCGCAGATACTGCGAGTGCATGCGATAGGGCATGCGGGTCTGGTCGGCATTCCAGGTCGTGAGGTCGGTCGCGGCGTCGCGCTCGCCGAGCAGGTACTCGCGCATCATGCGCGACCAGACCAGCTCGTTGGAGCGCAGCATCTTGAAGGCGCCCGCCATCTGGCGGGTGTCGAGGACGCCCTGGTCCCACATCATGTCCTCGAGGAAGGCGATCTGGCTCTCGTCGACGAACAGCATCAGCTCGCCGGCTTCGCTGAAGTCGGTCTGGGCGGCGAGCAGCGTCATCGAGGCGAGGCGGTCGTCCTGCTCGCGCGCCATCGTGGCGGCCGCGATCGCGAGCAGGGTGCCTCCGAGGCAATAGCCGCAGGCGTGCACCTTGCGCTCGGGCAGCACCGCATTGACGGCGTCGAGGGCGGCCATCACGCCGCGCGTGCGATAGCTGTCGAAGGCGAGGTCGCGGTCGGCGGCGGTCGGGTTGCGCCAGGAGATCATGAACACCGTGAAGCCCTGCCCCACGAGGTGGCGCACCAGCGAGTTCTCGGGGCGCAGGTCGAGCACGTAGTACTTCATGATCCAGGCCGGCACGATCAGGATCGGCTCGGCGTGCACATCCGGGGTCGTCGGCCGGTACTGGATGAGCTCCATCAGCTCGTTGCGATAGATCACCTCGCCGGGCGTGACGGCGAGCGTCTCGCCGACGCGCAGGCCGTCCACCGGCGCCGGCTCCATGGCGAGCGCCCGCAGCGCGTCCTGCAGGGCGTTGCCGGCGCCGCGCACCAGGTTGGCGCCGGACTCCTGAATGGTCCGCTCGACCACCACCGGGTTGAGCCACGGCAGGTTGGCGGGCGACGCCAGGTCCAGCATCTGCCGCGCCATGAAGCCGACGCGCGCGGCATTCTTGTGCTTCATGCCGCGCACCTCGCGGGTCGCGCTCTGCCACCAGGCCTCCTGGGCGAGGAAGGCCTGCTGCCACATCAGGTAGGGCATCTTCGCCCAGGCCGGATCGGCGAAGCGCCGGTCGCCTTCGGCCGGCGCAAACGGAGGCGCGGCGCCGTCGCCGGGATGCTGCGCGGCGAAGCGGGCGAGCCGTGCCTGCGCGGTCACGGCCTCGAGCCAGAGCTCGGTCATGCGGCCGGGAGCCCCGGCGAGATGCGCGGTCCAGTCGAACCAGGCCGCGAACTGCGCGTAGGGCGAGATGCCCTGGGTGAAGCGGGCCGTGATGGCGGCGCCGACGCGATCCAGGGTCTCGAAGGAGGGCAAGTGTGCGTCGCGCGCGGGCGGCGCGCAGCCGGCCTCTGGGTCGCGGCGGGCCGCCGGCGCTTCCCGGGCGGAATCGGGCGGGTCTTCTGACGGGGCGGGTCGTACCAGGGTCAGCATGTTGGAGCAGAGGCCATGGCGTGATCGGCGCGTCCTTGCGCCATGTCAAAGACTATCCTCGGCCCGTGGCGGCCCGACGACATCCACGACGAGATCCAAGAGTCCAGCTCGAAGCTCATGCCGAACTCGTGCCGAGCGATCGCGGAACTGCCGCCATACAGCATGCTCGGACCGGCGGTCCAAAGAATGGTCTCAGACCACGCTGAGCGACAGGCGTGTCCCCTCAGGTGGTCAAGCGCCTGATGCGCTGTGGGCCCGCAAGAGTTACTGTAGTATCGTGTTAGAAAACGACCCGTTTCGGCATTTTTTTCGCCATATCTTCATGTTGAAAATTCGCCCATAATGGGTTATATTTTTACACGATGATAGACGGACGCCTGACCCTCTCTTCTTACATGACCGAGCTGCTTTCAGCCGGCCAGGTGTCTTTTGCTCGCGACGAGGCCATCGCCGCTCTTGGCATCACTCCGTCCGGATTCCTGAAAGCCGCCGCGAGGCTACAGCGCCGTGGTACGCTTCTCAATCCGCGCCACGGATTCTACGTGGTGGTGCCCCCCCAATATCTGTCGTGGAAGGCACCGCCGCCGTCCTGGTACATCGACGAGCTGATGCGGCATGAAGGGCACTCTTATTACGTGGGCCTGCTCAAGGCGGCTGAGCTTCACGGCGGCACGCACCAGGCGGTGATGGAGTTTCAAGTGGTCACCGATAAGCGCATGCCGAAGCTGCGCGCCGGGCGCTCGATCATCTCTTTCTTTTATCGCAAGGATATGGAGCGCGTCGCCACCGCCATCGTGCCCCACAAGACCGACACGGGTAGCATGAAGATATCCTCGCCCGAACTGACGGCGCTGGATTTGCTGCGCTACCGTCACGCGACGGGCACGCTCGACAGCATCACAACGGTGCTCTCGGACCTCGCCGCCAAACTCCGTCCGGAGCCGTTGGCCACCCTCGCGCCCGCCTTCGAGCGCGCCTGCATCCAACGCCTCGGCTACCTGCTCGACTATCTCAAACAGCCGGATCGTGCAGCCCTTCTGCATGAGTATCTGCAGAAGTCCCGGCCGCTGCCTTGGATCGAGTTGGAGCCCAACCGCCGCCATGCGAAGTCGTCGGAGCCCTTGGAGCGCAGTTCGCGCTGGAACGTGATCGTGCGCCAGTTGCCGGAGCTCGATGAATGATCCCACCAATGAACATCGTCGCCTGGGGGAAGTACGCTCCTTGGACCGAGGATCGGCAGGTTGAGCAGGATCTCATCCTCTCCCGCACGCTGGTCGAGATATTCAACGATCCTTTCCTGCGCGAGCAATTGCGCTTTCGCGGCGGCACCGCGCTCAACAAGCTGCACTTTTCGAGGCCGCTTCGCTATTCAGAAGACATTGACTTGACCCGCACGACCGCGGGCCCGGCGGGCCCGATCCTCGATGCCCTGCGCAAGTTGCTGGAGCCGTGGATGGGGCGAGGTCACTATGATTTGGGCCTGATCGGACCAAAGCTCACTTTCACCATGAAGGCGGAAGACGCGAACGCGCCCCAACCGATCCGCGTCAAGGTCGAGATCGCCACGCGTGAGCGGACCGCTTACGAAGGTGCGCACGTCATTCCTCACGCCGTGAAAAATCCTTGGTTCACGGGCAGCGCCGATATCGCCACCTTCACGCGAGAAGAAATTCTCGCCACCAAATTCCGCGCGCTTCTGCAGCGGAACAAAGGCCGCGACCTCATCGATCTCTCGCATGCGGTCGCGGTGTTCAAGGGGCTGGACGCCGCGCGGGTGGTGACTTGCTTTGGCAAGTATCTGTCCGCGTCGGGCCAGGCAATTTCACGCGCCGAGGCGGAGCAGCGCATGTTCGAGAAGCTGGAGGACAGTGCGTTTCTTGCTGACGTGCGGCCGTTGCTGGCGGTGGAGGACGCCGAGAAGTTCGACGAGCAGGCCGGCCGCGCCGCCTTCAGCACCGTCTATTCAACCTTCATCACGCGCATTCCCGGTGAGAGCTGGGCGCAATCGGCTGACACCGCTGAGCGCCTCGGGTTGCCCGAACTCGTGAAGCATTAGGTCGTGGACTCAAACCGCATCCAGAGGCGTGTAGCTGCGAACAAGACGGCGGCGAGGAAATTCCGAGCCGTCTTGTCGTAGCGTGTCGCGATGCGACGGAAGTGCTTCAACTTGTTGAAGAAGCGCTCGACCAGATTGTGTTGCCTGTAGAGGGCTGGATCGACCGAGCGCTGGACCTTGCGATCGCGGCAGGTCGGGATGTGAGCCCTGCCGCCGCGGCTTTCGACCAACACGACGAGAGCGCGAGCATCGTAACCACGGTCGGCGACCAGATCTCGGTCGGGTTGGAGCGCTTCGATCAGCGTCGGCGCCACCGTCTTGTCCGACGCCTGGCCTTGCGACAGGACGATCCGCACCGGCATGCCAGCCTCGTCGACGACGGCGTTGATCTTGGTGCTCAGTCCTCCACGAGAACGGCCAATGGCGTTATCCGGGCCCCCTTTTTTCCGCCGGCGGCGTGCTGGTGAGCGCGGATGATCGAGGAATCGATCAACTGCAATGACTGTGGAGACTTCGCTGCCAACGCCTCGAAAATCCGCAGCCAGATGCCTTTCTTGGCCCATCGATTGAAGCGGTTATAAACCGTCGTGTAGGGGCCATAGCGCTCGGGCAGATAGCGCCAGGGCGTGCCCGTGCGCAAGACGAAGAAGATGCCGTTGAGCACCTTGCGATCGTCCGGCCGGGGCCGGCCGTTCTTCTTGCCCTCCGCTCCCGGCAACAGCGGCGCTATGATTGTCCACTCCGCGTCCGACAGATCGAAGCGTGCCATCAGGGCCTCCCATAGTTGGGAGCCTTGAATCACTCCGGCACATCGCCCGCAAGAGGTTTGAGTACAGAACCTAGAGAATCCCGGTCCGCCAGCATATGATTGAACAGCGAATCGGCTAGGCTTTCTCCTATAGTCCTGCTGCATCCTATTGATCCTTTTTTAATATTTGTCCGTCACCGCGACCCGAGCACGTCGCACCGACGCACCAAAACGAGTGGCGCAACGTGAGGTGGCCATGCACATCGATTGTCTTCGCCTGCAACGCTTTAGATCGTGTTCCGATGTGAAAGTGCGTTTTCACCGCGAATTGACCGTGCTCGTGGGCGAGAACAACGGCGGTAAGTCGAACATCATCGATGGATTGAGGCTACTGACCCTGCCGCTGAGCGGGCGCCGCGAGCGCTACCCGGAGGACGATGACCTGCGCCGCAGCAGCGCCGATACGCACTATCTGATCGAAGGCCGCTTTGCGGGCTTGAGCGACACGGTCAAGGGATTGCTGATTTCCGCCGTGCCCGATCCGAGCGCCGACCAGGCGGTGTTTGGCATGTGTTACCAGACACGCACACCGGGGGCGCTGCGCGGCCGCGTCTCGCATTGGGCGGGCGCGTTCGACACCGCAGAACCCGAAGGCGGCTCAACCGACATTATCCGCCATGTCTATTTGCCGCCGCTACGCGACGCCAAGCAGGCGCTCGGCTCGGGCAGCGCCACGCGTATCACGGCGCTGCTGCAGAATTACTTGCAGACCGGGGAGGAAGACGGTTTTCTCTCCCACGTCCGGCGCACCGCTGAACCGCACTGTGTGATCACGGCGATCAACACCGACATTGATTCTGCTCTCGGCGAACTGACGCGCGGCGCCCGCCCGCAGACCGCCTCGCTCGATTTCACCCTGGAAGCGCTCGCCGACGTGGCGCGTGATTTGCGTTTCCGGCTCGCGGATCTCGGCATGGAGCCCGAGGACATCCGATCGTCAGGCCTTGGCTATGCGAATCTGCTCTATATGGCGACCGTCATCGTCGAACTGGCCAAGGCGCGCGACTCCGATCTAACGCTGTTCCTGGTCGAAGAGCCTGAAGCGCACTTGCATCCGCAGCTGCAGATGCTGGTCCTCGATTTCCGGCTGGCGCAGTCCAAGAAATCCTTCGCACAGCCCGAGGTCCCGGGCCACCCGGAAGGGCGCATTCAAGTCATCGTCACGACGCACTCGCCAAATCTCACCGCCTGGGTATCGCCCGAACACTTGGTGGTCGTTCGTTCAGCGCGCGATGCCGGCGTGACGCCGCCTGTGATCAAGACCGTGTCCATTCCGATAACAGGATTGGGCCTCGATTCGACGATGATCCATAAAGTAAGCCGCTATCTCGATGTGACGCGCTCCGCCCTGCTATTCGGCAATCGCGCGTTGCTGGTCGAGGGGATTGCCGAAGCGCTCCTGCTGCCGGTGTTGGCCCGCAGCTGTGTGCTGAACACCGATCCGCATGCCTTGCAGCGGTTTCGCGGCGCCGTAGTTGTGGCGATCGACGGCGTCGATTTCGCGCCCTACATCCACATTCTCTTGCGCCCGTGCGATGGCTCGACGATCGCCGACCGTGTGGTGGTGGTGACCGACGCCGATCCGGGTTCGCCCGGAAACCGCAAGTCCGACCTCGACGCGCTCGCGGCCGGATGGCAGGTCTCCGACCGGCTCAGCGTTCTCACCAATGCCGTAACCCTTGAACATGAGCTTTTCGCGGCCGGCAACGACGCATTGCTCCGCGAGGTGTTCCTCGCGCTGCACCCGCAATCGATTGCGCGCTGGACGGGGGACATCGACGGCGCGACCGCGGCCGATCGCCCTCAAGCCTTCGTTGATCTGCTGAAATCCACTCGCACGCGCAAGGGTGACTTCGCGCAGCAGCTTGCCGAGCGCATCCAGGCCGGAGCGGCATTTCAGGTTCCGGATTATCTGCGGCAAGCGATCCTCGCGGTGGCGGCATGAGCGAGCCGACTCCGCAGCAGCGCGCGCTCGCCGAACATCCCCAAGAAGCCTTTGTGCAGGCGTGCCCCGGCGGTGGCAAGACGCGCACGATCGTGTCCCGCGTCCAGATCATGACCCCGGCGCTGCCATTGCGCAAAGGCATCGCCGTCCTCTCCTTCACCAATTCCGCTGTCCAGGAATTTCTTGCCAAGAGCCATGCCCTCGGCCTCGGCGCGATATCGCGCCATCCGAACTTTGTCGGGACATTTGATGCGTTCTTGCGGCAATTCTTCATCACGCCGTTCGGACTGCAAGGAGTCACCGTACGTCCCACGGTCGTCGACAGCTGGACCACGCTCGGCGTCGAGATACGCCTGCGCGGCCGCGCTGCTTTTCGCGGTCCGGGCGTACCGCTTGATCGCTTCGATCCCGCCACCAACGCCATCGACCCCCCACTGATCGGCCATCACGGCCTACGTGCACATGTCCTCGCCAACCGCACGGCCTATGAGCAGGTCGCTAGACAGGCGCGCCTGGCATTCTGCGGAAAGGGCTATATCAGCGCGGCTGATGCGAGGGTGGAGGCTTTGGCGCGTCTGCGGGATGCACAATGGTCGACGAATCTTGGCCGCGCGATCGCGGCGCGCTTCCATGAAGTGGTTGTCGATGAGGCACAAGACTGCAACCCGCTCGATCTGCAGCTGTTGACTTGGCTGCGCGGTCATAGGCTTCGCGTTACCGTCGTGTCCGATCTCGATCAGGCTATCTATGGATTCCGTCAAGGTGATCCCGCTGCCTTGACCGTGTTTTCGCAAGTCTATGGTGCGGACAATAGCCTAGGGCTGTCGGGCAATTTTCGCAGCAGCCCTGCCATCTGCCGCTGCGCCGCCACACTCCGTAGCCGCGCCGACCCAGACCAGGCCCTCGGTGAAAATGCCACTGTCACGCTGCCGGTCTATGTTCTGAAGTACGGGGGCAGCGCGCCGACCGCGTCAATCCACATCGCGTTCAGTCAGCTCTGCCAGCAAGCCGGAATTGCCGTGCCGGCGCGCATCGTTCTCGCACATGCGCGCACCGCGGCGCGCAGCGCCTGTGGCTTGGCCACAGAGTCCGACGGCGGAGATTCCAAGGTGGCTAGGTTGGCGCGGGCCGTCGGTACTTACCATGCCAAGGCGGCCTCGGGGCGCGCCCGCGAAGCATGTCTCGTGACCGTCGAGCAGGCGCTGCTCGATCTCATGGGAAAGTACGAGGAGCACAGTAGCATCGCGCGCCTCGTCGAACAGCACGGCATGGACCGGCGCTCGCTGCGGCGTCTGGCCTTGCAGCTCATTTCCAGCCTCGCGCCTACTTGCGCGGATTCGGATGACGGGCGCGCCGCCTGGATCGCTGCGCTGCGCGGTGCCGTCACCGGCTTGTCTCTGACCCATGGTCCTGGCGTGACCGTGACCGGCTATTTCCGGACGCCGCGTCGTCCGGAATGGAGCCAGTTTCTGCATCCGCGCGCCGATCTCGCGGCCGTCGCATGGGCCACGATTCACGAAGCCAAAGGCAGCGAACACGGTGCTGTCTGCGTCGTCGTTCCGCCCGGCGAATACACCGAGGAACTTGTCGGCGCATGGGAGAACCGGACGGACTCCGAGCCCAAGCGCGTGATTTACGTTGGCGTGACGCGCGCTGAGAAGCTGTTGGCCATCGCGGTGCCTGCGGCTTTTGTTCAGCGCGTCGCTGCCGTACTGCACGCCGGCCAGGTGCCGTTTGAAATTCACGACCTTGACGTGGCGGCCGCCGTGGACGAAGCAGTTGCGGCTGGGCGCGCGATCAAGCCGCCGACCGGCAACTCTCCGGCCGCACCGCCGCGCGGTAATTTCGTGAGAGCCTGAACATGAGACCGTTCGAAGAACTCTTTGAGATCGCCAACCAACTTGAGGCCGCCGCGGCGGCCGGCGATACCGAGCACGTTTCGGTACCTCTCAAGGCGCTCGCCGAATCGGCCAACGAAGCAAAGCGATCCTTCTCGGGCTCTTGGCTCGGCTATCATTCACGCGTCTATTACAAGGGCCTCGCGCCGGCGCCAGCCGGAGCCAACTTCAGCCAGGAATGGGGATTGAAGGATTTGGACTACACAAGCCTCGGCTCCCGAGGGGACTGGCAAGAATTCCAGTTCGATGAAGTCGAGCGCATTCTGCGCGATCGCGCGGGTAAGCCGGACCTGACGGCGGCGCACGAGGCCGCGGAGTCCGCCCTCAAGTCGTTCGACAAATCCAAGTACGAAATTGTTTCCATTCTGGAGACCGAGCTTGCGCAGCGAGCCGATGCCTTTCTTTCGAAATTGAAAAGCGACGTCGAGAAGCTGGAGCCAATGTCGAAGATGGATGTGGCTCAGCATTGGATGCCCAAGGGGCAGATCATGACCCGAGACATGATCGCCATGGGGCAGGGAACGCAAGTGCCGCCGCATGTTGACCTGCTCGCCGAAATCGCATCCGTGCATCATTCACTCGGGCTTTGCCGCACGACGGCCGATATCGCCAGGAAGGCTGCCTCGCACCTGGAGCGCAAGAGCCGCACTAAGGCTGCGGCTCAGCGCGTCGGAACCAATGTCTTTATCGGTCATGGCCGGTCGGGTGAATGGCGTGAACTCAAGGACTTCGTGCAGGATCGCCTCGGGTTGCCTTGGGACGAGTTCAACCGCGTTCCTGTTGCCGGTGTGACGAACATCGCCCGCTTATCGGAGATGCTCGATGCCGCAGCAATTGCGCTCCTGGTGATGACAGCCGAGGACGAGTTGGCCGATGGCGCCGTTCAGGCTCGCATGAATGTCGTCCACGAAGCTGGCCTATTTCAAGGTCGGCTCGGCTTTACGAAGGCGGTCGTTCTGCTTGAGGACGGCTGCTCTGAATTCAGCAACATTCAGGGTCTAGGCCAAATCCGTTTCCCGAAAGGAAACGTCGGCGCGGCCTTCGAAGAAATCCGTCGCGTCATGGAGCGGGAAGGCCTCATCGACACGCCGTCCGACCCCGAAGGAGTCCGACTGGTTAAGTCCTGAATACTCTCTCGTTTCCCGCGCTGCAAACTTTCATGCCCGTTTACGCGCGCCACCGTCGCAGGGGTGCGCCAGTTCATGATCGAGGATCGCCTGCTTGATCTCGGCCGAGACCCGGTTCGGGTGCGGCCCCTGGCACCCGGCAGGCGGTCGATCAGCCCCTCGGCGCCGTAGGTCTGGAAGTTGCGGCGGATCTCGTAGAACTGCTGGCGGCTATGGCCCATCACCCCCGCCTGCGCGGGGGCAGGCTCTTGCAGGCGCGGCTGACATTGGCGAGGTCCCGGGCGAGCTGCAGCAGCGACAGCTTGCGGCGTGCTATCTTCTGGTCGTTGGTCATGTCGTCTCCGATCGGGTTGGACGGTTCTCGCAAACTCATCCTAAGCCCTCTCAGGAGCGGCGTGGCCACGCCCGGGCGCGCCCGACCCGTGCGGTCGCGCGCCCGGGCTACTGATAGCCATGTGTCGGGTAATTACGATCTCAGGACATGCAGTTCATCTGCTCTTCCAGCCGGCGGATCTGTTGGCTGACCGCCACCTGGGTGATGTTGAGCTCGCGCGCGGCGAGCGTGAAGCTGCCGAGGCGCGCCGCCGCTTCGAACGCGACCAGCGCGTTGGGGCTTGGCAGACGCTTCGCGAGCGATTTGGCGCCATCGTTCCCCGCTGTTCCCAGCCCTCCAGTGGCGGCGGGCTGCGTGCAAACTTACCAAAGCGGCGGGCGTGGGCAATTGTCGACAGCGGGTAAGTCCGGGGGGAGCTGAAACCTTCCGGTGCACGTATCCGTTGGTCCAACCGATCAATGGGCGAGCCGAGACCAGCCAAGATCCGTTTCCAGCGCGGCGCAGCTAGATGGCGTGCGCCTTGGCGAATTCAACCACCTCGCGGTGGGTCGCGAACCAGACGTCGCCCTTGGCCTTGGCGTGGCGGATCAAGTCCTCGAGGATGAAGATGCGCGAGCGGTAGCCGATGACGTGCGGATGGGTGGTGAGCTGGAAGATGCCGCCCTGCTGCCAGGCGGCATCGAACTCGCGCCGGAAGATGTCGAGCACGTCGGCGGGCGCCGTGTAGGGGCGCAGCGACGTGGCGCGGTTCATCATGAAATAGACCGCGTCGTCGCGGATCCACTCGACCGGCAGCTCGACGACGCCGGTCGGCTCGCCGTCCATCAGGAGCTCGTAGCAGTCCTCGTCGGCCATCAGCGAGGAGTCGTAGAGAAGGCCCATCTCCTTCTCGATCCGCAGGGTGTGCGGGCTGAAATCCCAGGAGGCGGTGCGCGCGCCCACGGGCCGCACCCCGGTGATGCCCTCGAGCGTGTCGGCGGCGCGCAGCATCAGGTCGCGCTCGGCCTCGTAGGGCAGCACCGAATTGAGCTCGTGGATCCAGCTGTGGATGCCGACCTCGTGACCCTCGCCGACGATGCGGCGCTGCTCGTCCGGATAGAGCAGCGCCGCGACCGCGGGCACGTAGAAGGTCGCCGGAACCTCGTGCTCGGCGAGCAGCGCCAGGATGCGTGGCACTCCGACGCGGTTGCCGTACTGGCCCCAGGCCATGCGGCCGATCGACCGACCGCCCTCGCGCAGCTCGTTGGTCTCATGGTCCGAATCGAAGGAGAGCGCGAAGGCGCAGCGCGCGCCGCCCTTCCAGCGCTGCGGCCGGTAGGCGCGCCCGGCCCGAACCTGGTTCACCAGCCTGCGCCAGTGCGGCTCGGGCCACTGCCAGGGCTCCAGCGGCGTCGCGGGCTCGTTCATGTGCCTCTCCCCTTGGCAATCGCGCGGCCGACGAATCGGCCGCCGATTCATCATCCGACGGGAGGAGGCGCGCCGCCAGGGCGAACCGGCGGCGCCGCGCTGGTCAGACGTCGAAGAACACCGTCTCGTTCGGCCCCTGGAGGTGGATGTCGAAGGCGTAGACCACCTTGCCGTCGCGCAGCTGGCGCTCGGCGATCAGGGTCGGGCGCCGGCTCTCCTGCTCGATCAAATTGAGCACCGGGTCGGCCGCGTTGGCGGCCGCCTCGTCGGAGAAGTACATGCGCGTGTTGAGGCCGATATTGATGCCGCGGGCGACGATCCAGAAGTTGACGTGCGGCGCCATCACGGCGCGGTTGCGCCCCGGGACCGGCCCGGGCTTGATGGTCTCGAAGCGATAGAGGCCGGTCGCGAAATCGGAGCCGGCGCGGCCCCAGCCGCGGAAGTCGTCGTCGAGGGCCTTGTTCTGCCGGTCGGCCGGGTGGTTGTACCTGCCCTCGGAATTCGCCTGCCAGATCTCGATCAGCACGTCGCGCAGCGGCGTGCCGGTGCCGTCGAGCACGCGGCCCTCGATGGCGATGCGCTCGCCGCGGGTCGCGGGGCCGACCAGGACATTGCCGAAATTGTTCTCGAAGATGTCGAAGCCCGCCATGTTCGGGATCAGCCCGATATGCACATAGGGGCCCGCCGTCTGCGAGGCGGTTTCCTTGAGGTAGCCGAGTTGCTGGGCCATGGCTCAGTTCCCCTCCAGCCGGTTCTCGAACAGGGTCGAGCGGCGTCCGCGCAGCACGATGTCGAAGCGATAGGCCAGCATGTCGCCCGGTATCGCGGCGTTGACGTCGAGCGGCGCGATCAGGCGGTCGATCGCGTCCTCGTCCGGAACCGTGTGGACGATCGGGCAGACCTTGATGAGCGGATCGCCCTCGAAATACATCTGGGTGATCAGGCGCTGCGCGAAGCCGGAGCCGAAGATCGAAAAGTGGATGTGCGCGGGGCGCCAGGAGTTGACGTAGTTGCGCCACGGATAGGGGCCGGGCTTCACGGTGCGGAAGAAGTAGTAGCCGGTCTCGTCGGTGAGGGTGCGGCCGCAGCCGCCGAAATTGGGATCGATCGGCGCCAGATAGGTGTCCTTCTTGTGCCGGTAGCGGCCGGCCGCATTGGCCTGCCAGAACTCGACCAGGGTGTTCGGCACCGGGCGGCCCGACTCGTCGAGCACGCGCCCGTGCACCAGGATGCGCTCGCCGATCGGATCGCCGTCCTTGGCGTAGTTGCGGATCAGGTCGTTGTCGAGCGGGCCGATCTCGTTGTGGCCGAAGACCGGGCCGGTGATCTCGGAGAGCGAGCCGTGCAGCGACAGCAGCGCGTTGCGCGGCGAGCGCAGCACCGAGGTCTTGTAGATCGGCGCGTAGGCGGGCGGATGCATCGCCCGGTCGCGCTGGAAGAACTCCCCTTGCGTGTCCGGCGCACCGCCCGGTCCCGGCAGGTTCTGTCCGTCCCACGTGGAGGTCCGCGTCGGCACGTTCATTCGTTCCCTCCGATCGGTCCTGGGGCAGCACCGAAGATGGCGAGGATTGCGGTCGGCCGGATGGGCGCCTTGATCCTCGTCAAGGACACGGCAGAATTGCCGACCGGCGCCGGACCGGCGCAAGGGCTCAGCGCCACATGCCGCGCATGCGCGCGCCGATATCGACGCGCGGCCGCGCGTCGGCGGGCGCATTCCGCGGCGGCGCCGCCGGCCAGATGCGCGCCTCGAACAGCCGGGCGACCGCGGCCGGGATGAAGCGGGTGCGCGCCGCGTAGACGTGGCGGTCGCCGTGGCGCGCCTGCTGGTGGGTGTAGAAGCGCTGCGGCACCAGCAGGGTGAGCTGGTCGCGGGCACGGGTCATCGCGACATAGAGAAGCCGCCGCTCCTCCTCGATCTCGGCGGCGCTGCCGGTGGCGAGGTCCGACGGGATGCAGCCGTCCACCGCATTGAGCACGAACACGGCCTTCCACTCCTGCCCCTTGGCCGAATGGATGGTGGAGAGGATCAGGTAGTCCTCGTCGAGCAGCGGGGCGCCGGCCTCGTCGCTCGCGGCATCGGGCGGATCGAGGGTCAGCTCGGTCAGGAAGCGCTCGCGCGAGGGCGCGCCGGCCGCGATCTGCTCGAGCTGGGCGAGATCGGCGAGGCGCGGCTCGGCATCGTCGTGGATGCGGCGCAGATGCGGCTCGTACCAGCCGCACACGGCGGCGACCTCCGCGGGCCAGCCGTGACGACCGGCGGCGAGGTCGCGGACCAGCTCCGCGAAGGGCCGCCAGTCGTCGCCCACGCCGCGCGGTGCCGGCAGCGCGACGAGGGCGGCGCACGGGTCGGGGCCTTCGATCGCGTCGAGGACGCGGGCGGCGGTCGCGGGGCCGACGCCCGGCAGCAGCTGGAGCACGCGGAAGCCCGCCACACGGTCGCGCGGGTTCTCGGCGAAGCGCAGGCAGGCGAGCACGTCCTTGACGTGGGCCGCCTCGAGGAACCTGAGGCCGCCGAACTTCACGAAGGGGATGTTGCGCCGGGTGAGCTCGACCTCGAGCGCGTCACTGTGATGGGCGGCGCGGAACAGCACCGCCTGCGCCTTCAGCCGCATCCCCTGCTCGCGGTTCTCCAGGATGCGGGCGGCCACGCAGCGCGCCTGGTCGAGCTCGTCGCGCACCGTCACCAGCGCCGGCCGCTCGGACCCGGCGCGCGCGCTCCAGAGATCCTTGGCGAAGCGCTCGGCCGCGAGCACGATCACGGCATTCGCGGCCGCCAGGATCGGCTGCGTCGAGCGGTAGTTCTGCGCGAGCGTGACGAGGTGCCCGGGCGGGCTGAACAGGGTGGGAAAGTCCAGGATGTTGCGCACCGTGGCGGCGCGGAAGGAATAGATCGACTGGGCATCGTCGCCGACCACCGTGAGCCCGCGCCCGTCCGGCTTGAGGGCGAGCAGGATCTCGGCCTGCAGCGCGTTCGTGTCCTGATACTCGTCCACCAGCACGTGGTCGAAGCGCGCCGCAAGCTCCGCCGCGAGCGCCGGCTCCGCCGCCATGTGCGCCCAGTAGAGCAGCAGGTCGTCGTAGTCGAGCACGTTCTGGCGCTGCTTCGCCTCGACATAGGCCGAGAACAGCGCGCGCAGCTCGCTCGCCCAGGCCGCGCACCACGGAAAGGCGGCGGCGAGCACCTGCTCGAGGGGCATGCGCGCATTGACGGCCCGCGAATAGATCGCGAGGCAGGTCGCCTTGGTCGGGAACCGGCTCTCGGCGCGGGAGAAGCCGAGCTCGTGGCGCACGAGGTTCACGAGGTCGGCGGCGTCCGCGCGATCGAGGATCGTGAAGGAGGGGGCAAGGCCGATCTCGGTCGCGTGGTGGCGCAGGAGGCGCGCCGCGATGCCGTGGAAGGTCCCGGCCCAGGAGAGCGCCGCCCGCGCCCCCAGCGCCGCGGCCACGATGCGGTCGGCGCGCCGGGTCATCTCGGCGGCGGCGCGGCGCGAGAAGGTCATCAGGAGGATGCGTCCCGGGTCGGCGCCATGGATGATCAGCTCGGCGACCCGGTGGGCGAGCGTGCTGGTCTTGCCCGAACCGGCGCCCGCGACCACCAGCAGCGGCCCGTGAACGCCCGCGCCGCCCACGCCGTAGGTGACGGCGGCGCGCTGCTCCGGATTGAGCGTTTCCAGGTGGCTCTCGGGCGTCATGCGAATCAGGATGGCGGAACGGGCCGTCCAGTGATCACGACTTCGGCGCGGCCGGCAATCGGGGGAACCCTGCTGTGTCAGAAACACATTCTCATCCCGGCCAAGCGAGCACCGATCTCGCGCTTGCGCGAGATCGGCCGGGATGAGGCGCCGAGCCATCGTCTGGCACCACAGGAAGAAGCCGCGGATCGACGCGCGGGAGCCGAACGCGCGGTCAGAGCCGGGTCAGGCGGCCGTCATGGGTCAGGAACGCGACCGGCGCGATCGTCTCGTCGTCGAAGGCCGCCGCCGTCAAGGGACCGCCCAGCACGGCGGCGGTGTCGAGATTGAGGCGGTGGGGCGCGCGCTCCGGCGTTCCGGAGCGCTGGGGCGTGTGGCCGTGGACGATGAGCCGCCCCGGATCGGGGCCCTCGGCCCCGCCGCGCGTCCAGAGCAGGGTGTGGGGGTCCTGCCGGTCGAGCGGCCGGCCGAAGTCGATGCCCGCGTGGACGAAGTAGCGGCGACCGTCGTCGTGGAACAGGGGAAGCGCGCGCATCCAGGCGACGTGGTCGGGCGGCAGGTCGTGGACCGTGCGGGCGCGGTAGCTCGCGAGCGTCGCCGGCGCGCCATTCACCATCCAGTCCGCCACGGCATCGTCGCCGCCGTCACGGGCCGCGAGCAGGAGATCCTCGTGATTGCCCTTGAGGCAGAGCGCGCCGGAGCGCATGAGGCGGTGCACGACCGCACGGCTGTCGGGGCCGCGGTCGACATAGTCGCCGAGCAGGACGAAGCGGGTCTCCCGCCCGCGCCCGAAATCCTCGCAGCACGCGATCAGGGCCGCGAGCTTGTCGTCGCAGCCGTGCACATCACCGATCGCAAAGGTCAGGGCCATGTGGTCTCCGGACGGAACAGCATGTGCGCCTTGCGCATTGCCAACGAAACGGAGCCCTTGGCATGCGCCGACTGATCCTCGGATCGATGATCCTGGGCCTGCTGGTCGTCTCGCTCATGCTCGCCCGCTTCCTGGACGTCTTCTCCTGACCCGAATCGGCTCACGCGTGTCACCCGGGGAATCCCTGAAAACTCGCGAAGGCGTCGAGCGGCTCGCGCGGGGCGCGCCACCGGTTGATGGGCGCGTCCTCGTCGGCGTAGCCGAGCGCCATGCCGCAGAACAGCATGTAGTCGGGCGGCAGGGCGAGGACCTCGCCGAGTGTCCTGTGCCAGTGGGTCCAGGCCTCCTGGCCGCATGTGTGCAGGCCGTGGGCGCGCGCCAGCACCATGACGGACTGGATGTAGCCGCCGAGGTCGGACCATTGCGGCGGCCCCATCGTCCGGTCGATCGAGAAGAACAAGCCGACCGGCGCGCCGAAGAACTCGAAGTTGCGGGCATACTGGCGGATGCGGCCGGGCCGGTCCTCGCGCGGTACGCCGATCGCGCGATAGAGCAGCTCGCCGACCTGGAAGCGGCGCGTGCGGTAGGGCTCCTTCAGCTCGCGTGGATAGATGTCGTATTCGGCCCCCTCCCCGCGCGGCAGCAGCTCGGGGCGCGCCCGGACCGTGGCCTTGAGAGCCTTGAGCCGCTCGCCCGCCAGGGCATGCACCAGCCAGGGCTGGAGGTTTCCGCCGGAGGGGGCGCGCGCGGCACCCTCGAGAATCTCGCGCACGGTCGCGAGCGGGACCGGCGTCGGCAGGAAGGCCCGGCAGGAGTATCGCGTCGCAACCGCCTCACGCACGTCCATCACGATCCCTCCGTCACCGTCCCGGCAGAGGCGCGAGCCGCGACCATCGCCGCCGGCACGGCGGCTCGATACCTGGGTTTGCCAAGCGAGGCCGGCGATCCTGCGCTTCCGATTCAGGTTCAATAGCCGGAAAAAGCGAGTCGGATGAGTCGGTTGCCGGCTTCGGCTGAAAACGCCCCGCGATGCGTCAGATCCGGATTCGAGCGGGGCCGGTCCGGTTGACTTCCGGCTTCCGAGCGGGCTGATGCGGAGCGATGATCCGCCCGCTCGCCGCGCTCCTCGCCGCCGTCCTGCCGCCCGTCTCGGCCGCCGCCATGGTGGGCGGGGCGGCACCGGCCGCGGATGCGCAGGCCCGCTCGGTGGTGCTCATCGTCGGCTCGCGCGGCAATTTCTGCAGCGGCGTGCTGGTCGCGCGCGACCTCGTGCTGACGGTGGCACACTGCGTCCAGCCCGGCGCCGACTACAAGGTCGTCGAGCGCGACGCCGGGCGCGAGCCGCGGCTGCACGACGCGGCGCAGATCGCGCGCCACCCCCAGTTCGATCTCAAGGCCATGCTCGCGCATCGCGCCACCGCGGACGTGGCCCTGCTCAAGCTCGCAGCGCCGCTCCCGGTGCGGTTCGCTCCGGCGGCGCTCGGCGCGACCACCCAGCGGGTCGCGGTCGGCGACGCTTTCACGGTCGCGGGCTACGGCGTGAGCGTGCCGGGCGACGGCCGCAGCGGCGGCACGGTGCGCGCCGCGATGCTGGTCGCGACCGGGCGCCCCGGCAACCTGCAGGTCCGCCTGGTCGACGCGGCGACCCGGGGAGAGCGCGCCGGCCTCGGCGCGTGCACCGGGGACTCGGGCGCGCCGGTGTTCGACCGCATCGGCGTCGTCGGCCTGGTGAGCTGGTCCACGGGCCCCAATGCCAGCGCCGGCTGCGGCGGGCTCACGGGCGTGACGCCGCTCGCGCTCTACCGCGCCTGGATCGTCGAGACGGCGCGCAAGCTCGGTAGCCCGCTCGTCCCCTGAGGGGGACTACTCGGCCGCGATCGGCGGGGCGTCGACGCGCGGCGCAGCGCTGCGCAGCGGCCGCTCCTCGAGCCGGACCAGGAACGCGAAGGAGAGCGTGAGCCCCGCGACCGCGGCCGCGAAGATCCAGCCGAACACGGGCGCCAGGTCGGCCCCGCCGCGGCTCGCAGCGGCGAGCAACGCCTCCAAAGTGAGGCCGCCCGGGCCCCGGGCGACGCCGCCGAGGAGGATCGCGCCGTAGACCGCGACCAGGAGCGCGCTTGCGAGCGAGCGCACGAAATTGTTCACCGCCGTCGCGGTGCCGAGCTCGTGCAGCGCCACCGCGTTCTGGACCGCGATGGTTGTGATCGGCAGCACCGTGCCGAGCCCGGTGCCAGCGACGGCGAGCAGCGTCGCGACGGCGGCGACCGAGAGCCTCCCCGGCGCCAGGGCGACCGGCAGCAGCGCCAGCGCGGCGACCGGCAGGCCGACGAGGCCGATGCGCTTGTAGCGCAACACCCGCGCCATCAGCTGGCCCGACACCGTGGAGCCGACCACTACCCCGCCCATGAAGGGGATGAGGGTCAGGCCCGACGCCGCGGCCGAGAGGCCGAGCACGGTCTCGAAATAGACCGGCGCATAGATCGCGAGCGCGATCATGGTGCCGAAGCCGAAGGCGGCCGAGGTGGTCGCGACCGCGATCACCGGGTTGCGCAGGACCGTCAGGGGCACGAAGGGCTCGGGCGCGCGCGCCAGCCGCCAGCCGAACAGCAGCCAGAGGAGCGCCGAGGCGGCGAACAGCGCGAGCATCTCGGGCGCCGCCCAGGCATAGCGGGTGCCGCCCCAATTGAGCGCCAGCAGCAGCGTGACGGCGGCCGCCATCATCAGCACGGCGCCGATCAGGTCGAGCCGGTGCGGACGCTCGTGGCGCGGCAGCGCCTTCAACGCCCGCAGGCTCATCAGGATCGCGAGCAGGCCGAGCGGCAGGTTGATCCAGAAGATCAGGGTCCAGTGCAGGTGCTCGGCGAACACGCCGCCCAGCACGGGGCCGGCGATCGAGGAGGTGGCGAACACGCTCGCGATGTAGCCCTGGTAGCGGCCCCGCTCGCGCGGGGAGACCGCGTCCGCGATGATGGTCTGGGCGAGCGAGATCAGGCCGCCGCCGCCGAGGCCCTGCACGGCACGCGCCAGGATCAGCGCCGGCATGGTCGGCGCCAGCGCGCAGGCGACCGATCCGGCCACGAAGATCGCGATGCCGACCATGAGCATGGGCCGGCGGCCGTGGATGTCCGAGAGCTTGCCGTAGAGCGGAACCGCGACCGTGGCGGTCAGCAGGTAGGCGGTGACGACCCAGGAGAGGTTCTCCACGTCGGCGAAGGAGCGGCCGATGGTCGCGAGCGCGGTGGCGATGATGGTCTGGTCGAGCGCCGACAGGAACATGGCCAGCATGACGCCGAACACGATGCTGCGCACGGCCGCATGATCGAGCGGCGGGGCCTGTTCACGGGCACTCACGGGGGACGATCTCCTGCGCGGCCGCGCGGCCGCGGCTCATGGGCGGAGATCGCAAAATGCGGGGTCGGCGCGCGAACGCAACCCGTCGGAGGCGCAAGGCAGGCATGCCGGCGGACGGCCGGACAGCCGGATCCATCACATACGCGCGGTCAGAGATAGTAGGCGTAGAGCAGCGCGAACAGGACGATGATGCCGAGGGTGCCGGCCGCGAGGACGTAGCGCACGTTGTGGCCGGTCACGCCCTGGCGGGCCCGGTTCTCGGGAATCACGGTCGGCGTCTCCCCGGCGGCAGCGCCCTTGTCGTTGCGGCGTGCGTCCATGCTCCGTCCCCGAAGCTCGTCGTTGCAGGAAAGCGGCGCCCCGGCCGGACTCGCGCATGTCCGACCGGGGGCTATCGCCGGGCGGACAGGGGGGTACGGGGGTCGAGGGGAACCCGCCCGGCTCAACGAGACAACATGGGAAGAGGCGGATGGTTTCGACAGGGCGGCCGAATGTCGCGGCGATCCGATCAGGCCGAGCGGGCGCGCCTTGCGGCCTTCGGCCGCTTCGCGGGCCACGAGACGACATGGTCCTCCAAGTCGTCCTCCGATACCGCCTCCTCGCTTGCCGCGATGCGGCCCTTCACCGAGATCCCGGCCGCATGCACGGTTTCGGGGTCGCCCGAGATCAGCGGATGCCACCAGTAGAGGTCGCGCCCCTCGGCGACGAGCCGATAGGCGCAGCTCGGCGGCAGCCAGGCGATCTCGCCCACATTGCCGGGCGTGAGCCGCACGCAGTCGTCCACCACCTCGCTGCGATGCGCATAGTCGCGGCAGCGGCAGGTGTCGCCGTCGAGCAGGCGGCAGCCGACATCCGTGAAGTAGATCCTGCCCGAATCCTCGTCCTCGAGCTTGACCAGACAGCACTTGCCGCAGCCGTCGCAGAGCGACTCCCATTCGGCGTCCGTCATCTCGGCGAGCGCCTTGCGGCGCCAGAACGGCGTCTCGTCCATAGGCCCTCCGGGCGTGCCTTCTAGCGCATCACCGCGAACGGGCGCCAGCGCATGGGCAACCCGAATCGCTCCCGATCGGGCGCGCTCGGCGCCGCCCCGGCCGCGAGGGACGCCCCTCGCCTGCCACAGGGTTAATCCGCCGCAACCCGGGGCAGCTTGGCCGGCGCATGTGTCGCGGGATCGAGACAGACCCGGAAAGCTTCGCCTCCGAACCGCCATTTTCCTCGGCCCTCTCGCGGAGAAGCATTGGCCCCCGCGCCGGGAGGGAGTAGACAGGGCCCTTCCGGGCCGCGCGACCGTCGGGCGCGCCCCGGAGTGTCGTCGAGGCCTGCCGGGCGACCAGGAGACGTCGTTGCGCGACCCGAATAGTCACGACTGGACGCGGATCGTCCGCCGCGTGCTCCTGGATCTCGACGCGCGGCTCGACTCGACGGTGTTCAACGCGGTCGCGCTGAGCCGCGAATACTACGAGCGCTTCTCCACCTTCATGGACCGCTGGCACGTGAGCGGCTGGAAGCGGCTCGGCGTGGAGGGGCTTTCCGAGGGCGCCACGCTCGGCACCGCCGGCCTCGTGCTGGCGCTGGCGCTGGCGATTCCGGCCTTCAACGAGACCTCCGACGAGGACTGGCTGAAGAAGTCCGAGCTCGCGGTGACCTTCCTCGACCGCTTCGGCAACGAAGTGGGCAGCCGCGGCATCAAGCACAACGACGCGATTCCGCTCGAGGAGTATCCGGATCACCTGATCAAGGCGTCGCTCGCCACCGAGGATCGCCGCTTCTACGAGCATTTCGGCATCGACATCGCGGGCACGATGCGCGCGCTCTCCGCCAATGCACGCGCCGGCGGCGTGGTGCAGGGCGGATCCTCGATCACCCAGCAGCTCGCCAAGAACCTGTTCCTCTCCAACGAGCGCACCATCGAGCGCAAGGTGAAGGAAGCGTTCCTGGCGATCTGGCTGGAGACCCGGCTCACCAAGAACGAGATCCTCAAGCTCTATCTCGACCGCGCCTACATGGGCGGCGGCGCCTTCGGGGTGGACGCGGCCGCGCAATACTATTTCGGCAAGTCGGCCCGCGACGTGAACCTCGCCGAGGCCGCGATGCTCGCCGGCCTGTTCAAGGCGCCGACCCGGTTCGCGCCGCACGTCAACCTGCCGGCGGCGCGCGCCCGCGCCAATGTGGTGCTCGACAACCTGGTCGAGGCCGGGTTCATGACCGAGGGCCAGGTGTTCGGGGCGCGGCGCAACCCGGCGGTCGCGATCGACCGGCGCGACGAGCGGCAGCCGAACTACTACCTCGACTGGGCCTTCGACGAGATGAAGCGTCTCGTCGCCACCTTCCCGAAATCGGTGCACGACCGCGTCTTCACGGTTCGCACTTCGCTCGACCCCGGCCTGCAGATCACGGCCGAGAACGCCGTGGAGTCGGTGCTGCGCCAGTACGGCAACGACTATCACGCCAGGCAGGCCGCGACCGTGGTCATGGACACGGACGGGGCCGTGCGCGCCCTGGTGGGCGGACGCGACTATGGGCAGAGCCAGTTCAACCGCGCGGTCGACGCGCTGCGCCAGCCGGGCTCCTCGTTCAAGCCCTATGTCTATGCGACGGCGCTCGGGCACGGCGTGGTCAAGCCGACCTCGGTGGTGGTCGACGGGCCGATCTGCCTCGGCAACTGGTGTCCGCAGAACTACACGCGCTCCTATTCGGGCTCGGTCACGGTCACCCATGCGATCGTGAAATCGATCAATACCATCCCGGTCCGCTTCTCGGTCATGCTCGGCGACGGCAATGCCAGGACCGGGCGCGCCAAGATCATCACCACGGCGCAGCGCATGGGGCTGCGCCACCCGCTCGCCGACTCGACCTCGCTGCCGATCGGCGCCGCCGAGGTGACCGTGCTCGAGCACACGGCCGGCTATGCGACCTTCCCCAATCTCGGCCGGGCGGTCACGCCGCACGCCATCCTGGAGGTGCGCACCGGCACCGGCAACACGATCTGGCGCTTCGACCGCGACGGACCGAAGCCGGTCCAGGTGCTGCGCCCGCAGGTCGCGCTGGACATGAACATGATGCTGAACAAGGCCGTGGAGGAAGGCACCGGCCGGCGCGCGATCCTCGACGGCGTCAAGGCGGCCGGCAAGACCGGCACCACCAACGCCTATCGCGACGCCTGGTTCGTCGGCTACACGGGCAACTACGTCGCCGGCGTCTGGTTCGGCAACGACGACTATGCGCCGACCAACCGCATGACCGGCGGCTCGCTGCCGGCCATGACCTGGCGGCAGATCATGGCCTATGCGCACCAGGGCATCGAGCTCAAGCCGCTGCCCGGGGTCGCGCCCGGACCGACGCCGCCGGCGCCGCAGGTCGCGCAGGCGGCGACCAACGGCACGCCCGACGCCAGCCAGGCGCGCCCGACCCTGCTCACCAAGCGCTCGGCCGAGGTGCTGGTGCGGCTCGAGCGCATCATGGAGAACGCGACGCGCGCGCTCGCCACCGCCGGCACCGCGCCGCGCGCCGAGGCGCCCGATCCGCGCGCGGCCGGGCGGACCACCGGGGTCGAGCGCAACTAGCGCAAGTTCCCGACAGGCGGAGACGGATTTCCGGATCGACCGTGCGGCTGCTTCTCGGATCATTGTTCGCCTTTGCGGTCGCGGCCGTGGTCGGCCTCGGCCTGACGTGGTTCACGCTGAGCCGCGGCGTCGCCTTCGGCGACGTGACGATCGGCGCCTGGACCGCGCGACCGAAGACCGGCTCGACCGACATCGACCCCTATGCGCGCGCGAGCATCGCACGCACCGGCGAGCTGCCGGTCGGAACCGGCGACGGCGTCGCCTTCTACGCCTATGCGGACGACGCCGGCCGGCCGCTCAGCGGCCACTGCGTGGTGGCGATCTCCGGCGTGACGCCGGCGGCGCGCTTCTGGACGTTGACCCTGTACGATCCGGAGGGACGGCCGGTGCCGAACAGCGCCGAGCGCTACGGCTTCACCAGCCAGGAGGTGGTGCGGCGCGCCAATGGCAGCTTCGAGGTGGTCGCCGCGCCGCGCGCCCGCCCGGGCAACTGGCTGCCGACCGGCGGCGCCGACCGCTACGTGCTGGTGCTGCGGCTCTACGACACGCCGGTCGGCGTCGCCACCCGCACGCAGCGGGAGGCGCCGATGCCGGCGATCAGCACGCGGAGCTGCACATGATCCGCTGGCTGCTCTGGCTGCTCGGCGGGCTGCTGCTCGGCGGCATCGTGCACCTCTCGACCGTGCTGCTGCTGCCGCGCACCGCCACCCAGGATGCCTATGCGCGGCTCGCCGGCATCACGCCGGTCAACGGCGTGGTGACGCTGCCGCCGCCCGCGCCCGACTCCGTGGTGCTCCCGTTCACGGATCCGGCCTTCGCGGTGGCGGTGTGCCGCTACGATCTCGGCGACGCGCCCGTGAAGCTCACAGTGCCGGTCAGTCCCGCCTACACCTCGGTGTCGTTCTACTCGCGCAACGGCGTCGCCTACTACGCGATCAACGATCGCGCGGCGGGCCGGCGCACCATCGAGCTCGACCTGATGACCGCGCGCCAGCGCGCGCTGCTGCCCGACGACGAGGAGGTGACGGCCGCCGACCGGCTGATCATCGAGTCGCCGACCGTGACCGGGCTGATCGTGCTGCGCGCCCTCGGCGCGGAGCCCGGGCTCATGCCCATGGCGCGCAGCGCCCTGGTGCAGGCGCGCTGCCGGCCGCAGCCGCTGTAGCGGCCGTCGCGCAACCGCCGCCGGGCGGGTCCGAGCTATTTGGTCGGCATTGCGGCCGGCTGCGCCACGCCCACCGCGACGCCGCCGCGCACCGCCGCCACCGCGGCCTCGAAAGCGATCAGCGCCCGCTCCGCCTCGACGGCGACCGGATAGGGGGCGAGGATCACCAGGCGCTCGAGCGCGAAGCGATAGGAGGCGGCGCGCACGCCGAGCATCAGCCGCAGCCGGGCGACGATGCGGGCATTGGCGGCGACGCGCAGGCGAACGCCGGTGAGCTCCGCCGCGCTCAGCTCGGAGAGGAAGGCGAGGCTGCGCTCGCGCTTGTGGTCCATGTCGGCGACGCTGCGCGCGGTGGCGAAGAAGCGCTCCATGCGCAGCATGTCGTTGCGGATGTCGTCGATCAGGCGGGCGTAGCGGGAGGCGGGCGAGCGCACGGGCAGCGACAGGAGCCGCGCCGCATAGGTGCGGTGATCGTAGGGCGGACCGTCGTCCTCGAGCACGGCCGCATAGGTGACCTCGATCGGCAGGACGGCCCAGAGCTCGCCCTCGTGGGGCGGGATCAGGAGCGGATAGGCGAGGTTGCGCAGCAGCCGCTCGTCGTCGGTGAGGCCCATCGCGGCGGGAGTCCCGACCGGCGGGGTCAGGGGAAAGCCGAGGATGGTCGGCGGCCAGAACTCCTCCTCGCCGAACAGGGAGCGCGGCCTGCCGAAATCGCCGGTGGTCCAGGCCGACGAGGTCGATGCGACGGCGATCAGGAAGGCGGCCCGCGAGAGGCGCAGGCGACGAGGGGCGCGCGGCCGGGCCGATGCCGCCGGCGGGCTCACGAGCGCGGCGAGCGGCGGCGGCGCTTGCGGCCGCTTGCGGAGGTCGTTTCGGGACCGAGCGCAGGCTCGGCGTGGCGCTCGATCCGGACCACCGGAAGGATGATGATGGTCGCAGATCCAGCCGGGCGGTCCGCGGCCTCTGCATCACGCGGAGCGCGGAGTTCCGTCGGGAATGTGATCACTGTCGCCATGTCGCCCCTCCTCCGTCAGGCGGGCCGCTTGGCGATCAGCGGTGTCCTGCCGGATGGCTCTGGTGCAATTAGGGTCCCACAAGGTTAACGGTCGGCTAACGTGCGCCACGTCGCGCCAGCCTACAGGGATTCTCCGGATCGCGAGCGTGAGGCGGATCACACGCGGCGGACGCGGCCGCGGGTCGGCGGCCGCCGGGCCCGCGACCCTACGGCGTCACGAGCTTGAGGCCGACGATGCCGAGGAGGATGAGCGCGATGCAGGCGAGGCGCATCGCTTCGGTCGACTCCTGGAACAGGACGATGCCGAGCAGCGCCGTGCCGATGGTGCCGATGCCGGTCCAGACCGCATAGGCGGTGCCGAGCGGCAGGCTCCGCAGCGCCAGGCCGAGGAGGCCGAGGCTCGCGACCATGGAGGCCAGCGTCCACAGGCTCGGGACGAGCCGCGTGAAGCCGTGGGTGTATTTGAGCCCGACCGCCCAGGCGACCTCGAACAGACCCGCGAGAATGAGGACGAGCCACGCCATGCCGATCTCCGTTGCGGTGGACCCGCGCGCCCGTCATGGGGCACGGCTGCGCGGATTGTGTGCCGCCTCGGAGCCCGGCTTGGAAGGGGCATCCAGGATCCGGTCGCATCTTCTGCGCCGAACCGGTGCCCGCTTCGGGGGAAAATCCGCTAACGCCGGCGCCACCAGCTCTCGTCGTAGCGCCGGGTCCGGTCGTGCTCGCCGTGGACCAGGGACGCGATCTCGCTCGGCGCGATGCCGAGATCCTTCAGGGTGTCGCGGTCCAGGGAGGCGAGCACGCGCTCGGTGGCGCGGCGCGCGTGCCAGGAGCGGAAGCGCGTCCACAGGCGCGCGAGACGGGAGACGCGAGGAGCCGCCGCGTCGGGCCAGCCCGCAAGGGGCGCCAGCGCGAACAGCCACGGGTCCGAAGCCGGAACCTGGGTGGGGGCCATGGGGGTTCTCCAATTCATGAGCAATCCTCAACACGAGGATCACGCGTGGCCTGGAGAATCCCGCTGGCATTCGCATTCGACAAACGATATTCCTTCCTCCTATAGCTGAGCAATTCTCATCCATGATCCCCCTGCCCCCGCTCAATGCCCTGCGCGCCTTCGAGGCCATCGCGCGCCACCTGAGCTTCGCCAAGGCGGCCGAGGAGCTGCACGTCACGCCGGCGGCGCTCAGCCACCAGATCCGTGCCCTCGAGCGGCAGCTGGGCGTCACGCTGTTCCACCGGCGCACGCGCGCGATCGACCTGACCGAGGCCGGGCGGCTGATCTATCCGGGCCTGCATGCGGGCTTCGAGAGCCTGCGCGACGCGATCGCCCGGCTCGACCGCGCCCGGGACGACCGCTTCCTCGTGATCAGCGCCACCCCCGGGCTCACCGCCAAATGGCTGGTGCCGCGCCTGTGGCGCTTCCTCAGCGCCCATCCCGAGATCGACGCCCGCGTCGCCTCCAGCATGAGCTACGCCAACTTCCTCAACGACGGGGTCGACGTGGCGATCCGGCTCAGCAAGGGCATCCATCCGGGGTTTCACGTGGAGCTCCTGTTCCGGGATTCGGTGGTGCCGCTGTGCAGCCCGCGGCTGGTGGAGGCGGGCCTGAGGCGCATCGAGGACCTCGCCCGCTTTCCGCTGATCCACTACGACGTGCCGCTGTCGGCGCCGAAGGCGCCGCTGTGGGAGGAATGGCTGCGGCTCGCCCGCGCCGACGGCATCGATGCGACGCGCGGCTTGCGGGTGAATGCCGCCGACCATGCCCTGGATGCAGCGGTCGCAGGCGCCGGCGTCGCGCTCACCCACAAGCTGATCGCCTCGGACGACGTGCACACCGGGCGGCTGGTCCAGCCTTTCGGTCCGGAACTCCCGATCGACCTCGCCTATCACTTCGTCTGCCCCAAGGGCCACGAGACCCGGCCCAAGATGCGCGCCTTCCGCGACTGGCTGTTCGCCGAGATGGCCGAGACCCGCGCCAGATGGGACGCGCTGGGCGATCGGGGCGCCGCCTAGGACAAGGGACCGTTCCCGGCGCCCGTGCGGACCGCACCGCGGCTTGACCGAAGCGTCGCATGCAATAATCCGGGTCGGCACTGTCGGACGGGCCGCGGCCCGTCCGTCCTCGGTCGGAAGAGAAGGGAGACGCCGATGCTCTACGCCATCCTCTGCTATCATTCCGAGGCCGAGGTGAATTCCTGGACCAAGGAGCAGGACGACGCGGTGCTGGCCAGGCGCGCGGTCGTGACGGATCGGCTCGCCGCGAAGGGCAGGCTCGGGCCGGTGGCGCGGCTGATGCCCACGACGGCCGCCACCACGGTGCGGACCGGGCGCGAACCCTTCGTCATCGACGGCCCCTTCGCGGAGACCAAGGAGCAATTGCTCGGCTTCTACCTGGTCGACTGCGATTCCCTCGACGAGGTGATCGCGGTCGCGCGGGAGATGCTGGACAGCGGGGCGTTCGAGATCCGGCCGGTCCGCACCTTCAAGCCGGGGAGCGCCGCACCATGAGCGACCTCGCCTGGATCGATGCGGCGCTGACCTCCGCGCGTCCCCAGGCGGTCGGCGCGCTGCTGCGCTACTTCCGCAATCTCGACACCGCCGAGGAGGCGTTCCAGGAGGCCTGCCTGCGCGCGCTCAGGAGCTGGCCCGTGAACGGCCCGCCGCGCGATCCGGCTGCCTGGCTGATCCTGGTCGGCCGCAACGCCTCGCTCGACGAGGTGCGCCGCGGCAAGCGGCTCGAGACGCTGCCCGAGGACGACGCGATCTCCGACCTCGACGACGTCGAGACGCCGCTCGCCGAGCGCATCGACGATGCGCACTACCGCGACGACATCCTGCGGCTCCTGTTCATCTGCTGCCATCCCGAGCTGCCCGCGACCCAGCAGATCGCGCTCGCGCTGCGCATCGTCTCGGGCCTGACCGTGAAGGAGATCGCGCGCGCCTTCCTGGTGAGCGAGACCGCCATGGAGCAGCGCATCACGCGCGCCAAGCGGCGCGTCGCGCAGGCGGACGTCCCGTTCGAGGCGCCCGGGCCGGTCGAGCGCGCCGAGCGGGTCGGCGCCGTCGCGGCCATGATCTACCTCCTGTTCAACGAAGGCTATGCGGCGAGCGGCGGCGAGGTCCACGTGCGCGCGCCGCTGTGCGAGGAGGCGATCCGCCTCGCGCGGCTGCTGCTGCGGCTGTTCCCGAGCGAGGCCGAGATCATGGGCCTGACGGCGCTGCTCCTGCTGCAGCATGCGCGCGCGGCCGGGCGGCTCGATTCCGCCGGCGCGATCGTGCTGCTGGAGGACCAGGACCGCGGCCTGTGGGACCGCGACCTGATCGCGGAAGGCTTCGCGCTGGTCGAGAAGGCCCTGCGCCATCGCCGGCCCGGCCCCTACCAGCTCCAGGCCGCGATCGCGGCGGTGCACAGCCATGCGGCGCGTTTCGCCGACACCGACTGGGCCGAGATCGACGCGCTCTACGGCGTGCTCGCGCGGGTGCAGCCCTCGCCGGTGGTCACCCTCAACCACGCGGTGGCGGTCTCCCGGCTGCGCGGCGCCGAGGCGGCGCTCGCCATGATCGAGCCGCTCGAGGACCAGCTCGCGGGATACTTCTATTTCCACGGCGTCAAGGGCGCGCTGCTGGAGGAGCTCGGCCGCCGCGAGGAGGCGCGCATCGCCTTCGACCGCGCGATCGCGCTCGCCAACACGCCGGCCGAGGCCGCCCATATCCGCGAGCACCTCGACCGCCTCAGCCGCGCCGGCGAGGCGCGCCAGGCCTCCATGTGACGACGCGTCGCGCCTTCCCCGAGGTCGCCCCGCCCATTACCATGGAACTCCAGGCCTGCAGCGGGCCGCTGATTGACTCTGCGGCTCGCGGCGGGGCAGAACACGAACGCCGGGACGCCGCAACAAGAAGATCCCGGCAAGGGAGCAGGCGTGCATGGCTGGCGACGTGATCCTTGCGACCGAAGGCCTGACCAAGGATTTCAAGGGTTTCACGGCTGTCAATGATGTCAATCTCGAGGTCCGTCGAGGCACGATCCACGCCCTGATCGGCCCCAACGGGGCCGGCAAGACCACCTGCTTCAACCTCCTGACCAAGTTCCTCGCGCCCACCAGGGGCCGTATCACCTACAAGCACGAGGACATCACGGGCCTCGCGCCGGCCGATATCGCGCGCCGCGGCATGGTCCGCTCGTTCCAGATCTCGGCGGTGTTTCCCCATCTCACCGTGATCGAGAACGTGCGCATCGCACTGCAGCGCAAGCGTGGCGGCTCCTTCGATTTCTGGCGCACCGAACGCGTGCTGCGCCAGCTCGACAGCGAAGCGCTGGCCCTGCTGGAGGCCGTGGGCCTCGCCGGCTTCGCGGCCGTGCCGGCCGTCGAGCTCCCCTACGGACGCAAGCGGGCGCTCGAGATCGCGACCACGCTCGCGCTCGATCCCGAATTGATGCTGCTCGACGAGCCGATGGCGGGCATGGCGCGCGAGGACGTGGACCGGATCGCGGGGCTGATCCGACGGCTCGCCGCCAACCGGACGGTCCTGATGGTCGAGCACAACCTCTCGGTGGTCGCCTCGCTCTCGGACCGCATCACGGTGCTGGCGCGCGGCCGGGTGCTGGCGGAAGGCGACTATGCCGAGGTCTCCAAGGACGCGCGCGTGATCGAGGCCTATATCGGGGTCGGCCATGGGTGAGACGGCGCGCGCCCTCGCACCCGGCGCGGACGCGGCGCCGCTGCTCGCCGTGCGGGAGCTGGAAACCTGGTACGGCGAATCGCACGTGCTGCACGGCGTCTCATTCGACGTCCGGCCGGGCGAGGTCGTGACCCTGCTCGGCCGCAACGGCGCCGGCAAGACGACCACCCTGAAATCCATCATCGGCATCCTGAAGAAGCGCACGGGCTCGGTGGTCTACGACGGCGTCGAGACCATCGCGCTGCCGTCGCGCACGATCGCGCGGCTCGGCGTCGGCTACTGCCCGGAGGAGCGCGGCATCTTCGCGAGCCTCTCGGTCGCCGAGAACCTCATGCTGCCGCCGCAGGTGAGGCCCGGCGGCCTCACCCAGGACCAGATCTTCGAGCTGTTCCCGAACCTCAAGGAACGCCTCGCCAGCCAGGGCACGAAACTGTCCGGCGGCGAGCAGCAGATGCTCGCGATCGCGCGCATTCTGCGGACCGGCGCGCGGCTGCTGCTGCTCGACGAGCCGACCGAGGGCCTCGCTCCGGTGATCGTCGAGCAGATCGGACGCACCATCGCGCGCCTGAAACGCGAGGGCTTCACGATCGTGCTCGTGGAGCAGAATTTCCGCTTCGCTGCCACGGTCGCCGACCGACACTACATCGTGGAGCAAGGCCGGGTCATCGACATGATCCCGAACGCAGAGATCGAGAAGAACCTCGACAGGCTGCACACCTATCTCGGTGTGTAGCGACAACAAGGCCAGGAGGAGTTGAATGACTGTGAAAAAGCTGCTGCTCGCCACCGCGTTCGCCGGCATGCTCGCCGGCGCCGCCCATGCGGAGGTCGCGATCAAGATCGGCGTGATGAACGACCGGTCGGGCATCTATGCGGACGTCGCCGGCGAAGGTTCGGTCGTCGCCGCGCGGATGGCGGTCGAGGATTTCAAGGCCGCCGAGAAGGGCATCAAGGTCGAGATCATCTCGGCCGACCACCAGAACAAGCCGGACATCGGCTCCAACATCGTGCGCCAGTGGTACGACAATGACGGCGTGGACGTGGTCGCGGACGTGCCGACCTCCTCGGTCGCACTCGCGGTCAACCAGATCACCAAGGACAAGAACAAGATCTTCCTCGTCTCGGGCGCGGCCGCCTCGGACCTCACCGGCGCGCAGTGCTCGCCAAACACCGCGCATTGGACCTACGACACCTGGTCGCTCGCACACGGCACCGGCAGCGCCATGGTGAGGAAGGGTGGCGACACCTGGTTCTTCCTCACCGCCGACTACGCGTTCGGCCATGCGCTCGAGCGCGACACCGGCAACGTCGTGAAGGCCGCGGGCGGCAAGGTCGTCGGCACCGTGCGTCACCCGTTCCCGGGCCGCGACTTCTCGTCGTTCCTGCTGCAGGCCCAGGCCTCCAAGGCCAAGGTGATCGGGCTCGCCAATGCGGGCGGCGACACGATCAACTCGATCAAGCAGGCGGCCGAGTTCGGCATCACCCAGGGCGGCCAGAACCTCGCCGGGCTGCTGATGTTCATCGCCGACGTGCATGCGCTCAGCCTCAAGACCGCCCAGGGCCTGGTGCTGACCGAGGCGTTCTACTGGGACCTCAATGACGGGACCCGTGCCTGGTCGAAGCGCTTCGCCGAGAAGCACGGCGGCAAGATGCCCACGATGGTGCAGGCCGGCGTCTACTCGTCAGTGCTGCACTATCTCAAGGCGGTCGACGCCCTGAAGAGCAAGGATGCCGCCAAGGTCATGGCCAAGATGAAGGAGATGCCGACCGACGACCCGCTGTTCGGGAAGGGCCAGCTGCGCGCCGACGGCCGCAAGATCCACGACATGTACCTGTTCGAGGTGAAGAAGCCTCAGGAGTCGAAGGGCGCCTGGGACTACTACAAGCTCCTCGCCACGATCCCGGCCGCCGAGGCGTTCCGTCCGCTGAAGGACGGGGGCTGCCCGCTGGTCAAGGGCTGATCCTCCACCGCGGCAGGCGCCGGCTCGCCGGCGCCTGCCCTCCCCTTTCTCGCCTCGATCGTCGGCTCCCCATGTTCGAGCTCCTTGGTATTCCGCCGCAGGCGCTGTTCGGGCAACTCCTGCTCGGACTGATCAACGGCTCCTTCTATGCGATGCTGAGCCTCGGGCTCGCCGTCATCTTCGGCCTGCTCAACATCATCAACTTCACCCACGGCGCCCAGTACATGATGGGCGCCTTCGCGGCCTGGATGCTCCTGAACTATGCGGGCATCGGCTACTGGTGGGCGCTCCTGCTCGCCCCGGTCGCGGTCGGCGCGATCGGCGTCGCCATGGAGCGGCTGCTGATCTCGCGCCTCTACGACCTCGACCATCTCTACGGCCTGCTGCTGACCTTCGGCCTGGCGCTCATCTTCCAGGGCCTGCTGCAGAACCAGTACGGCGTGTCGGGGCTGCCCTACGACATCCCGGAAGCGCTCTCGGGCGGGCGCAATCTCGGCTTCATGTTCCTGCCGAACTACCGGGCCTGGGTGGTGGTGGCGTCGCTGGCGGTCTGCATCGCGACCTGGTTCGTGATCGAGAAGACCCGCCTCGGCGCCTACCTGCGCGCCGCGACCGAGAACCCCACCCTGGTGCAGGCGTTCGGCATCAACGTGCCGCGCCTCGTGATGCTGACCTACGGCTTCGGGGTCGGGCTCGCCGCGCTCGCGGGGGTGCTCGCGGCGCCGATCTACTCGGTCAATCCGATCATGGGCGCCGACATCATCATCGTGGTGTTCGCGGTGGTCGTGATCGGCGGCATGGGCTCGATCCTCGGCTCCATCGTCACCGGCTTCGCGCTCGGGCTGATCGAGGGCCTCACCAAGGTGTTCTATCCCGAGGCGGCAGCGACCGTGATCTTCGTGATCATGGTGATCGTGCTGCTGGTGAAGCCGGCCGGCCTGTTCGGAAGGACTGCGTGATGGCGACCCTCAGCGATGCGGCGATCGGGACGCCCGCCTATTCGGAACCGGCGCAGGCCGCGGCCTTGCACCGTGCCATCTTCATCGGCCTCGTCGCCATTCTGGTGGCGGCGCCGTTCGTGCTCTACCCTGTCTTCGTGATGAAGGTGCTGTGCTTCGCGCTGTTCGCCTGCGCCTTCAACCTGTTGCTCGGCTATGGCGGCCTCCTGTCGTTCGGGCACGCCGCCTATTTCGGTTCGGCGAGCTACATCTGCGCCTATGCCGCGAAGGTCTGGGGCTTCACGCCGGAGCTCGCAATCCTGTTCGGCGCCGGGTCTGCGGGGCTGCTCGGCCTGGTGTTCGGCGCGCTCGCGATCCGCCGGCTCGGCATCTATTTCGCGATGATCACGCTTGCGCTCGCGCAGATGGTCTACTTCTTCTCGCTGCAGGCGAAATTCACGGGCGGCGAGGACGGCATCCAGGCGGTACCGCGCGGCAAGCTGTTCGGCCTGATCAGTCTCGCGGACGACATGGCGCTTTACTGGCTGGTCGCCGCGATCTTCCTCGGCGGCGTGCTGCTGATCTACCGCATCGTCCACTCCCCGTTTGGGCAAGTGCTCAAGGCGATCCGCGACAACGAACCGCGCGCGATCTCTCTCGGCTATCGCGCGAACCAATACAAGCTCATGGTCTTCGTCCTGTCGGCCGCGCTCTCGGGCCTCGCGGGGGCCACCAAGGCGATCGTGTTCCAGCTCGCCTCGCTCACCGACGTCCACTGGGCCATGTCGGGCGAGGTCGTGTTGATGACCCTGGTCGGCGGTCTCGGCACGGTGTTCGGCCCGATCGTCGGCGCGCTGGTCATCATCACCATGCAGAACTATCTGGCGACGCTCGGCGCCTGGGTCCTGGTCGTGCAGGGCGTGATCTTCGTCGCGTGCGTGCTGCTGTTCCGCGAAGGGATCGTCGGCGTGATCGCACGCCGGATCAAGCGGCCGCTTTAGTCCTACTGTGTCAGAAGGCTGACTCTGGGCGTCATCCTGGCCGAGCGAAGCGAGAGCCGGGATCCATAACCTCCGTGTTTCCGCATCTCGATCAGCGGGGATATGGATCCCGGCTCGCGCTCGCACCCAGGTCGGCTGTTGCCGACCTGGGCATCTATCAATGCCGATCTCGCGCAAGCGCGAGATCGGTGCTCGCTTGGCCGGGATGACGCCGCGAATGTG
>BOKV01000020.1 GCA_016861165.1 Alphaproteobacteria bacterium | reverse complement strand
GATTGACGAAGAAGGCGCCGATGATGACATCGCGGAAATGGCGGCGTTCGCGCACGAGCTGGCGCAGGAACCAGCCGAAGCCGAAGGTCTCGCGCTCCTCGCCGCTGCCGGCGGCGCGCTTGATGAGGACGACGTCGCCCTGCCAGCTCGCCTCGAAGCTCTTGCGTTCGAGCGTGAGGCGGCCGCCGGCCGGCGCCAGCGGGTCGACCACCGTCACCGAGTCGTCGTCGGCGATGTCGATGAGCGCCACCGCATTGCCGTTGGCGAGGCGGGCAAGCGCCGGCAGCACCGACCGCGCCCGCTTGAGCTGGCGCCAGCGCATGCGCACATGGCGGGCGGCAAGGCCCTGGGCCTGGGCGATGGCGATGAGCTGCTGCAGGCCGGGCTCGGCGTCGAGCGCATGGTCGTGGACGAGCCGCTTGGCGTCGACGTCGACGCCGAGATGGCGGGCGATCGCCGCCAGCACGCGGACATTGGTGTGCAGCGGCGGCGGCCGTTGCTGCGGTTCGTCCGCGGCCGGCGCCGCCTGACCCACCGGCGCCGCGGCAGCCGGACTGCGAGCCGGTGGGAAGCCCGCGTTCACCTGGCTAGCGCCCGCTCATGACGGGAAGTTGGGCGAGCGGCCGCCGGCCGGCGGGGCGGGCGAGGCGACCGGGCCGGGGCGCGGCGCTGCCGCGACCGGCCCCTGGTTGCCGGGCAGCCGGGTCAGCACGCCATCGCTGATCAGCTTGGCCAGCACCTGTTCGAGCAGCGCGACCGACTGGCCGAAGCCCTCGACCGGCATGACGAGGCGCATGCGCGGCATGATCGGCGGCGCGTCGTTCTGCTGTTCGGGCTGTGGCGGGGCGTCCTCGTCGGGCATCGCATGGGTGCCGAAATCGATGCGCACGACCGTGCCGGTGACGGCGACCTGGACAATGCCGTCAGCGAAATACTCATCCATGAACACTCTCCGCGTGGCGATGGAACGGGTCGCGCAAACGTGCCCCGTGGCGCGCACAATCGCAATAGCGTTTCGTCGAGGGCCGCGCCGGACAGTCCGCCGGCCGGCGGCGGCACCCGAGGCCTGGCGCGGCGGCGGCCGTAGAGGCGCGAGGGGTCGTCGGGCCGGCTCAGCGCGCGCCGTGCGATGCCGGATGAACCCGGATCAGACCAGGTCGCCTCCGACCAGCATGCCGACGTTCTGCGGCCGCTTGAACGGGTTGTCGACGCTGTGGAAGGCCATCGCGCTCACCTCGGCTTCGGGGGAGCGCTGGGCGCTCGGCTGCGGCACGAACACGGCCTTGGCCGCCGTCGTCGGCTTGGTGGCCTTGGCGGTACCGGCCAGCGCGCCGCCCAGGCCGGTGTTCTGGACGTTGATGAAGGTCCAGTTGCTCCACTTCATGTCCTGGGTCAGCACGACGAGACGGATGCGGTCGGCGCCGGCCGACCCGCCGCGATATTGCAGGCGCGACCATTGGCCAAGGGTCAGGGTGTGGTTGACGTTGGCCGCAAGCACGTTGCCGTCCAGTATGAGCTGCCCCCCGCCGGCAAAGTCGCCCACACGCACACGCCGCAGCGCCTGGCCACGGAAGTCGATCATGCGGAACAAACCCTGCACGGCGAAGGTCTTGCCCTGGCCGACCGCCTTGGCAGCGACGATGGCACTGGCATAGGCCGGGCTCTGCGCGAACTGGCTGAGATTGTAGTGGGCGGCGTTGAACGCCTTGAAAGTCAACTGCTGGATCTGGGTGAGCGCGTTGACACCATCGGTCCTTTGGGCACTAGCGTCAGCGACGACCCACTGGCCGTTGGCGTTGCGCCTGATGCGGTACCAGTTGCAGTAGAAGCTCAGTAAGACCCGGTTGGTGCCGGCGCCGCCGAAAATCTGGTCGTTGCCGCCCAACGGCCTGAACACGTCATTGCCACCGAGGCCGTACAGCCTGTTGTTGGCACTATTGCCGATTATGACATCGTGCCCATTGCCGCCAATGGCGTTGTGGATGATCGTGCCAAAGGCGATTGAGACATTCTTGGTCAGGGCGCCGACATTGGAGAACTGGCCCGGCCGCAGGTCGATGCGCTGGTTCTGGCTGTAGCCGCGGAAGTCGAAGGTGTTGTTGCCACCGGCGTCCCACACGCAGAAGATCACCTGCTGGCTGGCGTTGGCGATCCGGAACATGCGGCGATTGGCGTTCGAATTGAAGCCGTAGACGGTGTTGCCCTTGCGCGTGCTGTTGTTGGCGCCATAGAGGCGCTGAATCGCCGCGATGTCGTGCAGCATCGGCGTCGTCGGGAAGAAGCCGCCATGATTGGCGCCGGTGTTTTCGGCGCCGAAATAGCTCATCACCGTGTACTGGCGGGTGTCCTGGATATACTCGGCATGGTTGTTGTAGGTGAACGTGCCCTGCGAGGCGTCGTAGTTGCCGGGATGCTCGAGGCCAATGGCGTGGCCGATCTCGTGCATCATGGTGGTGAAGCCGTAGCGCAGCAGATTGTAGTCGTCGGAACTGTCGAGGCCGGAATTGTGGGTGCCGAGCCAGACATCGCCCGGCGCCTGGTTACCGGCGGTCTGGCCAAGCCTGGCGAAATAGGCGAAGGCGAAGCTGTCGCCCGAATTGAAGTTGGCGAACAGGATCGTAGCCGTGTCGTTGGTGACGCTCGGCTGGTTGACAAACTTGATGTTGGCGACGTCCGCCCACAGCGCCAGCGCCAGCCGCGCCGCCGCTTCCTGCGCGGCGAAGAAGGTGGTGTAGTTGCCGACGTTCTGGTTGTAGTCCGGGAGGAACCGCCGGAACGCCCAAGAGACCGTGGTACCCTGGCCCAGCACGTTCGACCAGGTGCGGCTTTGCGTGAACACGTTGCGGGTTATCTGGACGCCGGCCTGGGTATGGTTCAGCGACACGGTCGGGGCCGAGCCGAACTCATTGTGGGCGACCTCGCCGAAGCCGCCACCGCACAGCGCGCAACCGCACATTGCCGACATGTCATCCTCCCCCGAACGGGTTGGTCGATCGCGCCCCTGCGCCGATCAAGTTAGGAAATCCGCTCCGGTCTATCAAGGTTTTTCTACCCACTGGCAAGCGGGTGGCGCGGGGCAAATGCGCGCAGGCCGCCGTGGGAAGCGACCGCATCGCGGGCGCCGATCTGTCCGCTCAGGCGAGGTCGTGGCCGAGTTGCGCGAGCGGCAGATCGACTGCTAGCCGCGCCAGCCGGTAACGCGCGGCCGGTGCAGGATGAAGCGGCGCGAGACGAAGCCATAAGGACCGCAGTCGGTGAACTGCGGATTGAAGCGATCGACGATCTCGCTCCACGCCTTGCGTTCGCCGAATTCCGGCGAGGCGCGGTTGCAATCCCAGTCATCGAACAGCAACGCGCAGCCATCGGCATAGGCATCGTTCTCGAACATCCAGACCAGCACATCGCGGGCCGACTCGTAGAGGTCGGAATCGATATGGACAAGCCCGAAGACCTGCCCTTCCGGCAAGGTGGGCAGGGTTTCGGAAAACCAGCCCTCGACGATACGGACCTGTTCGGCGGGCAGGTGGCGCCCGCACAGCCGCGCCAGTTGCTCCGACGTGAGGCCCGAGCAGGTCCGTTCTGCCCAGAGCCCGACCCGCACATGCAGTGCATTGCGGTCGATGTCGGTGGAGGCCGCCGGCAGGCCCACGAAGCTGTCAAACAGCATCAGCCGGCGGGGGGCGATGCCATGGGCAAGGTCGGCGTAGCCGAGGCGTTCGCCGAACGTCGCCATGGCCTTGGCCAGCACCTCGGCGGACCATCCGGTCATCGTGCCAAATTCGGCGATGTCGCCCTCGACGCCGGTGCCGTAGACATATTCGACCGCGAGGTAGAGGGTACGAAAGACGTCCTGGCGCGACATGAACGGATGGAGGTCGGAGATACGGAGCGGCGAGCGCTCGTGTATCTCGGGCGGGATTTCCTTGCCCTGTACCCGCAGCACGTCGCACAAGCGCAGCAAGGAATCCCGGTCCTCCGGCCGGTCGCGGACAATCAGCCGCAGCGCCTGCTCCTCCAGTTCCGCCGGCATTGCTTTGCCCTGTTTTCGAGACATCTTGAAGAGGCGTAACAGGGCGTCCTCGTCGTCCGGCCGGTCGCGGACGATCAGGCGCAGCGACTGTTCCTCCAGATCCAAGGGGATTGCCTTGCCCTGGAGGCGCATGACCTCGAACAGCCGCAGCAGCGTACCCAAATCGTCGGGCCGGTCGCGTGCAATGAAGAGCAGTGCCTGCTCCTCCAGTTCGGGCGGGATTTCCTTGCCCTGCACCGCCAACAACTCGAACAGGCGCTGCAGCACACCCTGGTTTTCCGGCTCCGCCGCGACGATGAGGCGCACGGAGCGCTCCTCCAGATCGGGCGGGATCGCCATGCCCCTGGCGCGCAAGGCGGCAAACAGCGCCTGCAGGTCATCCTGGCGGTCCTGCCCGGCCGGAAGCGCGCGCAGCGCGGCGATCCTGGCGTCGAGATTGGCGGTATCGTCCACATTGCCTCCTTGTCTGGCGCTGCCGGCGCGGCTCACGAGACGGCTGCCGGCTGCGCCGCCTGCCTGCGGCCGTGATAGATGGCGAGTATGTCGTCGATCGGGCCGAAACCCACCACCTTGCCGCGCTCGAGCAGCAGAGCCTTGTTGCAGGTCTCGCGGATCAGGTTGTCGGAATGCGAGGCCAGTACCAGGATGCCGGCCTTGTCGACCAGATCGCTCATACGCTCGCGCGCCCTGGCGACGAAGGCCGCGTCGCCGGCGCTCAGCCACTCGTCCATCAGCAGGATGTCGGCCTCGACGCAGGTCGAGATGGCGAAGGCCAGGCGCGCCGCCATGCCGGCCGAATAGGTGCGCACCGGCATCGCCAGATAGTCGCCGAGTTCGGTAAAGGCCGCGATCTCGTCGGTGCGCGCCTCGATCTCGCGTGGCCTCAGTCCCATGAACAGGCCGCGCTGGAAGATGTTCTCGTAGCCCGTGCTGTCCTGGTCGATGCCAAGCCGCGGATTCGACATCGAGGCGACCCGGCCCTCGCAGCGCACACGGCCACGCACCGGCTCGTAGACTCCGGCCAACACCTTGAGCAGGGTGCTTTTTCCCGCGCCGTTGTGGCCGATCAGGCCGACGCGGTCGCCATGCTCGAAGGTGAGATCGACGTCGTCGAGCGCGGTGATCTGGACGGTGCGGTCGCCGTCGAGCCCGATGCGCCCGCCAGTGGCCAGCCCGATCATGCCGCGCTTGAGCGAGCGCGCGCTGGCACTGTAGACGGGAAAGGAGACGGTGATGCGCTCAACACGGATATGAGCCATTGTCACACCCAGTAGGCGATGCGGTTGCGGTAGCGCCGGTAGACCAGTAAGGCGAGCGTCCAGCCGGCGAGCGTGATGGCGCCGGCCGCCAGATAGTTGTGCAGCCCCGGCAGTTCGCCGAGCAGCGGCGCCCGCACGATATGGATGAAATGGTAGAAAGGGTTGAGGTTGACGACATAGGTGAGGCCCGGCCGCATGTCCGGGTGCCACAGGATCGGCGTCAGGAAGAACGATAGCTGCAGCAAGCTGCCGATCACCGGTGGCACGTCGCGGAAGCGCGCCGAAATCGTGCCGAGCAGCAGCGCCACCCACAGCCCGTTGAGCACGAAAAGCGCCAGGCCGGGCAGCACCAGCAGCCCGACCCAGCCCGGCCACAGCCGCACCAGCACCATCACCGCGACCAGCACCACGAAATGATGGGCCAGAATGATGAAGTTCTTCAGCACCATGCGGTAGACGAGCAGCGACAGCGGCAGCCGGATCTGCTTGATGAACTGGCTGCCGCCGATGAACACGTTGCAGCCGTCGTTGACCATGCGGGCGATCAGCCCCCACAACACGAAGCCGCCGGCGAGATAGGGCAGGTACTCGGCCGGGTCGCGGTGAAACAGATAGGTGTAGAGAAAGCCGAGCGAGCCGACCAGCACCGCCATGCTCAGCGTGAGCCACAGCGGGCCGATCACCGACTGGCGATACTGCCCGCGCACCTGGTACCAGGCCAGCCGCCCCCACAGATGCCAGGCGCGCAGGCCCTCGGTCAGATCGGCGAGCGCCGAGGCGGTCGGCGAGCCGGCCGGAAAGACGGCCACCGGGTCGGAGCTCGGCATGCGCTGCAGCAAATCGGCTTCTCCTGTGCCGCGGTCGGGTCGGGAGGACCGGCGGCGTCGGTGGCGGTACATAGACGCTTTGGCCGGGTGCGGCAAGGCGCCTGGCAGCATCGAGGGCCGCCGCGCCTCGGGTCGGGTTCGGTTCGGGTCGGGGCGGCCGGCAGCGGCCAGCGGCCGGGCTTGCGCGCCTGCCCCGTCATGCGGCACAAGCGGCCGTCGCGACTGCGCGGCGCGGCATGGGCAGGAAGGGCAGATGAGCAAGGTCGTTTTCGTCGCCAACGAGCTCGGCGCGTTCCGCCATCACCGCGAGCACCTGGCCCGCGCGGTCAAGCGGGCGGGCGCCGAGCCGGTGCTGCTCGCCGCCCCGGTCGGCGACCGCGCCGGGCTCGACTACGCCTTCCGGCCGGTCGACATCGAGCGCTTCCGCTTCGACGCGCCGCGCGACTGGCGGCTGTTTGTCGCGGTCTTCTCCGTGCTGCGCGAGGAGCAGCCGGCGGTCGTTCATCTTATCAACATCAAGCCCTACCTCTATGGCGGCCTTGCCGCCGCCGCCGCGCGGGCCATGGGCTGGCGGGGCAGGGTGGTCGTCACGGTGGCCGGCCTCGGCCGCCTGCACGAACCGCAGGCCGAGCGGACCGGCAGCCGGGCATGGCTGCGCCGCCTTCTGGTCGAGGCCTTCCTGCGCATCGCCCTGCGCGGCGCTCAGGTCACCTTCGAGACCGGCCACGACCGCGACGTCTGGCTGCGGCGCGGCCTGGTGCGGCCCGACCGGGTGACGGTGACCCGCGGCACCGGCGTCGACCTCGCCCAGTTCGCCGCCTGCGACCGCCAACCCTCCCGCGGCCGGCTGCGGGTGCTCTATGCCGGGCGGCTGCTGCGCGCCAAGGGACTGGAAGTGTTTCTGGAAGCGGCCGGCCGGGTGGACCCCGAAGCGGTCGAGATGCTGGTCGCCGGCTTCAGCGAGAACGATCCTGACGTCATCTCCCCCGGCGCGCTCGGCGCCCACCCGCATGTCACCTTCCTCGGCCAGGTCGACGCCATGGGCGAACTCTTGCGCGGCGTCGACGTCGTCGTGCTGGCGAGCCGCTACAATGAGGGGGTGCCGCGCATCCTGATCGAGGCCGCGGCGGCGGGCTGCGTGCCGGTGGCGACGTCGTTCGCCGGCAGCCGCGAGCTGATCGACCACGGCAGGACCGGCTTCTTTCTCGGCTCGGACCTGGCCGGGCAGGCCGACGAACTGGCCGCGCTGTTGCAGCGTCTGGCGGGCGAGCGCGAACGCGTCGGCGCCATGGGGCGCGAGGCGGCGGCGCATGTGCGCGCCGGCGGCTTCGCCGCCGAGACCATCGCCGAAACCTTCCTCGGCCTTTACGGCCTGGTGTCAGGCCAGGAACGCCCGCAATAGGCCGATCTCGCGATCGCTGGTCAGCGTCGGGGCATGGCCGACGCCGGCGAACTGTTCGAGGCGCGGCTTCGGCCCGCGCGCCGCCATTGCCGCGGCCGTGTCGGCCGGCAGCACATCGGACGCTTCGCCGCGCAAAAGCAGCGTCGGCGCGGCAATGCGGTCCCAATCCTCCCACAGCACGAATTCCTGCGGTCTGCGGCGAAGGTGTTCGACGATGCGCGGGTCGTAGTGGACGGTCACCCTGCCGGCATCGGTGCGCCGCGACGAGGTGTCGGTCATGCGCCGCCAGAAGGCGTCGGTATTGGCGCCGAAGGGCGCATAGACCTTGCGCAGCCAGCCTTCCATCTCGGCCATGGTGTCGAAGCTGGGCGGGTCGCCGACATAGGTGACAATGCGCTCGGTCGCCGCCGGCGGCAGCACCGGACCGATATCGTTGACGACCAGCCGGCTGATGCGCTCCCTGAGCCTGCCGCCGGCGAGCGTGATGCCAAGCAGCGCCCCCATCGACGTGCCGATCCAGCGCAGGCTGGCGATGCCGTAGTGGTCGATGAGCGCGATGGCGTGGTCACCGAACACCTGGAACGAATAGTCCTCCGCCCCGTCGCCGGCCCAGGCCGACAGGCCGCGACCCAGCGTGTCCGGGCAGAGGACGAAATAGTCGTCGGCGAGCGCGGCGGCGGCCTCGTCGAAATCGCGGCCGGTGCGCGCCAGGCCGTGCCACATAACGAGCGCCGGGCGGGCCGGGTCGCCCCATTCGGTGACGTGGATCTCGTGGCCGCCCGCGGCAACATAGGAGGACCGGCATTCCGGCATCAGTGGGCGTCCTTCTTCATGAGGGTGCCGGCGATGCCGGACGGGAAGAAGTAGACGAGCAGGATGAACAGGAGGCCGAGCCACAAGAGCCAGCGATCGGGCTCCAGCAGATGCGGCAGCAGCGGAACCGGCGCCGTTGCCGCCGCGGCGGCCGCCATCAGGTCTTTCAGGTAGAACTGGGCGAGGCTCATCAGCACGACGCCGATGACCGCGCCGGCCATGGTGCCCATGCCGCCGATCACCACCATCAGCAGGATGTCGATCATGATGGCGAAGGACAGCGTCGTGTCGGGACCGGTGTAGCGCAGCCAGACCGCCCACAGGATGCCGGCGAGCGCGGCGATGGTGGCGGCGATCACGAAGACGGCGGTGCGGTAGGCGACGACGCGGTAGCCGATCGCCTCGGCGCGCAACTCGTTCTCGCGGATCGCCTGCAGCACGGTGCCGAGCGGCGAACGAACGATGCGCGTCATCAGCCAGAACAGGCCAAGGCAGGCGAAGAACACGAAATAGTAGGCGGCGATGCGCCCGTTCATCGACACGCCGAACACCTTCAGCACCTTGCCGTCGGCGTCGGTCAGCAGCGGCGTTGCCGGCGACAGCAGCTTCGGGATCGAATAGACCAGCCCGTCCTCGCCATTGGTGATGGCCGACAATTGCGAGGCCAGCACCAGCATCACCGACGCCGCCGCCAGCGTGACCATGGCGAAGAAGATCGCCTTGACCCTGAGCGACAGCACGCCGATCAGCGCCGCCAGCACGATGGCGACGGCGACGCCGGCCGATCCGCCGAGCGCGATCGCTCCCCAGCTCGGGCCGATGTTCTTCAGCGCGATCGCGGTGCCATAGGCGCCGAGCCCGAAGAACATCGTGTGGGCGAACGAGACGATGCCGGTATAGCCGATCAGCAGGTCGTAGCTCGCCACCAGCACGATGAAGATGCAGATGCGCGCCGCCACCTGTCCCGCGCGCACGTCCTGAAACAGGAACGGCGCCAGCAGCAGCGCCAGCCCGACAAGCCCGACGGCGACGGTCACGACCAGGCGACCGGTGCGGGCACGGTCGGCGGGCGGAGCAGAAACAAGCGCGGTGTCGGTCATCGCTCGCGCTCCTCAATGGGTGATTGCCGGGCGCAGGCCCCACGGCCGCCAAAGCAGGATCGCCAGCATCAGCAGCATGTTGGAGGCGAGCGCCAGCTTCGGGAAGATGAAGGCGACATAGTTGCCCATCAGCCCGACCATCAGCGCGCCGAGCAGCGAGCCTTCAATCGAGCCCAGCCCGCCGATGATGACGACGATGAAGACCAGCACCAGCAGTTCGCCGCCGAGCGAGGCCGAGATGAGACCCTGATAGCCGGCCCACATGGCGCCGCCCATGGCGGCAAGCGCCGAGCCGGCCATGAACACGGCGATGAACAGGCGGTCGATGCGGAAGCCGAGCGACTCGACCATCTCCCGGTTTTCGACGCCGGCGCGGATCAATAGGCCGATACGGGTGCGGTTGAGCGTCAGGTATAGCGCGACGAAGACGGTAAGTCCGAGGAAGAAGGCGAAGATGCGGTAGACCTCGATCGCCACGTCGCCGAGGATGATCGAACCTTCGAGGATGGCCGGGCGGGCTACAGGGAGCGGGCTGCCGCCCCAGATCGCCAGCAAGAGCTGCTCGGCGATGATCAGCGCGCCGATGGTGATCAGGATCTGGCGCAGGTGGTCGCGATAGACCGGCCTGACGATCACGCGCTCGAAGAACCAGCCGGCAACCAGGCCGAACAGCGCCGCGGCGCCGATGGCGGCGAACAGCGCCAGGAAATTGAGCGTCACCGAATCGGCCCGCATCCAGGCGGCAAGCGCCGCCAGCACGGTGGCGGCGATGAAGGCGCCGAACGAGATGAAGGCCGAATGGCCGAAATTGAGCACGTCCATCAGTCCGAAGACGAGGCTGAGGCCGGAGGCCATCAGGAAGATCATCATGCCCATGGCCAGCCCCGCCACGGTCAGCGTCGCCCAGGACGAGAACGAGCCGATTAGCGGCAGCGCGACGATCATCAGGGCGATGGGCAGCAGGTTGACGCCGCCGAGGCGTTCCAGGGTCATTCCCGTTTTCATGAGAGACCTTCCTTGCCAGACTGCCGGTGGATCGCCCCCCCATCATGCCCGAAACGGCCGGGCGCTCCGGAGGTCGCATGCTGGCCACTGCACGGCGTGGCTTCGTCAGCGAGTGAAACGCAACGGAGTTCGTACGCGACAGCGCTCATCTCCCACCTCCTACTGGTGCGCGTCGAGCGAGAGGCTGAGCAGCCGCGTCTGCAGGGCGCTGTCGGCGGCCAGTTCGGCCATGCCGCCGCTGTGGGCGATGCGGCCGTCATCGATGACGGAGACGTTCGAGCCGAGCGACCGGGCGAACAGGAAATTCTGCTCGACCAGCAGGATGGTGGTGTCGGCGGCGATCTCGCGGAAGGCGTCGATCATGGCGCGGATGATCGCCGGCGCGAGGCCCTTGGTCGGCTCGTCGATGAGGATGAGCTGGCGCGGCTCGATGATCGCCCGCGAGATCGCCAGCATCTGCTTCTGGCCGCCGGACAGCGACCAGGCGGGCTTGTCCCAGAACCGCTCGATGGCGGGAAACAGCGCGTGGATGCGCTTGAGCCGGGTCTCGTCGAAGCGGCCGGTGGTGGAGGCCAGCCGCATGTTTTCCTCGACCGTCAGCCGTCCGAAAATGCCCATGTTCTCCGGCACATAGGCGATGCCAAGACGGGCGATCGCCGAGGTGTGCAGCGTAGTGATGTCGTGGTGGCGGAAGACGATGGCGCCCTTCCTTGCCCGCCACAGGCCCATGATGGTCCGCAGCGTCGTCGTCTTGCCGGCGCCGTTGCGGCCGAGCAGGACGTAGACGCCGCCTTCCGGCACATTGAGGGAAACACCGTGCAGGATGTGGTACTGGCCGATGTCGGTGTGGACGTCGTCGAGGCGCAGGATGTAGTCGCTCATCTCAGGCGGCCTCCTCGCCGGCGGGCACGCCCAGATAGATCTCGCGTACGATCGGCAGCGCGATCACGTCGTCGGGCTCCCCGTCGGCGACCAGTTCGCCATTGTGCAGGACGACGATGCGGTCGGCGAGCGCGCGCACCACGTCCATCTTGTGCTCGACCAGCAGGATGGTCTTGGAACAGTCCTGCTTGATTGCCGCGATCAGTTCGAGGATCACCGGCGCCTCGTCGACGCTCATGCCCGCGGTCGGCTCGTCGAACATGAAGATGTCCGGTTCCATGGCCAGCAGCAGCGCCACCTCCAGCTTGCGCTGGTCGCCATGCGGCAGGGCGGCGGCCGGCATGTGGGCGACCTCGGCAAGCCGCGTCGCCTCTAGGTGGCGCATCGCCTCGTCGCGCAGGACACCGAACGAGCCGGCGGCGCGCAAGAGGCGCGGTCCGAGCCGGTGGCGGGCCTGCACGGCGAGGCGGACATTCTCCAGCACCGACAGCTTTGGGAACAGGTTGGTGAGCTGGAAGGCGCGGCCGATACCGGCCTTGGCGCGGGCCGATGGCGACAGCGCTGCAATGTCGCGGCCGTCCTTCAGGATCGAACCGGCAGTCGGCGTGAGTTGGCCGGAAATCAGGTTGAAGTAGGTGGTCTTGCCGGCCCCGTTGGGGCCGACGATGACGGTGAGCTGGCCGGGACGGAACGCGCAGGTCACGTCGTTGACGGCAGCGTGGCCGCCGAAGCGGATGGTCAGGTTGCGCGTCTCGATCGATGGCGTGGTCATGGGACCGTACCCGTGCGTCTGATGATGCGTGGCGGGCCGTCCGCCCCTCCCGAGGGAGGGGCGGGAGAGGCGGGCGGGCGTCCGGGCGAGCAAGCGCCCGGGCGCCGTCGGCCGTCATTCCTGGTTGTTGCGGCCGAGCGGGACGTTCAATTCGTCGGGCTTGATCTCGCGCACGAGTTCGGGGATGGCCCAGGCGACGTTGTCGTCGACCTTGATCTTGAAATGATACATCGACTGCAGGGCCTGATGGTCCTCCGGCCGGAAGGTCATGGTGCCCTTCGGCGTCTCCCAGCTCATGCCCTCCATGGTCTTGATCAGCGTCTCGGTGTCCCATTCCCCGGCCGTTTCCAGCGCCTTGACGATGGCAAGCGCGGCCGCCATGCCGCCGGCGGTGAAGAAGTCGGGCGGCGAGCCGAAGCGCTTCTGGTGCTCGGCCACCAGCCAGTCGTTGATCTCGTTCTTCGGCGCCTCGTAGTAATAATAGATGGCGCCTTCCATCCCCGGCACCTTCTTGTAGGAGGCGAGCGCCGGCAGGATGTTGCCGCCAGTCGACAGTTCGATGCCGTAGCGGCCGAGATCGGCGGCGGCGAGCGGCGTCATCGCGTCGACGCCGGCCACATAGATGACGATCACCTTGCGGCCGGGCTGGTCCTTCAGGGCGTTGGTCAGGCGCTCAATCGTCGCGGTGAAGTCGGTGGTTTGCTGGGGGACGTATTCCTCGGCGACGACATGGGCACCGGTCCCTTCGAGCGCCGCCTTGAAGGCAGCGATGCCGTCACGGCCGAAGGCATAGTCCTGGGCGAGCGTGGCGACGTAGAGGTTGGCGTCCGGGCTCAGTGCCAGCGCCTGGGCCTGCATGTCCATCGAGGAATTGCGCGAGGTCTTGAACACGTAGCGGTTGGAATCGGGCCCGGTGAGCGAGTCGGCGACCGCCGGCTCGACCAGCAGGATGCGCTCGTATTCGGCGGCGACCGGCAGCAGCGCCGTGGCGACGCCCGAAGAGGTGTCGCCGACGGCGATCAGCGCGTCGTCGTCGCCATAGGCCTCGGCCAGCAGCGCGCGCGCCACGTCGGGCTTGAACTGCGTATCCTTCTTGATGACCTCGATCTTGCGACCCTTGACCATCATGGTGCCGTTGGTCGCGTATTCGAGGCCGAGCTCGAACCCGGTGTGCGTCTGCTTGGAGTAGACCTCGAGCGGCGAGCCCGAGATGCCGTGGACCAGGGCGATGGTGACGCTGTCCTGCGCCACCGCCGGCGCGGCGGCGCCGACCATGCCGGCCAGTGCCAGCGTTGAAAGAAGACGTTTCATCGATTCTCCTCCTTTGTGGTGGATGCTATTGGGCCGTCCAGCCGCCATCGACGGGTATGGCGGCGCCGGTGATGTTGTGGGCCGAGCGGTGGCACAGGAATGCCGTCAGGGCACCGATCTCGGCGGGGTCGGACATGCGCAGGCTCGGCTGCTTTTCAGCGAGCAGGCTGGCGATGCCGGCCGTCCGGTCGCCGGCATGGGCGGCGGCGCGGGCGGCGACCTGCGGTTCGATCAGCGTTGTTTCTGTCCAGCCCGGGCAGATGCAGTTGACGGTCACGCCGCCGCTCAGGCGGTCGCCGACGGCCGCATATTCGAGCGCCGCCACCTTGCTCATGCCGACGAGACCGAATTTGGAGGCGACATAGGGCGCCTTCTCCCTGGACGCGACGAGACCGTGCACCGAAGCGATGTTGACGACGCGGCCAAAGCCGCGCGCCGCCATGGCGGGCAGGGCGAGGCGCATGGTGTGGAACGCGGCCGACAGGTTGACCGCGATGATCGCGTCCCAGGTTTCGGCGGTCGCCTCGGCTAGCGTGACGGTCTTCTGGATGCCGGCATTGTTGACGAGGATGTCGAGCGGCCCCCAGGCCTCGGCCGCCGCCATCATCGCGTCGATCGCCGCCACGTCGCGCAAATCGGCATCGAGGAAGCGCGCGTCCGGCGCCCCGGCGGCGCGGACCGCTGCCTCGGCGGCGCGAACCTGATCGGGCGAGGCGAGCCCGTGGATGGCGACGCGCGCCCCGGCAGCGGCAAGCGCCTCGGCGATGGCAAGGCCGATGCCCTGGACCGATCCGGTCACCAGCGCCGCGCGGCCCTCGAGGTGGCGATCGCCGTTCATGCCTCCTGCCTCGTCGTCTCGAACATCCTGCGCAGTTCCGTCTTCAGCACCTTGCCGTAGTTGTTCTTGGGCAGTTCGGCGACGAAGCGGTAGACCTTTGGCCGCTTGAACCGGGCAATGCGTTCAAGGCAGTGGCGGTCGAGAGCCTCGGGCGTCACCGCCGCGCCGGGCGCGGTGACGACGAAGGCGATGACGGCCTCGCCCCATTGCGGGTCGGGCACGCCGACGACAGAGACCTCGCGCACCCCGGGATGGGTGAGCAGCGCCTCCTCGACCTCGCGCGGATAGATGTTGGTGCCACCGGAGATGATCACGTCCTTGGACCGGTCCTTCAGCGTAAGGAAGCCGTCGCCGTCGAGCGCGCCGACATCGCCGGTCCACAGCCAGCCGTCGCGGATCGTCTCGGCGGTCGCCCGCTCGTTGCGCCAGTAGCCGGCCATCACCGGGGCGCCGCGCACCACCACCTCGCCGGCTTCCCCGATCGGCAGCGGCCGGCCATTGGCGTCGACCACGCCGACCTCGACGCAGGACTGCGCCGTGCCGACGGAGGCGAGCCGCTCGCGCCAGCGCGGGTGCACGCGGTCGGCGACGAGCGCGCGGCCGAGCGCGGTGATGGTCATCGGGCATTCGCCCTGACCGTAGATCTGGCAGAAGCGCGGCCCCATCACCTCGACCGCCGCGACGATGTCGGTGAGATACATCGGGCCGCCGCCATAGACGATGGTGCGGATGCCCTGGCCGTTGTCGCCGGCCGATCGGGCCGCGTCGACCAGCCTGCGCACCATGGTCGGCGCCGCGAACATGTGGACGTTGTCCAGACGTTTCGACAGGTCGAGGACTTCGCCGGCGTCGAACGCGCCCGATTCGGGAACGGCATGGCGGGCGGCGCGCAGCACATGCTGGACGTTGTAGAGCCCGGCGCCATGGCTCATCGGTGCCGCATAGAGCGCCGCATCGGTCCGCTCGACCCGGTCGACATCGACGAAATAGGCGAACGCCATGGCGTGGATATTGCCATGGGTGATCATGACGCCCTTCGGCCGGCCGGTGGTGCCCGAGGTGTAGAACAGCCACGCCAGGTCGTCGCGGCTCCTCGGCGCCGGCGCCAGCGTCCGATCGCCGGCGGTCATCGCCGCGAAGGCCTTCGACCCGAGTTCGACCGGTGCGCCGCAGGTCGGCGGCAGGAACGGGGCGAGGCCGTCGGCGGTACGCTCCGATACGAAGACGAGCGTGGCGTCGGCATCCTCGATGATCCAGGCCGCCTCCCGGCCATGCAGCTTGGCGTTGACCGGGACGATCGCCGCGCCGGCCATCCAGGCCCCGTACATGGCAATGAGGTATTCGACGCTGTTTTCGGCGAGGATGGCGACGCGGTCGCCGGGCGCGATGCCGTGGCGCTCGCGCAGCGCGCCAGCCAGGCTGGCCGCCATGCGCGCGAAGCCGCGATAGTCCGCCACGATGGCGTCGCCGCGCAGCAGAGCCGGTCGGTCGGCATAAAGCGTCGCGCTTCGCACCAGCCATTCGGCCAGATTCATTGCGGCAGTCCTCCCGGTGCGCGCACCATCGCCGCCGGTATTTTCGATTTGGCGACGGCGAACGCGCTGTTACTATTCGTCCATCTGCATTGCACCGCAATATCGTAGAAACACGCATGCGCGATCCGCAGAAACACGAGGAATTCGACCGGCTTGCCTACGAGATGGCGCCGATCGGCCTCGTCCTGACCGAGGACCGCATCATTCGCGCCTGCAACCCGGCCTTCGCCCGCATGTTCGGCTTCGACCGCGAGGCGCTGATCAACCAGAGCTTCGCCATCCTCTATCCGTCCTTCGAGGAGTTCGTGCGCATCCGCGATGTCGGCGTCAGACCGCTGCGCGAGACCGGCCGCTACACCGACGAGCGGGTGATGGCGCGCGCCGACGGAACGCTGTTCTGGTGCCGGGTGCGCGGCCACACGCTGACCACCGAGGGTGATCCGCTGGCGCGCGCGGTGTGGAGTTTTGCCGATCTGTCGGATATGCGGCCGATCACCGAACTGTCGACGCGCGAGCGCCAGATCATCCTGCACCTGATCGATGGACGCACGTCCAAGGAGATCGCCCGCATCCTCGCCATCTCGCCGAGGACGGTCGAGACCTACCGTTCGCGGCTGCTGGCCAAGTTCGGCGCCGCCAATGTCGTCGACCTGATGAGCCGGCTCGGCTCGATGCCGGTATAGGCGTGCGAACCGACGGTTCGCTTAGCTGCGGATGATGTAGACCGGGCTGGTCCAGGCGCAGTGACCGTCGACCTGGCGGACGCGCAGATGGAGGCGGCGCTCGGTACCGGGTGGTGTGGCGATCTGCCGCTCGAAGCGGACGGTTGCCGTCGCCATCGTCTCGGGCAGGGCGAGCAACCGCAGGCCGCGGCCGAGCCCGCCGGCGTCGACCCGCCGCTCGCCGCCGTCCCAGCCGGTGAGATCCAGTTCGGCGCTGCAGAACGGCGTATCGACCCGTATCTGTCCCTGGCCGGGATGTTCAAGCCAAAGTTCGATGGCACCCTGATTGCCGGTCGTCACCGCTGTCCACGACAGGCCGTCAGGCCGCTGGTCACGGATGCCGTAGTCGAGGTTCCAGTTGTTGAGGATCGCCGCCCGCGCGATTCGGTTGCCGTCGACGCCGATGCGTCCGTCCCATCGGACGGCCCGCGAGCGGCCACGCGAGGCGGCGCCCTCGTAGACAACACGCAGCCGGCGCGAGGGGCCATCCAATGCCCACGGGCGTATGGTCTCGATGCAGTCGAGCCCGTCGAACAGGTCGATCCGCTCGATCGGCGCCGTGCCCGACAGGTCGGCGAGGAACCGGACCGAATCGCTCGCCGTTTCGACGATGGCCCCCATCACGACGCGGCTGGCGACACCGCTGCTGCGCGCGCCCGAGGCGGGATCCTGGTCGAAGACCCGCACGGGGTCGGGGAACTCCGCCGATAGGTCGAGGAACATGCGCGTGCCGGTGGTGGCGTAGTGGCGCCGGCTGCGCATGGCGTCGAAGACCGCCGGCCGGCTCAGTTCGCGCACCAGAAAGCAGGTGAGCCCGCCCATCGCCCCGAAGAACGAGGCGCCCGGATAGCTCGCGCCCGGCCGGCCCTTGTGATCGTCGGAATTGGCGACGATGCCGACGCGGCAGCCCTGGCGCAGCGCATCCTCCAGCAACCATTCGAACGTGCCCCAGGCCGAGTGGACTTCGATTGCGGTCTCAAGCGCCGGGTCGTGTGCCTGGATAATGTCGGCGTAGCGGCCGCCGACATGGGCGGCGACCACGCATCGGTCCGGATCGAGCCGCGAGAACAGTTCGTTTGCGGTGAAGGCGTCATCGGTCGCGGTCGCCAGGCTTTCCACCTGGGCGTGGGAGGAGCGCACGATCCTTTCGCCCTCGGCGAGGAAATGCACATTGCGGTCGCCGCCGACGGCGGTGTTGGCCGACCACTCGTAGCCCGGAATGCAGACGAAGCGGCCGCGCCGGTCGAAGGCGCGGGTCGTCTCGTTCAACTCGGCCCAGAATTCGTCGCTGATCTGGAAATCGTTGCCCTGGTGGCCGATGACGTCCAGAAACGCGAGGTCGCGGCCGAACGTGAAATATTCGCGAATGTCGTTGGTGCCGAGCGTCTCGTTCGACTGGCCGTGGGTGTCGCCCCAGGCGTGGACCAAGTCGCCATCGGCGTCACTGCGGACCGGATTGCTGCGGAAGACTTCGCCCGTTGCCGATGCTTCGATTTCGAGAAACTGCTCGCCCGGCGAATTGAGGCGCAGCCCGTCGACCACGACGGCCCGGCCGCCCGCATCGGCGCCAACCGTCGCGGGCAGGCCCGAGAAGGCCGGGTTGGGCCGGATGCGGAAGGCGCGGCCCGTCAGATCCGCCGGGTTGCGCCATTTGTCCTCGCCCTTCAGCCCCAGCCGGAACGGTTCGCCGACCCGCACGCGGGTCGGCAGCACCGCCTGCCAGTGGACCGGCGGTCCGGGCATGATGGCGACCTTCGGACTGTCGGGCAGGGCGACATAGTCATAGGTGGCGATCGCGTCGACGAAGACCCGGAACTCGAAGGCGTTCTCGCAATAGGTCTGCATCCTGATGCCGGGCGAGCCCTGCCGGCGGTCGCCGAAGCGGATGGCGATGGTGTCACCGGGCGACAGGTAGTCGCCGGCAACCCCGACATAGAGCGACCGGCTCCACGGCCGGATGTTGCGCTTGAACTCCCATCCGAGTTGCAGCGGCACGCCGTTGGAGGCTTCGGCCGTCGTGTAGCCCGGCGCGCGGGGATCGGAGAACTGGACTTCGCCCATGTCGGTGGCGAAACGGAGGCCGATCTTGAGGGAACCGGTGTCGTCGATGCCGAAGGCGCCGCAGGTGTAGGTGAGCAGCAATTCCTGCATCGACCCGGCCTCGATGCGCGACGGCCCGGCGAGCACGGCCGACCCCATCAGGTCGGGGCGGTAGGTCGAAAAGGGCACTACGCGGCCGTCAACGCCGACAGCGTTTCGTCCAGCGCCTGCTCGAAATGGGCGACGTCGCTGTCGTCGACGCAGAGTGGCGGGTTGACGCGCAGCACGTTGGAATGGCGTCCCGAACGCCCGAGGATGATGCCGCGCTCGCGCATGCCCTCCTGGATGGCGCCGGCGGCCGCGCCGTCCGGCGTCTTCTTCCCGCGGTCCGAGACGATATCGACGCCGAGCAGCAGGCCAGAGCCGCGGACATCGCCGATGGCCTCGTGCCGGTCGGCGAGCCGACCGCAGGCCTCGGCGATCCTGCCGCCGATGCGAGCGGCGTTCGCCTGCAGCCCCTCGGCCTCGATCGCGTCGAGGACGGCGAGTGCCGCGGCGCACGACATCGGGTTGGAGCCGTAGGTGTTGAAGAATTTCCTGTCCGTCATTGCCTGGGCGATGTCGCGGCGCATCGCCACGGCGGCGATCGGGAAGCCGTTCCCGATCCCCTTCGACATGGCGATGAGGTCAGGCGTCACGCCATGCGTTTCGAACCCCCAGAATCCTGCGCCGGTACGGGCAAAGCCGGTCTGCACCTCGTCGACGATCAGCACGCCGCCGGCGCCACGCACCAGAGCCGCCGCCTCGCGCATGTAGCCGGGCGGCATCGGTATCGCGCCGCCATAACCCTGGATCGGTTCGATCAGCATCGCCGCGACGTTGCCCGGCGTCGCCGTGTCAATGGTTTCGGCGATCTCGCGGACATAGGCCTCGGTATCGGCGCCGAACGGCCCGCGATAGGCATCGGGATTGACGACCGAGATGAAGCCGGGGCTCGCCGGCACCGGCTGGCGGCAGGCCGCCAGGCCGGTTGCCGCCATCGCGCTGAAATGCATGCCGTGATAGGCGCTCCTCAGCGTCAGGATGTCGTGGTTGCCGGTATAGAGGCGCGCCGCCATGACGGCCAGATCTATTGCCTCGGCGCCGCTGTTGACCAGATGCACCACATAGTCGGCGGCCGGCAGACGCGCCGTCAGGCGCTGTGCCAGCGCCACCGGCGCCTCGTGATAATACATCGTCGTCACATGTTGGATCTCCCGCATCTGACGGATAACGGCCTCCAGCACCGCCGGGTGCGAATAGCCGACGCTGATGCACAAGTTCTGGGCGAGGCAGTCGAGATATCTGCGCCCCTCGATGTCCCAGACATACTGGCCGCGGCCGCGCTTCAGCGCCAGCGGTCGCCGGTAGGCGGTGAAGGTTGCCAGCGACGGCGACAGGAAGGCCCGCCGGCCGTCGGCGATCCGATCGTACGACCAGCCGCCGTCCGCCGTTTCAACAGTTTCGGCCATGCGTGCCTGCGGTTTCATCTGCGATACTCCCGTGTGGTGACAGTCGGGGCGCGCGATCTTTCAGGCGCCGCGCTGCGGGCGCATGTCCTGACGACTGATGCCGGCGACCGCCACCGGCTTCTTCATGGCGTCGCGGCGGAACGGCTCGCCCAGTTCCTGGTTGAGGATCACCTCGATGAAGGTCGTCACGCCGTCGCGCTGCGCCGCGCAGGCGGCGGCGAGTGCCGCGGACAGTTCCTCCCGGCTGCGGGCGACGACGCCTTTCAGCCCGCAGGCCTCCGCGATGCGCGCGTAGCTCAGATGCGGGTCGAGTTCGGTGCCGATGAAATTGTTATCGTACCACAGGATCGAATTGCGCTTCTCGGCGCCCCACTGGTAGTTGCGGAAGATGATCATGGTGATCGCCGGCCATTCCTCGCGGCCGATCGCCGTCATCTCGTTCATCGAGATGCCGAAGGCGCCGTCGCCGGCGAAACCGACCACGGGCACGTCCGGGCAGGCGATCTTGGCGCCGATGATGGCCGGAAAGCCGTAGCCGCAGGGGCCGAACAGGCCGGGGGCGAGATATTTGCGGCCTTCGTCGAAGGTCGGGTAGGCGTTGCCGATGGCGCAGTTGTTGCCGATGTCGGAGGAGATGATCGCATCCTTGGGCAGCGCCGCCTGGATCGCCCGCCAGGCCATGCGGGGGCTCATGTGCTCGGGCTGGCGCCGACGGCAGTCGGCGTTCCAGGTCGTGCCGGGATCGTCGTCCTCGTGGTCCATGCTCGACAGCGTCTGCAGCCAGGCCGAGCGGGTCTGGTGGACGAGCGCGACGCGCTCCTGGCGGCCGGCGTCGCCGGCCGCGGGCCCCAGTCGCGCCAGGATGGCGCGGGCCACCTTGCCGGCGTCGCCGACGATGCCGATCTCGACCTTCCTGGTCAGGCCGATGCGGTCCGGGTTGATATCGACCTGGATGACCCTGGCATGCTTCGGCCAGTAGTCGATGCCGTAGCAGGGCAGCGTCGAAAACGGGTTGAGGCGGGTGCCGAGCGCCAGCACGACGTCGGCCCTGGCGACGATCTCCATCGCCGCCTTGGAGCCGTTGTAGCCGAGCGGGCCGAGCGCCAGGCGGTGCGATCCTGGAAAGCTGTCATTGTGCTGGTAGTTGTTGCAGACCGGCGCGTCGAGCCGCTCGGCGAGCGACACGCAGTCGGGGATGGCGCCGGCGAGCACGACACCCGCCCCTGAAAGGATGACCGGGAAGGCGGCCTGCGACAGCAGCGCAGCGGCGCGGCCGATCGCCTCCTCGCCGCCGCCCGGCTGCTCGAAGGCGACAACCTGCGGCAGTTCGATGTCGACGACCTGGGTCCAGACGTCGCGCGGGATGTTGATCTGCGCCGGTGCCGAGCGGCGCCAGGCGTTCAAGATCACGCGGTTGGCCACCTCGGCGATGCGCGCTGAATCGCGCACCTCTTCCTGATAGGCGACCATGTCGCGGAACAGCGCCATCTGCTCGACTTCCTGGAAGCCGCCCTGGCCGATGGTGCGATTGGCCGCCTGTGGGGTCACCAGCAGCATCGGCGTATGGTTCCAGTAGGCGGTCTTGATCGCGGTGACGAAATTGGTGATGCCCGGGCCGTTCTGGGCGATCACCATCGCCATGCGTCCGCTGGCGCGGGTGTAGCCGTCGGCCATGTAGCCGCCATTGCACTCATGCGCCACGTCCCAGAAGGTGATGCCCGCCTTCGGGAACAGGTCGGAGATCGGCATGAAGGCCGACCCGATGATGCCGAAGACCTGGTCGATGCCATGCATCTGCAGCACCTTCACGAAGGCTTCCTCGGTCGTCATCCTCATGGGGGCTCTCCTGCGGGTCCGTCATCACTGGTCCAGCATAGGGCCAGTCGGGCGGCGCGGCTTAGGGCCAGTTGCGCGCAGTCTGCGAAACCAGCGGAGTTACGACGGCGCGCCCAGCCTGGCGGCGCGGCCGAACAGCGAATCGGAGGCCTCGGCCAGGCGTTCGATGCCAGGCTCGATGCGTTCGAGCGGGATCGACGAGAAGCCGAGACGGAAATGGTTGCGGTTGTCGCCCGGCCGGGCGAAACAGATGTCGCCCGGCTCGATGATGACGCCAAGTTCCAAGGCGCGCGCCGCCAGTTCGCGGGCGTCAATGCCCGCCGGGCCACTCATCCAGAACGACGTGCCACCGAAGACGGGCATGCGTGCCCAGCCTGGAAAGTGGCGGCCGACGGCGGCGGCCAGCGCCTGCCAGCGCGGCAGGTAGGAGCGGTGCAGACGGGCGATCAGCGCGTCGTGCAGGCCCTGGGCAAGGAAGATGGCGACGACGCGCTGGTTGTTGCCGGGCGGATGTCGCAGCATGAGGCGGCGCAGCGCCCGCATCTCGGCGACGAACTCCGCCGGGGCGACGAGAAAGCCCATGCGCAGGCCCGGCATCAGCGACTTCGACAGGCTGCCGACATGGAGGACGCGGCCCGATCGGTCGAGCGATTTCAGCGCAGGCATCGCCTCGCCGCCATAGTTGGTCTCGTATTCGTAATCATCCTCGATGATCACCGCGTCGCGATCCTCGGCCCAGGCGAGCAGTCCTTCGCGCCGCGCCATGCTCATCGTCACATTGGTCGGGAACTGGTGGCTGGGCGTGACATAGACCACGGCCGCGTCGCCCAGTTCGCCGACACGGATGCCGTCGCGGTCGATGCCGACCGCGCGCAGGTCGGTCGACAGCAGGTTGAAGATGTTGCGCATGTCGGGATAGCCGGGGTCCTCGATCGCCACAGCGGTGGCCGGCCCGACCAGGAGTTGGGCGGCGAGATAGAGCGCGTTCTGTGCACCAAGCGTGATGATGATCTCATCCGGGCGGGCCAGGATGCCGCGCCGTGTCAGCACGCGCTGGCGGATCTGCTCGACCAGCATCGGGTCGTCGGCGGTGAAGCGGTCGTCGGTCCAGGCGTCGAGCCACTTGCGGCTCATCGCCTGGCGCACGCAGTCGCGCCAGGCGGTGATCGGGAACTGGGCGGCGTCGGCTTGGCCGTAGATGAACGGGTAGGGGTAGTCGTGCCAATTGGCCGGCTTGGTGATGTTGCCCTGCCGGGCGGGCGCCATCGTCAGCCGGCGCGCCCAGTCGATGGTTCCGCCGCCGCCGTTCGCCCGCTGGCTCGCGCCGCCGCCGGCGGCGATGCCGGCGCGCATGCCCGGCGCGACGTAGAAGCCAGAGCGCTCGCGCGCGGTCAGGTAGCCGTCGGCGGCGAGCGCCTGGTAGGCTAGCATCACCGTGTTGCGCGACACCTTGAGGCGGCGTGCCATTGCCCGGGTCGACGGCACCGAATGGTCGGCCGGCAGCTGGCCGGACAGCATGGCGGCGACCAGCATCTCCTTGATCTGGGCCTGCAGCGTCACGGGCTGGCGTCGGTCGAGATGGAACAGGCTGTAGCGCATCGCCTTCCGCGTGGTGCCGGCGACGGCGGCGGCTTGGCCCCACCATCGCGTTGAACTGGACCTATCACTGGTACCAATCTCAGTCCAATGATCGTGGCGCTTTCAAGCACAATCGGCAGGTTCGGCGCTTGCGCGCGCCGGCGCCGCATCGAGGGTCCGCCATGAACGTGCTCGCCAAGCCGCTGGAGAAGTTCGCCACCAACTCGCTCGAACAGCACTGGATGCCGTTCACGGCAAACCGCGACTTCAAGGCGGCGCCGCGCCTGATCACCCGCTCGGAAGGCGTGTATCTGTGGAACCAGAACGGCGAAAAGCTGATCGACGGCTCGTCCGGCCTGTTCAACGTGGCGGCCGGCCACGGCCGGCGCGAAATCGCCGAGGCCGTCCATGCCCAGCTCCTGCAGAACGACTACACCACCTCGTTCGGGCTCGGCCATCCGACCGCCTATGCGCTTGCCGCCAAGCTCGCCAAGCTGCTGCCCGAGCCGTTCAACCATGTCTTCTTCACCAATTCGGGCTCGGAATCGGTCGACACGGCGCTCAAGATCGCGATGGCCTTCCACCGGGCGCGCGGCGAAGGCCAGCGCATCCGCTTCGTTTCGCGCGAGCGGGCCTATCATGGCGTCAACATCGGCGGCACGTCGCTGTCGGGCATGGTCAGGAACCGCGAGACCTTCGCTGCCGTCATCCCCAATGTCGTGCTGATGCGCCACACTTGGGACCCGGCCAATGCGTTCGCGCGCGGCGAGCCGGAGAAGGGCGCGGAACTGGCCGACGACCTCCAGCGCGCCTGCGACACCTATGGCGCGGCCAACATCGCCGCCTGCTTCGTCGAGCCGGTGGCCGGCTCGACCGGCGTGCTGGTGCCGCCCAGGGGCTATCTGAAGCGCCTGCGCGAGATCTGCGACCGCCACGGCATACTGCTCGTCTTCGACGAGGTGATCACCGGCTTCGGGCGCCTCGGCGCGGCCTTCGCCGCCCAGGCCTTCGACGTCGTGCCCGACATGATCACGCTGGCCAAGGCGCTGACCAATGGCGCAATTCCGATGGGCGCCGTCGCCGTGCGCGACGAAATCTACGAGACGATCACCGGGGCGGCGCCCGCCGGCGCGGTCGAGTTCTTCCACGGCTATACCTACTCGGCCCATCCGGTCGCTTGCGCGGCCGGGCTGGCGACGCTCCAGATCTACGAGGATGAGGGGCTGTTCGAACGCGCCCGCGCGCTGTCGGGCTATTTCCTCGACCGCATCTGGTCGCTCAAGGACTCCGCGGTCGTGCGCGACATCCGTGGCTACGGCCTACTTGCCGGTATCGAGGTGCATCCGCAGGACGGCAAACCGGGCGTGCGTGGCGGCGAAATGCAGAAGCGGCTGTTTGCGAATGGCTGCCACGTCAAATGGACCGGCGATACGGCCATCGTGGCGCCGCCGCTGGTGGCCGAGCGCCATCATGTCGACGAGATCGTCGACGCACTGGCCAGGACGCTCAAGGCAGCCTGAACGGCCTTGCCAGCGATCCTCGCCCTCAACAGCGGGTCGTCCTCGGTCAAGTTCGCGCTGTTCGACGAGCGGCTGCGGCCGACGCTGAAGGCCCAGGTCGAGAACATCGGCGCGGGGCTGTCGCCCCGCCTCACCATCGTCGGCGGCGGGCCGTCGAGGCCGATCGGCGGAGACAGCCACGGCGCCATCATTGGCGACCTCATCAGGGATGTCATCCTGCCGGCGGCGGGCGAAGTGGCGGGCGTCGGCCACCGAGTGGTCCATGGCGGCACGCGCTTTGCCGCGCCGGCCCGCATCGACGCTGACGTGCGCGCCGAGATCGCCCGCCTGGCGCCGCTGGCGCCCTCCCACCAACCGCACAACCTGGCCGGCATCGACGCCATCGCCGCGGTGCTGCCGCACGTGTCGCAGGTCGCCTGTTTCGATACCGCCTTTCACCGCACCATCCCCGAGCACCGCCAGATGATGGCGCTGCCGCGACGCTTCGCCGGGCAAGGGCTGCTGCGCTTCGGCTTTCACGGCCTGTCGTACCAGAGCATCGTGGCGGCCCTGCCGGCGTTGATCGGCGGCCGCGCCGATGGCCGCATCGTCGCCTGCCATCTCGGTAATGGCTGCAGCCTCGCCGGCATCGTCGCCGGCGCGTCGCATTTCACTTCGATGGGCTTCACCCCGCTCGACGGGCTGGTGATGGGCCGGCGACCTGGCCGGCTCGATCCAGGCGCGGTGCTGTGGCTGGTCGAGCGCCATGGCGGCGACACTGAGGTGGTGCGCCGGCTGCTCAATCAGGAATCGGGCCTGCTCGGCGTCTCCGGCATCTCGCCCGACATGCGCGACCTGCTGGCGAGCGGCGAGGCCACCGCCCGGCTCGCCGTCACCATGTTCGTCGACCGCCTGGCGCAGGAGATCGGCGCGGCAGCGGCGGCGACCGGCGGCATCGACGCGCTCGTCTTCACCGGCGGGATCGGTGAAAACGCCGCGCCGATCCGGGCGACGGCCATCGCGGCGCTGTCGTTTCTCGGCCTGACCCTCGACGCGGCAGCCAATGCGCGCCATGGCGCCACCATCTCGGCCAAGGGCGCGCGGCCGAGCGCCCATGTCGTGGCGACCGATGAAGAAGCAGTGATCGCGGCCGCGGTCAGGCAATTGCTGTGACCGCGGCAATTGGCGGCCTGCTATGCGGCGCTGCGCGAGCGGGGCGCGCCAGAACGGCCGGGCGCCTTGGCGGCGGTCGGCCCGGGCTGCCCCAGTCCCTCCAGCGCGCGGATGCGGCGTGCCGCGCGATCGCCGGCCCGGCGGGTGGTCTCGGCCAGGATCGCCTCGGCGGCGACCATCAGGGCGACACCCGAATCCCACGGTGAGGTAACGATGGTGCGCGCCGCGATGATGTGGCGCGCCAGCCGCGAGATCGGCGACAGCCACTGGTCGGTGAACAGGACGATAGCCGCGCCCTGCGCGGCCGCGGCCTCGGCGAGCGCGAGCAGCGGAGCCGCGTAGCGGCGGATGTCGAAGACGATGACCGTGTCGCCGCGGCCGATGTCGAGCAGGTGGTCCTTCCAGGTGCTCTCCTGGCCACTGAGATGCATGACGCCGGAGCGCACGACCGTCAGGTGCGCGGCCAGATATCGGGCAACCGGATCGGTGAACCGCCCACCGACCAGGAACAGGCGGCCGCGCGGATCGGCCAGCCGCGTGGCGATCTCCTCGATCTGCGGCTGGGTCAGATGGGCGAAGGTGTCGCGCACATTGGCTTCGATCGCCGCCAGGAACGGCCCGGTGCCGGCGGGAAGCGGCGTGCCGGCGCGAACAAGCGGCGACTGCATCCGGGCGGCGAGTTCCTCCTTCAGCGAGGCCTGGAACTCGGGATAGGCCGAGAAGCCGAGCCGCCCGACGAAGCGCAGCACCGAAGGTGAACTCACCCCGGCCGCCCTGGCGAACTCGGCGACGGTGCCGAGCCCGACAACCGGATAGTTCGCCATCAGCGCCTGCGCGGCTCGGCGTTCGCTCGCCGGGAACGATCCGATCTTCTGGGCGATCCGTTCTGATACGCTTTCCGCCATCGCCGTCGGGGGCCCCCTTATTCCGCAGTTCGGCCAGAATCCGGCCAGAATCCGGTTTGACAAGGTCGCCAACTTTGTATCAACTAATACGGACGAAAGCAAAATTTTCGAACCCGTAACATCTGTTACAGAACAGGCGAGGGGAGATGAGCGCAGCGGCGGCAGACGGCGCGAGCGCGGTGGCTGTTATTGGCGGGGCCCGGGCGAGCCCGCTCTTGCTTGCCTGCGAGCACGCCGCCAATCACCTGCCGCCGGCATTTGGTACGCTCGGCCTGGCGGACGGCGAACTGAAGCGCCACATCGCCTGGGACCCCGGCGCGCTGCCCGTCGCCGAGGGCATTGCCCGCCGGCTCGATGCCACGCTGATCGCCTCGACCGTTTCACGGCTGGTGGTCGACTGCAATCGCCCGCTCGACGCGCCAGACCTCATCGCGGAACTGTCCGAGACGACACCGATACCCGGCAATGTCGGCTTGAGCGAGGGCGAGCGCCGACGCCGGGTTGATTTGGCATGGCGGCCGTTTCATGAGACGGTTGAGCGCCTGATCGACCAGCGACTGGCGCAGGGGCGGCCATTGTGCATGGTGACCATCCACAGCTTCACACCGACGTGGAAGGGCGTCGCTCGTCCATGGCATGTCGGGGTCATCCATGACGCCGACGAGCGCATGTCGGCGCCGCTGATCGCGGGCCTGTGCGCCGAGGGCGGGCTCGTCGTCGGCGACAACCAGCCCTATTCGCCAGCCGACCGGGTCTACTTCACGCTCGAACGCCATGCGCGGCCGCGCGGGCTGCCGTGCGCGATGATCGAGATCCGCAACGACCTCATCGCCGACGCCGCCGGCCAGGACGCCTGGGCTGAACGGCTTGCGCGGCTCCTCGCGCCGATCGTGGCGGACATGTCGGTTGCGGCCCGGCCAACCGAGCGGGTGCGCCATGCCTAGCTGGGTGCGCGCCTATGTGCGGTTCGTGGATGCGGTCAACTACCGCCTCGGCCGCGCGTCGATGTATCTCCTGTTCGTGCTGATGGGCATCCTGCTGTGGTCGTCGTTCACCAACATCATCCGGCAGAACGCGATCTGGACCCTGGAAATGGCCCAGTTCACGATGGTCGCCTACTACATGCTCGGCGGTCCGTACGCGCTGCAGCTCGACGCCAATGTGCGCATGGACCTGCTCTACCACCGCTGGTCGGACCGCACCCGCGCGTGGGTTGACGCCTTCTCGGTGTTCGCACTGCTGTTTTATCTCGGCGTCCTCTTGTTCGGCGCCGTCGAAAGCACCGTCTACTCGATCGAGTATTCCGAGCGAAGCGCCACCGCCTGGCGGCCCTATATTGCGCCGATCAAGATCATCATGTGCGTCGGCATCCTGATGATGCTGCTGCAGGCGGTCTCCATCTTCTTCAAGGACCTGGCGAAAGTGCGCGGGGCGGACCTCTGATGTCCTACGAGCTGATCGCCGTCCTCATGTTCAGCACGATGATGCTGATGATGATCACCGGCCAGCGCGTGTTCGGTGCCATCGGCTTCGTCGCCGTGCTCGCTTCGGTGGCGCTGTGGGGCGTCGGCGGCTCCGACCTCGGCTTCGCGGCGGCGATGAAGCTGATGAAATGGTACCCGCTGCTCACCCTGCCGATGTTCATCTTCATGGGCTATGTGCTGTCGGAGAGCCGGCTTGCCGACGACCTCTACCGGATGTTCCATGTCTGGTTCGGGCCGGTGCCGGGCGGCCTCGCCATCGGCACGATCTTCCTGATGGTCGTCATCTCGGCGATGAACGGCCTGTCGGTCGCCGGCATGGCGATCGGCGCCACGATCGCGCTGCCGGAGTTGCTGAAGCGCAACTATTCCAAGCAGATGGTGACCGGCGTGATCCAGGCCGGCTCCTCGCTCGGCATCCTGATCCCGCCCTCGGTGGTGCTGGTGCTCTATGCGATGATCGCCCGCCAGCCGGTTGGGCAGTTGTGGTTGGCCGGCGTCTTCCCCGGGCTGATGATGGCGGCGATGTTCATCGTCTACATAGCGCTGCGCTGCTGGTGGAACCCCTCGCTCGGGCCGGTGCTGCCGGTTGAGGAGCGCGCCGAGATCAGCCGCGCCGAGAAGATCAAGCTGCTGCGCGCCGGCTTCCTGCCACTGATGATCTTCCTCGTCATGATGGTGCCGTTCGTCAACGGCTACACCAGCCTGGTCGAGAGCTCGGTCATCGGCGCGCTCGCCGCCGTCGCCGCCGCCGTCATCAAGGGGCGCTTCACCCGCCGCGTGTTCGAGGTGTGCACCCGCGAGACGCTTGCGGTTTCGTGCATGTTCATGTGGATCATCCTGGCCGCGCTCGCCTTCGGCGCGGTGTTCGACGGGCTTGGCGCGGTCAAGGCGATCGAGGGCTTCTTCGTCGAGCGTCTTGGCCTGTCGCCCTGGCAGATCATCATCCTGATGCAGCTTTCCTACCTGCTGATGGGCACCTTTCTCGACGACACCGCCATGCTGGTCATCGTGGCGCCGCTCTATGTCCCGCTGGTGCGGGCGCTCGGCTTTGACCTGATCTGGTACGGCATCCTCTACACCATCACCTGCCAGATCGCCTACATGACCCCGCCCTTCGGCTACAACCTGTTCCTGATGCGGGCGATGGCACCGAAGGAGGTGACCATCATCGACATCTACCGTTCGATCATCCCGTTCGTCGGCGTCATGATCCTGGCGCTGGCCACCGTGATGGCGTTTCCGCAGATCGCGCTGTGGTTGCCCAATCACGTCTACCTGAAGCAATAAGTGCCAACAGGCGCCTCAAACCAGAGAAGGAGAACGGCATGACCCTGACAACCCGACGCAAGATGCTGACCGGTGGCGCCGCCGCCGCTGCCGCGACACTCGCCGCGCCCGCCGTTGTGCGCGCCCAGGCGCCGATCAAGTGGCGCCTGCAGACCTATGCCGGGCCGGCGCTCGGCGAACATGTCATCAAGCCGGCGATTGACGCCTTCAACGAGATCGCGCAGGGCCAGATGCAGATCGAGCTGTTCTATTCCGATCAGCTGGTGCCGACCGGCGAACTGTTCCGCGCCATGCAGAAGGGCACCATCGACGCCGTGCAGTCGGATGACGACTCGATGGCCTCGCCGACCGAGGTGACCGTGTTCGGCGGCTACTTCCCGTTCGCGCTGCGCTATTCGCTGGATGTGCCGGCGCTGTTCCACCACTACGGGCTCGACGCCATCTGGAAGGAGGAATACGCCAAGGTCGGCGTCCAGCACATCTCGGCCGGCTCCTGGGATCCGTGCAACTTCGCCACCAAGAAGCCGGTCACCAAGCTCGCCGACCTGCAGGGCCTGCGTGTCTTCACCTTCCCGACCGCCGGCCGCTTCCTGTCGCGCTTCGGCGTGGTGCCGGTGACGCTGCCGTGGGAGGACGTCGAGGTCGCGCTGCAGACCGGCGAACTCGACGGCATCGCCTGGTCCGGCATCACCGAGGACTACACGGTCGGCTGGGCCAAGGTCACCGACTACTTCCTGACCAACAACATCTCGGGCGCCTGGATCGGCCACTTCTTCGCCAATATGGACCGCTGGAACGAGCTGCCGGCGCACCTGAAGACCATGTTGCAAATGTGCTTCGATTCCTCCCACTACTACCGCCAGCACTGGTACTGGGCGGGCGAGGCGCGGCTGCGCGTCGAGGGCACCGAGCTGAAGCTCACCAACATCTCCGACGAGGAATGGGGGCAGGTCGAGGCGGAAGCGCAGAAGTTCTGGGACGAGATCGCCGCCGAAAGCCCGACCAAGGCCAAGGTCGTCGAGATCATCAAGAAATACAACGAGACGATGGTGAAGTCGGGCAGGCCCTACCGCTACACCTGAACCGTCCGACACCGACACGGCGCTCCGGGGGCACCCGGAGCGCTTCCCCGCCCCCCGGCTCCATTCGCGAACGGACGTCCATGCCCGGCAATCTCACTCTCGAACAACTCAAGAAGGCGGCCGCCGACGGCGCCATCGACACGGTGCTCGCCTGCGCCGTCGACATGCAGGGCCGCCTCATCGGCAAGCGCTTCATCGCCAGCTTCTTCATCGAGTCGGCGCATGACGAGACGCATGGCTGCAACTACCTGCTCGCCAACGACATCGATATGGAACCGGTGCCGGGCTACAAGGCGGCAAGCTGGTCGAAGGGCTATGGCGACTTCGTCATGAAGCCCGACCTGTCGACGCTGCGCCACGTGCCGTGGCTCGAAAAGACGGCGCTGGTGCTCTGCGATGTCCTCGACCATCATGACCACGCCGACCTGCCGCATTCGCCGCGGGCAATCCTCAAGCGACAGGTCGCCCGCCTGGGCGAGCGCGGCTGGATGGCCTATTTCGCCTCCGAACTGGAGTTCTATCTGTTCGACGAGACCTACGCCTCGGCGCGCGCCAAGCGCTGGCAGGGACTGTCGGCCTCGACGCCCTATATCGAGGACTACGTCATCCAGCTCACCACCCGCGAGGAAGGCGTGATGCGCGCCATCCGCAACGGGCTACAGGGCGCCGGCATTCCCGTGGAGAATTCCAAGGGCGAATGGGGACCCGGCCAGGAGGAGATCAACGTGCGCTATGCCGAGGCGCTGGAGATGGCCGACCGCCACGCCATCCTGAAGAACGGCTGCAAGGAGATCGCCGACGCGCACGGCAAGGCCATCACCTTCATGGCCAAGTACAATTACGGCCTCGCCGGCAGTTCCAGCCACATCCACAACTCGCTGTGGTCGGCCGACGCCAGGACGCCGCTCTTCTTCGACAAGAGCGCGCGGTTCACCATGTCGCCGCTGATGCGCGCCTGGGTGGCCGGGCAGCTCAAATATGCCCGCGACATCACCTGGTTCCTGGCGCCCTATGTCAATTCCTACAAGCGCTTCCAGGTCGGCACCTTCGCGCCGACGCGCATCATCTGGAGCCGCGACAACCGTACCGCCGGCTTGCGCCTGTGCGGGGAGGGCACGAAGGGCATTCGCATCGAGTGCCGCATCGGCGGCGCCGACCTCAACCCCTATCTCGCCTTCGCCGCGCTGATCGCGGCCGGGCTCGCCGGAATCGACGAGAAGCTGGAACTGGCGGACCCGTTCGAGGGCGACGCCTATCACGGCGCCAGGCTGCCCGAAATCCCGAAGACGCTCAGGGCGGCGACGGAAGCGCTGGCCAAATCGAAGATGCTCAAGGCCGCCTTCGGCGCCGAGGTGATCGACCACTACCGCCACACCGCCGAGTGGGAGCAGTTCGAATACGACCGCCGCGTCACCGATTGGGAATTGCACCGGGGATTTGAAAGGTACTGACGGGGTCGACGCCAATGAAGACCAGCAAATCCAAGTCGGTGACGCGGCGGTCGATCTTCGGATGCATGAAGGGGACTCTTTCGATCCCCAAGGGCGTCGACCTCACAGAACCGGTGTGGCCGGATTGGGAGACCTATATCGACGACAAATTTGGCCCCGACAGTGAACTTGGCGTTCTCTTTGCCGCCGCGGTCAAAAAGTACAACGCCGGTGAGCCGAACTGAAGCGGTACGTGCCTTGCCCACCCTCCACGTCGCGTTCCTGCGCGGGATCGGGCCGGCGAGGAAGGCGCCGGGGGCGGAACTGCGCGCCTGCTTCGGGGCGGCCGGCTATGACCCGGTGATCCCGGTGCTGGCGACCGGCAACGTCGTCTTCGGCGCCGGCGCCGACCACGCGGCGCCGACCGCCGATGCGGTGGAGACGCTGCTGGAGCGCCATTTCGGCTATGCGATTGCCGTCGTCATGCGCTCTTCGACGCAGATCGCCGACATGTTCGCGGCTACTCCCTTCGCCGATGTTGATGCGGCCAAATACCACCGCTTCGTCACATTGACGCGCGATGGCCGCCTGCCCAAGGAGTTGCCTGAGCCGCCAGCGGGCAGCGACTTCCGCATCGTCGGCCGGCTCAAGGGGAACCTGTTCGTCATCCGCGACAACCGCGCCGTCGGCACGCCGCAGATGATGGCCTTCATCGAGCGCGCGCTCGGCGGCATCGTCACCACGCGCAACTGGAACACCATGGAAAAGATCGCCGCGCTATTGCCCGGCGCCAACCCGTCGAGGTGATGAATATGACGACCACCCTCAAATGCATTTCTCCGGTCGACGGCTCGGTCTATGCCGAGCGGCCGGTGCTGGCCGCCGCGGCCGCCGCGGAAATCGTCGACAAGGCCCGCGCGGCGCAGAAGGAGTGGGCCGCCCGACCGCTCGGCGAGCGCATCGGTCTCGTCCAGGCCGGTATCGCCAGTCTCAACGAGATGAAGGCGGAAGTCGTGCCGGAACTTGCCTGGATGATGGGCCGGCCGGTGCGCTATGGCGGCGAATATGGCGGCGTCAACGAGCGCACCGCCTACATGGCCGAGATCGCGGCCGCCGCGCTTGCGCCGCTGGCGGTGGAGGATTCGGACCGCTTTCGCCGCTTCATCGCCCGCGAGCCGCACGGCGTCGTCTTCGTCATCGCGCCATGGAACTACCCCTATCTGACAGCGATCAACACGATCGTGCCGGCGCTGATCGCCGGCAACGCCGTCATCCTCAAGCACGCCGCGCAGACGCTGCTGGTCGGCGAGCGCATCGTGCGTGCCTTCACGCAGGCCGGCGTGCCGGGTGACGTTTTTGCCAACGTCTTTCTCGACCACGCAACCACCGAGCGGCTGATCGGGCAGGGCGCCTTCGACTTTATCAATTTCACCGGCTCGGTCGGGGGCGGCCGGTCGATCGAACGGGCCGCGGCCGGCACCTTCACCGGGCTTGGCCTCGAACTGGGCGGCAAGGACCCCGGCTATGTCATGGACGACGCCGACCTCGACTGGGCCGTCGACGTGCTGATGGACGGCGCCATGTACAATGCCGGCCAGTGCTGTTGCGGCATCGAGCGCATCTATGTCGCCGAGCGGCTCTACGACGCCTTCGTCGAGAAATCGGTCGAATGGGTCAACAGGCTCGCGCTGGGCAATCCGCTCGACGAGGCGACCACGCTCGGCCCGATGGCGAGCCGCCGCTTCGCCGACACGGTGCGCGCGCAGACGGCCGAGGCGGTGCGCGACGGCGCACGCGCGCTCATCGATCCCAAGCGCTTTCCGCAGGACGATGGCGGCGCCTATCTGATGCCGCAGCTCCTCGTCGACGTGAACCACCAGATGCGGGTGATGCGCGAGGAGAGTTTCGGCCCGGTCGTCGGCATCATGCCGGTGCACGACGACGAGGAAGCGCTGGCGCTGATGAACGACTGCGAGTACGGCCTGACCGCCTCGCTGTGGACGAACGACACCGAGCGCGCCATGCGGCTCGGCGAAAAAATCGAGACCGGCACCGTGTTCATGAACCGGGCCGACTATCTCGACCCGGCGCTGTGCTGGACCGGCTGCAAGAACACCGGCCGCGGCGGCTCGCTGTCGGTGATCGGCTTCCACAACCTCACCCGCCCGAAATCCTTCCACCTGAGAAAGCAACCCGCATGACCGTGCCCACCGCCAACTGGTCCTATCCGACATCGATCCGCTTCGGCGCCGGCCGCATCGCCGAACTGGCCGACGCCTGCCGGGCCGCCGGCATCTCGCGCCCCCTCCTCGTCACCGACCGCGGGCTGGCGAGCCTGCCGATCACCGCGCGCGCGCTCGACCTGCTCGAGGCGGCCGGTCTCGGCCGGGCGCTGTTCGCCGAGGTCGACCCCAACCCGAACGACGGCAACCTTGCAGCCGGTGTCGCCGCCTTCAGGGCTGGCGGGCATGATGGCGTCGTCGCCTTCGGGGGCGGCTCCGGCCTCGATCTCGGCAAGCTCGTCGCCTTCATGGCCGGCCAGAGCCGGCCGGTCTGGGATTTCGAGGATATCGGCGACTGGTGGACGCGGGCCGACGCATCGGCAATCGCGCCCGTCGTCGCGGTGCCGACCACCGCCGGGACGGGATCGGAGGTCGGCCGGGCAGGCGTGGTCACCAACTCGGCCACGCATGTCAAGAAGATCATCTTCCACCCGAAGATGCTGCCGGCGGTGACCATCTGCGATCCCGAGCTCACCGTCGGCATGCCGAAGGCGATCACCGTCGGCACCGGCATGGACGCGCTCGCCCACTGCCTGGAAGCCTATTGCGCGCCGTTCTACCATCCGATGAGCGCCGGCATCGCGCTGGAAGGCATGCGCCTCGTCAAGGAGAACCTGCCGCGCGTCGCCGCCGACGGGGCCGACCTGGAAGCCCGCGCCCACATGATGAGCGCGGCGGCGATGGGTGCCGTCGCCTTCCAGAAGGGGCTTGGCGCCATCCATTCGCTGTCGCATCCGGTCGGCGCCCTCTACAACACCCATCACGGCATGACCAACGGCGTCGTCATGCCGATGGTGCTGAAGTTCAACCGGCCGGCGATCGCGGGCAGGATCGCCGCGGCGGCGGCCTATCTGGGTATTGCCGGTGGTTTCGACGGCTTCCTCGATTTCGTTGTGCGGCTGCGCGCCGAGCTCGGCGTTCCCGCCAAGCTCTCGGCGATGGGCGTCGGCCGCGACCGCATCGACGAGATGGTGGCCATGGCGCTCCAAGACCCGACCGCCGGCGGCAACCCGGTGAAGCTCACCCCAGAAAACACGCGGGCGCTGTTCGAGGCATGCATCGGTTGAGCGTGATTCCCGACCCAGGAAGAGGTAGGGGACACGTTCCCGGCTGGCGATCGACCAAGACCTGCGGTTGGTTTTGTGCGCAACGTCACACTCACCGCCTCGGTAGGTGTGCTACGCACCCTCCAGGAAACTCCGGAGGAAAAGGATGAATGTTGCGCGCCTGACTGTTGCCACCGTGATGTTGATCGCGCCGGTGCCCGCATCGGCCGACGTCGCCGGGAAATCACTGACCGTGAGGGGAACTATACAGAGTCTTCTCTGCCAAGGCAGTCGGTGTCGGCTTCTCCGGCCGGAAAAGGTAAGCGGAGATATGTATGTCCAGAGCGATGGGAAGGTCGTTTTTGACTATGCTCGGACCGGTGCGCGAGGCGATAGGTACACCGTTGGTCGATTCAGCAAGGAAGGTGCCGCGTTCTTTGTCAGCGGCGACACACTGACGTTCGTGTACAAGGGCGAAAAAGGTATGACGATCACCTACGCCTACAAAGCTGCGGGGAATAAATGTCAATTTAGCTATCGGATTACATTTGACGACCGCACAAAGAGAGACACCCCCAAGGCGACGCGCGTCAACTGCACGGTCACGGATGGCAACATCTACGCAAGTCGCAACTGAACCGTCAGGGCGCAGCGCGGACACGGCAGTCCGTCACCGCCGAGTCACCCCTTCTCCCGACAGCCTCGCCGCCATCTCCATGAAGGCGCTGACCAGCTTGCCGCCGGCGCGTTCACGCAGGCAGATCAGCGCCTCGTCCATGGTCAGGTCTTCGCCGGCGATCGGAATGGCGACGAGGCGCGGGTCGTGGCCGAACTCGGCCTGCGAGACGAAGCCGATGCCGGCGCCGGAGGCCACGATCTCGCGAATCGCCTCGCGGCCCTCCGCCTCGATCGCCGCCTTCAGTTCGAGGCCGCGCTCGCGAGCCGCCTGTTCGAGCTTCTGGCGGGTCTTGGAGCCGGGCTCGCGCAGCACCAGCGGGTGGCGGGCGAGTTCGCGCAGCGTCAGCGGCCGCTGCGGGGCTGCGCTTGCGGCGGCGAAGGCGATGAGCGGCGTCGTCGACAGCCGGACCGCCTGGAAGTCGCGGCTGTCCGGGATCTCGCCGAGCACGCCGACATCGGTCTCGTAGCTGTACAGCGCCTCGATCACCTCCTGCGAGTTGCCGGCGCGCACCGACACCCGCACCCTGGGGTGCCTGGCCTGGAACGGCTGGAGGATGTGGAGGAGATGCATCGCCGAGTCGGCGACGATCCTGAGCGAGCCGGCCGACAGCGCCCGCGATTCCGACAGCAGTTCCAGGGCCTGCGTCTCGACCTCGAAGAAGCGGTGGGTGACCTCCAGCAGGCGCTTGCCGGTCGCCGTCAGCGACACCTGTTTCTTGCGCCGGTTGAACAGGATGACCTCGTATTCCTCCTCGAGCTTGCGGACCTGATCGGAGACCGCCGGCTGGGTCAGGTGAAGCATCTCGGCGGCGCGCGAGAACCCGCCGTGAACGGCGACGTGGTGAAAGGCGCGCAATTGCACGTAGCGCATCGCCGGCATACTCCTAGCATAATTGACGTTTATGCACGGATAAGAACTAACGATTTGAGTTAAGTAAAGGCCCCGGTCGAGAATGCGCACATTGTGCGCCCTCATGCATCGATTCGGGCCGCGACGGGAGCAACCGGATTTGAGCCTTCTGACCATACTCCTGCAGCTTGCCGGAGCGACCATGCTGCTGCTCTATTCGGTGCGGCTGGTGCGCACCGGCGTCGAGCGTGCCTCGGGGCCGGCGCTGCGCCGTGCCATCGCCGACCCCGGCCGGGGGCGGCTGGCCAGCGCCGCCGTCGGCGCCGTCGTCGCCATCTGCCTGCAGAGTTCGACCGCCACTTCGGTGCTGACGGCGGGCTTTGCAGCCGGCGGCCTGGTCGCCACCACCGCCGGCATCGCCGTGCTGCTCGGCGCCGATTTCGGCACCACCCTTGTTGTCCAGTTCCTGTCGCTCGACCTCACGGCACTGATCCCGCTGCTGCTGGCGGTCGGCGGTTGGCTGTTTTTGAAGTTCGAGGCGCGCGCCACCCGCCAGATCGGCCGCATCTGCATCGGCATCGCCTTCATCCTCATCGCGCTCGGCATGATCGGCGCCGCGACCGAACCGCTGAAGGAAGGCCGGTTCATGCCGGTCGTCGCCGCCTACCTGGCCGGCGACTTCGTCACCGCCTTCCTGGTCGCGGCACTGGTGACGTTCATGCTGCATTCAAGCGTGGCGGCGGTGCTGATGATCATGCAGTTCGTCGGGCAGGGGGTGCTGCCGATCGAGGCCGGCTTCTCGCTGCTGCTCGGCGCCAATGCCGGCGGTGCGCTGATCCCGGTTTGGCTGACGCGCGGCTTCGACCGGCGCGCGCGGCTGCTGCCACTCGCCAATCTGGTGTTCCGCGTCACCGGCGCCGTCATTGTCCTGCTCGCCTCCCGCCTCGTGGCGCTTCCCTTCGGCGAGATCGGCGCCAATCCCGCCCGCGAGATCGCCAACCTGCACCTCCTGTTCAATCTGGCGCTCATGATCGCCTGCCTGCCGCTGATCGGACCCGTGCAGCGGCTGGTCGACGCGCTGGTGCCGCGCCAGCCCGATGCCGATGCCGCGCTCGCCCCGCTGCAGCCCAAGAGCGCGCTCGACCGCAACGTCATCGAGCAGCCGCAGCTGGCGCTGGCCAGCGCTACCCGCGAGGTGCTGCGCATGGCCGGCATCGTCGAGGTGATGATCCGCCCGGTGATGGAGCTGTTCGAGACCGGCAACCGCGAGGAAATCGAACGAATCCGCAAGCTCGACAAGCAGGTCAACGACACCCACACGGCCATCAAGCTCTACGTCGCCGAACTGAACCGCGGTAAGCTCAGCGGCCACGAGGCCGAGCGCGGGCTGGAACTGACCAGCTTTGCCATCAATCTGGAGCGGGCCGGCGACATCGTCTCGAAGAGCCTGCTCGACCTCATCCTCGAAATGCACAAGAAACGGCTGCGCTTCTCGGCCGAAGGCTGGCGGGAACTCACCAACATGCACGCCCGCGTCATGGACAACATGCAAATGGCGCTCAACGTCCTCGTCTCGGAAGACATCGAATCGGCCCGCCAGCTCATCGCCGAGAAGGACCGCATGCGCGGCATCGAGCGCGACAGTCACAACCGCCACCTGGTGCGGCTCAAGGCTGGCGCGGTCGAGAGCATCGAGACCAGCGACATCCATCTGGAGACCGTGCGCAGCCTGCGCGAAATCAACTCGCTCTACGCGGCCGTGGCGATCCCGATCCTGTCGCGCCACGGCCAGCTGCGCGAGACACGGTTGACCAGGGCGAAGAAAGCATAAGTGGAATCGATGTCACGATTTGAAATATAGATTTTTCATGCCGTTTTCGTGCTGCTAGGTTGCCGCGACTTCCCGCACGGAGACAGAACCATGACGAGCCACATGCCGTCGCCCGCCAAGCCGCCGGCCGAGGGCTTCGGCCCGCCGGCGCTGGGCGAGCCGCGCCTGCTCACGCCGGGGCCGCTGACGACGGCGGCCTGCGTCAAGCGTGCCATGCTGCGCGACTGGGGCTCGTGGGACGACGATTTCCGGGCGATGACGGCACGCATGCGCGCCAGGCTGCTGGCGATCGCCGGCGACAGCCAGGGCGACTATGACTGCGTGCCGATGCAGGGCAGCGGCACCTTCGCCGTCGAGGCCATGCTCGGCTCCTTCCTGCCGCGCGATTGCAGGGCGCTGGTCTTGGTCAACGGCGCCTATGGCCAGCGCATTGTCGAGACGCTGCGCTATCTGGGCCGCGCCCACGCCGTCATCGACAAGGGCGACTACCTGCCGCCGCGCGGACCGGAGGTGGCCGCCGCGCTCGATGCCGATCCGGCCGTCAGCCATGTCGTCGTCGTCCATTGTGAGACCAGTTCGGGCATCCTCAATCCGATCGACGAGATCGCCGCCGTGGTTGCCGCCAAGGGCCGCCGGCTGCTGATCGATTCGATGAGCGCCTTTGGCGCGCTGCCGCTCGAGGTCGGCACGATCGCCTGCGAGGCGCTGGTGTCTTCGGCCAACAAATGCATCGAGGGGGTGCCGGGCTTCGGTTTCGTCATCGCGCGGCGCGATGCGCTGGCCGCCGCCGCCGGCAACAGCCATTCGCTGAGCCTCGACGTGCATGCCCAATGGGCCTACATGAACCGCACCGGGCAGTGGCGCTACACGCCGCCGACGCACGTCGTCGCCGCCTTCCTCGAAGCGCTGCGGCTGCACGAGGCGGAGGGCGGCGTGGCCGGCCGCGGCACCCGCTACGCCGGCAACCGCGACGTGCTGGTCGCCGGCATGCGGCAACTGGGCTTCGAGACGCTGTTGTCCGACCGCTGGCTGTCGCCGGTCATCGTCACCTTCTTCAGTCCGGCCCACCCCGCCTTCCGTTTCGAGCGCTTCTACGACCTCATGAAGGCGAGGGGCTTCATCATCTATCCGGGCAAGCTGACCGTGGTCGACAGCTTCCGCATCGGCTGCATCGGCCGGCTCGACGCCGCCGTCATGGCCGAGGTGGTCGCCGCCGCCCGCGCCTCGCTTGCCGAAATGGGCGTTGACAGCGCCGCCCCGCCGGCCGCCGCGCTGGCCGAGCGGGCCAAGCTGGCCGCTTGAACCGTTTTCGTCGCCGCCGACGCGGTGGCGCCAACCCACCCGTTCCCAGGAGAGCAGCATGTCCGAATTCGTCTATTCGCGTTCCTACCGCGGCAAGGTCAAGGCCGTCATTCTCGATTGGTCGGGCACGACCGCCGACGCCTATGTCGTCGCGCCGGCCGTGGTCTTCGTCGAGGTTTTCAGGAAGCAGGGCGTCGAGATCTCGATGGCCGAGGCACGCGGGCCAATGGGCCTGCGCAAGGACCTGCACATCAAGGCGCTGACCGAGGTGCCTGAAATCCGCGAGCGTTGGAAGGCGGTCCACGGCCGCTATCCGGGCGACGCCGACGTTGCGGCGATGTTCGCCGACTTCGTGCCGTTGCAGCTTGATTGCCTCGGCAAGTACACCCGGCTGCTGCCGGGCGTGGCCGAGGTCACCCAGCGCCTGCAGAAGGCCGGCATCCGGATCGGCTCGACCACCGGCTTTACCCGCTCCATGGTCGACATCCTCGAAGCCGACGCCGCCCGGCAGGGCTACCGGCCCGACGCCTCGGTCGCCGGCGACGAGGTGGTGCACGGCGCCCGGCCTGGCCCGTTCATGGTCTACAAGAACCTCGACATGCTCGGCGTCTATCCCATACAGTCGGTGGTCAAGGTGGACGACACCGTTTCTGGTGTCGGCGAGGCGCTCAATGCCGGCTGCTGGGGCATCGGCGTGGCGCGCTATTCCAACTACATGGACATGGACACGCCCGACCAGGACAAGACCATGCCCGCCGCCGAGATCGAGCGGCGGCTGGAAAGGACGCGCGACATCCTGCGCAAGGCCGGCGCCCACTATGTCATCGACTCGATCACCGACATCGAACCGGTGATCGCCGACATCAACGCGCGCCTTGCCCGCGGCGAGCGGCCGTAGGGACGCAAGGACCGAGATGGCGCGCGATGCCGGCCGGCTGACGCATACCGAAGGCGAATCCAACCGTTCGTCGGCGCGCGCCCGCTGGCTGGAGCGCCAGACCGGCACGCGGATGGCGGAACTGGTCGCCCGCGACGCCGCCGCCTTCCTCCACCAGAGCCTGTCAAGCCCGGTGCTGTCGGCCGTCGCGCGAGCGGAAGGTATCTGGATTGAGGATGCCGACGGCCGCCGTTACATGGATTTCCACGGCAACTCGGTCCACCACATCGGCTACGGCCATCCGCGCCTGCTCGCGGCGATCCGGGACCAGCTCGACGCGCTCACTTTCGCGCCGCGCCGTTTCACCAACGCCGTTTCGGTCGAACTGGCCGAGCGGCTGGCGGCGCTGGCGCCCGACGACCTGTCGAAGGTGCTGTTCACCACCGGCGGCTCCGACGCGATCGAAGTGGCGCTGAAGCTCGCCCGCGCCGCCACCGGCCGGTTCAAGACGGTTTCATTCTGGGACGCCTTCCATGGCGCCGGCTTCGGTGCTGCTTCCGTCGGCGGCGAGGCGACCTTCCGCTCCCACATCGCCGGGCCGCTGCTCACCGGTGCCGAACATGTGGCACCCTTCGCCTGCTATCGCTGTCCCTATGGTCATGCCGGCCCGGAGGTCTGCGGGCTCGCTTGCGCGGCGATGGTCCGCTATGTGCTGGAAAGGGAAGGCGACATCGCCGCCGTCGTGGCCGAGCCGATGCGTGCCGTGCCGCAGGTGCCGCCACCGGGCTTCTGGCGGGCAGTGCGCCAGGCCTGCGACGACCACGGCGCGCTGCTGATCTTCGACGAGATCCCGACCGGGCTCGGCAAGACCGGCCGCTTCTTCGCCTTCGAGCATGACGGCGTGGTGCCCGACATCGTCGTCCTCGGCAAGGCGCTCGGCGGCGCCGTCCTGCCCATCGCCGCGGTCATCGCCCGTGACCGCCTCGACATTGCCGGCGATTTCGCCATCGGCCACTACACGCACGAAAAGAATCCGGTGACGGCGCGGGCCGCGCTGGCGACCCTCGACATCATCGCCGGGGAGGGGCTCGTCGAGCGCGCCGCCGAGCTCGGCCGCCATGCCTTGGACCGCCTGCGTGAATTTGCCGCGACCCGGCCGCGGGTCGGCGACGTGCGGGGCAGGGGACTGCTGATCGGCGTCGAGATCGTCGCCGACCGCCAGACCAGGGCGCCGGACAACGCGCGGGCCGAGGAAGTCTTCTATCGCTGCCTCGATGCCGGGCTGAGCTTCAAGGTGAGCCAGGGCAACGTGCTCACCCTGTCACCGCCGCTCACCATCGGCCGCGACGATCTCGACCGGGCGCTCGCCATCGTCGAGATCGCCATCGACGCCGCGACGGCCGGCTGAGGCCTGCACGGACGATGGGCCCGCATGCCGATGTCGCGCTGACGCTGGTGCTCGCCGCCGCCTTCCTGCACGCGACATGGAACGCGGTGCTCAAGCGCTCGGGCGAGCGCGCTGTCATGATGGGCATGATTGCGTTCGCCCACGCGGCGGTCGGCTGCGGCATCATCGCCTTCGTCGCGCCGCCGGCCCCGGCGAGCTGGCCCTACATCCTCGCCTCGACCGTCATCCACTGGTTCTATTACGCCTTCCTGCTCGCCTCCTATCGGCTGGGCGACCTCAGCCAGGTCTATCCGATCGCCCGCGGCTCGGCGCCGCTGCTGGTGTCGCTGGCCGGCTGGCATTTCGCCGGAGAGAATCTGAGCGCGACGGCGTGGGCCGGCATCCTGACCATCTCGGCGGGGATCATGGCGCTGTGGTTCGGCAGCCGCAACGGCCGGTCCGATTCAGGCGCCGTGGCGGCAGCGCTGCTCACGGGAACGACCATCGCCTCCTATTCGGTCATCGACGGTCTCGGCGTGCGCCTCGCCGGCAGCGCGCTCGGCTATATCGGCTGGCTGTTTGTGCTGGAGGGGGCGGTCAGCCTGTTCATCTTCTACCGGGCGCGCGGGCGGCTGCCGACGCTGGCCCACCGATTTTTCGCGACTGGACTGATTGGCGGGCTGCTGTCGTCGACCGCCTACGGTCTGGTCATTTTCGCGGCGACATTGGCCCCGATCGGTCCGATTTCGGCGGTGCGCGAATCGAGCGTGCTGATCGCTGCCCTGATCGGCGTCATCCTGTTCAACGAACGGCCATGGGCAATCCGGCTGGCCTGTGCCGCCGTGGTCGTCTGCGGGATATTGTTACTGACTGTTTTTGCATGATTTTTTGACCGTTATATAAGTTGAATCGATAGTCGTATAAACAGAATAGTTTTCATCTATCTGTCATCATCGCCCATTATCACCATTGTCGGATCAGGGCGTCGGCCATGTTGCCTCGCGCCGAAAAAAGACCGATCATCAAACACCAGGGTGGCTTCAACCGGGGGCAGGGACGTCCTCCAGCCAGACCAAGAAAAAACCGGCGAGCCGGACCTGTTGTCCGATTTCGGGATCACGACAGGCCAATCAAGAAGGGAGCATCAACGTGAAAAGAATTCTGCTGACAGGCGTGGCGCTGCTGGTGCTGGCGGCGGCCGCCCGCGCCGAATGCCCGGCCGTGACGTTGGCCGACATGAAGGGCGTTCCCGCCGGCGCCTATCCGGGCCAGTACGAACTGGCCGAGTTCGAGCAGCTGGCCAATTGCAAGCTGGCCTTCGCCGAGAACCCGGGGATCGGCGAGATGAACGGCCGCATCCAGGGCAATCCGGAGCTGCCGCCGCTGGCCGAGAGGTTGCCGGAGGAGCCGCTGGTCGTCGCCCCCTATGAAATGATCGGCAAGTATGGCGGCACGCTCGACGCATTGTCGAACGCCACCGAGGCCGGCACTTCCGACTTCATGTCGACGCGCCACGTCAACCTGGTGCGCTACTCCGACGACCTGCAGACCATCGTGCCCAACATCGCCAAGGGCTGGGAGTGGAACGCCGACTATACCGAGCTCACCTTCTTCCTGCGCAGGGGCCACAAATGGTCGGACGGCCAGCCCTTCACCGCCGAGGATGTGAAGTTCTGGTACGACAATTTGGCGCTAGATCCCAAGGTGATCGAGAAGCCGAAGGATTACGTGCTGGTCGCCGGCGAGCGCATGGAGGTCGAGGTCGTCGATCCGCAGACGGTCAAGTTCAAGCTGCCGGCGCCCAAGCCGGGCCTGCTTGCCCATTTCGCCACGCATTTCGGCCAGGGCTTCCAGCCGAAGCACTTCCTCGGCAAGTTCCACCCGGCGGTCAGCGCGGACGCCGATGCCTACGCGCAGTCGCTCGGCTTCGCCGACGGCTACGACGCCATCAAGGCCTATTACGGCAACTCGGACTGGATGGACACGGCGACCCCGATGCTCAACAGCCCCGACAAGGTTGCCAGCCTGCCGGCGGCGGCGACGCCGACGCTTGAAAGCCACATCCTCATCAGGGAGACCACCGAGGGCCGGCACCTCGTTGCCAACCCCTATTTCCACATGGTCGACACGGCCGGCAACCAGCTGCCCTACATCAACGAGCAGGACGAGGTCTTCATCAACGACCACGAGGTGCGCCTGCTCAAGCTGGTCAACGGCGAGGTCGACTACAAGTCGCAGTCGCTGCAGCTGTCCGACGCGCCGATCCTGCTGGAGAACCAGGAAAAGGGCGGCTATGTCGTCCAGCTCAAGCCGAAGATCGCCATGCACGCCTTCTCCTTCAACGTCACCTCGGACGACCCGGAGAAGCGCAAGGTGTTCGGCGACCTGCGCTTCCGGCGCGCCATGTCGATCGCCATCAACCGCGACGAACTGAACGAGACGGCCTATTTCGGCCAGGGCACGCCGCGCCAGTATATCGGCTTCTCGCCCGCGCCCGACTTCGTCGATCCGAAATGGGAGAGCTACGCCATCGAGTTCGACCCCGACGGCGCCAAGGCGCTGCTCGACGAGATCGGCATGGCCGACAAGGACGGCGACGGCTTCCGCGAGCTGCCGAACGGCGCCAAGTTCGTCCTCAACATGCAGTTCGCCACCCAGGGCATCGCCGGCCAGGTGGTCGAGCTGGTCGGCCAGTACTGGTCCAATGTCGGCATCCAGACGACCGTCAAGGAGGTCACGCCGGACGAATACCGCTCGGCCCAATCCTCCAACCAGCTCGACATCGGCATGTGGGAGAAGGGCCAGCCGCTCGGCATCATCCTCGGCAACAACGAGCTGTGGGTGCCGCCCTTCGAGAACTATTTCGGCCATCGTGTCGGCCTGCTGTGGGCCGAATGGGTCGATTCCAACGGCGCCAAGGGCGTCGAGCCGCCGGACTTCGTCAAGCAGCTCATCGCCGATATCAACGCGTTCCAGTCGACGCCGGTGGGCACGCCCGAATCCAACGAGGTCGGCGCCCGCATGGTGCAGAACATGACCGAGAACCTGCTGTTCATCGGCACGGCGCTGACGCCCGACCCGATCTTCGTCAGGGCCGCCGTCAAGAACTTCCCCGAGTTCAAGACGGCTTCCTACGAGTACTACCGGACGTATCCCTATCGTGCGCACCAGTGGTTCCTCGACGAGTGATCGGCTAGACTGACACCGCGGCCGGCCGGGCGCCGATCCGTCCGGCCGGCCGCGCCACGAACAAAAAAGGGGAACCCTCCGCCCGGGCCAGCCAGCCGGGCCGTTGCTACGGGGAGGCAACGAATGGCGCAATTCATCCAGTTCACACTGTCGCGCGCGGTGATGGCGATCGTGACCCTGCTGACGGTGTCGCTGATCGTCTTCTCGCTGATGGAACTGGTCCCCGGCACCTGCGCCGAGCGCTACCTCGCGTTCAAGAACACGCAGGGCTCGCAGATCACCGTCGCCGATATCGAGGCGGAGAAGAAGCGCCTCGGCCTCGACCGGCCGTTCCTGGTGCGCTGGGCAAGCTGGGTCGAAAACGTCTTCGTCCGCGGCCAGTTCGGCGAATCCTGCATCCTGCGGCTCAACATCAACCAGCTTCTCGCCGACAAGTTCTGGATCAGCCTGGGCATCTGCCTCGCCGCCTTGCTCGCCGCCTATCTGATCGCCATACCGGTTGGCATCGTCTCGGCCAGTTCGAAGAGCCCGGTCACCAACAACGTCCTGCGCTTCCTCAGCTATCTCGGCCTGGCGATGCCCAACTTCCTGCTGGCGCTGATCATCATGCTGTTCTCGACGGTGATGTTCGGTGATTCGCTGACCGGACTGTTCTCCAAGGAATATCGCGATGCGGCGTGGTCGTGGGCCAAGTTCGGCGACTTCCTCGCCCATGCCTGGCTGCCGATCTTCATCCTCGGCTGGTCGGCCACTGCCTTCGCGCTGCAGACCGTGCGCGCGCTGATGCTCGACGAGATCGGCAAGCTCTATGTCACGGCGGCCACCGCCCGCGGCATTTTCGGGCGCCGGCTGCTGTGGCGATACCCCGCCCGCCACGCGCTTGGCCCGGTGATCAATTCGCTCGGCTTCGACCTCAACCGCATCTTCAACGAACTGCCGGTCGTCGCGCTGATCCTGACGCTGACCGAATCGGGCGCGCTGCTGATCGAGTCACTGGCGCGCTCCAACGACCAGCAGCTCGCCGGCGCGATCATCTTCCTGTTGACCGCCAGCATCGTGTTCCTGAACTTCGTGACCGACATCATGCTGGCGCTGATGGACCCGCGCGTGCGCCGCGGACTTATGGGGTGAACCGATGGACGCTGTCGTCGAAACACCGAGGCTGGACGAGGAGCGCAAGCGCAAGGAAGCCTATTTCACCGCCTCGCAGGGTCAGCTGATCTGGGCGCGATTCAAGTCCAACCGCTCGGCGATGATCGCCGGATGGGCGCTGATCATCATGGTCCTGATGGGCTTCTTCGCACCGTTCCTGTCGCCCTACGACCCGACGGTAGCCGGCCGCAACAAGGACTACGAGAACGGCGCGCCGCAGATTCCCTTTTTCTGGGACCACAACGGCTTTTCGCCGCGCCCCTTCGTCTATGCCGTCGAGCGCGAACGCTCGATCAAGACCAATTTCCGCTGGGTGACAACGATCAACTACGAGAAGCGCCGCTATCTCCACTTCTTCGTCGACGGCTGGACCTATAGCCTGATCGACGTGAGATGGGACCTGCCGGGGACAGCGTTCGACGTCAATTTCAAGGCGCTGACCTTCAACAAGCACCTGTTCGGGACCGACGAGGGCTTCGTCCATCTGTTCGGCACCGACGCCAGCGGCAAGGACATCTTCTCGCGCACGCTGCACGCGATCTGGACGTCGCTGGCGGTGGGTACGCTCGGCGTTCTGATCTCCTTCGTGCTCGCACTGATCATCGGCGGGGTGGCCGGCTATTTCGGCGGCTGGATCGATTCGGTGCTGCAGATGATCACCGATGCCGTGCGCACCGTACCGGCGATTCCGCTGTTCATGGCCATGGCCGCCTTCATGCCGGACGAGTGGAGTTCGGAGATGCGCTTCTTCGTCATCTCGCTCATTCTCGGCCTGGTCGGCTGGCCGACGCTCGCCCGGCGCATCCGCACCCACCTGCTCACCGAGCGGGCGCAGGAATATGTGCTGGCAGCCCAGCTTGCCGGTGCGCCCTCCGGCCACATCATCCGCCGCCACCTGCTGCCGAGCTTCACCAGCTACATCATCGTCGACCTGATGATCTCGTTTCCCTACATGGTGCGCTCGGAGACGGCGCTTTCCTTCATCGGCCTGGGGCTCAAGGACCCGGTCAATTCGCTCGGCGCGCTGATGCAGAACGTTTCCAAGGCCGACGTACTGCTCAATTACCAGTGGTATTTCATTCCGGTCATCTTCTTCATCGCGCTGGTGCTCGCCTTCGTCTTCGTCGGCGACGGGCTGCGCGACGCGGCCGATCCCTATTCGAGCGTGAAGAAATGAGCCTGATCACGGTCGACAGCCTGACGGTGCAGTTCGACACCGACGAGGGGCGGATCACCGCCGTCGAGGACGTATCCTTCGCGGTGGCGCCGGGCGAGATCCTCGGACTGGTCGGCGAGTCGGGCTCGGGCAAGTCGGTCACCGCCAAGTCGCTGATGCGTCTGAACAGCGACAACGCCCGCTACGCCGCCCAAAGCCGCGTCGTGCTGCATCTCGACGACCGTAAGGTCGACGTGCTGTCGCTGCGCACCGGCAGGGAGATGCAGATCGTGCGCGGCGGCGCCATCTCGATGATCTTCCAGGAGCCGATGGCGAGCTTCGCACCGGCCATCACCATCGGCGACCAGATGGTCGAGCAGCTCGTGCTGCACCGGCGCATCAGCGAGAAGGAGGCGGCCAGGGTTTCGATCGAGATGCTGGAACGCGTCGGTATCTCGGACGCGGCCAAGCGTTTCGGCCAGTACGCCTTCGAACTGTCGGGCGGCATGCGCCAGCGCGCCATGATCGCAATGGCATTGTCGACGCGGCCGCGGCTCCTGATCGCCGACGAGCCGACCACCGCGCTCGACGTGACCATCCAGGCGCAGGTGCTCGACCTGATGCTCGAGCTGAAGCAGAAGGTCGGCGCGGCGATCCTGCTGATCACGCACGATCTCGGCGTGGTGGCCGAGGTGGCCGAGCGGATCGTCGTGATGTACGCCGGACGCAAGGTCGAGGAGGCGCGGGCGCGCGACCTGTTCGCCAACCCGCGCCACCCCTACACCCAGGGCCTGCTCGGCGCGGTGCCGAAGCTCGGCTCCTCGCTCGAGGAGAAGGGGCGCACGCGGCTCTCCGAGATCCCCGGGATGGTGCCCAACCTGAAGAAGCCGATCGAAGGCTGCGCCTTCGCCAGCCGCTGCCCGATCGCCACCGACCTCTGCCGCAAGGTGGCTCCCGCCGTCGAGGCGAAGGCGCTCGGGCACTTCGTCGCTTGTCACCACGCGCCGCGCGAGGCGATCGCCGCATGACCAACGTCCCTGCCGCCGCGCCGCCGCTGCTCGAGGTCAAGGACCTCAAGAAGCACTTCCCGATCCGGACCGGCTTCCTCTCCGGCATCTCGGGCTATGTCTATGCCGTGGACGGCGTGTCGTTCTCGATCAGCCGCGGCGAGACGCTGTCGCTGGTGGGCGAGTCCGGGTGCGGCAAGTCCACGGTGGGGCGCACGGTGCTGCGTCTGCTCGAGCCGACCGCCGGCGAGGTGTGGCTCGACGGCCAGCGCATCGACAACATCCCGCTGCGGCGGCTGCGTCCGCTGCGCCGGCGGATGCAGGTGGTGTTCCAGGATCCGTTCTCGTCGCTCAACCCGCGGCTGAAGGTCCGCGACATCCTCGCCGAGCCGATCACCAATTTCGGACTCGCCAGCAGCGCCTCGGAACTCGACGACCGGATCGCCGACCTGATGGACAAGGTGCGGCTGCCGCGCGACGCGGTGAAGCGCTTCCCGCACGAGTTCTCGGGCGGCCAGCGCCAGCGCATCGGCATCGCGCGCGCGCTCGCCCCCGGCTCGGACCTGATCATCTGCGACGAGGCGGTCTCCGCGCTCGACGTTTCGGTGAAGGCGCAGATCGTCAACCTGCTGTCGGATCTGCAGGACGAGCTCGGCCTCTCGCTGCTCTTCATCAGCCACGACCTCGCGATCGTCGAGCACATCACCCATCGCGTCGCGGTGATGTATCTCGGCAAGATCGTCGAGATCGCCGACAAGCGCACGCTGTTCGCCGCCCCGAAGCACCCCTACACCGAGGCGCTGCTCTCGGCGGTGCCGGTGCCCGATCCGACCACCAGGCGCAACCGCATCATCCTGAAGGGCGACGTGCCGAGCCCGATCCGCCCGCCCTCGGGCTGCCGCTTCCACACCCGCTGCCCGCACGCCTTCGACCGCTGCAAGGTCGAGGAGCCGGTGCTGCGCACGGTGGCACCCGGCCAGGTCGCCGCCTGCCATCTGCACGATCCCGTCTCGCAGCCGGTCGCCCGCGCCGCTTGACGGCGGGGCGCGCCGGTGGCGAGACTTGCGGCAGGAACGGACCGGGCCCGTGCAGCCGCGCGGGCTCTTTCGCGACAGAGGGGAGACGTCGGATGCCCAAGGTCTCGCTGACCGTGAACGGCAAGCCTGCCAGCGCGGAGGTCGAGAATCGCACGCTGCTGGTGGAGTTGTTGCGCGAGCATCTGCGCCTCACGGGGACCCATGTCGGCTGCGACACCAGCCAGTGCGGCGCCTGCGTGGTGCATGTGAACGGCGCCTCGGTGAAGTCCTGCACCATGCTCGCCGTGCAGTGCGAGGGCGCGGACGTCGTCACCATCGAGGGACTCGCCGCGCCGGACGGCACGCTGCATCCGATGCAGGAGGCCTTCCGCGAGTACCACGCGCTGCAGTGCGGCTTCTGCACACCCGGCATGGTGATGAGCGCGATCGACCTGGTGCAGCGCAACCCGCAGGGCCTCTCCGACAAGGAGATCCGCGAGGGGCTTGAAGGCAATCTCTGCCGCTGCACCGGCTACCACAACATCGTGCGCGCGATCGCGGCCGCCCAGCAGGTGATGCACGGCAAGGTGAAGGAGCTCCCGCGCGCGGCCGAATAGGCCGTGCGCGCCGCGCGCTCTCGTGGCGCGCCAAGAACCGACGCAAGGCGGCGCTGAGAGCAGCGACGCAACAGGGACGACAGGAGCGTTCAGATGGGGTTCGAGGGCATCGGCGCAAGCGTGAGGCGGCGCGAGGACCTGCGGTTCATCTCCGGACGGGGCAACTACACCGACGACATCAACCGTCCCGGACAGCTCCATGCGGTGATCCTGCGCAGCCCGCACGCGCATGCACGGATCAAGGGCATCGACACGGCGGCGGCCAAGTCCGCCCCCGGCGTGGTCGCGGTGTTCACCGGCGCGGACATGGCGGCCGACAATCTCGGCGGCCTGCCCTGCGGCTGGGGCATCAAGAACAAGGACGGCAGCCCGATGGCCGAGCCGCCGCACCCGGTGCTGGCGGTCGGCAAGGTGCGCCATGTGGGCGATCCGGTCGCGGTGGTGATCGCCGAGAGCAAGGGCCGCGCGCGCGACGCGGCCGAGCTCGTCGCCGTGGACTACGAGGTGCTGCCCGCCGTGCCGACGCTCGAGGCGGCGCAGAAGCCCGGCGCGGCCCTGGTGCATGACGGTGTGGCCGGCAACATCTGCTACGACTGGCATCTCGGCGACAAGGACGCGACCGACGCGGCCTTCGCCAAGGCGCACAAGGTCGCCAGGCTCGAGCTCGTCAACAACCGGCTGATCCCGAACGCGATGGAGCCGCGCGCCGCGGTCGGCGAGTTCGACCCGATGTCGGGCGAGTACACGCTCTACACCACGAGCCAGAACCCGCACGTCATCCGCCTGCTGATGGGCGCCTTCGTGCTGCACATCCCCGAGCACAAGCTGCGCGTCGTGGCCCCCGACGTGGGCGGCGGGTTCGGTTCGAAGATCTATCACTACGCCGAGGAGGCGATCGTCACCTGGGCCGCGGGCAAGGTGAAGCGTCCGGTGAAGTGGACGGCAGAGCGCACCGAGAGCTTCATGTCGGATGCGCACGGTCGCGACCACGTGACCCACGCCGAGATGGCGCTGGACAAGGACGGCAGGTTCCTCGGCCTGCGTGTGAAGACGCAGGCGAACATGGGCGCCTATCTCTCGACCTTCGCGCCCTGCGTGCCGACCTATCTCTACGCGACGCTGCTCGCCGGCGTGTACACCACGCCCGCGATCTACGCCGAGGTGAAGGCGGTGTTCACCAACTCGGTGCCGGTCGACGCGTATCGCGGCGCCGGCCGGCCCGAGGCGAGCTTCCTGATCGAGCGGCTGGTCGATATCTGCGCCCACGAGATGGGGATGGATCGGGTCGAGATCCGCCGGCGCAACTTCATCCCCGCGAATGCGTTCCCGTATCAGACCCCCGTGGCGCTGCAGTACGACAGCGGCGACTACACCGCGACGCTGGAGGCGTGCCTGAAGGCGGCCGACTGGGCGGGGTTCGAGGCGCGCCGGGCGGAGGCGAAGACACGCGGCAAGCTGCGCGGCATCGGCATCTCGACGTATATCGAGGCCTGCGGCATCGCGCCCTCGGCGGTGGTGGGCTCGCTCGGCGCGCGCGCGGGTCTGTATGAGGTCGCGAACATCCGCGTGAACCCCACCGGCAGCATCACCGTGTTCACCGGCACGCACAGCCACGGCCAGGGGCACGAGACCACCTTCGCGCAGCTGGTCGCGGATCAGTTCGGCGTGCCGATGGACCAGGTGGAGATCGTGCACGGCGACACCGCGAAGATCCCTTTCGGCATGGGCACCTACGGGTCGCGCTCGCTCGCGGTCGGCGGGTCGGCGATGGTGAAGGCGGCCGAGAAGATCATCGCCAAGGGCAAGCGCATCGCAGCACACCTGCTCGAAGCCTCGGCCGACGACATCGAGTTCAAGGACGGCAAGTTCCAGGTCGCCGGCACCGACCGGGCGAAGGCGCTCGCCGAGGTCAGCCTCGCCGCCTATGTGCCGCACAACTATCCGATCGAGGAGCTCGAGCCCGGGCTCGAGGAGACGGCGTTCTACGATCCGAAGAACTTCACCTACCCGGGCGGCTGCCACATCTGCGAGGTGGAGATCGACCCCGACACGGGCGTGGTGCAGGTGGTGAACTTCACCGCCGTCGATGATGTCGGCCGGGTGATCAACCCGATGATCGTCGAAGGCCAGATCCAGGGCGGCGTGGCGCAGGGCATCGGCCAGGCGCTGCTCGAGACCTGCGTCTACGACGAGAACGGACAGCTGCTGTCGGGCAGCATGATGGACTACACCATGCCGCGCGCCGACGACCTGCCGAACATCAAGGTCGGCACCGCGATCACGCTCTGCACGCACAACCCGCTCGGCGTGAAGGGCTGCGGCGAGGTCGGCGCGATCGGCTCGCCGCCGGCCGTGATCGGCGCGGTGGTCGATGCGCTGAAGGAGTTCGGCGTGCGCCATCTCGACATGCCGGCGACGGCGCACAAGCTCTGGCAGATCATCAACGCCAATCGGCCCCGCATGGCGGCCGAGTGAAGGGAGAGGACCCGATGTACGATTTCGCCTATCACCGCCCATCCTCGGTCGCCGATGCGGTGAAGCTGCTCGCGGCCGACCCCGACGCGAAGGTGATGTCGGGCGGCATGACGCTGATCCCGACGCTGAAGCAGCGGCTCGCCAGGCCCTCGGCGATCATCGATCTCTCCGCGATCAAGGATCTCGTCGGCATCTCGGTCTCGGGCAATGCCGTGACGATCAAGGCGATGACCACGCATGCCGCGGTCGCGTCCTCGGCCGAGGTGAAGAAGGCGATCCCGGCTCTCGCGGCGATGGCCGAGCACATCGGCGACGCGCAGGTGCGCAACCGGGGCACGATCGGCGGTTCGATCGCCAACCACGACCCGGCGGCGGACTACCCCGGGGCCGTGCTGGCGTTGGGGGCGACCGTGCACACCAACAAGCGCAAGATCGCCGCGGACGAGTTCTTCACCGGCATGTTCTCGACCGCGCTCGCGATGGACGAGATCCTGACCGCCGTCGAGTTCCCGGTCCCGGAGAAGGCAGCCTATGTGAAGTTCCCGAACCCCGCGTCGCGCTATGCGATGGTGGGCGTGTTCGTCGCGAAGGGCCCGGCCGGCGTGCGTGTCGCGATCACCGGTGCCGGCGCGAATGGCGTGTTCCGCCACCATGCGATGGAGGAGGCGCTGGCACGGTCCTGGTCCCCCGATGCGCTGCATGACATCGGCACCGCGGAGGACGGGTTGAACGGCGACATTCATGCGAGCAAGGAGTATCGCGCGCACCTCGTCGGCGTGATGGCGAAGCGGGCGGTCGCGAAGGCGGGATAGACAGAGAGGGCGCGGGCGAGGGGCCGCCTTGGCCCGCGTCCCCGGACCGTCCGTTCCGCCTGGGGCGGGACCGGATGTGGCGGACCTCGGCGAGGACGGTTCGGACGGCCTTGTCGTCCAGATGCTCGCCAGGCGGCGTGACGACGGAGACCAGCGTCGCCGCGGCGGCGTCGTGGCCGGTGGCCGACTCTGTCACGGCTACGAGCAAAATGGTGGAGCCGTGAGACCGACGTCTGCAAGCCGATGTCGCATGGCGGCTTCGGGCTGATGCTGGAAGACGGCGATCTCAACCTCTGCAACGTCCACAGGACTGATGCTGATCGTGATCGTCGCCTGCGGTGCCGCCGGCGGCCCCGCGCCGGGACATCCCGCCCGGCCTGCACGGTCACGGCAAGGCGTTCGGCCGCATGCTCCATGCATACACAGGCGCGACGATCATCGCGCCGCGCAATACCCCGTAGCCTCGCGAACACCGGCTGTCCCATAGACCCGCGCGATCGGGACGACCCTGTCTGCCGGTTCGATGCCGACACGCGGAACGGCAAGGAGCTGACGAACTCCAACGTCCACCGCATCCCGATGAGGAAGGAGGGCCGGCCCGGATCGTTACGCGTTCCTGGCCGCGTGCCGGCCGCGATTGCCGTCGCCGACGTCCCCGCCCAGCGCCGACGCAGCAGCTCCGCGCCTGCGATCACGTAGGCGAATCCGGCAAGCGTATCGAACCACCGCACAAAGCCGACCGCCCGGCCGACTGCGCACGCGCATCCGGACCGCCGAACAGCACCATGCCACCGTCATGGCCGCATGCCACGCGCGCGGAGCCGGGCGACAAGCGGCCTGCGCATGGCCGGGCGTGCGGGTACCGCGGGCCCGTGGATCATCGAGCCCATCAAGGCGAGGCGCATCACGCAGCTGGCGTTGACGATCTTCCATTCCGAGCTCAGCCCGGCTTGGCGAGAAGGTGATGCACCGACGCGCGCCGGCGGAACAAGACGTCCATCATGAAGGCCATGCGGCCGACCTTGCCCGAGAGCGGCCTCGCACCCACCACCATCGCACCGATCGCGTACCCGCTCAGGACGCGACGTTGCGCCGGCAGGCCGGATCGGCGTCCGTGCCGCCCCGCCGGAGGTCGATCCCGGCCCGCTGATGCGGATCACCATGCCTTGTGCAGGAACCAGCGGAGCCGGGCGTCAGGAGCCGCCTTGGTCGTCTGCGCCATCGGGATCGCAATGCGCGCGCATGAGCGCGCTCCCGTCGCATGCGCGTGCTGCTTGGCGCGACCCGGTTGCGAGGTAGCTGTCCGAATCAGCGCGAACAGCGGTAGAAGACCCGCTTGTCGGCAATGTCGGTCATGGTGTCGCCGCGCTCGATGATCAGCGGTCTGATCCCCCCCGGCACGCGGCGATACTGAACGACATCGCCGACGGCCAGCGGCGCACCCGCAGGTTCCACCGACACGATCCTGACGCCGATCCGGTCGGCCTGGATGATGAACACGACGCTCGCCCGCAGAACCTGCCGGTTGCCATCACGCCATTCGAGCGTGTCGGCACCGATGACATGTCGCGGGCTGGCCTCGGCGCAGGCGAGATCGGGCGACCAGATGCCGCGAAGGTCCGACGGAGCCTCGGCCGTTGCCGGTCGGATCAGTACCGTCATGAGCACCATGGCCGCGCAGAACAGTCGACGCATAGGCTGACTTCTCCCTGTCGCGGATGCCTGCGTCCGCCGACGCAAACCACACTGTAGCGCACTCCGGCCCCGACGGCATCGCAGCGTGCCGGCGAGCCGTGCCGCACCGTGACAGCGGCGGATCGCGGTGCACGGACCCTATCTCCCTCGCGCGGACACTGCGGCGGCGTCGCATCGATGCGGATGCATTTCGGCCCTCCGACGTGCCGCGGTCGGTCGGTCTGTGGCATTCTGATCGCGCATGACCGGCCGCGTGCCCACCTCGGATCTCCTGGAGCGCCTCCTCGGCGAAGCACCAGCGGACGTGGTCAGCCTTGGCTGGCTGGTCGAGCGGCTCGGCCCCCGCTCCTTCGGTCTTGTCCTGCTGCTGCTTGGGCTGCTCGCTCTTCTTCCTGCGATCAACATCGCTGCCGGGCTGTTGCTTGTCATCCCCGCGACCCAGATGATCCGTGGCAGACCGACTCCGAGGTTCCCCGACCGGATCGCGGCGCGCGGTCTGCCCACCCGGCGCCTGGCCATACTGATCCGGCGCGCGCTGCCGACGCTTCGCCTGATGGAGCGGATCATGCGGCCACGCTGGAGTGCGACCTCGCGGCGAGCCAGGCGACTCACGGGCACGCTCGTCCTGCTGCTGGCCGGCGTTCTGCTGGCCACGCCGCTGCCCTTCAGCAACGTCCCTCCCGCCCTGGCCGTCAATCTGATCGCCCTTGCCGAGCTGGAGGAGGATGGTGTCGTGCTCGGCATGGCGCTTGGCTCTACGCTGGTTGCGATCGGCGCAGTCGCCGCTGCGGTCTGGTTCACGCTGCGCTGAGGGGAAGCCCGGCTGAACACGAATCGCGTGACGGCGCGATATCCGCGACGGACACGCGGTCCCAGGCGCCTGGGGTCGAAGAACTGCGTGGCGCTCGGGACCGGTCTGCCTGCGGGCCTGCTCATCACGCACGGCGTCGGCTACCAGGTGCGCGGCATCCCGGTTGGATCATGCCTCCGTGCGGCGATCGTCACATGCCAGGAGCACTCCGCGATTGCAGGCGCGCACCCGGAAGGCGAAAACGCCTCTATGGCTTCGGCACGCCGGTCATCCGGGCGAAGACCGCGCGATCCTTGCTGTTTTGCGTCACCGGTTCGCGCCGGATCTGGCTTTCCCGGACGACGCGCTCATGGCCGTCACGGGTACTCTTGACCCGGTACTCGCGGTCGTTGGAGTCGTTCGGCAGCAGGCGAACGACCGTGTAGATGCCGGGTGGTGCATCACCATCAGATCTGCTGGGTGCAAACTCGACACGCTGCCCGACAGCGAAGCTGTGGAGTGGCATGGCTGTGTTCCTCGCCGGCCGTTCCTGGTCACACCGGCCTGGGCCCTGCCCGGGGGCGCCATGACTGCGCCCGCTCGGCGTCGTCGCGGCCCAGGCATCCGATGCTGGGTTTGGCAGGCGTCGGCCTCGAGGCGTCACCGCCTTCCATGCCGACACTGCCTTCCATGCAGACTGGCGCTCGCATCTCGTGGACTGGTGTCGTGACATGGGTCAAGGCCACGCCCGCCTCGCGATCGACCGATGCAGCGCCGCGACCTCGCTCCGGGCGGGGCGGGGCTGATCGGCAAGGATCCGCCCCGCCCTGCCGGTCAGACCCGCTTCAGATTTCCAGCCGAGGTCTTGCCCTGGTCGCCACGCTGCAGATCGTACTCCAGCTTGTCGCCCTCGCGCGGGTCCTGGAGGCCGGCGCGCTGGACATCGGAGATGTGGACGAACACATCCTTCGATCCGTCTTCCGGCTGGATGAAGCCGAACCCCTTGATCGGGTTGAACCATTTCACTGTGCCGACGGGCATGGCGGTGTTCCGTTATGACGATGTGCCGCCGACGCAACATCACGTGGCGGATCAGGCTTCGAGAGGAACGCACACTAGGCTCGACACTCGACCACGAGCTGGAGAGAGCAGGCCTACCAATCGACAACTGACGAGTGGGATATGGGACTGTCGAGCACCGAGCGCAAGCACCTGGACGCCGGACTGTCCGCCCTTCAGCGCGACGGGGACTGTCGCGCCCAGGATGCATCGCGGCGGCCGTCCCGCGCGTCGCGGTCATCCCGTCACGGGCGAAGCGACCCGAGAGCAACGCCCGATGCGCCGCGCAGCGGCGGCACGAGGCGGCGTTCGCCGTCGATCGTCGATATGCGCTCTCGCGGCCACGGCGCGGATGGCAGGCGCGCCGGCGGGGTGCCGGCGCGGCGCTCTCATCGACCGGGCGCGGCATCCGGCGAAGGAGATCCGGACCTGCCCACGGAAGCCCGGTCGGGCTTGATCGGGGGCGGGAAGCGCCACACAACGCGCATGCGGCCGAACCGGCCGTACGCCAAGCCAGGAAACGATCATGCCGCTGTACCGCTCCCGTACCACGACCCACGGCCGCAACATGGCCGGCGCCAGGGGGCTGTGGCGTGCGACGGGCATGCGCGACGAGGATTTCGGCAAGCCGATCATCGCGATCGCCAACTCCTTCACGCAGTTCGTGCCCGGCCACGTCCACCTGAAGGATCTGGGGCAGCTGGTCGCGCGCGAGATCGCGGCGGCCGGAAGTGTGGCAAAGGAGTTCAACACCATCGCCGTCGATGACGGGATCGCAATGGGCCATGACGGCATGCTCTACAGCCTGCCGTCGCGCGAGCTGATCGCCGACAGCGTCGAGTACATGGTGAACGCCCATTGCGCCGACGCGCTGGTCTGCATCTCCAACTGCGACAAGATCACGCCCGGCATGCTGATGGCCGCGATGCGGCTGAACCTGCCGACGATCTTCGTCTCGGGCGGACCGATGGAGGCCGGCAAGGTCGTCCATCGCGGCCGGGAGCGGGCGGTCGATCTGATCGATGCGATGGTCGCCGCGGCCGACACCGCGATGACGGACGCCGAGGTGCAGGTCATCGAGCGCTCCGCCTGCCCGACCTGCGGCTCCTGCTCCGGCATGTTCACGGCGAACTCGATGAACTGCCTCACCGAGGCGCTGGGCCTGGCGCTGCCGGGCAACGGCACGGTGGTCGCCACGCATGCCGACCGCCGATGTCTGTTTCTCGAGGCAGGGCGCCGGATCGTCGAGATCACGCGCCAGCACTATGAGAGGGACGACATGTCGGTGCTGCCGCGGAGCATCGCCGGCCGCGCCTCCTTCGAGAACGCGATGACCCTCGACATCGCGATGGGCGGTTCCACCAATACCGTCCTGCATCTGCTGGCTGCCGCGCAGGAGGGGCAGGTCGACTTCACGATGGCGGACATCGACCGGCTGTCGCGTCGCGTGCCGGTCCTCTGCAAGGTGGCGCCGGCGGTCGCCGATGTGCATGTCGAGGACGTCCACCGCGCCGGCGGCGTGATCGGCATCCTGGGGGAACTCGATCGGGCCGGGCTGCTCGACACCTCGGTCAGCCGGGTGGACGCGCCGACGCTTGCCGAGACGCTGCGGCAATGGGACGTGCGGCGCAGCGCGGACGACACGGCACGGCGCTTCTTCCGCGCCGCGCCGGGCGGCGTGCGGACCACCGAGGCGTTCGGCCAGGACGAGCGCTGGGACACGCTGGATCTCGACCGCGAGGCCGGCGTGATCCGCGCCGCGGCGCACGCGTTCTCCGCCGACGGCGGCCTTGCGGTGCTGAGCGGCAACCTCGCCGAGGACGGCTGCATCGTGAAGACCGCAGGTGTGGATGCGAGCATCCTCCGCTTCGCCGGCCCGGCCCGCGTGTTCGAGAGCCAGGATGCCGCGGTCGAGGGGATCCTGGGCGGCGCGGTGCAGCCGGGCGACGTCGTGGTCGTGCGCCACGAGGGGCCGCGCGGCGGACCGGGCATGCAGGAGATGCTCTACCCGACCAGCTACCTGAAGTCGAAAGGCCTCGGCACGCTCTGCGCGCTGGTGACCGACGGCCGGTTCTCCGGCGGATCCTCCGGGCTCTCGATCGGGCATGTCTCGCCGGAAGCGGCCGAGGGCGGAACGATCGGGCTGGTCGAGGACGGGGACAGTATCGAGATCGACATCCCGGCCCGGTCCATCCGTCTCGCGGTGCCGGATGCGGAGCTGGCGCGGCGCCGGGCGGCGATGGATGCGCGCGGCGATGCCGCGTGGCAGCCCGCCCTGCCGCGCAGGCGGCATGTCTCCGCCGCGCTGCGCGCCTATGCGGCGATGACGACCAGCGCGGCTCGCGGGGCCGTTCGCGACGTCGGCGCGCTCCGGCGGAGGTGACGGCAGCGCCGGCGACCGCGGCGGTCGGGGGCTGCACGACCGCCCCCGGATCACGCCGCGGGCGGCCGACCGGCACGGTTGGTGTGCAGTCATGCGATCCCCGGCGATTCGGCCCGTTCCGGCGATGCATCGGCTGCGGCAGCGGCCGAGCTCGCGGCTGCGGACCGGACCGGCTGGCGCGGATCGAGAACGAGTCCGACCAGCGGCAGGGCGGCCGCGGCATGGCTCGCATCCCTGTGGACGATCACCCGGATGGCCGCCCCGTCGCGGACGAGCATCGGGCAGCGTGCCCGGTCCTCCGGCTCCGGCAGGCCTTCCGCACGAAGCTGATCGGCGAGCCGGCGTTCGAGATCGCGCTTGTACGCCGCGGCCAGTCGGCGCGCGGGAAGGCCCGGCAGCTCGGCCAGCTCGATCGCCGCACGGAGGAAGCCCCAGCCGCGCCAGCGCGGGTTCGCCGCGGCCGCGCCGATCTCGTGCAGGACCTGATGCGCCCACGCGGCGACGGAACCGCGCGCGTCCTCCTGCCAGGCTTGCCGGCGCCGCGCCGTCGCGCGGCCCGCCTCGGCGAGGCAGGCCGCGATCAGGTCGTCCTTGCTGCGGACGTGATGGCAGAGCATGCGCTTGGTGACACCCGCGCGCTCGGCGATGCGGTCGAGGCTGCCCGCCCGCACGCCGTTGCGCGCGAAGATCGCCTCCGCCGCGAGCAGGATGCGGCTGCGCGTGTCCCCCGCAGTGCGTGACGCGCGCGCATCGTTATGCCCGCCGGTGAATGGCGGGCATCGTGCGGTCGTGCCAGCGTCGCGCCGGAGAAGCTGGCAGGAGCAGACGATGCCGAAGCACCGCGCCGCGTCGCCCGGCTGCGCCGAAATGCTCCCGTTCGCGTTCGGCGTCGCGCTTGCGGCCGGCTGCGCGCCGTCGCTGCTCAGCTTCGGCCGGCGCGGCACGTTCGGACTGTTCACCGCACCGCTCTCGGAGGCACGGGGCTGGGGCCGGAGGTGTTCGCCCTGGCCGTCGCGATCCAGAACATCGCCTGGGGAGTCGGCCAGCCCGCTCGCCGGCATCGTCGTGGATCGCCGCGGCGCGGCCCCGGTCGCCGCCGTCGGCGGGCTCCTCTACGCCCTCGACCTTGCCGCCGCCCCGCTCGCTGACACGCCGGCGATGCTGCGTCTCACCGTCGGCGTCCTCACCGTCCTCGGCATGGGGGGTGCGCCCTGGTAGACCTTGCCGGTCTCGAAACGGCCTGCATCCGGGCGCGGCCGCCAGGCACCGCCCGACCAGGTCGCGCCGGTCTCCCGGGCGAGCAGCCCGACTTCGGCGGCCGGAGTCGCCGTGCCGTCGGTCGCCGGGCACCATGTGAGCAGGACCAGGCGCACCCGGCGATCCGCCGTCGCACGCGCGGCGCCGAGATCGAGGTTGCCCCGATCGTCGGTCGGCACGGGCTCGACCGAGATGCCGTCGGGACCGGCGAGCGTGGCAAGGGAGCCACCCCACTCGCCCCACGCCACGAACACCCGATCCCTTGGCGCAAGCGCGACCGACTCGAGGAGTGCCGGCAGGCCGCGACTGCCGCTCTCGACCAGCGCGATCTCGTCCGGGGGCGACGCCGCGCGAGCTTCGGACGGTCGGGCGGCAGGGCAGCCCTGCATGCCTGCCCGGCGCGACACGCCGCCGGGTTCCGGCTACGGTCACCGGACCGGTACAGGACTGTCGGGGGACCGGCGCGGCCCCCTGCACGCTGAGGAGCATGCCGATGCACGGCCCCATCTTCCCCTTCCGCGGCATCATGCCGACGATCCACGACACGGCCTGGATCGCGCCCACCGCCGCCGTGATCGGTGACGTCCACATCGGCGAGGGCACCGGCATCTGGTTCCACTGCGTCCTCCGCGGCGACGTGAACAGCGTCCGCATCGGCGCGCGCACCAACATCCAGGACTGCACGCTGATCCACGTGAACCGCGAGACGCATCCCTGCATCATCGGCGACGACGTCACGGTCGGGCACATGGCGATCATCCACGCCTGCACGCTGAAGAACCGCGCCTTCGTCGGCATGGGCGCGATCGTGCTCGACGGCGCGGTGATCGAGGAGGGCGGCATGCTCGCCGCCGGCTCCGTGCTCACGCCCAACAAGGTGATCCCGCCGGGCGAGCTCTGGGCCGGCGCACCGGCGCAGTTCATGCGCAAGCTCGACAAGCCGGGCGACCGGTTCTTCGAGCAGACCGCGCCGCACTACGCGGGCCTGGCCGCCGAGTACCGCCGCGAATACCGCGCGCGCGCGCTCTCCCGCGCAGCGGAATGATCCTGCGCCGGAGCGCGCTCGCCGGTACCCTCGCGCTCGCCGCCTGCGACGGAGGCCCCGTGGAGACTGTGCAGATCCCCCCCGGCGCACTGCCGGGCACCGCCGAACCGCTGTTCCAGGCCGCCGAGACGGCGCACCACATGCTGGTCGAACGCCACGACGAGCTGCAGGACCAGCCCGCGAACGCCGCGCACGCGCTGCTGCTCTACGAGATCGCGACGGTCGAGGCGGCGCGGATGTCCGACCAGTGGGCAGGCCGACTGATGCGCGAGGCGCGGCCCGTCGTGCGCGCCGCCGCCGGCCTCGCCTCGGAGGCGACCGCGCAGCAGGTGGTCGATGCGCTCTGGGCGGCCTCCCATGCGCTGCGCCGCGGTGACGAGCCGGGTGCGCGCGCCGCCCTGGTCCCGCCGGCGGCGCTGCAACCCGAGACCGCGCGCGACCGGCTGCAACGCTACGCGCTGCCGGGTCAGGGCGTGCGCGCGCTGCGGGAACTCCAGCGCGCCGTCACGCAGGAGCGGATGCGCAACCAGTAGCGGGGGCAGGGGATGCCGTACGACACCGTACTGACCAATGCGCGGCTCGCCGATGGCCGCGCAGGCGCCTTCATTGCGATCGAGGTCGGCCGCATCGTCGGGATCGGCGCGGATACGCCACCGCCCGCGGCAACCACGATCGACCTCGCCGGCGACCTGGTGCTGCCGGGCCTGACCGACGGGCACATGCATCTCGACAAGACGCTGTTCGGCCTCCCGTGGTGGCCGCATGCGGCCGAGCCCTACCGCATGAGCCGGATCGAGACCGACGCGCGCGTGCTGCCCGCCCTGCCGCTTGGCACCGCCGAGCGCGCGGGCGAACTCATCCGGCGCTGCGTGGCCCACGGCACCGCGCAGATCCGCACGCACGCGGACATCCGGCCGGAGTTCGGGCTCGCCGCGCTCGAGGGCGTGCTCGCGGCGAAGGCAGCACACGCGCATGCCTGCACGGTGCAGGTGGTCGCGTTCCCGCAGGCCGGCGTGATGCGCGTGCCCGGCACCGCGGCACTGCTCGACGACGCGATGCGCGCGGGCGCGGATCTCGTCGGCGGCATCGATCCCTGCGAGATCGACCGTGACCCCAAGGGTCAGCTCGACGCGATCTTCGCGATCGCGGAGCGTCACGGCAAAGGCGTCGACATCCACCTGCACGAGCCGGCCGAGATGGGGCTGTTCAGCCTGCAGGAGATCTGCGCCCGCGTCCGCGCACACGGCATGCAGGGACAGGTGACGATCAGCCACGGCTTCTGCCTCGGCGGCGTCGCCGAGAGCAGGCAGAAGGCGGCCGCGGCGATGATGGCCGACGCGGGGGTGTCGCTGGTCACGCACGGCGCAGGCGGTGCGACCCTGCCGCCGCTCGGCGTGCTGCGCGAGGCGGGCGTGCAGGTGTTCTGCGGCAACGACGACGTGCGCGACACCTGGAGTCCCTACGGCACCGCCGATATGCTCGAGCGCGCCGCGATCATCGACTGGCGCATCGACTGGCGCACCGACCCGCTGCTGCACGACCTGTTCGACATGGTGAGCGGCGATGGCGCACGTGCGCTCGGCATCCCCGAGCACGGTATCGACGCGGGCAAGCCCGCGACGCTCTTCACCCTGCCGGCGGAAACGATCCCCGAGGCGATCGGCCAGCACCCGCGGCGCCGGCTGGTGCTGTTCGCCGGCCGCGTGGTCGCGCGCGACGGCGCCTGGGTCGCCTGACGGCTACTGCGTCGTCACCTTCACGTAGCTGCCCGGGGCCGGCTCGATCACCTTCAGCTTGCCGTCGCCGGGGTGGCGCGCATCGACCTTCGCCTTCGACAGCGAGGCGACCCAGCGCTGCCAGTCCGGCCACCAGCTCCCTGCGAGTTCGGTCGCACCGACGAGCCAGGCGTCCGGCTCGGCCGGCAGGTCCGTGTTCACCCAGTGGCTGTACTTGCCTGCGTCGGGCGGGTTCACGACCCCCGCGATGTGGCCCGAGGCGGCAAGCACGAAGCGCATCTTGCCCTGGTAGATCTGGGTCGCGCGGTAGGTGCTCTTCCACGGCGCGATATGGTCCTCGCGCGTGGACAGCAGATAGGCCGGCAGCTTGATGCGGCGAAGGTCGATCGGAACGCCGTCAAGCTCGATCCGGCCCGGCTGCACCAGCAGGTTCTGCTGGTACATGTTGCGCAGGTAGAAGCTGTGCATCGCCGCGGGCATGCGCGTGGAGTCAGAATTCCAGTACAGCAGATCGAACGGGAACGGCTCCTGCCCGAGCAGGTAGTTGTTCACCACGAACGACCAGATCAGGTCGTTGGCGCGCAGCATGTTGAAGGTGACGGCCATCTCGTGGCCCTCGTGGTAGCCGCGCTTGGCCATGGTCTCCTCCATGGCCTTGAGCTGCTCCTCGTCGATGAACACGGAAAGCTCGCCCGCCTCCTCGAAGTCCACCATCGTGGTGAGGAAGGTCGCGGACTTGATCCGGTCGTCGCCCTTCGCGGCCATGTAGGAGAGCGTGCAGGCGAGCAGCGTGCCGCCGATGCAGTAGCCGATCGCGTTCACCTCGCGCTCGCCGGTCGCCTGCTCGATCGCATCGAGCGCCGCGAGCGGCCCTTCCAGCATGTAGTCGGCGAAGGTCTTCTCGGCGAGCTTCTCGTCCGGGTTGACCCAGGAGATCACGAACACGGTGTGGCCCTGCGCCACCGCCCAGCGGATGAAGCTGTTCTTCGGGCGAAGATCGAGGATGTAGAACTTGTTGATCCAGGGCGGCATGATCAGCAGCGGCCGCTTCAGCACCTTGTCGGTGGTGGGATTGTACTGGATCAGCTGGATCAGGTCGTTCTGGTACACCACCGCGCCGGGCGTGGTGGCGATGTTCTCGCCTACCTTGAACGCCTCGTAGTCGGTCATCTTGATGTGCAGCTTGCCCTTGCCGCGCTCGAGATCGGCGAGCAGGTTGTTCAGCCCGCGCACCAGGTTCTCGCCCCCGGTCTCGACCGTGCGGCGCAGCACCTCGGGGTTGGTGAGCAGGAAGTTGGTGGGGGCCAGCGCATCGACGAACTGGCGCGCATAGAAGTCGAGCTTCTGCGCGGTCTTGTCGTCCAGCCCATCGACGTCCTTGACGACGTTCTGCACATAGCGGGCCGAGAGCAGGTAGGACTGCTTGATGAAGTCGAAGATCTCGTTCTCGTGCCAGTCCTCGTGCTTGAAGCGGCGGTCGCCCGGCGGCGGCGCGACCACCGGGTCGGGGCTGTCGCCCATCAGCCGGCGCGCGGTGTTCTGCCAGAGCAGCATGTAGTCCTGCCAGAACGACATCTGCGCCTGCACGAGCTTGGCCGGATTCGCCATCATGCGCGCGGTCATCTCGAGGAAGGCGCTGCCGATGTTCAACGGATCGAACCCGGGCATGCGGGCATCGCTCTGGCGCTTGAGGAACTCCATCACGATCCGCTGGCTGCGGCTCGCGATGTCGGCCATGTTGCGCGACAAGAGGGTGGGGTCAGGCATCTTGAAGGCCTGGCCGGCCTTGTCCTCTGCCATGGATCGGGGCGTCCTTTCGGCGTCGGCCGCGGGAGGTTGGCGAATGTGCGCGGACCCTAGTGCGCTGGGCATGGGGGATCAAGCGAAGCGGCCGGTATTCGGCCGCGCGTGCTGGGCATGTCTCGCCCTGCTCACGCTGGTGTCATGTGGTCCGCGCAGCGATCCGCTCGAGGCGGCGCGCGTTGCCGTCGGCCGTGCGCCGACCACGGAACTGCCGCCGGTGCCGGGCGAGGATCGGCCCTACCCGAATCTGGGCACCGTGCCCCAGCGGCCGGTGCCGCCGCCGGCGGAGATGCGACGGCAGATCGCCGAGGCGCTGGTCGCCGATCGCGAGAATGCGCGTCACGCAGGCCCGCCCGTCACCCCGCGCCAGGTCGGGATGGCGCCCGCGCCTGCGCCGGCGCCGCCGGCCTCGCCGCTCTCGACCCAGCCGGTCAGCCCGTTCGGCCGGGTCGAGGAGGAGGGCGCGCGGATGCCGGGGATTGTCGCGCCGGTCGTGCCCCCGCCGCCGCCCGGTGCGGCGCCGACCGCCGCCACCGTGCCGCCGATCGCCGGTGCCCCGTCGGCCCAGCGCGCCGAACCGGAGGCCGCTCCCGTGCCGGCGCCGGCGGCGAATGCCCCGCGCCCCCCGCCACCACCGCCCGATCCGCCTCCGCCGGTGCTCGAATCGGCGGAGGCGCCGCCGTCGCCGGCCGGACCGGCCCGCGCTGCCGCGCCGCCGCCCACCGCCGTCGCTGCCCCGCCCCCGGCCGCGAGCGCATCGCGGCCTGCCGCGGCGTCCGCCCCGGCTCCCGACCCCTCGGTCGTCGTCGACCGCTCCGCCCTGCCGCCGCCGCGCGTCACGCAGCCGGTGAGTCTGCCGGCGGGCCAGGGCGCGGCGCTTGCCTTCGCGCCCGGCTCCGCGTCGCTGACGGGCGAGGCGCGCGCGGTCGTGGCGCGCTTCGCGGCCGGCCGGGGCGCGGCGACGGTACGGGTCATCGGCTACCGTGACACCGCGGGCGGCGACCTCGGCCTGGCGCTGGCGCGGGCCCAGGCGGTCGCGCAGGCGCTGCGCGCCTCGGGCACGCCGGCGGAGGCGATCGAGCTCGCCGCCGAGCCGCGTCCCGGGCCGGCCGGTCGCGGCGCGGAGATGCGGCTGGTATATTCGCCGTGATTGACGAGTCCGCCCGGACATGCGCCTAGGCGGCCCCACGACCTACCCTGGACCCGCCGCATGCCAGCCGCGCCCGCCGAGTTCCACCGCATCCGCCGCCTGCCGCCTTACGTCTTCGCGGAGGTCAACCGGCTGAAGGCCGAGGCACGCGCGCGCGGCGAGGACGTGATCGATCTCGGCATGGGCAACCCCGACAGCGGGGCGCCGGCGCATGTGGTGGCGAAGCTGACCGAGGCGGTGGCCGATCCGCGCACGCACCGCTACTCGGTCTCGAAGGGCATCCCTGGCCTGCGCCGTGCGGTCGCGGGCTACTACGCGCGCCGCTTCGGCGTCGGGCTCGATCCAGAGACCGAGATCTGCGTCACGCTCGGGTCGAAGGAGGGGCTGGCGAATCTCGCCTCCGCCATCACCTCGCCGGGCGACGTGATCCTGGTGCCGAACCCGTCCTACCCGATCCACCAGTTCGGCTTCGTCATCGCGGGTGCTGCCGTGCGCTCGGTGCCGCACGAGCCGGGCGAGGAGATGCTGCGCGCCCTTGACCGCGCGGTGATCCATTCGGTGCCGAAACCGACCGCGCTGATCGTCAACTTCCCCTCCAATCCCACGGCGATGACGGCGGGGCTGGATTTCTACCGCGAGGTGGTCGCGTTCGCGCGCCGCCACGAGGTGTTCGTGATCTCCGATCTCGCCTATGCCGAGATCTATTTCGACGACGACCCGCCGCCGTCGATCCTCGCCGTGCCGGGGGCGCAGGAGATCGCGGTCGAGTTCACCTCGATGTCCAAGACCTACTCGATGGCGGGCTGGCGGATCGGCTTCGCCGCCGGCAATCCGCGGCTGATCGCGGCGCTGGCGCGCGTGAAGTCCTATCTCGACTACGGCGCCTTCACGCCGATCCAAGTCGCCTCGGTGGCCGCGCTGAACGGGCCGCAGGACTGCGTCGATCAGGTGCGCGCCCTCTACCGCGAGCGGCGCGACGTGCTGATCCGCGGCCTCGCCGCCGCGGGCTGGGAGGTGCCGGCGCCGGCCGCCTCGATGTTCGCCTGGGCGCCGATCCCGGAGCGGTTCCGCCCGCTCGGCAGCCTCGAATTCTCCAAGCTGCTGCTCGAGCGCGCGAAGGTCGCGGTCAGCCCGGGCGTGGGCTTCGGCGAGCACGGTGACGGCCATGTGCGCATCGCGCTGGTCGAGAACACCCAGCGCATCCGCCAGGCCTGCCGCGCGATCCGGCAGTTCCTGCAAGGCTCCAACGCACCCGGATTGCCGGCGGGGGTCGAGGACGCGGCATGACCACGACACCATTGCGGGTGGGGCTCGCCGGGCTGGGAACGGTCGGCGCCGGGACGCTGCGGCTCCTGCGCGAGAACGCCGAACTGATCGCCGCGCGCGCGGGACGGGCGATCGTTCCGGTCGCCGTTGCCGCGCGCGACCGGACGCGCGATCGCGGCGTGGCGCTCGAGGGCCTCGCCTGGCACGATAACGCAGTGGCATTGGTGCGCGATCCGGGCGTGGACGTGGTGGTGGAGGTGATCGGCGGGGCGGACGGGATCGCCCGCGCGACCGTCGAGGCGGCGCTCGCGGCGCACAAGCCGGTCGTCACCGCCAACAAGGCGATGCTGGCGCTGCACGGCGCCGAGCTCGCCGCAGCCGCCGAGGACGCCGACACCCCGCTCGCCTTCGAGGCGGCGGTCGCCGGAGGCATCCCTGCGATCAAGGCGCTGCGCGAGGGGCTGGCGGCGAACCGCATCATGCGCGTCGCCGGCATCCTCAACGGCACCTGTAACTACATCCTGACGACGATGCGCGACACCGGCCGCGCCTTCCCCGACGTGCTCGCCGAGGCGCAGGCGCACGGCTACGCCGAGGCCGACCCGGCCTTCGACATCGACGGGATCGACGCCGCGCACAAGCTCGCGATCCTGGTGGCCCTCGCCTTCGGCCGGCCGGTCGATTTCGGCTCGGTGCATGTCGAGGGGATCCGTCACGTCTCCGCGCTCGACATCGCCTTCGCGCGCGAGCTCGACTTCGTCATCCGCCTGGTCGGCATCGCCGAACGGCACAACGGCGGCATCTCGGCACGCGTGCATCCGGTGATGGTGCCGGCAACCTCGCCGCTCGCGCATGTGGACGGTGTGTTCAACGCGGTGATGGTCGAGGGCGACCATGTCGGGCGCGTGATGCTCGAGGGTCGCGGTGCGGGTGCCGGCCCCACCGCCTCGGCCGTGGTGGCGGACCTGATCGACATCGCGCGCGGCCGCCACACGCCACCGTTCGGCATGGCCGCGCACCATCTTTCGGCCGAGCCCTCGGTGCCGATCGCGCGCCGCGTCGGCGCGGCCTATCTCAGGCTGATGGTGGTCGACCGGCCGGGGGTGATCGCCGATGTCTCGGCCGTGCTGCGCGACCACGTGGTCAGCCTGGAGAGCATGATCCAGCGCGGCCGCGCACCGAACGAGACGGTGCCGGTGGTGCTGACCACACATCCGTGCGAGGAGGCCGCGCTGGCGGCCGCCCTGGCGCGGATCGCCTCACTCGGTTCGGTGGTCGAACCGCCGACCATGATCCGGATCGAAACGCTGTAGCCCCGCGAGGGTGTGGAGGAGACATGGCAAAGAAGGCAGAGGCCCCTCGGGTATTCGCGGCCGGCGGCGAGGCGCCGGATGCGCGGCACATCGACCGCAACCTCGCCCTCGAGCTCGTGCGCGTGACCGAGGCGGCGGCGCTGGCGGCCTCGCGGCTGATGGGGCGCGGCGACGAGAAGGCGGCCGACCAGGCGGCGGTCGACGCGATGCGCCGCGCCTTCGACACGGTGGCGATCGACGGCACGGTGGTGATCGGCGAGGGCGAGCGCGACGAGGCGCCGATGCTCTATATCGGCGAGAAGGTCGGCTCGGGCGGGATGAAGGCCGACATCGCGCTCGATCCGCTCGAGGGCACCACGATCACCGCCAAGGGCGGCAACAACGCGCTGGCGGTCGTTGCTCTGGCCGAGGCCGGCAACTTCCTCAACGCGCCCGACGTGTACATGGACAAGATCGCCGTCGGCGGCGGGCTGCCGGACGACCTGGTCGATCTCGACGAGACGCCGGAAGCGAACCTGAAGGCGGTGGCGCGCGCGAAGAAGATGGAGGTGTCGGACCTGGTCGTCTGTATCCTCGACCGGCCGCGCCATGCCGAGCTCATCAAGGCGGTCCGCGCGGCCGGCGCGCGCATCACGCTGATCAGCGACGGCGATGTCTCGGGCGTGATCGCGACCAGCCAGGCCGAGAGCGGGATCGACATGTACATGGGCTCGGGCGGCGCGCCCGAGGGCGTGCTGGCTGCCGCGGCGCTGCGCTGCATCGGCGGGCAGATCCAGGGCCGTCTGCTGTTCCGCAACGACGAGGAGCGCAAGCGCGCGGCGAAGTGGGGCATCACGGACCTCAACCGGAAGTACTCGACCGAGGAGATGGCGAAGGGCGAAGTGATGTTCGCCGCCACCGGCGTGACCAACGGCGCGATGCTGCGCGGCGTGCGCCGGTTCGGCGCCGGTGCGACCACGCACTCGCTGGTGATGCGCTCGAAATCCGGCACGGTCCGCTACATCGAGGCGCACCACAACTTCACCCGCAAGTCGTGGATGGCGGTCTGACCGCGCCCGCGCCCGGCGCGTTCTCGTTCAGCGGGCGGCGCTGGATCGCGCGCACGGCTGATGCGCGTGCCGCGGCGCTGCTGGCCCAGACGCACGGGCTGCCCGAGCCGCTGGCACGGCTCGTCGCGCTGCGCGGCATCGCGGCCTGCGAACTCGACCGGCATTTCGCGCCGCGGCTGCGCGACTGGCTGCCCGATCCCTCGGTGCTGGACGGCATGGATGCGCTCGCCGGCCGGCTTGCCGAGGCGGTGATGCGCGGCGAGACAGTGGCGGTGTTCGGCGACTACGATGTCGATGGCACCGCGGCGACGGCGCTGATGCGCCGCTTCCTCGCCGCCGTCGGCGGACGCGCGGTGCACGCGGTGCCGGACCGGCTGCGCGACGGATACGGGCCGAACGAGGCGGCGTTCGCGGCGCTCGCCGATGCCGGAGCGCGCGTGATCCTGTGCGTCGATTGCGGCTCGGCCGCGCCGGAGCCGATCGCCGCGGTCGCCGACCGCGCCGACGTCCTGGTGCTCGACCACCATCGCATCGATCGCGCGCCGCCGGCTGCGCGCGCGCATGTCAATCCCGCGCTCGATCCTGCGGGCGCGCTTGCGCATCTGTGCGCCGCGGGCCTCGCCTTCCTCGCCGCCGTTGCGGTCAACCGTGCGCTGCGCGAGGCCGGCTGGCCGCATGCGCTCGACGCCGCCGCGCTGCTGTCGCTGGTCGATCTCGTCGCGCTGGCCACCGTCGCCGACGTGGTGCCGCTGGTCGGCCTCAACCGCGCCTTCGTCGCGCAGGGTCTGGCGCTGATGGGTGGACGCCCGCGCGCGGGTGTCGCCGCGCTGCTGCGCGTCGCCGGCATTGCACGCGCCCCCGACGCCGAGACGCTCGGCTTCGCGCTCGCGCCGCGGCTGAACGCGGCGGGTCGCATCGGCGACGCCGATCTCGGCGTGCGCCTGCTGCTGACCGACGACGCGGCCGAGGCCGACGCCCTGGCGCAGCGTCTCGATGCGCTCAACCGCGAGCGCCAGCGGATCGAGGCGGGCGTGCTCGAGGCGGCGCTCGCCGCGGCCGAGCGCCAGGCGCGCGACGGCCGCCCCGTGATTCTCGTCGCCGGCGAGGGCTGGCATCCGGGCGTGGTCGGCATCGTCGCCGGGCGCGTGAAGGAGCGGTTCGGCCGGCCTGCCTTCGTGTTCGGTGTCGCGGGTGGCATCGCGACCGGCTCGGGGCGCTCCATTCCGGGCGTCGATCTGGGCGATGCGGTGCGCGCGGCGGTCGCGGCCGGGATTGCGGCCAAGGCGGGCGGGCACGCCATGGCCGCCGGGGTGACGCTGGCGGCGGACAGGATCGGCGCTCTGCACGAGGCACTGTGCGTCGCCTGCGCCGGCGTCGTCGACGAGCCGGAGGCGCTGGTGCTGGACGGCAACGTGACCGTGGAGGGCGCGACGGCCGAGCTCGCGCGCGCGGTCGGCCGACTCGGCCCCTTCGGTGCGGGCAATCCCGAGCCGGTGTTCGCGCTGCGCGGCCGGCTGGGCTATCTCGGCGCGGTCGGGGCGCGCAGCGCGCATCTCAGGCTCGCGCTCGAGGGCGAGGGTGGGGCGCGCCTCACCGCGATCGCCTTCCGCGCCGCCGGCGCGAAGCTGGGCGAGGGGCTGGCGGCCGCGCTCGGCCGGCCGATCGTGCTTGCAGGCGTGCTGCGCGAGGACCATTTCCGCGGCGGCGAGGCGGCGTCGCTGCAGGTGCTGGACGCCGCGGCGGCGTGAAGCTTGCTTGCGTCGCCCGGCGCTCCGGGCTAACCCCCGCGCGGGGTCCCGTTCGTCTAGAGGCCTAGGACTCGGCCCTTTCAAGGCCGCAACACGGGTTCGAATCCCGTACGGGACGCCAAATAAATCAATAGGTTAGAAGATCGAAAGCGGAACGAAACCCCGTTTGGGTAGTATGGTGGGTAGTATCCGCAGGCGTCCGCTGCCCATACTCCCCATGGGGAGAATCGCGGATGGCGGGGATGACGAGAGCCCGGCCCTCAAACGCAAGGCGGGCGCCCGAAGGCGCCCCCCGAGTGACACGTCAGATTGTGGCGCGTTCAGAGGCAGCCGGGCCAAGCACGTCCTCGGCCCGGTCGAGCAGCTTCACTGCCTCTGCGGCAAATCAAGGGCAAGCTGTCCGGCGAGGCATCTCCGCCTAAGCTGCCGCCCGTAGCGCCCGCGCGACGGCCTCGGGCTCCCTCTCGATCACCCGCAGCAGCACCCGCGCCGCCTGGTCGGGCACCGCACGGCCTTGTTCCCAGTCCCGCACCGTGCCCACCGGCAGCCCGAACCGCGCCGCGAAGGCCGGCTGCGACAGTCCGAGCCGGGCGCGGATCGCGCGCACGTCCGGTGGCATGTGCAGTACCGCACCCGGCACGGCCTCGCCCCGCGCCATCGCCGCGGCCTCCTCGGCCGCCCGGATCAACCGCTTGCCCAATCGGCTCATCGCCTCGGCCCCCGATAGCTCGCGGCGATCCCGGCAAGGATCGACCGCAGCGCGTTCCGCTCCGCCGCCGAGAGGTTCGCCCGCTCGCCCTTGGCGTAGAGGGTGAGCAGGAACACCGGCAGGTCGCGGCCAGCGTGGTAGGTGACCACCCGGTAGCCGCCGCTCTTGCCCGTGCCGGGCCGGCGCCAGCGCAGCTTCCGCGCCCCGCCGGTGCCGGGGATCAGGTCTCCGGCCTGGGGATGCGCGGCGAGGAAGCTGATCAACTCCGCCTTCTCCGCCTCCGACATGCCTGCCGCCGCCGCGTCTCGCTGGAACGTCGGCGTTTCTGCGACGGCATGGAGCATGCCAGAGCTATACGGGTTTCCCGTATCTATGTTCAAGAGTGCCAGGGGGTATCGGCGTGGCGGGGAGGGCCGCAACGGTGGCCGCGCTCCGGACACCACTCGGAATGCTGGCGTCGGCGCGCGCGCTTTGGTCGCCACGGCGCAGCGTTCTTCCGTGGCCTCACACTGCGGCGACCAGCGCCGGCCGGATGCCTCGGCGCGCTCGCGGGCATCGCCCAGCCCGACCTCGCGCAGCCCGCCGAGCTCGGCGTGCGCCTCTGCCAGAGCCCGCGCCCGCATCGCCGCGACGTGTGCGCGATCGAGCGCGGCCACCTCGCGCGGATCGGCGCCGACAATCACCGCGCGTTCCCATCGCGCCAACGCCAGCCTCTCGGCCTCGCGGAGTTGCACGATCAGTTCGGCCAGCGCGGCGGCGGGCGTCACGTCCGCCCTTTGAGAGGGGCGCGAGGGGCGCGCGCTGCGCGAGAGCCGCGCGCCCCCCGCTTCGGCGAGCCTGCGGAGTCGCTCGCCATCTCTACGACGTCGCCACCTTCAGCAGCTTCACCGCCTCGCCGTTCTGCAGCCCGCCGCCGATGCGCCGGTACGCGTAGAACAGCACGTTCGGCTTGTCGGAATAGGGATCGCGCAGCATGCGGATGCCCGGCTTCTCGACGATCAGATACGCCTGACGGAAGTCGCCGAACGCGACGGGGAACGTGCCGGCGGCGACGGCGGGCATCTCTTCGTCGAGCTCGACGACAAAGCCGAGGAGCATCGGCGGCATGCCGGCAGAGGCGTCCTGCCAGATGAAGCGCCCGTCTGCGTCCTTGAACTTCCGCACCGTTCCGGCGGTCGCGCGGTTCATCAGCCATCGCGCGTTGGCGCGGTAGGGCGCGCGCAGCGCGAAGGCGATGCCGATCAGGACGTCGGCCGGGCTCGCCGAGGTTGTCGGCGTGGTGAAGTCCGACGCGTGGCCGGTCGGAATGTACTGGAGCTCGAACCAGTCGCGCGCGCCGTCTGCGGTCGTGCTGGTCGGGTAGGTCAACAGCCCGCGCGGCTGCTTCACGCCATCGCCGGCGATGAACGCCGCACCCTCGGCGCGCGCGAACTTGTCGGCGATCTTGGCTTCGATCCACGCGCCGACGTCGAACGACGCATCGTCGAGCAGCCGCTGCGTCACCTTCTGATTGGCGTAGATCTCGGTGACAGGCACGCGCAGCCTGCGGAGCTGCGGCGTGGCGGTCGCCGGTCGCGCCTCGCTCTCGCCGACCCAGGTCGCGCCCGATTCGTCGTCGTCGATCGGCTCCTCGAACGCGTCGCCGGTCGAGATGACCTCGCGACGCGCGAGCCGGCCGAGCGGCGACACATCCCAGACGCGCTGATTGATCCGCATGGACAGGGCCGGGGCGACGAAGTAGCCGCCATCGGGATCGAGGCCGACGGCCATCGCCTTGGCTTCGGCGCCGCCGAGCTCGGCGAGCGCGGTCTCATCGCCGCGGCGGACGAAGGTGGCCAGCGCCTTGTGGACGGCCTTCGCGTCGCGCGCCTCGTGCGCCACGCCGGCGCCGCCGAGCCCGAGCCGGTTGAGCCGCTTCTCCAGCTCATCCGAGCGCGCAGACTCCGCGTTGAGTCGCTCGTCGTAGTGGCTCCTGAAGCTGCCGAACGCCGCGTTGAGCTCGGCGATCGTTTCGGTGAGCGGGGAGGTCTGTTCCATTTCTGGCCTCGCGAAGGAGACGTGGACCACGACCATCGTGGTCTCGGCTCCGCCTCGCGCGGCCTCGCGCAGCGCGTAACGGCGGTTGACGCTCGCGCTCTCGCGGCATCGCGCAGCGTCGGCGCGGCGTCTGGGACATGATGGCAGCGTGACGCCGTGACCGCACGCCGCTCCGCACGGCCCCTCCTCCCGCACTAGGGGCCATGATCGCCAGTCCAGCCGTAGCCGTCGTCGCGCGACGCCAGGGCGAGCCTGACCAGCTTCGGCGTGAGCTTGATGGGCGTCTCGAACCCATAGCGGGCCTTCCAGCCCGCCGCGTGCGCCTCTACGACGGCGGCAAGCCAGCGTAGGAAAGGGCTCTTCTTCCCGCCGACATCGCCATGCGACGCCTTCGCCCGCTCGCCGTCCGCGTCGGTGAAACCCTCGGCGAACAGCTCGGCGAGATGCTGCACCAGCGCGCGCGTCGGGCTCGGCTGCGGGCCGGCCAGGCGTTGCAGCTTGGCGGCATGCCGACCGGCCTGGGCGGCGGCAACGGCCAGGTCCGGCAGCGCGAGCCGCCCGACCCGGATCAGCGCCTCGGCGAAGGCGTCGCTCGGCGCGTGCGCGGCGATGTGTTCGAGCACGCTGCGGCCCGGCGCAACTTCGCGCGCAAGAACATCGACCAGCCGACGGAGCGCCTCCGCGGCTTCGATGATGCTCTGAGCCGGCGCCGGCTCCGCAGCGGCGAGCCTCTCGGCGGCAGCATCGGCGGCTGCGACACACTCGTGCCACCATTCGCTCGGCGCGGGATGGGCGAACCGAACTCGCCCGGTGCTGGTCGCTGCGGCGATAGCGGTTTCGATGGTCATGAGAGCAACCTTTCCCAATCGGTGCCGCGCTCGGCCTCGCGGGCCACCTCTTCGGCCGCGTGCTTCCTACCCCGCGCACCGGCCCGATCATGGACGTAAGGCGCGGCGGCCATCGCCGCGCGCAGCCGCAGTTCCGCCGGCGCCGTCGGGTCAGCGACCAGGGCGAGCATGAACTCCAGCGGCGTGACGCCACGCTCCGCCGCCGCCATGCGCACCTCCTCGGGTCGCAGGGGTGGCAGGCTCTTCGCGCCCTTCGGCCGCCCCGCGTTCGGTCGATACCCACCACGTGCCATTGCTTCGCTCCTTCGAAGAAAATCAAACGCGGGGAAAAATCCCTGCATGCGGCCCATTCCGTTAGGCCCCCCGCGGGGCGGGAAGATCGAGGCCCCCCTCCGGCCCGGCGCGACGGGGGGCGGACGGGGGCGGACGCACCCGGCCGCTCGCCGCCGAGCGGAGAGGCCCCCCTATGCCCCCCGTGGGGCCTATGCCGTTCCCTCCGCGCCACAACGCTATACATTACGTTATGGGAAGAAATCTCACACGCGTAAGGGGGAGGGTGAGGCATAGGGTTCATGGGGTGCATAGGGGGTCGCCTCCGCGCCGGAGCTGGTAGGTCGTGACCGACCACTGCCCCCCGCCCCGTTGCGCGGTCATGGCGAAGCCGCCGCAGCGGGTGCCGGCGAGCTTCTGCACCCGGCTGGCGAGGTACTGGCGCCCGCGCCCCTGCGGATCGAGCGCCGCCTTGACCGGGTCGGCGAGGTCCGCGGCCTTCATGGGCGTGTCGGCGTGCGCGTCCCACCAGGCCGCGAACACCTCGGCGACCAGCTTGCGCTGGGGGTCTTCCGCCTTCACGTCGGCGACGCGCTCGACCGGATCGGCGCAGCCGAGGGTGAGCAGCGGGTCGCGGCACCAGGCGGCCCATGTCTCGAACGAGCCGAGCGGACGTCCGCGCCGCCGCGCGGCGGCGTTCTGACGCCCCCAGCGCCAGACGGTCAGCGCGGCGGCGAGCAGCGCGGCGCGGTGCGTCTCGGCCTCGGCGGCCGGGTTGCCGGCGAACGCGCGCGCCTCGGGGTCTTCGGTCAGCGCGTCGAGCTCGACCACGAGGAACCGGCGCGCCAGGTCTTCGCTGAGCTGCACGCCGTTGCCGGTGACGATGGGCAGGATGGCCGTGGTGATCGGCGTCAGCGTGGACTTGCCGAGCGGGCGGATGCGCGCCGGCCGTTCGGTGATCAGCGCGGCCAGGGTGTCGCTGCGCAGCGTGCGGGCGTTGGCGTTGTCGATCAGGATCACGGGCTCGGCCGTGATGGCGGCGCCGCAGATGCGCTTGTCGAGCTCGTCGGCGTCGTGGCCGGGCGGCATGGCGAGCGGCGCGCGCCCGAACGCGATTGCCGTGATCGTGCGCGCGAGCAGGCCCTTGCCGGTGCCCGCGCCGCTGATGGCCGGCGCGCGGATCAGCAGCGCCGGCACGAGATGCAGGGACGGCCGGCAGATCGCCGTCAGCAGCGCGACCAGCGCCGCGCTCTCGTCCTGGCCGGGCGGCATGGCCAGCGCCGTGAAGCCGTCGCCGTCGCGGTGCGCGTCGGCGAAGCAGAATGTCCTGAGGAAGCCGCGCAGGTGAAGGAGGGCAGCTTCGGCATCGGCGCGGCTCGGCCGCGCCGGCACCGCAAGGTCGGGACACCGCTCGCGGAACATCCCCGTGCGCTGGTCGTAGCCTTCGCCGGCGCTAATGCTGCCATCGTCGGCGAGGACGGGTGTGCTCGCGATCGCGGAGAGGGGACGCAGCGCATGGTCACCGTTCATCGCGAGATAGAGGCGCGCCACGCGGTCGGGCAGCGTCGTGCGCTTGCGGGTCCATTCCTCGGTTCCCTTCTGCTGCACGAACACCACGGGCTGACAGCACGCGTGCGCTTCGATGCACACGCCCTCGACCGTCAGCGGCGTGGCGACCAGGCCGCTGCGCGTGTGGTTGTGATGCAGCCGCACCGGCCCGCCGCGATCGAACAGCATCGGCCGAGCCGCGAGGATGTCGCGGAGGGCTCGCGCTGTCGCCGTCAGGTCCGCGTAGTTGACGATCAGGTCGGGCAGCGCGTCCGTGTCGCTCCCTGCCTCGGGAACGACCGCGCTGGCGGGCTCTGGGAACTCGCCTGACGAGTCTTCCGTGTCGGCGGCAGGGTGGGTAGGGGCGGCGGGCCGATCGCGCTCCACGGGCTTCTGAGAGTCAATGCGGCGGGGGTGCTGCGCGCCCGCGTCCAGGCCGCTGCGGATGGTGGCCTGCGCCTCGGGGTGGGGGAGGCCGCAGGCGAGCGCAGCGGCGAGCAGGCTGCGCTCGGCATCGGCGCGACCGAGCGCGTGTGCGCCGACCAACTGGCCGAGGTTGAACGCGGCGCGGTTCAGGGTAATGTTGCGCATGCCCTCGGGCGTGGCGCCGACGGCCCGGCACTCGGCGTCGAGCGCCGCCGCAACGTAGCGATCGGAGATGGTCACGGCATCGTGGCCGTTCACCTTCGGCGGCGGCTCCGGCGCCAGCGCCGCGACCAGCGCGGCCGGCGGCTCGGGCAGATTCTGGTCGGCCGCCGCCGCGGCGAGCGCGGCCGGGTCCCAGGCGACCACGAAACCGCCGTCGCCGCGGGTGTCGATCCCCGGCAGACGTCGGGCCGTGTTGCGCGGCAGGTCGGGGCGCCACCGGTACGGCAGGTGCCAGCCGCCGCGCCGCGTGCGGATCGCGCACGGGTGCGCCTGCGGCACGATGCCCAGCGTGGCGGCGGATCGTTCGCCGACCGGCTCGCCGTCGCCGGACACGTCGAGATCGGCAACCCAGATCCCCGACGGCGCGCCGGTCGGCACCGCGGGCAGGCTGTCCGGCCAGTCGCGCCACCACTGACGCAGCACGTCGGGGTCGCGGGTCGCGGCGTCGCGCCAGCGCACGCGCGGGCGCTTGTCCGGCGCGGTGGGGAACACCGGCACGCCCGCCGCCGCGAGCGCGAGCGCGTCGGCGAGGCGCTGGTCGGGTGCGCGCGTCACTGCACCGTCCCCCGCGCTGCCGGGCGCGGATGCACGTCGCCCGGCGGCGGCACGATCAGCAGCGCCGGGCGAGCCGGCGATGGGCGCGCAAGCGCGAGCCACGCGGGGCCGTGCTCGGGCGTCGTCTCGACCATCACCACGCGCTGGTGGTGCGCGGCCATCTCGACCGCGAGGCGGTAGTGCTCGGGCAGTCCACCGGTCGCGTGCAGCACCACGGCGCGCGCCCAGCGCAGCGCGGTCGCGGCGCCAGGCCACCCCGCCGGCCCGGTCGGGCTCTCGTCATCATCGCCGAGCAGCAGCAGCGCCGGCTTGCGGGCGCGGTCGAGCGCGCGCAGCGCCGCCACCGGCCGCCACGCCCGCGTCGCCTCGGCGAGGGCGAGCCGGCCGGCATGGGCCGCTTGCAGCAGCGGCACGCGATACGCGAACCCTGCCGTGGCCAAGACCGCGATGATGCGCGCCACGGTGGCGCGGTCGGAGATGCGCAGGAAGTCGGCGGCATCCATCACGCCGCCCTCCGGGCAGCCGGCCGGCGCTGGCAGGCCATCGCGGGCGCCACGATCAGCGTCGTCGCGGGCGCCGGGATGTTGGGGGTTCATGTAGGGCCTCACGATCGAGGCCCGGGCTTGCAGCGATATGGCCGATCGGCTATATCAGGCGTGTTCCAGCACGCCAGAAATGCCGCCGCCCGGTCGCTGCCAGCGCCGGGCGGTTCCCTACGCGTCGCGCTGGTCGGCGGCGAGCCGATCGAGGTACTCGCGGGGCGCCGTGATGATCACCCGGCACCGGCCGACGCGGACGGACTCGATCTCGTTACGCGCCATCAAAATGTACGTCATGCTGCGGCCCACGCCGGCGGCGAGGCTCCACTCCTTGGGGCGCCAGCCGGCGCGATCCTCGGCCTTCGCAGGGTTCTCGGTGTGCATGGTCCACCTGTGCGGGTTGACGCGGTGGACCGCTATAAACAACACCGCACGGTGCAGCGCGAACCAATTAAGTCGGGGACTTATTTTCGGGGCTGGCGGAGTAGCGCCAAGCCGCTGATCTTCGCCGCACGCTCAGCGCGTGCACGGGCAGTCCGGCGCTCGATCTGCCAACCGCGTTCGTTCCAATATGCAACGAGCGCGTCGGTTGCCTCAGTGAGCGTTGTGCATCTGCGTGCCGCGATGACGAATGCTTCGGAGCGGGCACGGCTATTTTCCCGTGGTCGGTGTCGTGAGGTGCGGCATCCATGTCGGATGAAATCGGCAAGTGCGCTCATAAACTCTGCGTACTCCTGGGGGTCTGCAAAGGGTCGGCAACGCCCCAACTCGAAGACAACGAGCGATAGTGCCAAGTTCCACCCATCGGCGGTTTCGGCTTCGAGAAGTGCAGTCAACTCTCGCCCCAGCTGAGCGGCAGCACTCTTTGAAAGAAAGTCTCTAGGGTCTCGCCAGTGGCGGTCAGTCAGTCGGCGGGCCGGGTCAGATTGGGGTAAGCGATTGACCCACACCATGAGGTTGTCGCGGCTTGCCTGCGCGCTGGCCGCTGCCTTGGTGACTACCTCTGTCGAGCGCGTCACGGCGCATGACCTCTGCCGAACGGCGCCACGTTGTCGGTCTGCACGATGCCAAGCGTGCCGAACGCGGCGCGCACGGCATCGGCGACGTAGCGCGGCCCCAGGTGGGCATAGTGCCGCTCGGTCATGCGCGTGTCGGCGTGCCCGAGCTGCTCGGCGATGACGGCCATCGGCACGCCCCGCATGGCGAGGCGCGACGCGTAGGTGTGCCGCAGCACGTGGAACCCGACTGCCGGTGTGATCTTCGCCGCCTCGCACGCCTCGCGCATGAGGCGGATCTGATGCGATCGGCCCCACGGCGCCCTTGCGGTGCGCGCTGGCGCGGCCTTGGTCGGTTGCCCGACTTGAATGGCCCGGGTGAACATCGGCGCGTCGGCGGGCTTCCCTGCGGCTTGGCGGGTGAAGAAGTCGTGGCCCTCGTCTGTCAGGACGATGTGCCGAGGCTTGCCGCCTTTGCTCCGCGGCACGGTGACGATGCCGGCCTGCGGATCGAAGGCGCCGGCGCGCATCGCGGCAAGCTCGCCATATCGCGTGCCAGTCAGCAGCGCGGCCGTGACGAGCATCCGGAAGTCGGGCGTGCAGGCGTTGACGAGGCGCTTGATCTCGTCATCGGCCAGGTAGCGCACCGTTGCCGCGTCGGCTTCCCGGAACGGCTTCACCGTTGCCCAGGCATCAGGAGAACCGCTGTAGCGGCCTTCGGCACGCGCGTGGTTCAGCGCGGCCTTCAACACGGTCAGCACGCGGTTGGCGGTCGCGCGTCGGCGACGCAGCGCCTCGGGATCATCCCTGTTGATCTCGCGCAAGCCTCCGCGCACGCGCGGGGCAGCCTCGGCAAGCGCGCGGTGCCAGTCGCGCACCTTCTCCCGCGTCAGCCGGCCGAGCGTGATCGGCCCGAGCGTTGGCAGGATGTGCGCGCGTGCCTTCTCCCGCGTCTCTTTGACGCTCTTGGCGCCCCGCGCCTGCATGTCGGCAAGGTGGGCATCGATGGCTTCCGCCACGGTATAAGGGCGGGTCGCCTTCTGTTCCGGCTCAAGCCCCGCCGCAATGCGCCGCTGGCGTGCTGCCCAGGTGATCGCCCGTGCCTGCGCCTGCCTGAAGTCCAGCACGGTCGCGCCGTCAGGCTCGCGCTTGGCGAGTCCCGGCTTGGGCGGATCGTCGGCGACGCCTAGGCGCGTCTCGCGGTAGCGGTTTTCGATCCGCACGCGTGCCACCCAAGAGCCGAGTCCAGCAGCGCGTCGGTAGCCGACTGCCAGGCCCGGTTCGATCTCCCGCCAATACGGATCAGGACGCGGAGCAAGCTGCGCGCGCGCGGCTGGCGTCGTGATCGGGGCATCTTCGGTGCGTCGCGCCATCGGTTGCGGCCCTGCAAACTCGGCTCCCATGGGTAGTATATGGGTAGTATCCGCTCAAATCCACCACTGTCTGTTAACGTTCGTCGAGCGCAAGAAGCCGCCGAAAACCTAGGCTTTTGGCGTCCGCAGATGTCCGCCGATGTGCAGAGGATATGCCCTTTCAAGGCCGCAACACGGGTTCGAATCCCGTACGGGACGCCAACAAATGGCTCTACCAGGCTGCGGAGATTCGCGGCTGCGGGCTTGTCTTGGCTGTTTGTGGTGGCGGTTGGGTGGCGTCTGGCGGGCCGATGCGCCCGGTTTTCGGCAGCGGCCCGCCTGAGATTACTGCACCTGGGCGGCGTCCGGCGCCGATCAGGCGGGCGCCGCCAGCAGCTTCGGCAACCGGATGAGGTTGTAGGCCGCCACGCGCAGCGTGAAGCTCCATCCGACCCGCTCCAGCCCGCGTAGCAGGGTGCGCCGCATGCCGCCGATCTCCTTGCCCCAGCCGAACACCTCCTCGATCCGCTTGCGGATGCGCTGGCTGACCGCGTAGCCGGGGTGCCTGGTGGTCCGACCGTCGATGGCCGAGCGCCGGCCATTCGTGTGCTGCGCCACGTGCGGCGTCACGGCGAGCCGACGCATCGCGGCCACGAAATCCCGCGTGTCGTAGTTCTTGTACCGCCCTTCGGGCGTTGCCTGCGGCTCCGCTCCGAGCATGCTCCGCGCCGCACGATCCAGCCCCGCCATCATCGCCTCGCCCGCATCCCGCTCGGCGGTGCCGGTGGCCAGCGTCGTCGCGACCGCCGGGCCGTGCCGGTTCTCCATCACCACATGCCCGGCGTAGCAGAGCTTCGATACCTGCCCGTTCGACTTGGGCGCCAGCCGCGCATCCGGGTCGGTAGTCGAGGTGTGCGTCTCGTTGCTCCGCTTCTCGCCGTGGAAGTCGCGCTCGCCGTTGCGGCCCGGTCCGGGCGGCGCACCCGAGCCGTCCTTCGGTCGGAAGCTCTTCATCGACGCCCAGGCCTCGATCGGCGTGCCGTCCACCGAGAAATGCTCCGCCGGCAGCAGCGGCTTCACCTGCGGATCGGCCAGTACGGCGGCGAAGAACTTCCCCGCCACCTCGCCCCGCAGCAGCCGATCCCGGTTCTCCGTGAATACCGTCACGTCCCAGACCGGGGCGTCCATCGGAGACCGAAGGTCGGCCAGAGGCCACAGCCCGATGAACCAGCGGAACAGCATGTTGTAGGTCACCTGCTCCGTCAGCCGCCGCTCGGAGCGCACCGAGTAGAACACCTGCGGCAGCAGCGCCCCGCAGCAGCTTCTCCGGCGCAATAGAGAGTCCCGCCCGCGCACCGCGTGGAGCTCGTCAAAATCGCCGGACAGCCGCTCCGGCGCACGGTTCACCGGAACCCGGATCGGGCGCAGCGGGTGATCCGCCGGCACCAATGCCCCCGGGCTTACAGAGCTGAACATCGATCCCGTCTGCCGATCCGATCCGCGCATCGTCACAACCCGCCGCCGCTGCCAATTTCGCCAGCGAATCAGCTCCTAGCCGATCTGAACAGCCGATTTTCCGCAGCCTGGTAAGCGTCTGCATGATTTCACTTTTCCATCCACCCCATGTTGTTGCCGCCGAAAGATCGGGCAGGTCAGGTTGTCAGTGTGGCACGGATGAACTGCCTGGGGGACCTGTAGCCCAGGGCGCGATGGGGATGGATTTCATTGTAGTGGGTGAACCAGGCGGGCAGTGAACGGAGCACGGTCTCGGCATCGGGGCACTCGCTGACGTGGACGTAGTCGCGTTTGAAGGTTCGGACGAACGCCTCGGCCATGCCGTTGCTCTGCGGGCTTTCGATCGGCGTGGTCTTCGGCACCAGACCGACCTCGCGGGCGAAGCTCCTGGTCTCGCGCGCGACGTAGGGGCTGCTGTTATCGCTCAGCCACTCGATCGGCTGCGGCAGGCGGTTGCCCCGGCCGAACCTGTGCTCGAGGGCGGCGACCATGAGGTCACGCACGTCATCGCCGGAGAGGCCGGCGGTGGTGCCGACGAAGCTCATCGCTTCGCGATCGCAGCAGTCGAGGGCGAAGCCGACACGGACCCGCGCGCCATTGTCACAGCCGATCTGGCGCTCTGCGCCGACTTCGTCTCCGAATCCGTCGGAGCACCAGCGCGTATTGCGCTCGGGCACGGCGACGCGGCCGTCGTGACGCCGCTCGCCACCGCCGGCGTGGCGGGCCAGCAGCAGGCCATGGGCCTTCATGACGCGCCAGACGCGCTTGTAGTTGGGTGGCGCCTTGCCCTCTTGCTCGGCCTGGCGGCGCAGCAGGGCGTGGACGCGCCGGTAGCCGTAGGTCGGCTGCGTGGCGATGATCGCCTTGATCTGCGCCAGCAGGTCGTTCTCCGGCAGCGGTGGTCTGCCCCGGCGGCGAACCACGGCAGGCTGCGGTTCCAGGCTGGAACGCGCCACGCCGAGGGTCCTGGCCACGGCCTTCACCGGGAACCGTCGCGCGGCGGCGGTGGCCCGCGCAGCAGCCACCTTTTTTTGGGATCGGCGTGCTGCAGCGCCTCGTGCAGGATCTGGCCCCTGGCCGAGCTTCGGTCTCCGGCCTCGCGCGTCTTCTTGCCGAGCAGCAGGTGCCACTCGCGGATCTGCTCCTGCTGCGCGCGCCAAGCCGAGGCTGGCACCACCTCCTCGCCGGCCGCCGCCGCGGTGAAGGCGCCATCAGCCGCAAGCCGGCGCCCGGTGAAGAGCTGGTTCGGGTTCACGCCGTGACGGCGGGCCACCAGGCTGACCGAGGCGCCGGGCTCCTGGCTCTCCTCGACCATCCGCATCTTCTCGGCCGCACTCCAGCGCCGCCGCCGGCGAGGAGAGGGTGCCGGCGTCGGAGTACCGCGCCCACATCGCTCGCCTGCAGGAGCGGCGCCAGGGGCCCGACGTCTCGCAGGCGCTAAAAGCCGCCCGTGCCCTGATCGACCGCGGTCTCGTCGCGCCGGCGGAGCACGGCGGTAGTCCGCCGGCAATCGCGCTGGTCGGCGACCTGCACCAGATCACCGCCACTGCCACCGCCGATCACGCCGGCACCAACCCCGCGTCCCCCTCGACGCGACACGTCAGCCGGTTCTCGTTGCGTTCATCCGTTGGGAGAAGGATGGTCCAGGGACCAGCGTGGTCGCCGCACCTGTCACTTTCCGAGAATCCGCCGCGCCTGCACCAGGTGCGGCTTGTCCACCATCTTCCCGTCGAGCGAGATCACGCCCGCACCCGGCTGCGCCGCGAATGCCGCGACGATGCGCTCGGCCCAGGCGCGTTCCTCCTCCGTCGGCGCGAAGGCCGCCTCGATCACCGGCACCTGCGCGGGATGGATCGCCATCCGCCCGACGAACCCCATCCGTCGCGCCGCCTCGCACTCGGCGCGCAGCCCGTCGAGGTCGCGCGCATCGGCATAGACCGTGTCGATCGCCGGCACGCCCGCGGCGCCGGCAGCGAACAGGGTGAGCGCGCGCGCCAGGCGATACGGCTCGTCCCAAGTGCCGTCCGGCAGCCGGTTCGTGCGCGCACCGAGTGCTGCGGCGAGATCCTCCCCGCCCCAGGTGAGCGCGGCGAGCCGCGGCGCGTCGGCATAGGCGCCGAGCGCGAACATCGCCGCGGGCGTCTCGGTGATCAGCGGCATCACGGGGATCGTGCGGTCCGGCAGGCCCTCGCGCGCCTCGAGGGCGGAGAGCGCGGCGTCGAGGCGCACGAGCTCGGCCGCGCTCTCGCATTTCGGCAGCACGATCCCGTCGGGGCGTGCGGCGACCACCGCGGCGAGGTCCGTCATGGTGAGTCCGGTGTCGAGCGCGTTCACCCGCACCCACGCCTGCGGCGACGCCGCACGGCTGCCGAGCCAGGCGGCGACCATCGCGCGCGCGACCGGCTTGCGGTCGAGCGCGACCGAGTCCTCGAGGTCGAGGATCAGCGCGCCGGCGCCGCTCTCGGGCGCACGTGCGAGCTTGCGCTCGCTGTCGGCGGGGACGAACAGGAATGAACGCATCGGGTCCTCCCGAAGAACCCTCACCCTGACCCTCTCCCACGCGCGTGGGAGAGGGAACCCGGTGGCGACGCAGGTCCCCTCTCCCGCGTGCGGGAGAGGGTCAGGGTGAGGGCGATGACGTCTCCGGCCGCCTGCGCATCAGCGCCGCACGGCGGCAGCGCGCGACGACCGTGCCGTCCTGCTTCAGCGCCTCGTGCAGGAAGGTGACGATGCCTTCGGTCGGGCGCGAGCGGCTCTCGCGCACGCCGAGCACGGTGGTGCGCACGCGCACCGTGTCGCCATGGAACAGCGGCGCGGGGAAGGCGACCTCCTCGAAGCCGAGATTGGCGACGGTCGTGCCGAGCGTGGTGTCGTGCACGGAGATGCCGACCATCAGCCCGAGCGTGAACAGCGAGTTGACGATGCGCTCGCCGAACTGGCTCGCCTTCATCGCCTCGGCGTCGAGATGCAGCGCCGCGGGGTTCATGGTCATCGCGCAGAAGAGCGTGTTGTCGGCTTCGGTCACGGTGCGGCGGATCGGGTGCTCGATCACCATGCCTTCCGCGAACTGCTCGAACCAGAGCCCGGGCATCACCGCTACTCCGCCGCGCGCGCGGCGCGGAACTTGCGCGCCGGCAGGCTCGCGCGGTTCGCGTCCTTGTAGCCGAGCGCATCCTCGGCGATCAGCACGCGCTGGACGTTCGCCGAGCCCTCGCCGACGTTCAGCATCTCGATGAAGCCCTTGAACATGCTGATCGGGTACTCGTCGGCGAGCGCGTAGCCGCCGAAGATCTCGGTCGCGTTCGCCACCGCCGTCTTCGCCGCGCGCGAGGCGAAGTACTTGGCGAGGCTCGCGATCCGGTTCGCCGGCTGCCCGGCGTCCATGGTGTCGGCGAGCTCGCGCACCAGCGCGCGCGCGGCGGCGATCTCGGCTGCCATGTCGGCGATCAGCGCCTGCACCATCTGGTAGCGCCCGATCGCCTGACCGCCCACCACGCGCTCGCGCGCGTAGGCGAGCGCGTGGTCGAGGCAGCCCTGTGCGGCGCCCACCAGCCGCGCCGAGACCGTCAGCCGCCCGAACTCGAGCGCGTTCATGGCAATGCGGAAGCCCTCGCCCTCCTCGCCCAGCCGGTTCGCTGCCGGCACGACGAAGTCATCGAGGAACACGGCGCAGGAGGAGAGCACCGGTGAAAGATTGCGCATCGGGATCGGATCGGCGCGGTAGCCGGGGCCGGATTTCGGTTCGATCACGAAGGCCGAGATGCCGCGATGCCCGGCACCCGGGTCGGTCTTGGCCAGCAGCACCGCCGTGTCGGCCTCGTGCGCGAAGGTGATCCACTGCTTCGAGCCGCTGATGCGGTAGGCATCCCCGTCGCGCACGGCGCGCGTCTTCATCGCACCCGCCGGGTCGGAGCCGCCGCCGGGTTCGGTCAGCATGAAGGCGCCGATCCGCTCGCCGGCGATCAGCTTCGGCACGAAGCGCTGCACCTGATCCTCCGTGCCCCAGTTCAGGATCGTGAACGGGCAGGTCATCGCCTGCAGGTTCATGCAGTAGCCGAGGTCGGGGCGGATGCGGCTGATCTCCTCCGAGATCACTGCCACCGCCATGAAGCCGAGATCCGTGCCGCCGACGGTCTCGGGAAACGCTGCGCCGAACAGGCCGGCCTTGCCCATGGCGTGGATCAGCGGGCGGGGGAACTCCCGTCGCCTCTCGTAGCCGGCGATCTCCGGAACGATCCGGATATCAAACAGCCGCGTGACCGTGTCCCGGATCGCGGCGAGCTCGGGCGGCAGCGGATTGGGGGCAGGCATCACGCTCATGTCAGCGCACCATGTTGGCCTTGGCGATCGGCTGGATGAACTGCGGCTCGGTATCCCAGGGAAACAGGATCCAGGTGTCCTGGCTCACCTCGGTGACGTAGGTGTCCACCTGTGGCTGCCCCGCGGGCTTGGCATAGACGGTGGCGAAATGCGCCTCGGGCAGGATCGCGCGCACCACCTTCGCGGTCGCCCCCGTGTCGACCAGGTCGTCGACGATCAGCCAGCCCGACCCGTCGCCGGCGGCGGCCGGCGGCTTGGTCACCACGGGCGCGCCACGCTCCATCTCCTCGTAGGTGACGATGCTGACCGTCTCGATCTGCCGGCAGTCGAGCTCGCGCGCGACGATCGCGGCCGGGATCAGCCCGCCGCGGGTGATCGCGACGATCCCCTGCCACGGACCGAGCGGCAGCAGCTTCCAGGCCAGCGCCTTGCCGTCGCGGTGCAACTGGTCCCAGGTGACAGTGTAGAACTTCTGGCTCACGCAGCGGGCCTCCGGCGCACCCGGGCCGTCTAGCACGCGGCCGGCTGGGCGGGGAGGGGCGTCGCCCCGTGACAGCGGCGGCAGCGGCGGCTAGCGTCGCATGGCAAGAACGACACAGGGAGCCACGGGATGTCCTTCCGCAGCCTCGCCGCCGGCGCGCTCGCGCTGACGCTCGTCTCGCCCGCCCTCGCCCAGACGCCGCTGATCGACCCGCCGGCACCGCTGGACCCGCCGGTGAAGCTGACGGTCGGCGTGGTGAAGGTGCCGCATGTCGCGCCGTTCAACGGCGTGCCGGACATCGCGCGGCCGCTCGGCGTCGAGGTGGAACTCGTCAACTTCGTCCGCTACGCCGACGTGCGCACGGCGCTCGCCTCCGGCTCGATCGAGGTCGGCGCGATCGGCCCGGCGGACGTGCCGATCGCGGTCAGCCAGAACCTGCGCGGCATCACCGGGCTGATGGGTGTGGGCGTCTCGGCGAAGCACCCGATCGTGCGCAACGGCGTGACGCTCGACAGATGGGAGGACCTCTACGGCAAGCGCGTCGCGATCGCGCCGGGCAGCGCGGTGTGGTTCCAGTTCGCCGCCACCGTCACCGAACAGAACATCAGCTACGGCCGGCTCAACATCGTGAACATCCAGGGCGGCGGCCAGCCCTTCGTGCAGGCGATGCAGCGCGGCGACATCGATCTGTTCATCGGCTGGGAGCCGTTCGAGAGCATGGCGATCCAGCAGGGCCTTGCCTATCGCCAGACGAAGCTGGACTACTCGACCAGCCGCGCGGTCGGCGCCGAGCTCGGCATGGTTGGGGCGACGCGCGATGCGGTGCAGAACAAGCGCGAGGCGCTGCGCCGGCTGATCCATGCCTATCTCCAGGTCCAGAACGCGATCTCGACCAGCAAGGAGGCGCTCGGGGCCGCGATCGCGGCCTGGACCGGGCTGCCGCCGCAGGTCGCCAGGGCGGTCGCCGACGACATGACGCTCGAGCAGTCGCTCACGGTCGACCAGGTGCAGCGCCAGGCGAAGGAGTTCCACCGGCTCGGCGTGCTGCAGCGTGACGTGTCGGGCGAGCTGCCGCAGTACTTCGATCTCTCGATCTACCAGTCCGTCGTGCGGCGTTGACGGCGGCGGTGCGGCGGCGCGCGGGGCTGAGGGAGCTCGGCCTCGGCCTCGCGCTGCCGTTCGTTCTGGTGGTGATCTGGGAGGCGGCGGGGCGCGCCGGCGTGGTGCCGCAAGGCATCCTGCCGGCGCCGAGCCTGGTCGCCGCCGCCTGGCGGGACTGGGCCTTCGCCGATCCCGGCCTGGGGCTGAACCCCTATCTCGGCACCTGGGGCGAGACCGTGCTGTTCAGCGCGCGGCGCGTGTTTACCGGCTTCGTGTGCGCGATCCTGATCGGCGTGCCGATGGGAATCATGATCGGCTGGAACCGGATGGTGGCCGGCGCGGTCGATCCGCTGATCCAGTCGCTGCGCCCCATCCCGATCACGGCGTGGCTGCCGTTCGCGATCGCGGTGTTCGGCATCCGCGACGCGGGTGCGGTGTTCCTGATCGCGCTCGGCGCGTTCTTCCCGATCGTGGTGAACGCCACCGCCGGCGCGCGCGACGTGCCGCGCAACCTGATCCGGGCGGCGCGCATGATGGGTGCCAACGAGCGGCAGTTGCTGCTGCGCGTGGTGCTGCCCGCCGCCCTGCCCAACATCTTCACCGGCATGCGCCTGGGACTGGGGATCGCCTGGACGGCGGTGATCGTCGCCGAGATCGTCGCGGTGAAGTCGGGTCTCGGCTACGTGCTCTGGGATGCGTACTACGTGGGGCGGATGGACGTGGTGATCGCCGACATGGTGTCGATCGGCATCGCCGGGTTCCTCTCCGATCGCGTGCTGGTGGCGGTGCAGCTTCGGGTGCTGCACTGGAAGCAGGCGGTGCGGGCGTGACGCGAGCACCCTCACCCTGTCCCTCTCCCACTGGCGCGGGAGAGGGGACGCAGCGGCGCCACCGGGTTCCCTCTCCCGCCGCGCGGGAGAGGGTCAGGGTGAGGGCAGCGCCGTGACCGACGCGGTCGCAATCCGCGGCCTGCGCAAGGTGTTCGAGGGCCGCGCCGGCGCGGTCGAGGCGCTCGCCGCGATCGACATGACGCTCGCGGAGGGCGAGTTCGCCTGCATCCTCGGCCCCTCGGGTTGCGGCAAGTCCACGCTGCTCAACGTGATCGCCGGGTTCGAGGCGCCGACGGAAGGATCCGCCAGCGTGTTCGGCGCGCCGGTCTCCGCCCCCGGCCCCGACCGCGCCGTGGTGTTCCAGGAGGCGTCGCTGTTCCCGTGGCTCTCGGTCCGGGACAACGTCACCTTCGGCCCGCGCATGCTCGGCCGGCCGAAGGACGAGACCGACGCGCTCGCCCGCCGGTTTCTCGATCTCGTCGGCCTCTCCGGTTTCGAGCACCACCTGCCGGACCAGCTCTCGGGCGGGATGAAGCAGCGCGTCGGCATCGCGCGCTGCCTGATCCTCAACCCGCGCGTCTATCTGATGGACGAGCCGTTCGGCGCGCTCGACGCGCAGACGCGGATGCAGATGCAGGAGCTGCTGACGCATGTGTGGGACCAGGCGCGCGGCACAGTGCTGTTCATCACCCACGACATCGACGAGGCGATCTTCCTCGCCGACACGGTCTATGTGATGACCGCGCGGCCGGGCCGGATGCGCAGCCGCATCGCGATCGAGCTGCCGCGGCCGCGCAGTATCGACCTTCTGACCGATCCGCGCTTCAATGCGTTGCGCGCCGACATCCTGCGCCAGATTCGCGAGGAGGCGATCAAGGCGATGGCGGAGGAGGAGCGGGCACGGCGATGACCTTGCGGGCGCTCGTGTTCGACGTCTTCGGCACCGTGGTGGACTGGCGCAGCAGCGTGGCACGCGAGGTCGCGGCGGCAGCGCGCCGGATCGGCATCGAGACGGACGGGCTGGCGCTCGCGGACGCCTGGCGCGCCGAGTACGTGCCGGCGATGGACCGCGTTCGCCGCGGAGACCTCCCCTGGACCACCATCGACGTGTTGCACCGTGCCGCGCTCGATGCGCTGTTGCCGCGCTTCGGGCTCGCCGCGCTCGACGAGGCGGCGCGCCAGGCGCTGAACCGCGCCTGGCACCGGCTCGATCCCTGGCCGGACAGCGTCGCCGGGCTGCGCCGGCTGCGCCATTGCTACACCCTGGCGACGCTCTCCAACGGCAACGTATCGCTGCTGGCCAACATGGCGAAGCAGGCGCGCCTGCCCTGGGACGTGATCCTCTCGGCCGAACTGTTCCGTCACTACAAGCCCGATCCGGAGGTGTACGACGGCGCGTGCCGTCTGCTCGACCTGCCGCCCGGGCAGGTGATGATGGTCGCCGCGCATAACGGCGACCTGCACGCGGCCGCGGCGCGCGGCCTCGCCACCGCCTTCGTCGCCCGCCCGACCGAGTACGGGCCGACACAGACCAGGGACCTCGTACCCGACCGAACCTGGGACGTCGTCCGTACCTCGTTCGCCGGTCTTGCGGACGCGCTCGGCTGCTGAACGGTCGCCTTGACCTACGAGGTTATCGCCTCGACGACGTCCGATCGCCACGATGGCGGGACACGCCGGCACTGGAGGTCGTCATGCCCAGGTCCCCCGCCCACACCCGCCGTGACACGCTCGCCCTGCTCGCCGCCGCGGTCGCTGCGGCCCCGGCCGGTGCCGCGCCGGCGCGCGGCATCAGCTTCATCGTCACACTGCACGTTAAGCCCGGACGCGAGCAGGAGTTCCTGCGCCTGCTCGCCCCGGTGCTCGACGCGATGCGCCACGAGAAGACCTTCATCAACGCGGTGCTGCACCGCGACCCCGAGGACCCGACCCGGTTCATGCTCTACGAGACCTGGGCGGATCTCGACGATGTGGTCGAGGTGCAGCTCAAGCGCGACTACCGCAGCGCCTACCATGCGGCCCTGCCGGAGCTGTTGCGCGAGGAGCGGGGCATCGCCGTCTGGCAGCCGATGCGAGCGGATTTTGCCGCCGGATAGTGCATCGGCGCGCCGCGCGCATCAGCCATCCGCGCGAATCCTTTGACTTTTGCGCCTTCCGCCTGCATCTCTGCGGCGTGCCGGGCGATCGCCCGGCG
>BOKV01000019.1 GCA_016861165.1 Alphaproteobacteria bacterium | reverse complement strand
GATCCTCGCCCAGTTGCTGATCGCCCGCGACCGCCTCGGCGACTTCCCCGGCGCCGACACGCCGATCGGCGCGATCGTGCCGGCCGAGGGTCGCAAGGTCTCCAACATCGTCATGATGGGCATGGGCGAGCCGCTCTACAATTTCGACGCGGTCCGCGACGCGCTGCTGATCGCCGCGGATGGCGACGGCCTATCCCTGTCGAAGCGGCGCATCACACTGTCGACCTCCGGTGTCGTCCCCGCCATCGGCCGCGCCGGCGCCGAGATCGGCGTCATGCTGGCGATCTCGCTGCATGCTGTCACCGACGAACTGCGCGATCGCCTGGTGCCGATCAACCGCAAATACCCGCTGGCCGAACTGATGGCCGCCTGCCGCGCCTATCCCGGCCTGTCCAATGCGCGCCGCATCACCTTCGAATATGTGATGCTGAAGGGCGTCAACGATTCGCTCGCCGACGCGCGCGGCCTGGTGCGGCTTCTGAAGGGCATCCCCGCCAAGATCAACCTGATCCCGTTCAATCCGTGGCCGGGCTCGGGCTTTGAATGTTCCGACTGGCCGACGATCGAGCGTTTCGCCGATTTCATCAACGACAACGGCTACGCCTCGCCGATCCGCACGCCGCGCGGCCGCGACATCCTCGCCGCCTGCGGCCAGCTGAAGTCGGAATCGGAGCGCCTGCGCAAGAGCGACCGGCTGGCGCTCGAAGCCATGATGATCGCCGGCCACGGGCAGTAGCGCTGTCGCGGCGCCCTACGGGCGCTGCGTCGCCAGTATCTTGAGCGCGAAGGCGCCGAACACGCCGGCGAACAGATAGTCGAACGAGCGGGCGACGGCGCGGCTCTTCCTCAGCAGCCGGGCGAAGCCGTCCGCCGCCAGCACCAGTGCGATGGTGATCGGCAGCGACAGCGGGATGAAGGCAAGCCCCAGGAACATGAGCTTGCCGATCGCGTCCGGGTCGTTGGCCGAGACGAATTGCGGCAGGAAGGTCATGAAGAACAGGATGATCTTCGGATTCAAGAGGTTGATGCCGAGCCCGGTCGCCCAGTTGCGGATGAGCGGCCGCGCCGGCCGCGGCCGGCCGTCCGGGTTGAAGGCGGCGCCGTGGCGGATCGCCTGCCAGGCGAGCCAGACCAGGTAGCCCGCCCCGCCGATCTTGAGCGCCAGGAACGCCGCCGGCGAGGCGATGAGCAGCGCCGACAGGCCGAGCGCCACGATCAGCGTGTGGATGACGATGCCGGTCATCGCGCCGAACATGCAGGCGAGCCCGGCCGCCCGCCCCTCCGCCAGGGCGCGACCGACGAACAGCGTCATGTCGGGGCCCGGCGTTATCGCGATGACGAAGGTGGCGACGGCGAACTGCAGCAGGATGGCAAGGTCGGGGACGAAGGTCATGGGACAGCCCTCGGGCGCGTTCTCTCGGGCGCACGGTCTCCACTTCATGGTCCTGCCCGGACGCGAATGCAATAGCCGCCGTGCGGCGGAAACGCCTTGCCAGACCGCGACCGGGCAGGCTACAGCGCCGTCGACACGAAGTCGCGGCAAGAGACAGCACATGACGGCACGCAAGGGCGTTTCCAAGGTGGTGCTTGCCTATTCGGGCGGGCTCGACACCTCCATCATCCTCAAATGGCTGCAGACCGAATATGGCGCCGAGGTGGTCACCTTCACCGCCGATCTCGGCCAGGGCGAGGAGCTGGAGCCGGCGCGCCGCAAGGCCGAGATGCTCGGCATCCGCGAGATCTACATCGAGGACCTGCGCGAGGAATTCGTCGCCGATTTCGTCTTCCCGATGTTCCGCGCCAACGCGCACTATGAGGGCATCTACCTGCTCGGCACCTCGATCGCCCGGCCGCTGATCTCCAAGCGCCTGGTCGAGATCGCCGCCGAGACCGGCGCCGACGCGATCGCCCACGGCGCGACCGGCAAGGGCAACGACCAGGTCCGCTTCGAACTGGCCGCCTATGCGCTCAATCCCGACATCCGCGTCATCGCGCCGTGGCGCGAGTGGGACTTCAAGTCGCGCAGCGACCTGATCGCCTTCGCCGAGAGCCACCAGATACCGGTGCCGAAGGACAAGCGCGGCGAGGCGCCGTTCTCGGTCGACGCCAACCTGCTGCACTCCTCTTCCGAGGGCAAGGTGCTGGAGGACCCGTGGGTCGAGCCGCCGGCCTATGTCTTCCAGCGCACGATCTCGCCGATGGAGGCGCCCGACCGGGCAACCGAGATCGAGATCGAATTCGCCAGGGGCGACGCGGTGGCGCTCGACGGCGAGAAGCTGTCGCCGGCTACCCTGCTCGCCCGCCTCAACGATCTCGGTCACGACAACGGCATCGGCCGCGTCGACCTCGTCGAGAACCGTTTCGTCGGCATGAAATCGCGCGGGGTGTACGAGACCCCCGGCGGCACCATCCTCATCGCCGCCCACCGCGCCATCGAATCGATCACGCTCGACCGCGGCGCGGCGCATCTCAAGGACGAAATGATGCCGCGCTATGCCGAACTGGTCTACAACGGCTTCTGGTTCTCGCCCGAGCGCGAGATGCTGCAGGCGCTGATCGACCGGAGCCAGCAGGCGGTCGAGGGCAGGGTGCGGCTCAAGCTCTACAAGGGCAACGTCATCGTCACCGGGCGCCAGAGCGCGGGTTCGCTCTATTCGGAGGAGCTGGTGACCTTCGAGGACGACCGCGGCGCCTACGACCAGCGCGACGCCAACGGCTTCATCCGCCTCAACGCGCTCAGACTGAGGACACTGGCGGCGAGAAGGCGCAGGCATTAGCACGGGCGCCGGGCAATCGGCGCATCGGCAAGGAGCAACGCCATGCCATGGCGCAGACGCAGCCGGCTGGCCGAACGGCTCGACCTGGAGGTTCCCGTCATCCAGGCGCCGATGGCCGGCGCCCAGGACGCCGAACTGGCCATCGCCGTGTCGGCCGCCGGGGGCCTCGGTTCGCTGCCCTGCGCCATGCTGGGTGCCGACGCCGTCCGCGCCGAGGCGCGCCGCATCAGGGCGGCGACCAACCGCGCCTTCGCGCTCAACTTCTTCTGCCACGAGGAGCCCGCCGCCGACGCCGGACGCGAGGCGGCCTGGCGCGAGGCGCTCACGCCCTATTACCGCGAATTCGGCCTCGATGACGACGTTCCCGCCGCGCCTGTCCGCCGGCCTTTCGGCGAGGAGCAGTCCGCGCTGGTCGAGGAATTGGCGCCGCCGGTCGTCAGCTTCCATTTCGGCCTGCCGCCGGCCGGCCTGCTCGCCCGGGTCAAGGCCTCCGGCGCCGTCGTCATCAGTTCGGCGACAACCGTCGCCGAGGCGCGCTGGCTGGCGGCGCGCGGCGTCGACTTCATCATCGCCCAGGGACTGGAGGCGGGCGGCCATCGCGGCATGTTCCTTGCCGCCGATGCGGCCGCCCAGGTCGCCACCATGGCGCTGGTGCCCCTGGTCAGCGATGCCATCGACCTGCCGGTGATCGCCGCCGGCGGCATTGCCGACGGACGCGGCATGGCCGCCGCCCTCTGCCTCGGCGCCGACGCGGTGCAGATCGGCACCGCCTTCCTGCACGCGCCCGAGGCACGCATTTCGGACGCCCACCGCCAGGCGCTGCGCGCCGCGCCGGCCGAGGCGCGCGTGCTGACCAACGTCTTCACCGGCCGGCCGGCGCGCGGCATCCGCAACCGGCTGGTCGACGAGCAGGGGCCGCTCAGCCCGCTGGCGCCGCAATTCCCGCTGGCGGCGAACCGCGTCGGCCCGCTGCGGGTCGCCGCCGAGCAGGCCGGCTCGGCCGATTTCAGCCCGCTGTGGTCGGGCCAGGCCGGCGCAATCGGCATTGAACTGCCCGCCGGCGAATTGCTGCGCCGCATTGCCGCCCAGGCCGAGGCGCTGCTGGCCCGGCCGCGATGACGGCCACCGTCCGGGCGAGCACCGGCCGAGCACCGGCACCCGGCCTTGTGCGGATGCTGCCACGGGCCTAAATGAAACCGGCTTCATCTTTCCCGGCACGCGCATGACACCGATCAGCTACAACTCCGCTCTCGTCGACTGGGACGGTCCGCTCGGCCTGCCGCGCTTTGCCGCGATTGCCGATGATGACTACGGCCCGGGGTTCGATGCCGCCATCGCCGCGCACGAGGCCGAGATCGAGGCGATCGCCGCCGGCCCATCCGAGCCGACCTTCGACAGCGTCATCGTCGCGCTGGAGCGGGCCGGCGAGGCGCTGGAGCGGGTCTCGGCGCTGTTCTGGAACCGGGCTGGCGCCGATACCAACGACACCATCCAGGCGCTGGAGCGGGCCATCGCGCCGAAGCTGTCGCGCCACCATTCGCGCATCGCCCAGAACCGCCGCCTGTTCGCGCGCGTCGACGCCGTCTGGCAGGCGCGCGCCGCCAGCGGCCTGTCAACCGAGCAGCTGCGCGTCCTCGAACGCCACTGGAAGGGCTTCGTGCGCGCCGGCGCGGCGCTGGACCCCGACCGGCAGGAGAAGCTCGCCGCCATCAACGAGCGTCTGGCCGAGCTCGGCACCGCCTTCGGCCAGAACGTGCTGGCCGACGAGGCCGCCTGGTCGCTCCATCTCGACGACGCCGACGCGCGGCTCGCCGACCAGCCCGACTTCCTGCTCGGCGCCATGGCCGCCGCCGCGCGCGAGCGCGGCCATGCCGGCGGCTACGCCGTCACCCTGTCGCGCTCCATCATCGAGCCGTTCCTCGCCTTCTGCGCGGACCGCGACCTGCGCGAGACCGCCTTCCGCGCTTGGGTGGGCCGCGGCGAGGGCGGCAACGACAACCGCCCGTTGGTCGCCGAGATGCTGGCGCTGCGCGACGAAAAGGCGCGCATGCTCGGCTACGCCAGCTACGCCGCCTACAAGCTCGACGACACCATGGCCAAGACGCCGCAGGCGGTGAACGAGCTGCTGATGCCGGTCTGGGAGAAGGCGCTGGCGCGCGCCGGCGCGGAGGCGGCCGCCCTGTCGGGGCTGATCGCCGAGGCCGGGCAAAATCACCGGCTCGCGGCCTGGGACTGGCGCTTCTATGCCGAGCGGCTGCGCGCGCGCGCGTTTGACTTCTCCGAGGCCGAACTGAAGCCCTATCTCCAGCTCGACCGCATGATCGACGCTGCCTTCGACGTCGCCGGCCGCCTGTTCGGGCTGTCGTTCCGCTACCGTGACGATATCCCCGGCTACCATCCCGACGTCCGTGTCTTCGAGGTGGTGGACGCCGCCGGCGCTTGCGTCGGCGTGTTCATGGGCGACTATTTCGCACGTTCCTCCAAGCGTTCCGGCGCCTGGATGAGCGCGCTGCAGTCGCGCCACAAGCTCGATGGCGGCCGGCTGCCGGTCATCTATAACGTGATGAACTTCGCCCGGCCGGCCGCCGGCCAGGCGGCGCTGTTGTCGCTCGACGACGCCCGCACGCTGTTCCACGAATTCGGCCACGCCCTGCACGGGCTGCTGTCGGATGTTACCTACCCGTCGGTCTCCGGCACCGCCGTCGCCCGCGATTTCGTCGAGCTGCCCTCGCAGCTCTTCGAGCACTGGCTGACCGTGCCTGAGATTCTCACCAGATATGCCGTTCACCACCGCACTGGGGAACCGATTCCGCCGGCCCTGGTTGAGAAGGTGCTGGCGGCGCGCAACTTCAACGCCGGCTTCGCCACGGTCGAGTTCGCGGCCTCGGCGCTGGTCGACATGGCCTTCCACACCGCCGGCGCGCCGGCCGATCCGCTGGCATTCGAAGCCGACAGGCTGGCCGAGCTGGCCATGCCCGAGGCGATCGTCATGCGCCACCGCACGCCGCATTTCGCCCATGTCTTTGCCGGCGACGGCTATTCGGCCGGCTACTATTCCTACCTGTGGTCGGAGGTGCTCGACGCCGACGCGTTCAGCGCCTTCGAGGAGGCGGGCGATCCGTTCGAGCCCGAGACCGCCGCCCGGCTGCGCCGCCACATCTATGCCAGCGGCGGCTCGCTCGATCCCGAGGAGGCCTATCGGCGCTTCCGCGGCCAGTTGCCCAGCCCCGAGGCGATGATGAGAAAACGCGGCCTCCTCTGACCGGCCGAACCAAACAGGAGCGGACTGATGCAATGGTCATTTCCGATCGCCAGGGTCGCCGGGACCGACATCCGCGTCCATGTCACCTTCTTCCTGCTGCTGGCCTGGTTCGCGATCATCCATTTCCAGGCCGGTGGCCAGGCGGCGGCGATCGAGGGGGTGATCTTCATCATCGCCATCTTCGCCTGCGTCGTGCTGCATGAGCTCGGCCATGCACTCGCCGCCCGGCGCTACGGCATCGCCACGCCGCGCATCACGCTGCTGCCGATCGGCGGCGTCGCCGAGCTGGAACGCATGCCCGAGAAGCCGAGCCAGGAGATCGTCGTGGCGCTGGCCGGGCCGCTGGTCAACGTCATCATCGCCGCGATCCTCATCTACGGCTTCGGCGCCACCCTCAATGCCGAACTGCTGGCGACGCTGGAAAATCCGGCGCGCAGCTTCCTGAGCCGGCTGGCGGCCGTCAACATCGTGCTGGTCGTCTTCAACCTGATCCCGGCCTTCCCCATGGATGGCGGCCGCGTGCTGCGCGCGCTGTTGTCGATCCCCTATGGCCGTGTTCGGGCCACCGACATCGCCGCCCGCACCGGCCAGGTGCTGGCCTTCTTCTTCGGCTTTCTCGGTCTGGTCAGCGGCAACGTCCTGCTCGTCTTCGTCGCCATCTTCGTCTATCTGGCTGCCTCCGGCGAGGCGATGGCGGTCACGCTTCAGGACATTGCCCGCTCGGTCAGGGTGCGCGATGCGATGATCACCCGTTTCGAGACGCTCGGGCCGCGCTCGACGCTCGCCGATGCCGCCGACCTGCTGCTCGCCACCGCCCAGCACGAGTTTCCGGTGGTCGATGGCTCGGGCTCGCTGCGCGGCGTGCTGACCCGCGAGGACATGGTCGCCGGCATCGCCAGGAGCGGCCGCGAAACGCCGGTCATGGAGGTGATGGCGCGCGACGTGCCGGTGGTGCGCGCCGACGGCATGCTCGACCAGGCGCTGAAGAGCCTGCAATCGGGCCGCGCCCCGGTCATCGGCGTCGCCGACGCCGGCGGCAGGCTGGTTGGCTACATCAACCGCGAGAATATCGGCGAGCTGATGATGGTGCGCTCGGCCGTCGAGGGCGGCTGACCGGCCGCCCGCCTTCCGCCCGCACCGGCACCCCGATCGGCGGCCAACAACATCCGATTGCACGAACGGCCGTCCGGGGCGATGGTATCGTCAGCGGGAGTTGCCACCATGTCATCGAAGCCGTTCAACCTGTCGCGCCGGGCCTTCGTCGGGCGGGCCGCCGGCCTTGCAGCGCTCGGAGCGGGCGGCCTTGCGCTGCCGTTCTATTCGCGCGCCAGCGCCCGCCCCCGCTTCACCCACGGCGTCCAGTCGGGCGACGTCGATGCGGGGTCCGGCATGGTCTGGGCGCGGGCCGACCGTCCCGCCCGCGTCCTGTTCGAGGTGGCGACACGCGAGAGCTTCGCCGACGCCGTAGCCCTGGCGCCGCTCGACGCGCTGCCCGAGACGGACTTCGCCGTCAAGCGGCTGATCGAGGACCTGCCGGCCGGTCAGGACATCTTCTACCGCCTGCGCCTCGCCGACCTGTCCGACATCAATCTGGTCTCCGAGCCGATCATCGGCCGCTTCCGCGCCGCGCCGGCGCAACGGCGCAGCGTGCGCTTCGCCTGGTCGGGCGACACCGCCGGCCAGGGCTGGGGAATCGACGACGCCGGCATGCTCACCTATGCGATCATCGCCGGTCACCAGCCCGACTTCCTCTTGCATTCGGGCGACGGGGTCTACGCCGACGGGCCGCTCGCCGACGAGGTGGCGCTGCCCGACGGCACGGTGTGGACCAACCGCGTCATCACCCGGGAGAAGCGCAAGGTCGCCGAGACGCTCGACGAATTCCGCGGCCAGTGGCGGTACAATCTGCTCGACAGCCATGTCCGCGCCCTCGCCGCGATCTGCCCGACCTTCTTCCAGTGGGACGACCACGAGGTGGTCGACAACTGGTCGGACTCCAAGGACCTGTCGGGCGACGCCCGCTACACCGAGAAATCGGTGCACCTGCTGCGCGCCCGCGCCGCGCGCGCCTTCCACGAGATGACGCCGATCCGCTTTTCCCCGGGCGAGCCGGGCCGCGTCTACCGGAGGATCGCCTACGGGCCGCTGCTCGACGTGTTCTTCCTCGACATGCGCGCCTATCGCGGTCCGAACGGGCCGTCGATGGAAACGGCGCTGACGCCGCGGGCGCGCATACTCGGCCGACAGCAGCTCGCCTGGCTGAAGCGCGAGCTGGCGGCGTCAAAGGCGATCTGGAAGGTGATCGCCGCCGACATGCCGCTCGGTCTCATCGTCTGGGACGACTGGCGGGCGCGTTCGGGCGTCGAGGCGGTCGCCAATGGCGACCACGGCTCCCCTCTCGGCCGCGAGCTGGAGATCGCCGACCTGCTCGCCTTCATCAGGGCCGCCAACATCGCCAACACCGTCTGGCTGACCGCCGACGTGCACTACACGGCGGCGCACTACTACGATCCGTCCGCGGCGCGGTTCCAGGACTTCGAGCCGTTCTGGGAGTTCGTCTCCGGGCCGCTCCATGCCGGCACCTTCGGGCCGAACGAGCTCGACATGACCTTCGGGCCGCAGGTCCGCTTCGTCAAGGCGCCGCCGACGGGCCAGTTCAACCTGCCGCCTTCGGCCGGCCTGCAGTTCTTCGGCCTGGTCGATATCGATGGCGCCACCGCGCAGATGACGGTGCGGCTGATGGACCGCGCCGACACCGAGCTGTGGAAGGTGACGCTCGACCCCGGACAGGACGGCTGATCACTCCGGCTGCGCGGGCAGCCCCGCCCGTTCGGCGCCGGCCGCCGGTGCGGCCGCCGCGCGCCGCTTCCTTTCCTCCTCGTCCTTGGCCTGCATGAAGGCGGCGCTGATCAGCCCGGCCGGCAGCGCGACGACGCCGAGGCCGATCATCAGGATCAGGAAGGTGAAGAACTTGCCGCCGACGGTGACCGGATAGGCATCGCCATAGCCGACCGTGGTTAGCGTCGTCACCGCGAACCACAGCGAATGCGGGATCGACTTGAAGATTTCGGGCTGCGCCGGGTTCTCGAAATTGTAGATGCCGATCGCCGTTATCGCCAGCATCAGCGCCGCGATGGCAACGAAGACGAGGAGTTCCTTCCACACGATTTCGACGGCGCGGCGCACGCGGTCGATCGCCGCCAGGTAGCGCAGCATTTTCAGCAGCCGCAGCAGGCGCAGCAGTCGCACCCCTTGCGTGCCGGTGCCGATCGCCAGCCAGAACGGCAAGAAGGCGACCAGATCGACGATGCCCCAGAAGCTGAACACGTAGCGCCACGGCTGCGGCGAGGTCCAGAAGCGCACGGCATATTCGATGGTGAAGATGGAAACGATGGTGATGTTGGTGAAGGCGAGCACGGCCGAATAGCCCGCCGGCAGGTCGGGCAGCGTTTCGATCGACATCGCCAGCACCGAGGCCATGATCAGCGCCAGCATGGCGTAGTCGAAGCCATGGCCCCAGCGCGGGTCCGTGCCCCAGATGATTGCCCCGATGCGCTCGCGCATGTCGCCGACCGATCCCCGTCGTCCGATCATAGCCGCCCGCCGCCGTCCGGCAATAGCCGGGCGGTGGCCGAACGACCGGATGAGGCCGTTGAATACGGTCGGCGTGATGCTATCATGTTTGATAGCAGGGAGGGTTCAGGCATGGGCCAGGTACTGATCCGCAATCTCGACGACGAGGTCATTGCCAAGCTCAAGATCAAGGCGGAGCTCGCGGGCAAGTCCTTCGAGCAGTCGCTGCGCGACCTGCTCGCCGCCGCCGCCCCGCTCACGCCCGAGGAGAAGGTGGCAATCTCCCGCCGCCTGCGCGAGGGCCAGCCGCCAAACCTGCCGGAAGTGACCAAGGCGGACATTCGCGAAGGACTTGAATGACCGCCTGGGTGGTTGACGCCGACGTTGCGCTCAAGTGGCATTTGCAACACCCCGACTCCGGCCGCGCCGAGGAGGTATTGCGCCTGGCCGGATTGCATGCGCCCGAGCTGCAGCATCTCGAGGTCCGTAACATTCTCGGCAAATACGTCAGGATGGGACTAATCGGTGAGAGCGCTGCGCGTCGCAGCGCGTCGAGCCATCGCAAGATGATTTCGTACTGGCACGACGACGGGGCATTGGTCGAACCTGCATTCGAAATTTCGTTGCGCAGTCGCCACCCCTTCTATGACTGCCTCTATCTGGCGCTGGCGCTGCGTCTCAACGGTCGTGTCGTGACGGCCGACAAGGCCTTTGTCGCGCGCTTCGCCCAGGGCGAGCATGCCGGCCGCGTCCTGCTGCTGTCCGAATTCGCGGTCTGAACGGGCTCCCCTTTCGCGGCCGCCGCAAAGCGACTATATGCTCGCCAACGAACCGAACGCGCCGCGTGCTCGCCGCCGGCGCGCCCCAACCCCCGCCAAGAAGCCCCCATGAACCTGCGCAACATCGCGATCATCGCCCATGTCGACCATGGCAAGACCACGCTCGTCGACGCGCTGCTGCGCCAGTCCGGCGCCTTCCGCGACAATCAGCGCGTCGCCGAACGTGCGCTCGATTCGGGCGACCTGGAAAAGGAGCGCGGCATCACCATCCTCGCCAAGGCCACCTCCGTCGTCTGGAAGGACACCCGCATCAACATCGTCGACACGCCCGGCCACGCCGATTTCGGCGGCGAGGTCGAGCGCATCCTCAACATGGTCGACGGCGCCGTGCTGCTGGTCGATGCCGCCGAGGGGCCGATGCCGCAGACCAAGTTCGTCGTCGCCAAGGCGCTGAAGGTCGGCCTGCGGCCGATTGTCGCCGTCAACAAGGTCGACCGCGCCGACGCCCGGCCGAACGAGGTGGTCAACGAGGTGTTCGATCTGTTCGCCGCCCTCGACGCCAGCAACGAGCAGCTCGACTTTCCGATTCTCTTCGGTTCCGGTCGTGACGGCTGGATGAGCGCCGACCCGGCCGGGCCGGGCGATGCTGGACTGGCGCCGCTGTTCGACCTGGTGCTGTCGCACGTGCCGGCGCCGGCCGTGGCCGACGGGCCGTTCCGCATGATCGGCACCATCCTGGAGGCCGATCCCTTTCTCGGCCGCATCGTCACCGGGCGCCTACATTCCGGCGCGGTCAGGCCCAACCAGACCGTCAAGGTGCTGGCCCGCGACGGCCGCCTGCTGGAGACGGGCCGCGTGACGCGGGTGCTCGCCTTCCGCGGGCTCGACCGCCAGGCGATCGACGAGGGACGCGCCGGCGACATCGTCGCCATCGCCGGGCTGTCGAAAGGCTCGGTCGCCGACACCTTCTGCGCGCCGGAGGTGAGCGAACCGCTGCCGGCCCAGCCGATTGACCCGCCGACCGTCACCATGAGCTTCCTCGTCAACGATTCGCCGCTCGCCGGCACCGAAGGCGCCAAGGTGACGAGCCGGGTCATCCGCGACCGGCTGATGCGCGAGGCCGAGGGCAATGTCGCGCTCCGAATCGAGGAAGCCGACGAGAAGGACGCCTTTCACGTCTCCGGCCGCGGCGAATTGCAGCTTGCCGTCCTCATCGAGCAGATGCGCCGCGAGGGCTTCGAGCTCGCCGTATCGCGCCCGCGCGTCATCACCCGGCAGGACGCGGCGGGCCGGCTGCTGGAGCCGGTCGAGGAGGTCGTCATCGATGTCGACGAGGTCCATTCCGGCGTCGTCGTCCAGAAGATGAGCGAACGCAAGGGCGACATGGTTGAACTGCGGCCGTCCGGCGGCGACCGCGTCCGCCTTGTCTTCCATTGCCCGACGCGCGGCCTCATCGGCTACCAGTCGGAGCTGCTCACCGACACCCGCGGCACGGCGGTGATGAACCGGCTGTTCCACGCCTGGCAGCCGTGGAAAGGCGACATCGCCGGGCGCACCAATGGCGTGCTTATCGCCAACGAGGCCGGCGAGGCGGTCGCCTATGCGCTGTGGAATCTTGAGGATCGCGGCCCGATGATCATCGACCCCGGCACCAGGGTCTATCAGGGTATGATCGTCGGCATCCATTCACGCGACAACGACCTCGAGGTCAACGTGCTGAAGGGCAAGAAGCTCACCAACATCCGCGCCGCCGGCAAGGACGAGGCGGTCAAGCTGACGCCGCCGATCCGCATGACGCTGGAGCGAGCGCTCGCCTGGATCCAGGACGACGAGCTGGTCGAGGTGACGCCGAAGTCGATCCGGCTGCGCAAGCGCTTTCTCGACCCGCACGAGCGCAAGCGCTCCGAAAAGGCGCGCGCCGCCGGCTGAACGGGCGCGGCGGCGCAGCAACGCGGGCGACCACCTTTTTCCCCACCCGGCGGGCGTTCGGCTCTTGTTGGTTAACGAGGGGTTAACGTAAGATCGTGCCCATGGGCACGATCGCCATCGAAACCAGACGGGCGGAACCGTCAGATGCTCACGCCATAGCCGAGGTCCATGACGCGGCCTGGGCCAATGCCTATGCCGGCATCGTTCCCCATCGCGCGCTGACGCGGATGATCCGCCGGCGCGGCGAGCGCTGGTGGGCCGACGCCATCCGCCGCTCCACCTTCGTCCTCGTCATCGAGGTCGGGCGGGCCGTCGCCGGCTACGCCACCATCGGCCGCAACCGCGTCTCCACGCTGCCCTATGGCGGCGAGGTCTATGAGCTCTACCTGAAGCCCGAATATCAGGGCATCGGCCTCGGCGAACGGCTGTTCCTCGCCGCCCGCGGCGAGCTTGCGCGGCGTGGCTACAAGGGCACTGTCGTCTGGGTGCTGGCCGACAACGACCGCGCCATCCGCTTCTATCTCAATGCCGGTGGCCGCGCCGTCGCCGAGGGTGCGGAACATTTCGACGGCCAGCGCCTGCGCAAGCTCGCCTATGCCTGGGACTGAGGCCTATTCGTCGACGCCGCCCGGCGTTCCCGAATAGGGGCCGCGCATGCCGTGAAATCGCGGCCGGTCGACGCCGCAGACGAAGGCCGGCGCCACGCTGTCGGCGACCTGCCTCGCCAGTTCGTTGGCGTTGGCGTTGGCGCGTGCGTCGACATGGCCGACCGGGCAGGACGGTCCGCGTCCCGGCCGCGCCACCGTCGAGATCACCAGCACCTGGCCGCGGTTGGCCGCGTCGGGCTCGCCGCTGTCATTGAGGTTCTCGACGAACTGGCGATGGATCGCCGCCACCGGCTCGGAGCCGTCCAACCGCCACTCGACCGTCGCGCCGATCCAGTTGAACTGGGCGAAGCTGTGCCAGCCGTCGCCGAGGAGGCCTTCCGGCCCGTAGGCGGCGCTCTGGCGCAGGTCGCCCTCGCAGATGCGGATGACGTTGGCGCCGGTGCCCGGGCAGATGGCGCAGCCGCCGTCGGCGACGTCATCGGCCGCAACCGCGTTGCCTTCGCCATCGCGCCATTGGCAGCCCTGGCCGAGGTCGAGCTTCGAGTAGCTGCTGGTGTAGGGCTGCGCCATCGCCGGCATGTCCGCGCCGGGCAGGCCCGCGCCGCCGATCATCGCCGCCAGTGCCGCCACTCCAATCCGCCGCGACATGGGTTGGCCTGCCTTTCGCCCTCATTGCGCCCATTGGCGCATTGCGCCGGGCCGCGCCCGCGTCTATGCACGCGCGGGAGGCCAGCGGAGCGAGCCCCATGCGCATCGACGCCATTCCCATCGGCAACCATCCGCCCGACGATGTCAACGTCATTGTCGAGGTGCCGGTCGGCGGCCAGCCGATCAAGTACGAGATGGACAAGGAGGCCGGCACGCTGTTCGTCGACCGCTTCCTCTATACGCCGATGACCTATCCCGGCAATTACGGCTTCGTGCCGCACACCCTGTCCGACGACGGCGACCCGATCGACGTGCTGGTCTGCAACACGCGCGCGCTGATCCCCGGCTGCGTCATCAATGTACGCCCCATCGGCGTCCTTATCATGGAGGACAATGCCGGCCAGGACGAGAAGGTAATCGCCGTGCCGGTGCCGAAGCTGACGCGGCGTTACGAGAAGGTGTTCGAGTTCTCCGACCTGCCCGAGATCACGCTGAGGCAGATCGAACACTTCTTCGAGCACTACAAGGACCTGGAACCCGGCAAGTGGGTCAGGATCGGCGGCTGGCATGACGCCGCCTTCGCGCGCCACATGATCGTCGAGGCAATCGAGCGGGCGAAGGTCAAGGGGCGCTGAGCGCCGCCTCGAGCCGCTTGACCACCGCCGCCGGGTCGGCGCAGGCGATCCTCACCGTCTTCAGCCGGCTGGTCTGGCCGGCGACGACCGCGACATGGCTGCGGGCGACGCCCGCCGCCCGGGCCACCAGTTTCTCCAGCGCAGCGTTCGCCTTGCCGTCCTCGGGCACCGCGCGCACCCGCGCCTTCAGGAATGCCTTGCCGTCGTCGGCGGTGGCTATGGCATCCAGGCCGTCGCGCGCCGATTTCGGCGTCAGCCGCACCAGGATGCGGACCGCGCCCGGCCCCGGCCGCGCCCAGCCTTCCGTCACGGCTTCAGAACACGTTCGGGTAGATGTAGAGCGCGATCACCCGCTGCGCCAGGAAGATCAGCAGCAACAGCGCGATCGGCGAGATGTCGATGGCGCCGAGATTGGGCATATAGCGCCGGATCGGCGCCAGCAGCGGCTCGGTCGCCTGATAGAGGAAGTTGCCGATCATCGCGACGAACTGGTTGCGCGTGTTGACGACGTTGAAGGCATGCAGCCAGGAGAAGATGGCGCTGGCGATGATGATCCACACATAGATGTTGAGGGCGAGCAGGATGACATCGAGGATGGCGCGCATGAACCTCTCCGGGGCCCGGGCAAATGTCCGCGCCTCATCTATCCTCGCGATCGGTCTTGTTCAACCCCGCGCGGCCTCGTCGCGGTCGTGGCCCTCGCGTACGCGCTGCTTCAGTTCCATCCGGTCGCGGGTCTCGACATCGAGCAGTTCGGCGACCCGCCAGACGACATTGTCCTCCAGTTCGTGGACGACGCCGTCGGCGAAAACCATCTCCCACAGCCCTTCGATCAGCCCCAGCCGCTGCTGGTAGTCGAGCTCGCGCTTGAGCGTGCTGGTGAAGCGGTAGAGGTCGATCGCTTCGGCATCGGCCTCGCGCGCCGCCTGCACGAGCTGGGCCGCCTCCTCGTCGGTCAAACCGAAATGGCGCGACACGCGCTGCGACAGCGTCCGCTTCTCCTCGTCGGTGACGATGCCGTCGGCGGCGATGACGTGGAACATCAGCGCTGCTTCCGCGACCCGCTTGTCGTCGTCGGCGAAGGCCGGCGCCGGCTCGGCGTCCCGCCGTCGCCGCAGCATGTTTTTCAACGCGTCGAACAATGCCGCTCCCTCATCTCGTGGCGGTGGCCGGAACATTCCGGCCGATGGTGGCAAGCCCCGGTGAAATGGTGCCGCACGCCGGACTCGAACCAGCGACCCACGCATTACGAATGCGTTGCTCTACCAACTGAGCTAGTGCGGCCAATCGCCAGCGATGGCGCGAGGGCTGCCTTATATCGCAAGGTTCCCGGCGAATCATCCCCTTTTTCGCCCGCCGGCCCCGACGCCCGCCGCGTCGCCGCAGCCCTTCAAGCCTCATCCCGCCGAGCGCAAACGCGCGGCGGACAGCTTGCTACAGCGTGCGCCCCGGCGCGATGTCGCGCGGGTCGAGCTTCAGGTGCACCAGCGCCGGCCCGTCGGCGGCCCTCGCCTGCGCCAGGGCAGCCACGAAATCAGCGTCGCGGGCGACCGTGAACGCCGCCGCGCCGTAGCTCTTCGCCCACAGCGCGAAATCCGGGTTGGCAAGCGCGGTGGCGATCTGCCGGCCAGGATAGTCGCGCTCCTGGTGCATGCGGATGGTACCGTACATGCCGTTGTCGCAGACCAGCACCCGCACCCTCAGGCGGTGCTCGACGGCGACGGCGAATTCGGCCGAGGTCATCTGGAAGCAGCCGTCGCCGGCGAAGACGAAGACCTCGGCTTGCGGCCGGCGCTTGGCCGCCGCGATCGCCGCCGGCAGGCCATAGCCCATCGAGCCGGAGGTCGGCGCCAGCTGCATGCCCGGCCGGTAGCGCAGGAAGCGGTGCGGCCAGATCGCGTAGTTGCCGGCGCCGTTGGCGATGATCGTGTCGCCGCCGACCGCTTCGCGCAATTGCAGGACGACGTGCGCCATGGTCACCGCGCCAACGCCCGGCGGCGTCCGCGTCCAGTCGAGATAGGCCTGGCGCGCCGCCTGCCGCCGCTCGGTGAAGCGCCGGCCCGCCGGCACCTCCAGCGCGGCGGCGAGAAAGCTGCCGGGGGTGGCGTTGATGGCGAGGTCGGCCCGGTAGATGCGGCCGAGCTCCTCGGCCCCCGGGTGGACATGGACGAGGCCCTGCCGGGGCTTGGGAATGTCGAGCAGGGTGAAGCCCTGGCTCGGGTTCTCCGAAAACCGCCCGCCGATGAGCAGCACCAAGTCGGCCTGGCGCACCAGTTCGGCGAGTTTCGGGTTTATGCCGAGGCCGATGTCGCCGGCATAGCTGGGATGGTCGCCGTCAAACAGGCCCTGGCGGCGGAAGGTGACGCCGACCGGCAGGTCCCATGCTTCGGCGAAGCGCTGCAGCGCCGCTACCGCGGCGTCGTCCCAGCGCGAGCCGCCGGCGACGATGAGCGGCCGCTCGGCCCGCGCCAGCAGGCTCATCGCCGCTTGCGCCTGCGCCGGCGCGCACAGGGGCCCCTCGACCGCGACGCGCGGACCGGGTCGCGCCTGCGTCTCATCGGCAAGCATGTCCTCCGGCAGCGCCAGCACCACCGGACCCGGCCGCCCGCTCATGGCGACATGGAAGGCGTGACTGACGATCTCCGGGATACGGTCGGCGTCGCCGATCTCGTCGACCCATTTGGCCATGCCGCCGAACAGCCGCCGGTAGTCGACCTCCTGGAAGGCATCGCGGCCGCCCATGTCGCGGGCGATCTGGCCGACCAGCAGCAGCATCGGCGTCGAATCCTGCTGGGCGACATGGACGCCGCTCGCCGCATTGGTGGCGCCCGGTCCGCGCGTCACCAGGGCCACCCCCGGCCGGCCGGTCAGCTTGCCGTCGGCTTCCGCCATCATCGCCGCGCCGCCCTCGTGGCGGGCATTGATCACCTCGATGGCGCCGCCGTGCAGTCCATCGAGCAGCGCGAGATAGCTCTCGCCGGGCACGCAGAAGGCCCGGTCGACGCCCTGCGCCACCAGGCAGGCGGCCAGCAATTCCCCACCCGTCATCATGCCATGTTCCCCGCGTCCACCTAGAACAGCCGGAACGCCTTTTCCTCGGCGGCCGCCTTCTCCTCCGGTTCGACGCCAGGGTCGTCGGGGGGCCGCTCCAGCGGCAACACCGTGGCCACTTCCTCGTCCGTGGGTTCGGCCGCCTTCGCCGCAGGAACGCGCGGTCCCGGCGCCGCCGAGCCTGCCTCGGCCGGCGCCGGCGCGGCCGCTTCGGCCGGCTCGGCCTCCACAACCGCCGTCTCGACCGACTCGTCGCGCTCGGCCAGCTCGGCCGCCGCGAGGTCGAGATCGGCCGGCGCGCCGAGCGCGATCGCCGGCACCTTCCACTCGAACGCGTCGAGCCGGCCGCTCACCGGCGAAACCGGCAGCCAGTGCGCGCTGACATGGCCGTCGGCCGTCCACACCGGATCGCGCGGCGCCCGCACGGCGCGCGCCAGCCAGTCGCGCACGCGGCCGCGGTCGCCATGCTCGCCCTCCTCGATCTCGGCCATCAGCAGGCAGGCGCGCTGGCTCGGGCCCTCGGCCAGCACCGGCCGCATCGCCTCGCGCGCCGCCTGCCAGTCATGGGCGGCGATCGCCGCCTCGGCCACCGCCAGCCGGCCGGCGGCCTCGTCCGGCCGCATGGCGGCGAGCTTGCGCGCCCGCTTGAGCCGGTCGCGCGCCGAATCGCCGCCGCGCAAATGCACATAGGCCTCGGCGATCTCGGGGTGGGCGGTGCCTTTCCAGGTCGTCTCGAGGATCGCCGCCGCGCGCCGGTAGTCGCCGGTACGCGCCAGCGCCGCCGCCGCCACGGTGGCCGCCGGCACCAGTTCCTCGGCCAGCCGGTGCGCCTCGCGCGCCAGCTTCGCCGCCTTGTCGGGGGCGGCCTGCGCCTCGGCCATGGCCTGCGCCGTCAGCAGCACCGCGCGCTTGCGTTGCGCCTCCTCCTTCGCCACCGCGCCGGCCGACCGCAGGCGCTCGAGCGCGGCAAGCGCGCCCTGCCAGTCGCCTTCGGCCGACTGGTGACGCAGCGTCGCCATGCCGGCCCAGGCGAGCGCCGGCGACAGCCTCGCCGCCTCCTCTGCATAGTGGCGTGCAGCCTCGCGCGCGCCTTCGCGTTCCGCCTCCAGATAGAGCCCGCGCAGCGCCACCAGCCGGGTGTCATCGTCTTCCAGCATCTTCTCGAAACGGGTGCGCGCCGCTTCGTGGTCGTGCTCGAGCAGCAGCGTCTGCGCGTCGAGCAGTTCGACCAGCGGCTCGCTGCCGAGCAGCCTGCGGCTCTCGCGCGACAGCCGGCGGGCACTGGCGGCGTCGCCCGAGCCGGCCGCGATCAGCCCCTGCGACAGCGCGTAGTAGCCGCGGTCGCGGCGCCGGTTGCGCAGGAAGCGGCGCATCAGCGCCGGCGAGCGCAGCACCGTGGCGACGATCCACCACACCGCCAGGATGACCGCCACCAGCGCCGCCAGCGCGGCGATGACCACCATCAGGCTGGTCTGATAGCGCAGGCCCTGCCAGACCAGGGTCACCTCGCCCGGCCGGTCGGCGAACCAGGCGAACAGGAAGCCCAGCGCCGCCACCGCCACGAGGAATACGAACAATCGCCACATCGGCTCACCCATTCAGCGCCCGGCCGGCACGCCGGTCGCCGCCATCAGCCCGGCCAGCGCCGCGTCGGCCTCGAGGCGGGTGGCGAGCCGGTCGGCCCATGCCTGCGAGACGTGCCGGGCGGCCGGCGGCAGCAACTGCCACTCGCGATGGGCGGCGGCCAACCTCCCCGCGTCGAGCTCGGCCTCGATCCGCGAAACCACTGCCGCCGGCTCGTCGCCCGCCGTCGGTCCGGCCGGGCGCACCTCGACCAGCGAGCGGGCGTTGGCGATCAGCCGCTCGACGATGCCCTCGGGCGGCGGCGCGGCCGCCGCGACCATGGCGCGCGTCAGTTCGGCGAAGCCGCGCTTGAGCTCGGCGTCGGTCGCCACGCCCGTCGCCGCGAAAGGCCGCAGCGTCGCCAGCGCGGGCGTGTCGCCGGCCAGTTCGGCGAGCGATTCGAGCAGATCGGCGAAGGGCTCGCCCCGGCGATAGGCCGCGCTTAGTGCTTCGCCGGCTAACGAAAGCGCTGTTCGTTCGCGCGCGGCGAGGCCGGCCTGCGCTTCCGCGTTGGCCGCCAATCGCTCCTCGATTGCGTCGATGCGGCGGCCGAGCGCGGCGCCGGCGCCGTCGGTTGAGCGGATTGATTGCTCCACGGTGGTCAGCCGCGATTCCAGAGACCGCACGGCTTCCAGCGCCTGGGCGGCCGCCGCGGCGTCGGCGGGCTCGACCGCGATCGCGCCCTGCTGATCCGCGCGCTCGCGCAGTGCGCGCAGTGCTTCGGCGATCGAGTCGACACGATTAACCAATTCAGTTAGCCGGCTATCTTCTGAATTTCGATCGGCCAGCGCCGCCTCCGCTGCCTGCATGCGGACGGAAAGTTCGTCCAGGCGCTCCGCCAGCCCGGCCAGATCGTCGCTGCCCGCCGTCTCGACCTGGGCTGCTCCGGTTTCGAGCGCGGCGACGCGGTCGGCGAGCCCCGCATCGGCCTCGCCCGCGGCGAGCCCGCCGACCAGCGGCAGGTATTTGAGCACGCCGGCCTGGTTGAGCCCGCCGACGATGATCAGCGCCGCCAGGCCGCCCGCCAGCGCCGCGCCGACGAGCACGGCGAAGCCGGCGCGCGACGGCTGCCCGCGTTCGGGCTCCGGGCCGGCCGCCGCCTCCCGCCGGCCGCTGTCGGCCTTGCTGGTCGTCGCATCGTTGTCCGCTGCGGTGTCGAACGCCACCGGTTCGGCCGCCGGCATGTCACCCGGCTCGGCGGCGGCCGGCTCGGCCGGTTCGCCGGCGGTTGTGACGCTGCTCGCCGTCAGGTCGATCGTCGTGGGAGCGCCGCGCCGGCGACGGCTGTCACTGCCCTTTGTCATCCTCTTTCCCCGGAAACGCGCCGGCCTCGCCCTGCCGGCCGAGCAGTTCCAGCAAAGCATCCTCGTCCGGACGCGCCGCAACCGCGACGCGCAGGCCCTGCGGCACCGCGGCGGCCACATTTTCGGATATCGCAAGGAAAGTCAAACCGGCCATCTGCTCGCCCAGCCGGTGGCGGGCGGCGAGGACAAACAGGTGCGCCGCCGTGCGCGCCGAATAGAGCAGCGCCGCCCCGCCAGCGCAGGCGTCGAGCGCCGCCGCCAGCCGGCCGGCGCCGGGATCGACCAGTTCGGCGGCATAGAGCGCCACTGTTTGAACCGCGATGCCGTGCGTCGCCAGCGCGCCGGTGAGGTCGAAGGCACGGTCAGCCGCAGCAGGGTAGAGCAGGCGCGCCGCTTTCGTTCCGTCCCCGAAATGATATCTGACTGCCGCTGCCAGTGCTTTCGCGTCCCCGGCGGCGACCAGGACGCGGGCAAACCCGGCCGCGCGCGCCGCGCGCGCCGTGGCCGGGCCGACGCAGAATGCGGGCAGCGCCCGCAGATCACCCGGCGGCGCGCCGGCCAGGCGCTGGGCGAGCCCTTCGACGCCGGCGGCGCTGGTAAAAACGATGCCGTCATGATTGCCGCCCGGCACCGCCGCGCCGGTGTCGCGACAGGCGACCAGTGCCAGCCGCACCGGCTCGTGGCCCGCCCGCCTGAGCCTCCGCGCCGTTCTCGCCGCCGGCCCGGCCGCCCGTGTCACCAGCACCCTGACCACGCCTCACTCCCAGCCGGCGAGGAAGCCCGGACCCGCCTGCACGCGCAGCGCCGCGGCGGCTTCGGCGCCGATGCGGGCCGCATCGCCTACCGGCCCGGCGCGGTGGACCTCGTGCGCTTCGCTGCCGTCCGGCTTCAGCACCATGCCATGGAAATCGAGCCTGCCCTCGCTCGCGATGCGCGCATGGCCGGCGATCGGCGTGCGGCAGGAGCCGTCGAGGCCGGCGAGGAACGCCCGCTCGGCGGCGAGCGCGCTCGCCGTCGGCGCGTGATTGACCTGCGCCAGCAGCGCCGCCGTCGCCGCGTCGCCGATGCGGGTCTCGACGCAGATCGCGCCCTGGCCGGGTGCCGGCGGGAAGTCATCGATCGGCAGGATCGCGGTGGCGCGCCCGTCGAGGCCGAGGCGGATGAGCCCGGCCTGCGCCAGCAGGGTGGCGTCGACCTCGCCGCGGGCGAGCTTGGCGAGCCGCGTCTCAACATTGCCGCGCAGCGCGATGACGGTGAGATCCGGCCGCAGCCGGCGCACCAGCGCCTGGCGCCTGAGCGATGCCGTGCCGACGACGGCGCCGGCCGGCAGCTCGGCGAGGCCGGCGGCGCGCTGGCTGATGAAGGCGTCGGCCGGGTTCTCGCGGGGCAGGAAGCAGGCGAGCTCCAGCCCGCCCGGCAGCACGGTCGGCATGTCCTTCGACGAATGCACCGCCATGTCGATGCGGCCGTCGGCAAGTTGTGCCTCGATCTCCTGGGTGAACAGCCCCTTGCCGCCGATCTCGGCAAGCGGCCGGTCGGTCACGCGGTCGCCGCGCGTCGAGATGACGACGACCTCCGGAGCAAGATCGGCTCCAGGATTGGCCGCCATCAGCCGTCGCTTCAATTCGTCGGCCTGGGCGAGCGCCAGCCGGCTGCCGCGTGTGCCGATTCGGATCACTCGTGCCATCTGCCTGCGGCGTTTCCTTTTGGCGGGCCATCTGCTAGGCCCGCTTCTGACAAGCGTCGACCCCGATCGCAACTACAGGCTTTGGCCGGTCGAGACAATGCGTGTGCTGGGCATCGAAACGAGCTGCGACGAGACGGCGGCGGCGGTGGTCGGCCGCGATCGCCACGGGCGCCCGGCGATCCTGGCCAATGTCGTGCTGAGCCAGATCGAGGCGCACGAGGCCTTCGGCGGCGTCGTGCCCGAGATCGCCGCCCGCGCCCATCTGAGCGCGCTCGACCATGTCATCGAGGCTGCCATGCGCGATGCCGGCATGCCGCTGTCGCGCCTTGACGCCATCGCCGCCACCGCCGGGCCGGGCCTGATCGGCGGCCTCATGGTCGGGCTGATGACCGCCAAGGGCCTCGCCGCCGGCCTCGGCAAGCCTTTCCTCGCCATCAACCACCTCGAAGGACACGCGCTCACCGCGCGGCTCACCGATGACCTCGCCTTCCCCTACCTGCTGCTGCTTGTTTCCGGCGGCCACACCCAGATCGTCTGCGTCAGCGGTGTCGGCGCCTATGAGCGCTGGGCAACGACCATCGACGACGCGCTCGGCGAGGCCTTCGACAAGACCGCCAAGCTGCTGGCGCTCGGCTTTCCCGGCGGGCCGGCGGTGGAAAAGGCGGCGCTCGACGGCGACCCGGCCCGCTTCGCCCTGCCGCGGCCGCTCTCCGGCCAGGCCACGCTCAACTTCTCGTTCTCCGGTCTGAAGACCGCCTTGCGGATGGAGGCCGAACGGCTCGCGCCGCTGTCGGCGCGCGATGTCGCCGATCTGTGCGCCGCCTTCCAGCAGGCGGTCGGCGACGTGCTGGTCGACCGGGCCGGCCGCGCCATGGCCCGGTTCGGCGAGCGCTTTGCGCAAGTGGCCGCGCCGGCGCTGGTGGTGGCCGGCGGCGTTGCCGCCAATGTCGTGCTGCGCGCCGGGCTCGAGGCGCTGGCCTTCTCGCGCGGCTGGCGCTTCGTCGCGCCGCCCCTGCATCTGTGCGGCGACAACGGCGCCGTCGTCGCCTGGGCCGGGCTTGAGCGCTGCGAGCGGGGCGAGACCTCGCCGCTTTCCTTCGCGCCGCGCTCGCGCTGGCCGCTCGACGAGACGGCCGAGGCGGTGATCGGCGCCGGCCGGCGCGGGGCCAAGGCATGAACGGCCGGCCGCAGCTAGCGGTGCTCGGCGCCGGCGCGTGGGGCACCGCGCTCGCCGGCGCCATGGCGCGGGCCGGCAACGCCGTGACGGTGTGGGCGCGCGATCCGGCCGTCGCCGCCGAGATCAACGCGACCGCCACCAACCGCCGGTTCCTGGCAGGCATCGAATTCGGCCATGCCTTCGCCGCCACCGCCGAACTTGCCGCCGCGCTTGGCCGCGCCGACATCATTCTGCTCGTCGTGCCAGCCCAGTCGGTGGCGGCGATGGCCGGCACGCTGGCGCCGCTCGTGCGCCCGGGCACGGCGGTCGTCGGCTGCGCCAAGGGCATCGACCGCGCCAGCGGCCGGCTGCCGCACCAGACGCTGTCGGATGCCCTGCCCGGCTGTCCCGTCGCCGCCCTGTCCGGTCCGAGCTTCGCAGCCGACGTGGCCCGAGGCCTGCCCACCGCCGTCACCGTCGCCAGCCGCCATCTCGAAATGTCGAGCTGGCTCGCCCGCCGCCTGTCGTCACCAGCCTTCCGCTGCTACGCCTCCGACGACCTGACCGGCGTCGAACTGGGCGGGGCGCTGAAGAACGTGCTGGCGCTTGCCGTCGGCGCCGCCCGCGGGCTCAAGCTCGGCGCCAGCGCCGAGGCGGCCCTGATCGCCCGCGGCTTTGCCGAGCTGACGCGGCTCGCCCGCGCGCTCGGCGCCCGCGCCGAGACGCTGATGGGCCTGTCCGGCCTCGGCGACCTGGTGCTGACCTGCTCGGGGCCGCAGTCGCGCAACTTCGCCTATGGCGTGGCGCTCGGCGAGGGGGCGCCGCTCGAAGGCCGGCCGCTGGCCGAGGGCGTCGCCACCGCCGCCATCGCCGCCCGGCTCGCCGCCGACCACAGCGTCGATGCGCCGATCATCGGCGCCGTCGCCGACGTCCTCGACCGGCGGCTCACCGCCCGCGAGGCGGTCGCGCTGCTGCTCGACCGCCCGCTCAAGCACGAAACGCTTTAGGAGATCGTCATGCAGTACTGGCTGTTCAAGTCCGAGCCCGGCTCGTGGTCGTGGGCGATGCAGAAGCAGAAAGGCGCGGCCGGCCAGCAATGGGACGGCGTGCGCAACTACCAGGCGCGCAACAACATGCGCGCCATGGCGATCGGCGACCGCGGCTTCTTCTACCACTCCAACGAGGGGCTGGAGATCGTCGGCATCGTCGAGGTCTGCGCGCTCGCTCACCCCGATTCGACCAGCGACGATCCGCGCTGGGAATGCGTCGATTTGCGCGCGCTCGCCGACATGCCGAAGCCGGTCTCGATGGTCGCCATCAAGGCCAATCCGAGGCTCACGGACATGGTGCTGGTCAACAACTCGCGCCTGTCGGTGCAGCCGGTGCGCGAGGCCGAGTGGACCGAGGTCTGCCGCATGGGCGGCCTCGACGGGGCGACGCTGGGGAAGCTGTGATGCGCGACTTCAACGATCTCTTGGAACAGCAAGGCATCGACCTGCGGGATGTAAACATCGCGCGGCACACGCCAGAACCGGCGCTACGGGGTCGGTTTGGGCGGATTGCTTCCGAGCTACCAGAATTGTTCGAGTACTACCAATCGACGCAGTCTCCGCGTCGCGAAGCTATGCTCCTTAAGCGAAATTATCTGGCTTCGTTTATCGGACAGGAGGACGGCTCGACGATCTTCGTGGGAGTGTACCGAAAGGTGGGATTCCGGCACGTCAAAAAGAGCGTCTTTGAGTCCGATCGGCGATTTCAGAAGCTGATGAGCCTTGGGTGCAGTTCCTATCCCGAGGAAGAGCGGCTTGTCTTTGACTTCATGGAAATTGAGGCCTTCAAGCCGATGAAAGGCCGCATCGAGATCGGTTGGCGCGCGCCGCGTTCATTCATTCAGGTTGCGGCCAAGCGATCGTATCCCATACTCAGAATTGCAGATGACAACAGGCTTGTCCGCTGAACCGCAAACCAGAACAAATTTCATCCTCGCCAACACTTCGGTCCTGTCACCGCCGCACGTGCCCGAAATCCGCCTGCATCTGGCGGACGAGGCGCATGAACTGTGGCAAAAAACCGAGGCGGAGCTGGAGGCAATCGGCCTGCCGCCGCCGTTCTGGGCCTTCGCCTGGGCTGGCGGCCAGGGGCTCGCCCGTCACGTCCTCGACCGGCCGGAGGCCGTCCGCGGCGCCCGCGTGCTCGACCTGGCGAGCGGCTGCGGCCTCGTCGCCATCGCCGCGCTCAGGGCCGGCGCGGCGCATGTCACCGCCAACGACGTCGACCCGTTCTGCGCGGCGGCGATCGCGCTCAACGGCGAACTGAACGGCGTCGCGCCGGCCTTCGATGGCCGCGACCTCGTCGGCGCGCCGCAACTCGCCGCCGACCACGACGTCATCCTTGCCGGCGACGTCTTCTATGATCGCGAGCTCTCCGGCCGGCTGCTGCCGTTCCTCGCCGCGCTGCGTGCCGGCGGCAAGGCGGTCCTGATCGGCGATCCCGGTCGCGCCTATCTGCCGAGGCACGGGCTGCGGCTATTGTCGGAGCACCGGGTGCCCGTCAGCCGGGCGCTGGAGGATTCCGAGGTCAAGCGCACGCTGGTATGGGAGCTCACCGGCTGATCCGGCTTGACGCCGACGGGCCGAACGCCTCTCATGCGCCGGGTCGAAAAGGGGAGGCCACCATGTCCTTTGCCGGCATCAACTACCTCGCCGTCATCCTTGCCGCCGTCGCCGGCTTTGCCATCGGCGCCGGCTGGTACACGCTGCTTGGCACGCCGTGGATGAAGGCGGCGCGCCTCGAAAAGGGACAGGGCCGGCCGCTGCCCGGGCTGCTGGCCACGTCGGCCATCGCGCTGCTGGTGATGGCCTGGGTGCTGGCCGGCGTCATCGGCCATCTCGGTCCCGGCCAGGTGACCATCTGGAACGGCATCGTCTCCGCCTTCTTCCTGTGGCTCGGCCTCGTCGCCACCACGGTGACCGTCAACCAGCGCTATCAGGGTTTCGGCTGGGAGCTGACCCTGATCGACGCCGGCCACTGGCTGCTGGCGATCGTGGCGATGGGCGCCGTCATCGGCGCCATCGGCGTGTGAGCCGCGGCGGGCGGCGGCCTACCAGGTCCGCCGCGGCCCGATGTCGATGTGATAGAAGCCCTGCGGATAGCGCGAATAGCCGCCGACCGCCTTCTGCGACCGCAGATAGTCGATGACGCCGGCCGGGTCGCCGCGCACCGAGAAGTCGACGGCCTTGCAGCTCAGGTGATAGGAACGCGACTTGCCGCCCTTGATCCAGTTCTCCAGCCACCAGCGATGCGTCGAGTGGACGGTGACCGGGCCGTAGCGCCGCGAGACGCGCCGCAGCACGCCCTTCAGGCGCCACGGCACGCACCAGCTCGTATCCTTCCAGGTGACCGAAACGGGATATCCGCCACCTTGGCGCAGCGACGCGCAGCCCGACAGCACAAGCGCGACGGCGACCAGCACCGCCGCCACGCCCATGCCGCCCGCGCGCGGTTGGCGGGTCGCCCTGTCCGGCGCGCCTGTCATCGACTCCGTACCTGCGGCTAGCATTGCGGGCAGCGATGCTGGCAGCGATTGGTTAAGATTTTAACGATGCGCGGCGCGGCCCGGCGCCGCCGGCCCTTGAAAGCCGCCCGCCAATCAGGCGATTGTCTAATGGACTCGGGTTGGCGAAACCGGAATAACCTGCAACCGTCGCGGCGTCGTCGAACGGGCCGCGCGGCAACGCGCAGCATCGGCACTGGGGAGGAAGCGCATGACCGTCCATGTCCACAAGGTCAAACCGGCGTGGAAGAAGAACGCCCTCATCGATCGCGACACCTACGAGAAATGGTATCGCCAGAGCGTCACCGATCCCGACCGGTTCTGGGGCCGCCACGGCAAGCGCATCGACTGGTTCAAGCCATTCACCAAGGTCAAGAACACCTCGTTCAGGGGCAAGGTCTCGATCAAGTGGTTCGAGGACGGCCTCACCAACGTCTCGCACAACTGCATCGACCGCCACCTGAAGAAGCGCGGCGACCGGATCGCGATCGTCTGGGAGGGCGACAACCCCTATGACGACAAGAAGATCACGTATTCGGAACTGTCCGAGCAGGTGAACCGCCTCGCCAACGTGCTCAAGGCCAACGGCGTCGCCAAGGGCGACCGGGTGACCATCTACATGCCGATGATCCCGGAGGCGGCCTATGCCATGCTCGCCTGCGCGCGCATCGGCGCCATCCATTCGGTGGTGTTCGGCGGCTTCTCGCCCGATTCGCTCGCCGGCCGCATCGTCGACTGCCAGTCGACCTTCGTCATCACCGCCGACGAGGGCCTGCGCGGCGGCCGGGCCATCCCGCTCAAGGACAATACCGACAAGGCCATCGACATCGCCGCCAGGAACCACGTGATGGTCACGAAGGTGCTGGTGGTGCGCCGCACCGGCGGCAAGGTCGGCTGGGCCAATGGCCGCGACATCTGGTATCACGAGGCGATGCGGGAAGCCTCGCCGAAATGCCCGCCCGAGCCGATGAAGGCCGAGGACCCGCTGTTCATCCTCTACACCTCCGGCTCGACCGGCAAGCCGAAGGGCGTGCTGCACACCACCGGCGGCTACCTCGTCTACGCCTCGATGACCCACCAGTACGTCTTCGACTACCACGACGGCGACATCTACTGGTGCACGGCCGATGTCGGCTGGGTGACCGGCCACAGCTACATCGTCTACGGGCCGCTCGCCAACGGCGCCACCACGCTGATGTTCGAGGGCGTGCCCAACTACCCCACCGCCGCGCGCTTCTGGGAGGTGGTCGACAAGCACAAGGTCAATACCTTCTACACCGCACCGACCGCCATCCGCGCCCTGATGGGCGCCGGCGACGGCCATGTGACGAGGACCTCGCGCAGGAGCCTGCGCCTGCTCGGCACGGTCGGCGAGCCGATCAACCCGGAGGCGTGGGAGTGGTATTTCAACGTCGTCGGCGAGAAGCGCTGCCCGATCGTCGACACCTGGTGGCAGACCGAGACCGGCGGCATCCTGATCACGCCGCTGCCCGGCGCCATCGACCTGAAGCCCGGCTCGGCGACGCTGCCCTTCTTCGGCGTCCAGCCGCAGATCGTCGACAGCGACGGCAAGGTGCTCGATGGCGCCGCCTCGGGCAATCTGTGCATCACCGATTCCTGGCCGGGCCAGATGCGCACCGTCTATGGCGACCACGAGCGCTTCGTGCAGACCTATTTTTCTACCTACAAGGGCAAGTATTTCACCGGTGACGGCTGCCGGCGCGACGCGGACGGCTATTACTGGATCACCGGCCGCGTCGACGACGTGATCAACGTCTCCGGCCACCGCATGGGCACGGCGGAAGTCGAATCGGCGCTGGTCAGCCACTCCAAGGTGTCGGAGGCCGCCGTCGTCGGCTATCCGCACGACATCAAGGGCCAGGGCATCTACTGCTATGTCACGCTGATGGCCGGCGAGAAGGGCTCGGAGGAATTGCGCAAGGAGCTTGTCGCCCACGTCCGCAACGAGATCGGCCCGATCGCCTCGCCCGACAAGATCCAGTTCGCGCCCGGCCTGCCGAAGACGCGCTCGGGCAAGATCATGCGCCGCATTCTGAGGAAGATCGCCGAGGACGATTTCGCCGCGCTCGGCGACACCTCGACGCTGGCCGATCCGGCCGTGGTCGACGATCTGATCGCCAACCGCCAGAACAAGAAGGGCTGAGCGGGCACTCATGCCCGGCGTGGCGGCGTCGGTGGCCGGCCTGTGGCGCTATCCGGCCAGTTCGCTGGCCGGCGAGGCAATGGCGGCGATCGCGATCGGTGCCGGCGGTGTCGCCGGCGACCGCGGCTACGGCATCATCGACGCTGCCGGCGACATCGCCCGGCCGACCGCGCCCGACGGGCGCTGGCGCAAGACGGCGTTGATCGCCGCGCGACTTTCGCCCGGCGGAGCGCTGGCGATCGCCGTTCCGGGCGGCGACTGGCTGCCGGCGCCGGGCGCGGCCGCCGACGCCGCGGTCTCGGCCTTCCTCGGCTTTGCCGCCCGCCTCGTGCCGCTATCGGGCGAGCCGGCGCCGCCCGGCTATGCCGGGCCGCTCGGCGCCGCCCGCTATGTCAAGGCGCCGGTCCACCTGCTGACGACGGCGTCGCTGGCGCGGCTGCGCGCGCTCCATCCCGCCGGTGCCGTCGAGCCGCGCCGCTTCCGCTCCAACATCCTCGTCGAGCTCGGCGAGGACGGCTTTGCCGAGGCCGGCTGGACTGGCGGCCGCATCCGCATCGGCGAGGTCGAGCTCGCCGTCTCCGAGCCCTGCCGGCGCTGCGGCTTCACCACGCTGGCGCAGGAGGGTCTGGACGAGGACCCGGAAATATTGCGCACGATCGTCCGCCATGCCGGCCGCAATCTCGGCGTCTACTGCGCCGTTGCCCGTCCCGGCCGTGTCAGCCTTGGCGACGCCGTGCGCCTGGTCGGTTGATGATCGGTCGAGGCCGGGCTTGCGCGGCCGCCGGTTTGCCGCCACATTGGCGGGCGTGTCCAACCAGATGAAAGGAGGTGATCCGATGTCGAGTGATTTCGTTTGCCGTGGTGCGAGCCCGTCGGATTGCCTCAGCGGCGAGCAGCCTCCCCGCTGACCGGCAGGAAGCGCGGCCGGCGGCCTGCCGCCGCCGGGGCCCGCGCCGCGGACGAAAGCACGGGGCCGCCTCCCCACCGGGGAGGCGGCCTTTGCATGTCGCGTCTGACGCCGGAAACGACGAAGCCCACCGGGGGAGGAGGATCCGGTGGGCTTCGGTACTTCGTTCCGGCAAGGGAGGAGGAGATTGCCGGAACCACAGCCAGACCGTGGGAGGAGGAGAACGATCTGGCCGATTGTGTCGGCGCCGCCGTCATGGCCGCGCGTCGTGATCAGAAATTTATTATGCTCCATTGCTTTTTTGCAGTGCAATATGCTCATTGCTGCTATGCAAAAAAGCGCGCCCTTGCCGCGCGGTGGCGGGGCGGATCGGATGATGCGAGCAAAGAGCCTCATCCCGCCGAGCGGCAGCGCGAGGCGGACAGGATGACGCCAATACGGACGGATGGTGCAGCATCCCGACTCCGTTGGTTGGGCCCCTATCGCGACAGCCGCAGCTTCTGGATGTCGCCGGCGATGGCGGCGAAGGCCTGGCGCAGCTCCTGCGCGTCGGACGCCGAGAAGAAGTGGCGCGATTCACCGCTGTCGGGCGAGGCGCAAGCCTTGAGCAGCGTCTCGGCCTCCCGCGGCGCCTGGAAGGCGACCGCGTAGATGATGATGCCGCCGCGCCCCGCCTTCGGCCGCTTCATGTCGGCGCACAGCGCCAGCGCCGCGCTGCTCGATCGGACCGGCTGGTCGTAGGGGCTGCCCCTGACATTGTGATAATAGGTGTTGAACTGGCCGTCGGTCATGACGATCGCCACCTTGCGGACCGGATCTGCGTAGCGGGCCGGCTCGGCGCCGCGCCACAGTTCCCGCCAGTGCTCCGACAGCATGTAGTAGCCCCACGCCACGCCGATGTGACCGGCCGTGTAGCCGTCGGCCCGCATCGAATCGATCTGCCGGACGAGGTCATTGCGGCGGCTGGTCAGCGCCGTTACTGCCTGCGACGGGCACTGTTCGGTGGCCGCCAGCACCGGCTCGACGGCGTAGGAGGCGTCGGTTGCCGCCTGAGCGCCGCCGCGTTCGGTGACGCAGCGCTGCGAACGGCCGGCGCTCGCCGTCATCGCATAGCGGCCGGCATTGACCGACCACGAATAGGGCACCAGCCCGATGCGCATCTTGTCGCCGCGGGTACTCGCCGGCAGCAGGATGTCGATGGCGTCCCTGGCCGCCTGGCGCAGCGCCTCGATCTTGCCGTTCGGCCGCATCGAGCCGGTGACGTCGAGCACCATGGCGACCTCGACGGCGTCGGCCGAGAACACCGCCTCGGCCGGCACGCCGATGGCGACCTCCTTGGTCCCGGTCAGCGCCAGCAGCGTCGTCTTGATGGTCGCCCGGGCCTCGGCGCTGACGCGGCCGCTTTGTTGGTCGGCGTCGAAGCGGGTGATCTCGATATTGCCGACAGAGGCCGACCGGCCCTCCAGATTGGCCTCGAAGAAGTCGCGGAAATTGCGTTCCAGTTCGGCGCCGGCGGCCCTGCCGCTGCTCAGTTCGGCGCCCGCCGCCAGCACCGCCGCGTCGAGCGCGTCGTTGATGATCGACTTGGTATGGGCGATGCGGGCATAGTCGAGCGCCAGGCCGGCGCACAGCATGACGGCGATCGACGAGATGCCGGCGATGGTGGCGAAATTGCCGCGCCGGTCGCGGCCGAAGGCGATGCCGCGACGGCGCAGGCCGCTCAGGGGTCGCAAGAGGTTCATGGGCCAGGCTCCCGGGCGAATTGCCCGCCAGCCCTACCGCCGCCACTCTTGCCAATCGGTTGCCGCTGCCGCCCTTGCCGGCCGAATCCCGCCGCTCTCCGGGCCCGTGGCCCGGTTCAATCGAAAACCGGTTAACCGGCGGTCGCCGACGGCGGCCCAATGCCGGCGATCGCATTCACCCGGCGTCAACCATACGCCGCCGGCAGGTGCGGCCGCAGCGCGGCGGACCGGATGATGCGCAAAGACAACCGGGTCGAACGGCATTCCGATCCCGGCGGACCGGTGTTCGCTCTACCGGTCGGCGCACCACCGCTCGCGACGGCCGCCGGCATAGGGCCTGACCGGCGCGTTGGCGAGCAGCCATTGGCCGAGGTCGGTGCCGTCCGCGAGCATCACCTCGGCCAGCACCCTGCCGTAATACTTGCCGCCGCCGATATTGACGAGGCGCACCGGCGCGGCCCCGAGCCGCCGGCCGAGTGCTGCGCGCGCCGCCCGGGCGAGACGCCGCTCGGCGGCGCAGCGTCCCCGCATCTCCGGCGCGTCGACGCCGCGCAGGCGCACCGCCACCTCGACGCGCTGGCCAGGCCAGATGCGGGCCGAGACGCGCACCGTGTCGCCGTCGATCACCTCGACCACATCGGCCAGCACCGGCCCGTCGATGCGCTCGCCGGCAAGGCCATGCCCGCCGGACAGCGCGACGGCAAGGAGAGCGGCAAACGCCGGCGGCAAGGGCAAGGTCATGAAAATATTCCTATAGGAATATTTTCCGAAATGCAATGCGCCGGCGTGCTCTTCCGTCAGAAGTCGCTGGTGATGCCGTCCTTCTCCCAATCGCCATACCGTGTCGGCTCGGGGCCGTCGCGGCCGCCTTCCTCGCGCGCCAGCCCATGCTCATAGGCGCCGGCGTGCCGCCTTTGCTCGGCTTCGGCCAGCGCGCGGCGCGCCGCCGCCGGCAGCCGCCGCCCCGCCCTGTCGCCGCCGCCCGGTTGTGTGGCCATGTGCCCGATGCCTCCGCCATTGCGTTGCCCGCCTTGAAGCAGGCGCCGCCGTTTCCCATGATATAGTCCAATGATAGCGCCGCCGGCCGGCCCCGCAAAGGCGGGCGGGGCCATTCCGTTGCCCCAACCCGGGATGAAGCCATGGACATGATCCGCACTGCCATGCTGATCGCGCTGTTGACGGCGCTGTTCATGGCGGCCGGCTATGCGATCGGCGGCGCCGGCGGCATGCTGGTCGCCCTCGTTGTCGCCGCCACCATGAACCTGATGGCCTGGTGGAACGGCGACCGCATGGTGCTGGCGATGCACCGCGCGGTCGAGGCGGACCCGGCCAACGCGCCGGAATTCTTCCAGATCGTGCGCCGGCTGGCCGATGCCGCCGGCCTGCCGATGCCGCGCGTCTATCTGATCGACAGCCCGCAGCCCAACGCGTTCGCCACCGGGCGCGATCCGCGCCACGCCGCCGTCGCCGCCACCACCGGCCTGCTCGAGCGGCTGACGCCGGAGGAGGTGGCCGGCGTCATGGCCCATGAGCTCGCCCACATCGCCAACCGCGACACGCTGACCATGACGGTCACCGCCACGCTCGCCGGTGCCGTCTCGATGCTCGGCCATCTCGCCTTCTTCCTCGGCGGCCGCCGCGACAGCGGCGCCGGCCTGATCGGCACGCTTGCCGCCATCATCGTCGCCCCGATCGCCGCGATGATGGTGCAGATGGCGGTGAGCCGCACCCGCGAATACGCCGCCGACCGGCTGGGCGCCGAGATCTGCGGCCGGCCGCTGTGGCTGGCCGCCGCGCTTGCCAAGATCGCCCGGCTGGCGCCGGCCATTCCCAATGCCGCCGCCGAGGCCAATCCCGGCACGGCGCATCTGTTCATCGTCAACCCGCTCGCCGGCCAGCCGGGCGACGGCCTGTTCTCGACCCACCCCGATCCGAGGAACCGCATCGCCGCGCTGGAGGCGCTGGCGCGCGAGATGGCCGTTGCCGAAACCGCCGCTCGCGCCGCGCCCGATGACGCCGATGACGCTGGTGACGCCGGGGCGGCCGGGCCATGGGGGGCGCCGCAGTCGGCGCCGGCGCGGCGCCCGCCGAGCCACCGCTGGGGCAGGCGATCCTCGGCCGGCTCCTCCGAAGGCCCGGGCTGAGCCGCGTTGCCCACGTACGAGCGTCCGCGCCGCGCGCCGACCGCACCGACCGCGCCCGCCGGGCTTGCCGCGCGCGAGGCCGCCGCCGCGCTGCTTGCCGCCGTGGTCGACCGGCGCGACAGCCTCGACCGCCTGCTCGACGAGATGAACGGGCTCGACCGCTGGCGCCGGCTGGCGCCGCGCGACCGCGCGCTTGCCCGCGCCATCGCCACCACCGCGCTGCGCCAGCGCGGCCGCATCGCCGCCGCCTTCGCCCGCCTGACCGACCGGCCGCCACCAGCGCGGGCCCGCCATCTCGGCCATGTTCTTCATGTCGCGGCCGCCCAGATCCTGTTCCTCGACGTGCCGGCCAGCGCCGCCGTCAACCTCGCCGTCGCCGCGCTGGCCGGCGAGCCGCGCTCGTCCCGCTTTTCCGGCTTCGCCAACGCCGTTCTCAGGCGCATGTGCCGCGAGCGCGAGGCGCTGCTGGCGCTGCCGGCCGATGCCGCCACCGTCTTCCCCGGCTGGCTCGCCCGCCGCCTCGTCGCCGACCACGGCCGCCGGCGCGCCGACGCCATCGCCGCCATGGTGCTCTGCCGGCCGGTGCTCGACCTGACGGCGCACCCGCGGCTCGGCCGCGCCGAGCGCGCCGCGCTTGGCGAGGCGCTCGGCGCCACCGTGCTGCCGACCGGTTCGCTGCGGCTCGCCGATCCCCGCCCGGTGGCCGAGCTGCCCGGCTTTGCCGACGGCGCCTGGTGGGTGCAGGACGCGGCCGCCAGCCTGCCCGCCCGCTTGATCGGCGATGTCGCCGGCCTGGCCATTGCCGACCTGTGCGCGGCGCCGGGCGGCAAGACAGCCCAGCTTGCCGCCGCCGGCGCCCGCGTCACCGCCGTCGACATCTCGCCGACCCGCCTCGCCCGCCTCGCCGACAACCTCGCCCGGCTGCGGCTGTCGGCCGAGGTCGTCGCCGCCGACATCCTCGCCTGGCAGCCGCCGCGGCGGTTCGACGCGGTGCTGCTCGACGCGCCCTGCTCGGCAACCGGCACGCTGCGCCGCCACCCCGACATCGCCTGGAACAAGACGGCCGATGACGTTGCCGCGCTGGTCGAGCTGCAGCGGCGCATGATCGGCGCCGCCGCCGCCATGGTGCGGCCCGGCGGGTTGCTGGTCTATGCCAATTGCTCGATCCTCAAGAGCGAGGGCGAGGATTTGCTCGCCGGTCTCCTTGCCGCCGATCGCCGCCTGTCGGTCGTGCCGGTCGCCGCCGCCGAGATCGGCGGCGAGGCCGCCTGGATCAACGGCCAGGGCGCCCTGCGCACGCTGCCCTGCGACCTGCCGCGCGAGCCCGCCTGTACGGGCGGGCTCGACGGCTTCTTCGCCTGCCGCCTGCGCGTCGGCGGCTGAGGGCCGCGCGCCTGAGCGCGCTTGGCGCGCGGTTGCTCTTTGTCGGCAAACGGATAACATTGCGGCGGGGTGAAACGCTGGGCAAGTGGCTGACAAACCTGCCCGAACCGGGACGAGAAAAGTCGGGATGGCGATTGCCGACCAACCCAGGGTGATCGGGCTGGCGCTGGCGGGCGGCTGGCGTCGCGCGCGCAGCCTGCTCGGCCTGTTCCCGGGCCGCCTGCGGATCGGCGGGCCGGCGCCCGATCGCCTCGTCCTCGCCCCGCCCGACCTGCACACCGCCGACCCGATCGTTGCCCAGGACATCTATGCCGGCGTGTTCCATCTTGCCGGCCACACCGCCAGCGCCACCGGCGACAGCCCGTTCCGTATCCAGGCGCCGCATCCGCGCTGGGAGCACGAACTGCATTCCTTTGCCTGGCTGTGCCACCTCGCCGCCGCCGGCGACGCGCTGTCGGCGCAGAACGCCCAGGCGCTGGTCAGCGACTGGCTCGACCTGCATGCCAGGCCCGACGCCAGCCCCGCCTGGCGGGTCGAGACCGCCGCCCGGCGCCTGATCGCCTGGCTGTGCCATTCGGTGCTCATCGTCGAGGATACCGATTTCGCCTTCTACCGGCGCTTCCTGAAGTCGATCGGCCACCATCTGCGCTTCCTGCGCCGCCATGCCGGCCGCGCCACCGACGGCCTGCCGCGGCTTGTCGCCGAGATCGCGCTTGCCTATGGCTCGGTCTGCGTCGCCACGGCCGCCGCCGAGCCGCGCCCTTCCTGCGAACGTCTCGACGCCGAGCTGGCCCGCCAGATCCTGGCCGATGGCGGCCACGCCTCGCGCAACCCGGCATGCCTGCCCGAGCTCCTTGCCCTGCTGCTGCCGTTGCGCCAGTCCTTCGCCCGGCTGGGCGACGCCCCGTCGCCCGAACTGGTCTCGGCCATCGACCGCATGCTGCCGGCGATGCGCTTCTTCCGTCTCGGCGATGGCGGCTTTGCCCGCTTCAACGGGGTCTCGGCCACGCCGCACGACCTTCTCGCCACGCTGCTTCGCTATGACGACACGCGCGGCATGGCGCCCGACAATGCCGGCCCGTCCGGCTACCAGCGCCTGGCGCGCGGCGACACCATCGTCCTCGTCGACACCGGCCGGCCGCCGGCCGGCGACTTCTCGATGGCCGCCCATGCCGGCTGCCTCTCCTTCGAACTGTCGACCGGCCGGTCGCTGCTGGTCGTCAATTGCGGCGTGCCGTCCATCCCCGTCGCCGAGGCCGCCGCCGCCGCGCGCGCCACCGCCGCCCATTCGACCGTCACCGTCAACGATACTTCGAGCTGCCGGTTCAGCGTCGACGGCCTGATCGGCCGCTATCTCGACGGCCGCATCCTGGCCGGGCCGCAGCGCGTCGCCGTCGAGCGCGGCGAGGATGATGACGGCATCACGGTCGTCGCCAGCCACGACGCCTATCAGCGCGCCTTTGCCATCGTCCACGAGCGCGCGCTGAGACTGTCGGCCGGCGGCGCCGTGCTGGCCGGCACCGACAGCTTCTTCGGCGACCACCACACCGCGCCGCGCCATGCCACCCGCGACCGCGTCGCCATCCGCTTCCACTTGCACCCGGGCGTCCGCGCCCAGAAGGCGCTTGACCGGCGCAGCGTCATCCTGTGGACCGGCGAGGGCCGGCGCTGGATGTTTGCCTGTGACGATGTCGAACCGCAACTGGCCGAGAGCATCTTCTTCGCCGGCGCCGGCGGGCCCAGGCGTACCGTGCAGATCGTGCTCAACGCCCGGGCGGCCGAGCACCCGCGGGTCGGCTGGCGCTTCGAGCGCCAGTAGCGGCGGCGGCCGCTTCCTCGCGTTCGACACCGTTGGACCCGGGCGGCCGCCATGCTAAGCGCGTGCCGACCACAACCCGCCTTTCCGGATCATCGTCATGGCCGTTTCGTCGAAGCATTTTCCCGCGCCCGACCTCCGGCGCCCCGCCCGCGCCCTTCTGTCGGTTTCCGACAAGACCGGCCTCGCCGATTTCGCCACCGCGCTCGCCGACAGGGGCATCGAGCTCATCTCGACCGGCGGCACCGCCAGGACGCTTGCCGAGGCCGGTCTCGCCGTTCGCGACGTGACGAAGTTGACCGGCTTTCCCGAGATCATGGACGGCCGGGTCAAGACGCTGCATCCGGCTGTCCACGGCGCGCTGCTCGCCGTGCGCGATGATCCCGACCACCAGGCCGCCCTCGCCAACCATGGGCTGCAACCGATCGATCTCATCGTCGTCAACCTCTATCCGTTCGAACAGGCCGTCGCCGCCGGCGCTTCCTTCGCCGAGGCGGTCGAGAACATCGACATTGGCGGCCCGGCGATGATTCGCGCCGCCGCCAAGAACCACGCCTATGTCGCGGTCGTCACCGACCCTGAGGACTATGCCGAGGTCCTTGCCGCGCTCGACGCCCATGCCGGCGCAATTCCGCTTGATTTGCGCCGGCGCCTGGCCGCGCGCGCCTTCGCCCGCACCGCCGCCTATGACGCGGCCATCGCCGCCTGGTTCGCCGGCGAACTCGACATCGCCGCGCCGCGCCATTTCGCGCTTGCCGGCCGGCTGCGCTCGCGGCTGCGCTACGGCGAGAACCCCCACCAGCGCGCCGCGCTCTATCTGACGGGCGAACGCCGGCCGGGGGTCGCCACCGCCCGGCAGCTGCAAGGCAAGGAGCTGAGCTACAACAACCTCAACGACACCGACGCCGCCTTCGAACTGGTCGCCGAATTCGATCCGAAGGACACGCCGCCGTCGCCATCATCAAGCACGCCAATCCGTGCGGCGTCGCCGTCGCCGGCACGCTCGCGCAGGCCTGGGCAAGCGCGCTCGCCTGCGATCCGGTTTCGGCCTTCGGCGGCATCGTCGCGCTCAACCGCGAGCTCGACGCCGACACCGCCGCGCGGATCGCCACGCTGTTCACCGAGGTCATCATCGCCCCGTCGGTGAGCGAGGCGGCGGCCGCCATCCTCGCCGCGAAGAAGAACCTGCGCCTGCTCGTCACCGGCGCGCTGGCCGATCCGACCCGACCCGGCATCACGGCGAAAACGGTGGCCGGCGGCCTGCTCGTACAGTCGCGCGACACCGGCCGCATCGCGGCGGCCGATCTGCGGGTGGTGACGGCGCGCGCTCCCACCGAGGCCGAGCTCGGCGATCTCCTGTTTGCCTTTCGCGTCGCCAAGCACGTCAAATCGAACGCCATCGTCTATGCCAGGGATCGCGCCACCGTCGGCATCGGCGCCGGCCAGATGAGCCGCGTCGATTCGGCCCATATCGCTGCCCGCAAGGCCGAGGACGCGGCGCGGGCGGCCGGCCTGGCAGAACCGCGGACGCGCGGCTCGGTCGTCGCCTCCGACGCCTTCTTCCCCTTCGCCGACGGCCTGCTGGCGGCGGCGGCGGCCGGCGCCACCGCGGTGATCCAGCCGGGCGGCTCGATGCGCGACGGCGAGGTGATCGCCGCCGCCGACGAAGCCGGCCTCGCCATGGTCTTCACCGGCATGCGCCATTTCCGCCACTAGAAAAAACCGATCCAGATGAATCGGAATTTTGCTCTATCTATTTGTTTGGTCGCGTCATCCTGTCCGCCTCGCGATACCGCTCGGCGGGATGAAGCTCTAGCCAGGCGGCGCCACGGCCCGACCGCCCCCGACAAGGCCGGGCATGCCAGACGGCCGCGCCGCCGCTACTGCTTGGCGATGGCGTAGTCGCGCATCACGTCGGCCTCGAGCTGGGCCTCTTCGAGGCGGTGCTTGACGACATCGCCGATGCTGACGATGCCGACGAGCTGGCCGTTCTCGACGACCGGCACATGGCGGACGCGCTTGACCGTCATCAGCTTCATCAGGTCGGCGATCGAACTCTCCCGCGTGCAGGTGAGCACCGAACGGGTCATCAATTCGGCGACCTTGCGATTGAGCATTTCGCCGCCGTGCTCGGCGAGGCCGTAGACCAGGTCGCGTTCCGAGATGATGCCCTCGACGGTGGCGCCGTCGCTGCTGACCACGAAGGCGCCGATGCGCAGGGCGCGGAACCTGTGCGACAGTGTCTCGATCAGTTCGTCGGGGTGGACCGTGGCGACCTTGCTTCCCTTGACTTCCAGAACCTTGGCGACCTTCATCCGACGCTCCTCCTCATCACGGCCCCAGGGGAGCCGGCCGTGTCCTCCTTGCGCGGGGTTGGCACGACCGGGGCTGCGCCGCAATGTCGGCCGCCGCCGGAACCCCGGGGTTCCGACCACAGGCGGTTTGCCGGCGGCCGCTCGCGCCATCGACAAACGGCCTGCGTCAGATCTGATGGGATATAGTGCAGCAGAACCGCCGGCGCGGCAACGGCGCCGCGGAAGATGCGGCGGCCGGCGGCGGGCGATAGAGTCCGCGCGGGCTACCGGGCGGCGCCGGCTTATTTCTTCTTCCTGGTCATGCCGACGATGCGGCCGATGACCCGGTTCTGCAGCGTCGGGTTCTTCTCGATCGTGGTATGGGAGATGCCGTCGATGTCGGTGACCGAGACGTTCTGCAGCGTGCCCTTGAAGCCGCTGGTCTTGTACATGCGGTTGTCGCCGTTCGGCAGGTAGTAGTTGACGACCTTGTCGACATTCTTGCCGAGATAGCCGGGCTCGGTCGGGTCGAAGCCGACGACATAGGCGACCTTGACGCCGCGGGCGCCCAGATAGGTGGCCATCTTGGAGGCGTCGTTGGCGCCCAGCGAATGGCCGACGATGATGACCGGATGCGAGACCTCGCCGCGCTTCTCGCGCGCGATGATCTCGTCGGCGAGCGGCTGCCAGTTGGTATAGCTGGTGTTGAGCGCGTAGACGCCGGCGCGGTTGATCTTGGCGGCCATCTCGTCGATGCCGCGCGAGAAGACATCCATCAGGCCGCGCATCAGATAGACCTCGCCGGTGCGCGGGGCGCGGGCGGCGGCCTGGCGGTCGATCAGCCGCTCGACCTGGGGCCGCGGCTCGCTCGGATCGGCCGGGCGCGGCGCGCCGGCATTGGTGGAGGTGGCGGTCGACGAACAGCCGGCCAGTCCGATCATCGCAGCAGTGATCAGAACCGCGGCGTGACGCAGAGATCCTTCAATCATGTCCATGCCCAATAACAGCTTGAAATTCCTGGGAGGAATCCAAAATCGCGCTTGTCCATGCATATCACCGGCGCATGGTAAACGCGGCGTTAAACTGCCCGATCGACGCGGCGACTGGAACGCCCGGCGCGGCCGTTCCGCGCGATTTGCCTCAAGTGTTGCACAATAGCTGCAGGCGGCCGGCCCGCGGCGCGCGTCCGGCCTGCGGCGAGGCTAGTGGATGCCGGGCAGGATGCGCCTGGTGCGGGCGCAATAGTCGCGATATTCCTGGCCGAAGCGCTCTTCCATCATGCGCTCCTCCTGGCCGACGCGCAGGAAATAGAGCGTGCCGAAACCGACAATGCCGGCGAACCCGGCCATCCAGTTGGCGAGCAGGAAGGGCTGGGCGAGCGCCCACAGCCAGAACGCCGTGTACATCGGATGGCGCAGCCGGGCATAGATGCCGGCGGTGACCAGTCGGTGGTTCTCGCGCAGGTCGAGGCTATGCGACCACATGGCGCCGAGCGCCTTGTGGGTGACACGGAACAGGCGCAGCGACACGGCGAACAGGGCGAGGCCGACGGCGACGAGCAGCGGGTGTGCGGCATGGTCGAGCGCCGATGGCCAGCCGGAAAACACCCAGACGGCCGGCACGATGCCGAGCCCGGCGCTCGACATGATCATGGAGAAGCGCTCGCTCGGCGTGCGCGAGGTGGTGGTGATCCTGACGCGGCGCGAGCGGCGGTTCGGAATCCAGCGCAGCGCCGCCCAGGAAACGATGCCGGCGCACCAGAGGACGGCGCCGGCCATCGTCCAGAGGTCGCCGCTGAACAATGGGGATCGCAGGCCATCCATCGTCGTTGCCCTCAGCTTGCCACGGCCAGCGCGCCGTCGCGGTCGATCGCCTCCACCATCCCCGGCCGCAGCGCGAGATCGCGGGCCGACAGCGGCCCGAAAAGGCGCAGGATGTAGTCGAAGGCCACGCGCCGGTCCTGATAGAGGATATATTGGCGGTGGGTGCGGTAGGGCGAGGTGAGCATGCCACGGTAGCGCCCGGCCTCCATCGCCTCCTTGTACTTGACCCGGTCGATCTTCAGCGTCGCGGCGTGATCGGTGAGCCCGAGCGTGGCAAAGGGGTCGGCCTTGTAGAAGGCGATCAGGTCGTCCTTCGTCTGGATCTCGTGCCACAGCAGGCCGGGCACCGCCATGATGCGGGCGGCCCACGCGCGCATGAACCGCGCGTTCGGCGCCAGCGCGATCTTCAGCAGGCTCGATCCCAGCGCCAGGAAGACGGCGTTGCGCCCCTTGAGCAGGTCGGGGTTCCTTTCGAGCGCCAGCGCCAGCGCGCCGACGGCCCAGACGGTGCCGAAGGAATGGCCGGCGATGACGACCTCGTCGTCGCGGCTGCGGGCGATCTCGTCGCCGACGGTCTCGGCGAACTCGCGGAAGCGCGTCTCGATCAGCGGATTGACGCGGTTGACCATGTCGCGGGCGAAGCCCCAGTCGTTGACGGTCAGCAGCAGATAGGCCGACTTGCCCGGCCAACGGCACAGGACGAACACGCCGGCCAGCGTCAGCACCAGGATGGCGAAGGGATGGTCGAGCGCCGGCACGAACGGCACGATCAGGCGGACGACCACCAGCCCGGCGAGGATGGCGAACAGCCCGATCAGCAGCAGCGGGAAGATGGTGAAGCCCCAGTAGCGCTTGCTGGCCGAATAGTAGCGCGCGACGGTGCCGTCGAAGAAGAATGCCATGAATTTGGGGAAGTTGCGCAGGAAACCACGCGGGAACGGCTCGCTCTCATAGGCCTCGATCACGTCGCTCCAGGAGAACTGGACGAGGCGGGTCCGCGTCTGCCAGTTGCCGCCCTGGGCGCGCGATTCGGCAATGGCGTGATGGCTGCCGTCGACGATCTCGGCGCTCAGCCGCTCATAGGTGAAGCCCCACAACCCGCCGGTCTTGCCGGCGCCGTAGCGCAGGCGGTCGAGCTGGGCGAGCGGCCCCGTCGCCTCGAAGCCGGGGAAGTTGAGGACAAGCCTCGATCGTATGATCGCCGGCGAATCGCCCTGTTGCGCCGCTGTCGCCATGTCCGCCGCTTCCATCCGCCGCCACCCGCCCGTCAGGCCGATTTAGCGGCATCGACCAGATAATTCCACACGTAATCGGCAAAAGAACGCCAGCATTCGACGCGGAAGCGCGCCGGCGCCTCGCGCGCCAGCACGATCTCGGCCTTGCCCAGCACGGTACGCGAGCAGGCGCCGACCGGGAAGGCGGCCGGCGACAGGTCCCGCGGGCAGCCGGCGGCAAGCGCCAGCACCGCCTTGTCGCCGTCGATCGAGATGGCAGTATTGCGGTGCGAGAGGTCGACCGCGCTGAAGGCGATGCCGGTCAGCGCGGCGAGCCGGCCGGCAAGGCCGGCGCCTTCGTCGGCGACGATCAGCCATTCGTCCGGCCCCAGCCACAGCGCGGCGAGGCCGCCGGCCGTGGCACTTGCCATGGGCCGGCGCGGCAGCGCCAGGCCGAGCGCCTCGTCGATGGCCGCCAGCGCGTCCTCGCCGGCGCGCAGGCTCAGCCGCTCGGCCGGCGGACAGGGTTCGAGCGAAAGGCCGGGCAGCGCCAAGCGCCGGCCGGCGAGCGGGTGGATGCGCGCTGCCTCAGCCATCGAGACGCTTCCCCTCCGGATCGAGGAAGACGGTGGCGGTCACCTCGACCGCGATCGTCTCGCTGGCCATCGGCACGTAGAGCGTCTGGCCCAGGCGGGCGCGGCCGTCGTCGATCAGCGCCAGGGCGATCGAGTGCCCGCAATTGTCCGACCAGTAGGAGGAGGTGACGAAGCCGATCATCTTCATCGGCACCGGCTGGTGGGGGTCGGCGACGATCTGGGCGCCTTCCTCCAGCACCGTCCTCGGGTCCCTGGTCCTGAGGCCGACGAGCTGACGGCGGCCCCCGGCGGCAAGGTCCGGGCGCCTGAGACCGCGGATGCCGACGAAATCGGGCTTGCTGCGCCCGACCGCCCAGCCGAGGCCGGCGTCATCGGGCGTCACCGTGCCGTCGGTGTCCTGGCCGACGATGATGAAGCCCTTCTCGGCGCGCATGACATGCATCGCCTCGGTGCCGTAGGGGACCATGCCGAGCGGCTCGCCGCGCTCCCAGACCGCTTCCCAAACGGCGCGGCCGAAATCGGCCGGCACGTTGATCTCGAAGCCGAGTTCGCCGGTGAAGGAGACGCGCATGATGCGCGCCGGCACGCCGCAGCAGCGGCCCTGGCGGATCGACATGTGCGGCATGGCGGCAAGGTCGACATCCTCGATCAGCGGCGCGACGATGTCGCGCGCCCTCGGGCCCTGCACGGCGACAACCGCCCACTGCTCGCTGACCGAGGTCAGCCACACCTTCAGGTGCGGGAACTCGGTCTGCAGGTAGTCCTCCATGTGGTGAAGCACCCGCGGCGCGCCGCCGGTGGTGGTCGTCACGTGGAAGCGGTCCTCGGCAAGCCGGCCGACGACGCCGTCGTCATAGATGTAGCCGTCCTCGCGCAGCATGATGCCGTAGCGGCAGCGGCCGACATCGAGCCGGTCCCAGGCATTGGTGTAGAGCAGGTTCATGAATCCGACGGCATCCGGGCCGACCACCTCGATCTTGCCGAGCGTGGAGGCATCGAAGATGCCGGCGACCTGGCGCGTCGTGCGGCATTCGCGATTGACGGCGGCGGCCATGTCCTCGCCGGGCCGCGGGAAATACCAGGTCCGCTTCCAGTTGCCGACATCCTCGAAGACAGCGCCGTTCTGCTCGGCCCAGCCATGGATGGGCGTGCGCCGCGTCACGTCGAACAGTTCGCCGCGCGCATGGTTGACGATGGCGCCGAAGGTGACCGGCGTATAGGGCGGGCGGAAGGTGGTCAGGCCGACCTCGGGGATGTCCTTGCCCAGCGTCTCGGCGGCAATGGCGAGGCCGTGCATGTTGGCCGTCTTGCCCTGGTCGGTGGCCATGCCGTTGGTGGTGTAGCGCTTGACGTGCTCGATGGAGCGCATGCCCTCGCGCACCGCCTGGCGGATGTCCTTGGCGGTGACGTCGTTCTGGAAATCGACGAAGGCCTTGACGAAGTCGCGCGGGCCGGCGCCGCTGGCGGCGCCGAGCAGGTGGCCGGCCATCGAAGCGGTCTCCTCGGCGTCGGGCGGGGTGACGCCGGCGGCGGCCGCGCCCTCGGCGAGCGCGTCCTCAAGCGTGAGCGTGCCGTTGCAGGCGCCGACACAGATGCAGTCCTGCGCCGCCGTGCCGGGCAGGAAGCGCCCGTTGGCGGCGTCATAGGCGAGTCCGCCGCGCGACTGCGAGAAGAGATGCACCGACGGCGTCCAGCCGCCCGACATCAGCAGGCAGTCGATCTCGAACTCGCGCGATCCGCCGCCGGCGAGCGGCGCCACCCTCATGGAGCGCACGCGCAGGCGGCCGCTGGTGCCGGTGACGGCGTGGCCGGCCAGCACGCCGATGGCGAGGTCGTTGGCGCGGGCGACGAGGTCGGTCGGCACCTCGGCGCGGCAGTCGACGATGGCGGCGATCTCCACGCCGGCCGCCTTCAGGTCGAAGGCGGCGGCCCAGGCCGAGTCGCAGGCGGCATAGACGCCGATCTTGCGCCCCGGGGTGACGCCGTAATGGTTGAGATAGAGCCGGGCCGCCGAAGCGAGCATGATGCCGGGGCGGTCATTGTCGGCGAACACGATCTGGCGTTCGATCGCGCCGGTGGCCAGCACCACCTTCCCGGCACGCACCTGCCACAGGCGCTCGCGCGGCGCGTCCGGCGCGGGGCGGGCCAGATGGTCGGTCAGGCGCTCGGCCAGCGCCACCATGTTCTGCGCGTAATAGCCGAAGGCGGTGGTGCGCGGCAGGACGGTGACATTGTCCTTCGACGACAGTTCGGCGACGACCGCCGCGGCCCAGTCGAAGCCGGGGACGCCGTCGATCAGCGCCTCGTTGGTGGCAAGCAGGCTGCCGCCCGGTACGGCGTTCTCGTCGGCGAGGATCACCCGCCTGCCGGCACGCGCGGCGCCGAGCGCGGCGGCTAGCCCGGCCGGGCCGGCGCCGACGACGAGCAGGTCGCAATGGGCGAAGCGGTTGGCGTAGCGGTCGGGGTCGGGCTCCTTCGGCGCCATGCCGAGACCGGCGGCGGCGCGGATGACCGGCTCGTAAAGGCGCTTCCAGGCGGCCGCCGGCCACATGAAGGTCTTGTAGTAGAAGCCGGCGGGGAAGAAACGGCCGACGAAGTCGTTGCCGGCGCCGATGTCGAAAGCGAGCGACGGCCAGCGGTTCTGGCTGGTGGCGATCAGGCCGTCGAATACCTCCTGCGCCGTGGCGCGGACATTGGGCTGGAAGCGGGCGGCGTCGCGGGCGACCCCGACGAGCGCGTTCGGCTCGTCGGCGCCGGCCGAGAGCACGCCGCGCGGACGGTGGTACTTGAACGAGCGGCCGACCAGATTGACGCCGTTGGCGAGCAGGGCCGAGGCCAGCGTGTCGCCCGCCAGCGCGGTGTAGGGGCGGCGGTCGAAGGTGAACGATACGGTGCGCGCCGGAGACAGCCGGCCCTTGCCGGCTATGCGGTTGGCGCCGGCATGAGGCGCGGCGACGGTCATCGCGCCGCCTTCCCGTTCACGCCCGCCGCCGCATTCGCCGGCGTCGCCTTCCCGCCCGGCGCGGCGGCGGCCACCTGTTCGCCGGACAGTTCCGGCTTCGGCTCGCCGGCCCTGTAGGTGACGACGAAGCGGTCGGAGACCGAATGGCGGGCAGCGTTGAAGAAGCGGCCGCAGCCGTGGATGTGGCGCCAGCGCTCGAAGACGATGCCCTTGGTATTGTCGCGGATGAAGAAATAGGCCTCGAACGCCTCGTCCGATATTTCGGCGATGCCGGCGGGCCGGGCGATGTGCGCCTCGCCGGCGTGGCGGAACTCCAGTTCCGGCCGGGCTTCCTCGCAATAGGGGCAATGGATCAGGAGCATGGGTCAGGTCGGAATGAGCGTGGCGTTGCCGTCTGCTGCTGGTCGTGCCGTGGCGGCCGTGGTCATGGGTTGAGCCCAGGGTGGAGCGCGGACCGGCCGGCCATCGGCCGGCGTGGCGTGATGGCCGGCCGGCACCGGGTCAGAAGCCGATCTCCTTGGCGAAGGTGGTCAGCCGGTCCTCCCAGATGCTCATGGCCTCCCGGAACACGGTGTCCGACAGGCCCGCCTCGATCATGACGATGTCCATGACGAGCACGACATCCTTCTCGTCATCGAAATAGGCCTTGGCGAAACGCCGCTTGCTGTTCCAGTCGTTGATCGCCTCGTCGGTGACCTCGCCGTCGGCGTTGAAACTGCTGTGGAACTGGAACGTGTCGCAGGTGGCGCCCTCCTCGCATCCGTAGAAGAAGACGACGAACTTGTAGCCGCCCGCGGCGGAGGCGATCATCGGATCGCCTTCGCCATCCTTCTTGAGTTCGGCCCGGTAGCCGATCTCCTGCATGGCCTTGACGACCGAATCCGGGTCGCCGGCGGTTATGTTCTGCGCGCCTGAGGTTGTCGGAAACAACGACAACAACACCAGGCAAACAAATAGCCTCGGAATCATCACAGCCGTTCCTTGTCTTGCACTGCAATCGCAATGCGCGCCCCCCACGGGGCCGGGCGCCGCCAGTCTATCGGCGCGGCGGGCGCCAGACAATCGGACGCTGCCGGGCCGGGATCGCCGCGCATGTCGGGCTTCCTCAATGGGCCACGGCGGCGGCGGCCGCCTCGTCGATCAGCCGGCCGGTGCGGAAGCGCTCCAGCGTGAACGGCGCGTTGATCGGGTGCGGATCGTCGCGGGCGATGGTGTGGGCGAAGACGTGGCCCGAACCGGGTGTCGCCTTGAAGCCGCCGGTGCCCCAGCCGCAATTGACATAGAGCCCCTTGACCGGGGTCTTCGCCAGGATCGGCGAGCGGTCCGGCGTCACGTCGACGATGCCGCCCCAGGAGCGCAGCATCTTCATGCGGGTGAACATCGGGAACATCTCGCAGATGGCGTCGAGCGTGTGCGAGATGATGTGCAGGCCGCCGGTCTGCGAATAGGACGTGTACTGGTCCGTGCCGGCGCCGATCACCAGCTCGCCCTTGTCGGACTGCGAGATGTAGGCGTGCACCGTGTTCGACATGACGACACAGGGAAAGCACGGCTTGACCGGCTCGGAGACCAGCGCCTGCAGTGGAAAGCTCTCGAGCGGCATGCGCAGCCCGGCCATGGCCATCACCACCGAGGAATGGCCGGCGGCGACGACGCCGACCTTTCTTGCCCTGATGGCGCCGCGCGTCGTCTCGACGCCGGTGACCGCGCCGTCGGGGCCGCGGTGGATGCCGGTCACCTCGCAGTTCTGGATGATATGAACGCCCCTCGCCGAAGCGGCGCGGGCATAGCCCCAGGCGACCGCGTCATGGCGGGCGACGCCGCCGCGCCGCTGCAGGGCGGCGCCAACGACCGGATAGCGCGCCGCCTTCGATATGTTGAGCGGCGGACAAAAGGCCCTGGCGGCGGCCGGGTCCAGCCACTCGTTGTCGACGCCGTTGAGGCGGTTGGCGTGGACATGGCGCTTCAGCACCTGCACGTCGTGGACGTTGTGGGCCAGCATCATGACGCCGCGCTGCGAGAACATGACGTTGTAGTTCAGCGCCTGGCTCAGCCCCTCCCACAGCCGCACCGCATGATCGTAGATCGCCGCCGATTCGTCGTAGAGATAGTTGGAGCGGATGATCGTGGTGTTGCGGCCGGTATTGCCGCCGCCGAGCCAGCCCTTGTCGAGGACCGCGACATTGGTGATGCCGTGCTCGGCCGCAAGGTAGTAGGCGGTGGCGAGGCCGTGGCCGCCGGCGCCTACGATGACGACGTCATACTGGCTGCGCGGTTCGGGGCTCTCCCACTGCCGTCCCCAGCCCTTGTGTTCGCGCATGGCCTCGCGCGCCAGCGCAAAGCCCGAAAACCGACGCATCGCCGCCATCCCCTTGATGCGCACGCGACGGTGAAGCCGGACCGCCGCATGCCGGTGTCATCGCTCTAGATCAGCCTGGCGCGGTGTGTTGGCGCGATTGCGACGGCCGATGGCGTGCGCGGCAAGATGTCCGGCCGGGGACTGGTCAGCGCAGGCGCTGCTGCAGCCAGTCATTGACCGTGTCGGGGCCATAGCCGGCGAAGGGCTGGCGCAAGCGGACGACATAGACGACATCGTCGCGGCCGAGGAAGCGGGCGAGCTGCTTGTAGACCGTCTGCGGCGTGTCCGGCGTGTCGACCGCGTAGGCCGTCTCGGCCAGCTTGACCCACGGCCAGGACCTGATCTCGCGCACGAGGTCCTGGCGTGCGGTCTCGCTGCTCACGTCATAGGCGATGAGATAGGCCGGCATGCATCCCCCGACTTGGCGTTGGCAGCATACCGGCGCGACCTTGCGCCGACCCTGCCGGCCGGTGGCGCAACGTCGGCGGACTGCGGCGCGCCCTTGCTTCCTGCTTGCCGGTCTTCGATTGACGGGGCTTTCTTGACGGGCCGGGGCCCATCCTGTATTAGCCCCGCCAGCTTTTCGAAGGCGCGAGCGGCGCCCCTGTGGCGATGGCCGCGGCGGCCGGCTCAGACGCATTTCCCGGTTGGTGCCATGAAGATCAAGAACTCGCTCAAGTCGCTGAAGGGACGCCATCGCGCCAACCGCCTGGTGCGGCGGCGCGGCCGCGTCTACATCATCAACAAGACCAATCCGCGCTACAAGGCCCGCCAGGGCTGAGCGCCGCAGCGCGCCACTTTCACGCAATTTTGCGTTTGACCCCGCCGGCCTCCCCGATAGATTGGGCGGCATGCGGCTGATCGCCCTTCTCCTCGCTGCGGCAGTAATCGCCAGCCCGGCATTGCCGGGCCATGCCCAGCCGGCCGACGCCGAGGCACCACCCCAGCCGGCGGCGCTCGACCAACTCTTCGACGACCTGCGCCACCAGCCGCGGCCGGCCGCCGCCAACCGCATCGCCCGCCAGATCTGGGCGCACTGGACCGATTCGGGATCGGCCACCATCAACCTGCTGATGGAGCGGGCCAACAAGGCGATGCAGGACAAGAAGCACCCGCTCGCCGAGGACCTGCTGACGCAGGTGACGGTGCTCGCCCCCGACTATGCCGAGGGCTGGAACCGGCGCGCCACGCTCTATTTCGTCATGTCCGACTACGGCCGGTCGATCAGCGACATCGAGCGTACGCTGCAGATCGAGCCGCGCCATTTCGGCGCCCTGTCCGGCCTCGGCGTCATCCTTGCGCGCACCGGCGCTGAGCGCAAGGCGCTGGAGGCCTGGTACAAGGTGCTGGAGATCTATCCGGCCAACCGGGACGCGCAGAAGGCGGTGGTCGATCTGGAGGAGAAGCTCGCCGGCCGGGCGAGCTGACGCCGCCATGGGCTGGCTCGGCGCGATGGTCGGCGCGCTCGCCACGCTGGCGCTCGTGCTCCTGCCGACGACCAGGCTGCTGACGCGCCGCATCGAGGCGCGCTTTCCGCCGGTCGGCGCCTTCGCCGAGGTCGGCGGAAGGCGGCTGCACTACATTGACGTCGCCGACGGGCCCGGCGCCGATCTGGCGCCGATGGTGTTCCTGCACGGGGCGGCCGGCAACGCGCGCGACCTCTTCGGCGCCTTCGGCCAATGCCTCGCCGGCCGTGCCCGCATGGTCTTTCTCGACCGGCCCGGCGCCGGCTATTCGCAGCGGGCGCATGGCGACGCGGCGCCCGACGCGCAGGCGGGCCAGGTTGCCGGACTGATGGAACAACTGGGCATCGAACGGGCGGTCATCGTCGGCCATTCGCTGGGCGGCGCCGTGGCCGCCGCCTTCGCCGTCGACCATCCGGCCAGGACGGCCGGGCTGGTCCTCATCGCACCGGCGAGCCACCCCTGGCCGGGCGCGCGCATCAGCTGGTACAACCGGCTCGCCAGCCGGCCCATGACCGGCCGGCTGTTCGCACATCTTGTCGCCATTCCCTTTGGCCATCTCAGATATGCGAGCGCCGTGCGGGCGGTGTTCGCGCCGGACCGGCCGCCCGGCGACTATGCCCGCCGCTCGGCGACGCGCCTGGTGCTGCGGCCGGCGGCCTTCCGGCACAACGCGGCCGATCTCTGCCAGCTGCACGGCCATGTCCGCCGGCTGTCGCCGCGCTATGGCGCCATCGCCGTGCCCACCGTGATCATCACCGGTGACAGCGACGCCGTCGTGCCGCCTGAACGCCATGCCGTGCGCCTGGCCGGCGATATCGCCGGGGCGCGGCTGGTATGGCTCAGGCAGGCCGGGCACATGCCGACCTACAGCCACACCGAGGCGATCGTCGCCGAGATCGAGCGGCTCAATGGCCGGATCGCACCGCCGGCTCAGATGCCGGAGCGGCCGTCGCTGGCGACGTAGGCGATGCGCAGCATGTTGGTCGAGCCCGGCGTGCGCAACGGCACGCCGGCCGAGATGATGACGCGGTCGCCCGGCCCGGCGAAATCCTCGTCGACTGCTATGCGGCAGGCGCGGTCGACCATGTCGTCGAGGTCGCGCGCATCCTCGGTGACGACGCAGTGCAGGCCCCAGACGAGGGCGAGGCGCCGGGCAGTGCGGTCGACTGGCGACAGCGCGATGATCGGCTTGGCCGGCCGCTCGCGGGCGGCGCGCAGGCCGGTCGCCCCCGACGCCGTGTAGCAGATGATCGCCGCCAGATTGAGCGTCTCGGCGATCTGGCGGGCGGCGAGCGAGATGGCGTCGGCTCCGGTCGGCTCCGGCTCGGGGCGCTGGGCGGTGATGATGCCGCGATAGTTGGGGTCGCGCTCGACATGCTCGGCGATCGAGTTCATGGTCGCAACCGCCTCGATCGGAAACTTGCCGGCGGCCGATTCGGCCGACAGCATGATCGCGTCGGCGCCCTCGTAGACGGCGGTGGCCACGTCGGAGACCTCGGCGCGCGTCGGGATCGGCGCGGCGATCATCGATTCCAGCATCTGCGTGGCGACCACCACCGGCTTGCCGGTGCGCCGGCAGGCGCGGGTGATCTGCTTCTGGATGCCGGGCACCGCTTCGAGCGGCATCTCGACGCCGAGATCGCCGCGGGCGATCATGATGGCGTCGGCGAGATCGATGATCTCGGCCAGTCGCTCGACCGCCTGCGGCTTCTCGATCTTGGCCATGACGCCGACGCGACCGCGGGCGATCTTGCGCACCTCGGCCAGGTCATCGGGGCGCTGGACGAATGACAGCGCCACCCAGTCGACCTCGTTGGCGATGGCCGCCTCGAGGTCGCGCCGGTCCTTGTCGGTCATGGCGCTGACCGAAATCTCGGTATCGGGCAGGCTGAGGCCCTTGCGGTCGGAGAGCACGCTGCCGACGACGACCTCGGCCTGCACCGCTTCCGGCGAGCATTTGCGCGCCTTGAGCCGGACGCGGCCGTCATCGATAAGGATGCGGTGGCCGGGCTTCAGCGCCCGCAGGATCTCGGGGTGGGGCAGCCGCACGCGCTGGCGCGTGCCGGGAGCGGGGTCGCTGTCGAAGGTGATGCGGTCGCCAGGCTTCACCTCGATGCGGCCCTCGGTGAACGTGCCGATGCGATGCTTGGGGCCCTGCAGGTCGACGACGATGCCGATCGGGCGGCCGGTCTCGCGCTCGATCGCGCGGATCTGCGCGACCAGGCTGCCCAGCATGGCATGGTCGGAATGGCTCATGTTGATGCGGAACAGGTCGGCACCGGCCCGAAACAGCTCGGCGATGGTCTCCTTCTTGTCCGAGGCAGGCCCCAGGGTGGCGAGAATCTTCACGCGGCGGTTGCGGCGCATCGGCTGGAGGTTCCCGTTACTGTGAGCTGCCCGTCTGGCCCGACTCGGTGAGGCGTACCATCCAGCTTTCCTTGTTGCCAGTGTCGACCTCGAAAAAGCCGGTCTTCTGGTGGCCGCGGGCGAAGCACTCCTCGACCCCGTCAATGCGGAACTTGCGGTCGGAGGTGCACATGAAGACATCGCCGCGCCACTGGCCGCCGCGGTCGGCGTCCTCGGCATAGAGGTAGTAGTAGCGCGAATTGAGGTCGCCCTCGATCAGCGAGGCGCAGGTTTCGCCCGGCACCTGCCACCAGCCCTCCGTCACCCACTGGCCGTTGTCGCGATAGCCGAGGGCGACGCCGATCAGGCTCTTGGTGTCGTTGCAGAGGCGGAAATCGGCGTGGGCGGCGTCGACGGCGGCGGCAAGCGCGGTCAGCGCGACGGCGAAAAACAGCGCCCGCCGCCGCGCGACCACCGTCGTCGCGAGGCACCATGCGGGTTCGACTGGCACTGCGCGGTCCGGTTCGATTGCCGAGATCATTTTGCCTTCTTGTGAAGCAGGCCATCCTCCCTGTCAACGCCGCCGCGGCGGCTGCGTCGGGGCCTCGCGGCGGGCTCACTGGCGCGGGCGCGCCACCCAGATGCCGGTCAGGATCAGCGCCGCGCCGGCCATCTGCATCGGCCCCATCGCCTCGCCGAACAGCACCCAGCCGAACAGCGCGGCGGCGACCGCCTCGATGAAGATCACCAGCGAGGAGAAGGCCGCCGACAGCGCGCCGAGCGCCACGGCGAGCATGCCCTGGCCGCCGGCCTGGCTGACGATGCCGAGTGCCGCAAGCGAGGCATAGCCCGATGCGGTGGTCGGCATGAGGTCGTTGCCGGAAATGAGCGCGACGACGAACAAGATGGCGGCGGTGACGATGGTCGACGACAGTGTGAGCCGGCCGCCGCCCAGGCGGCGCCGCGCCACGCGCACGGCGAGGAAGTAGAGGCCGAAGAACACCGAAGTGACCAGCCCGTAGAAATCGCCAATCAGCCGCGTGGGGTCGACGCGGTAGCTCGAGCCGATCAGCAGCGCCGCGCCGGCGAGACAGATGGCGAGGCCGGCGAATGACCGCCGGTCCACCGGCTCGCCGATGAACACGCCCGACAGGATCAGCACCCAGACCGGGGCGAGGCAGGCCATCAGCGTGGCATTGGCCATCGTCGTATTGAGGATGGCCAGATGCCAGAAGACGAGGTCGCCGGCGAAGAACAGCCCCGACAGGACGACGGCGGCGGGAAACCGCGGCGCCGGGGCGGCAGGGGCGGCGCGCGCTTCGACCGCCGTCCACAGCCACAGCACCGGTAGCGCGAGCGCGGCGCGCCAGAAGGCGCTGGCGAACGGCCCGACCTCGGCATGGCGCACGAAGATCGGCGAGGCGCCCATGGCGACTGCGCCGACGATCAGCAGGGCGAAGGCGACGGCAAAGGCGATCTGGCCCTTGGCGAGGGCCGACTGGGTGGTCATGGTGGCAACGGTCCCGGCGCCGGCGGGCGCCGCCCGGCCGACAAAAACGCCGGCGACCATTGATCCTTTTGTGCCGTTGTGACAAGAGCCTGCCGGCTTTGGCGGCGGCGGCTTCCAGGACGACAATGGACGAAGCGTTCAACCCGGTCGAAACGATCGACGGCGACCTTTCGAGGGGGCTCGTCCTCCTGTGCGATCACGCCCGCGCCGAACTGCCGACGCCCTATGGCAGGCTCGGGCTGGCGCCGGCGGAATTCGGCCGCCACATCGCCTACGACATCGGCGCGCGGGCGGTGACGCTGGGGCTCGCCGGGCGGCTGGGCGTGCCGGCCGTGCTGACCACCTATTCGCGCCTGCTGATCGATCCGAACCGCGGCGAGGACGATCCGACCCTGGTCATGCGCCTGTCGGACGGGACGGTGATCCCCGGCAACCACCCGATCAGCGCCGGGGAGACCGCCTACCGGATCGGCGCCTTCCACCGGCCCTACCACGATGCGATCGACGACCTGATCGACCGCGCGCTGGCGGCCGGCGTCGTGCCCGCCATCTTCTCGGTGCACAGCTTCACCGACACCTGGCAAGGCAGGAAGCGCGACTGGCAGGTCGCGGTACTGTGGGATGCCGATCCGCGTTTCGCCAAGCCGCTGATCGGCGAACTGGAGGCGGTCGGCGGCCTCACCGTCGGCGACAACGAGCCCTATGACGGCGCGCTCCGCAACGACACCATGTACCGCCATTGCACCCGGCGCGGCCTCGCCCATGCGCTGATCGAGATCCGCCAGGACCTGATCGGCGACGAGCCCGGTGTGGCGCGATGGGTCGACCTGCTGGCGCCGATCCTGGCGCGCCTCAACGGCCTTGCGGAAATCCACGCGGTGCGCCATTTCGGTTCGCGGACGGGTCCGGTCGACGACCTGGCGCAAGAAGGCTAGCGCTTGATCCCGCCGAGCGGCAACGCAAGGCGGACAGGATGACGCGGCAAGACGGACCCGAATCGGGAGAGAAGCCATGGACGAGCAGACCCGCATCGAACTGGAGGCGCAGGTGTTCCGCCGGCTGGTGTCGCATCTGCGCCAGCGCACCGACGTGCAGAACATCGACCTGATGAACCTCGCCGGCTTCTGCCGCAACTGCCTGGCCAACTGGTACCAGGAGGCGGCGGCCGAACGCGGCATCGCGCTCGACAAGCCGCGGGCGCGCGAGATCGTCTACGGCATGCCCTATGAGGAGTGGCGCTCGCGCCATCAGACCGAAGCCAGCAGCGAACAGCAGGCGGCCTTCACCCGCAACCGGCCGGCCCACTGACGCTGCCCCTCCTGCCAATCGCATCACGCCCAACCGGAGAAACCGATGTCGGACACCGTCAGCTTCGCCCGCGACCAGCTTCGCTCGATCGTCGAACGGGTCGAACGGCTCGAGGAGGAAAAGAAGGCGATCGCCGACGATATCCGCGAGGTGTTCGCCGAGGCCAAGGCCAACGGCTTCGACACCAAGGTGCTGCGCCAGGTCATCCGGCTGCGCAGGCAGGACCTCGCCGAGCGCCAGGAGCAGGACGCGGTGCGCGACCTCTATCTGCAGGCGCTGGGCATGCTGCCCGAGTTCCCGGGCGGACGGGAAGGCTGAGCCGCCCGCGCGGCCGGGTCAGTCGGTATCGAAGCTGGCGAAACCGGCCGAGATGAAGCTGCTGCCGGAGAACGTGCCGGTCTGGTGCAATGTCGCCGTCTGCACGAAGCCCGCCAGCGGCACGCTGTCGGGCGCCCGGCGCAAGGCGTTCATGCCGTAGGCCGGTGCACGGATTTCGGCGATGCGATGCAGCGGGCGCGTGTCGGCGATGCGCCGCGCGCCGATCGCCTCCCAGATGGTCCAGCCGCCGCCATCGTCGGCGACGACGGGCACGGCGGCCGGTGCGGGCGCGCCGCGGCGCGAAGCCGGCCGCCCGGCCAGCGAGCGCGTTGCCACCTCGGGCTCGACGCTGGCGAGCGTCGCTGCCGGCTGGCGCCGGGGCTCGGCCCTAGCCGCCCGCAAGCGGTCGTTGGCCTCGATCATCGCGCGGATCGCCTCCCGCGCGGAATTGCCGTCCTCGCCGGTGGCGGCCAGCGCCAGTTCGAGCGTGCGGGGAGCCGCCTGCGGCAATGCCGGTTGCGGCGCGGCGACGGATTGCAGCTGGTCCGGCTCCGGCGCCGCCTGCGGCGCTGGGCGGGGCGGCGGCATCGGCGTGATGCTGGCGACGGTCATCACTGGCGGCCGATCGGCGACGCTCATGCGCGGCTGCGGCCGTGGCACCGAGGGAAGGTCCGGAGACAGGGCGGCCAGCGTCGCGGTGGCCGGTTGCGACGCCGGCGCTGCCGGCGTCGGCTCCTCGTCGACGAGCGCCAGCCGGGTCGTCTCGTCCGGCGCCGGTTCCGGTTCGCTCGGCATGGCGGTGCGGCGCAGCTGCTCGATCTCCTCGGCCGACAGTCCGGCGGCGGACCGGCCGGGGCCGTCGTCGGGGCGAAGCCGCTCGCGCAGGTCGGCGATCAGCGTGTCGGACCGATAGTCCGGCCGGGCCGTCGGCACCGGAATCGTGGCAAGGTTGATCACCGGCTCGGTGGCGCCATCGGCAAGCAGCGGATCGACGGGTTCGGCGGCCGGGGCGGCGGCCGGCAGGGGTTCCGCCGTTGTCTCGCTCGTCGCCACCTCCATGACGACACCCTCGCCGGCCTCGGTCTCGGCGCTCGCCGGCGCCGTCTTGGGCACCGGCACCCTGGCGACAACCACCCGGCCATCGTCGAGCGCCGGGTTGCCGGCGGGCTGGGTCACGGCCTTCACCGTGCGCGGCGCCGGCGTGACGTTGGCCGCCTCGTCGTCCTCCTGGTCCTGGCGGGTGCTCGCCATCAGACGCTGCCAGAAGCCCGGCTTCTTGACCGTCTCGGCGCTGGCGACAACCACGCTGCCGTTCGCCTTGCGCGACTTGTAGGCGGCCACGGCGGTGTCGTAGCCCGGCAGCGGCTTGCCGTCGGACGGGATGTGCATGGTCTTGCCGTCGGGGAACAGACTGGCCAGTTCCTGGCGCGACATGCGCGGCCAATGGCGGACGCTGCCGGTGTCCATGTGGACGAAAGGCGAGCCGGAAGAGGGGTAGTAGCCGACGCCGCCGGCGCCCACCTGCAGGCCAATGGAGCGCAGCTTGGAGAGGGGCACGTCGGGGAGGAAGAAATCCATCGCCCTGCCGAGCGTATGCTGGCTGTTCTTGGCGACGCCGCGGCTGCGCTTGCGCAGCATGGAGTTGGTGGCCGGCGAGCGATAGGCGGAAATGACGGTGATGTGGGCACGCGAGCCGGAGCGCTGGTAGACCTCCCAGACGAGGTCGAGCAGCTGCGGGTCGATCTTGGTCGGCTCGTTGCGGCGCCAGTCGCGCAGGAACTGGTTGACGCGGGCAAGGCCGGCCGGAATGTACTGGCCGTCCTTCTTGTAGGCGATCTCGGCCTTCTCGCCGGTGTGGATGAAGTGAAGCTTCAGCGTGCGGGTCTGCGCCTGGGCAGCTTGCGGCAGCAGCGCCCCCGCCAGCGTCAGCAGGCCGATCAGCGCCGTCAGCACTCCGGCGCGGACGCGCCAGCGCGGCACCGCGTCATGCGAACTCTTGGAACCCAGCAAGATCTATTTCGCCCGCCAATAGATTGGTTTCCCGGTCCATTTAGGACCATTATGGTTAACAAAACGCTGACCGCGTCCCGACTGGACTGATTCAGTCACCGAAATGCGGTGAATGAATGGCAGGAAGCGCGCCGCGCGTCAAACGGTTGGCGGTTCGTTTCCGGTTCGTTGCGGGCGCGCGAGCCGTCATCGGACAGATGCGGCGGCCGTAGTCGAAGCCGCCGAAACCCGCCGAAACCCTGTCGCCCCTTCCAATCGCCGGGCCGGCGATACTATAGAGCGGCGATGACCCCGCGCCCGCCCGCCGCCGCCGTCCTTCTGACCTGGATCGCCCTGCCGGTCTATGTCTGGCAGGGGCTCGGCGTGCGCCGGCGCACCCGCCGCATGGCGCCGCCGGCCAATCCGGGCCATGTCGGCCACGCCGGCGCCGGCGAGCCGCTGCGCCTGCTCATCGTCGGCGATTCGTCGGCCGCCGGCGTCGGCGTCGAGGCGATCGAGCAGAGTTTCGCCGGGCATCTGCCGGCGATGCTGCACGCGATCACCGGCCGGCCGGTCACCGCCCGCATCGCCGGCATGAACAGCGCTACCGCAGCCCATATCCGCGACCATGTGGTCCCGCATATCGAGCCGCGCGATTTTCACTACATCGCGCTCAACATCGGCACCAACGATGCCAAGAACTTTCACTCCGGGCGGCGCTTCAAGCGCGACTTCGGCACGCTGCTCTACACACTGAAGGCGCGCTTTCCGGCCGCCACCATCATCTGGTCGGGCGTCCTCGACATGAAGGACATGCCGGCCCTGCCGTTCCCGCTGAATCGCATCCTCGGCGTCCGCTCGCGACTGATCGATCATGTCGGCCGCGTCCTCTGCCAGGAGCGCGGCGCGCTGGCGCCGGCGCCCGAATGGCGCCCGCTCGCCGGGAACTTCTCTGCCGACGGTTTCCACGCCTCCCAGGACGGCTATCGCGAGTGGGCCGCCAATCTCGCCCGCTACATCGCCGGGCTGGAGGCGGGCGACGCCCCGCCAGGCTAGCGCCGCTGCCGCCTTTTGTCCGATGGACTCGGCCCGACCGGCTGCCTATGGTGCCCCGAAAAAGACCAGCCAGGACCGCCGGAGGACATCAATGCCATCGACCTACGCCGACACCTACGCGAAATGGCGGAAGGATCCGGAGGCGTTCTGGGCTGCGGCCGCGGCCGAGATCGACTGGATCGAGCCCGCCGCCAGGGTCTTCGACCCTGCGGCCGGCGTCTATGGCCGCTGGTTCGTCGGCGCCACCTGCAACACCTGCTACAATTGCGTCGACCGCCACGTCGAGCGCGGCCGCACCGGCCAGGCGGCGATCATCTATGACAGCCCGGTAACCGGCACCAAGCGCACCATCAGCTTCCAGGAGCTGCTGGCCGAGGTCAACGCGCTCGCCCATGTGATGCGCCGGATGGGTGTCGCCAGGGGCGACCGCGTCATCGTCTACATGCCGATGGTGCCGCAGGCGGCCGTGGCCATGCTCGCCTGCGCGCGCATCGGCGCCATCCATTCGGTGGTGTTCGGCGGCTTTGCCGCGGCCGAACTGGCGACCCGCATCGAGGACGCCGCGCCGAAGCTGGTCATCTCGGCCTCGTGCGGGCTCGAGCCGGGCCGCGTCGTCGCCTACAAGCCGCTGCTCGACCGGGCCATCGAGCTGTCGTCGCACAAACCAGAAGCGACCATCATCCTCCAGCGCGAACAGCAGCGCTGCGACCTCGTCGCCGGACGCGATCACGACTACGCCCAGCTGGTCGGCGAGGCGCTGGCCAACGGCGCCCGCGTGCCGTGCGAGCCGGTGGCGGCGACCGATCCGCTCTACATCCTCTACACTTCCGGGACGACCGGCCAGCCCAAGGGGGTCGTGCGCGACAATGGCGGCCACATGGTTGCGCTCAGGTGGTCGATGAAGGCGGTTTACGGCATGGAGCCGGGCGAGGTGTTCTGGGCCGCTTCCGATGTCGGCTGGGTGGTCGGCCACTCCTACATCGTCTACGCACCGCTGCTCGCCGGCTGCACGACGGTGCTGTACGAGGGCAAGCCGGTCGGCACGCCCGATGCCGGCGCATTCTGGCGCGTCGTCGCCGAGCACGACGTCGCCGCCCTCTTCACCGCGCCGACCGCCTTTCGCGCCATCAAGAAGGAGGACCCGGACGGCAGGCTGATCGCCGGCTACGACCTGTCCGGTTTCCGCACCCTGTTCCTCGCCGGCGAGCGCGCCGATCCGGATACCGTCCAGTGGGCCGAGCGCCAGCTTTCGGTACCGGTCATCGATCACTGGTGGCAGACCGAGACCGGCTGGGCGATCGCCGCCAACCCGGTCGGGCTTGGCCAGCTGCCGGTCAAATACGGTTCGCCGACAGTGCCAATGCCCGGCTACGACGTGCAGGTGGTCGATGACGCGAGCAACCGGCTGGCGGCCAACCGGCTCGGCAACATTGTCGTCAAGCTGCCGCTGCCGCCCGGCTGCCTGCCGACGCTGTGGAACGCCGACCAGCGCTTCCGTCAGGCCTATCTGGAAGAGTTCCCCGGCTACTACAAGACGGCCGATGCCGGCTTCATCGACGACGACGGCTATCTCTACATCATGTCGCGCACCGACGACATCATCAACGTGGCCGGCCACCGGCTGTCGACCGGTGCCATGGAGGAGGTGATTGCCTCCCACCGCGACGTGGCCGAATGCGCCGTGGTCGGCATTGCCGACCGGCTGAAGGGCCAGGTCCCGGTCGGTTTCGTGATCCTCAAGGCCGGCGTGGCGCGCGAGCCGGCCGCCATCGAGAAGGAGATCGTTGCCCTGGTGCGCGAGCGCATCGGACCGGTGGCGGCGCTGAAGACGGTGATCACCGTCAAGCGCCTGCCGAAGACGCGCTCCGGCAAAATCCTGCGCGGCACCATGCAGAAGATCGCCGATGGCGAGGACTGGAAGATGCCGGCGACGATCGACGATCCGCTGATCCTCGACGAGCTGCAGCAGTCGATGCGCGAGCGCGGCATCGTCGCCTGATGAGGTTTGACGGCATGGCCCCGGGCGTCGCCCGGCCCGCGCGCATTGTCCGGGCCGCCGGTCGGTGCCAATAATGGCGCCGGGCCGCGACGAGGCAGCGTGATGACCGACAGGGATGGCGAAAGGCGCAGGGAGGCACGGCGCATTCTCGAGCGTGTCGACCGCGATTCCGAGACGATCGGCAGCTCGGGCCTCGCCCGCACCGCCGGGCGGGTCGCCGCCCATTTCAAGGCCGAGGACAGCGCCGGCGACGACGCCATCGAGGTCATCGGCAAGCGCATCGGTCGCGGCCTCGCGCTCATCGCCTTCATCGGCCTGGCAATCTATCTCGTCGCCACCTACGGGCTGAAATGACCGCGCGCGGGCCACTGCCGGCGATCGTCTCCATATCGAGCCATGTCGCGCGCGGGGCGGTCGGCAACCGAGCCGTCGTCTTTGCCTGCCAGACACTGGGTCTGCCGGTCTGGGCGGTCAACACGGTGTCGCTGCCCTTCCATCCCGGGCATGGCCCTTCCACAAGGATCGAACCGGAGCCGGAACAATTTTCCGCCTTTCTCGCCGACCTGCTCGACAGCCCGTGGCTCGGCGAGGTCGGCGCCGTGCTGACCGGCTACATGGGCTCGGCCGGCCAGGCCGAGGCGACCGGCCGCTTTGTTGCCGAATTGCGCCGGCGCCGGCCCGGCCTGATCCACCTGTGCGATCCGATCGTGGGCGACGCCGGCGGCCTCTATGTCGGCGCCGACGTGGCCGCGGCGATTCGCGACCACCTGCTGGCCGGGGCCGACTGGGCGACGCCGAACCTCCACGAGCTGGCCTGGCTCGCCGGCGGCCCCCTGCCAGGCGACCTCGCGGCGACGGCCGAGCTTGCCCGGCGTGTCGGCCCGCCGCGCCTCGTCGTCACCTCGGCGCCGGCGCTGATGCGCGGCCGCATTGCCAACCTGCTGATCGAGCCCGAGGGCGCTGTCGTCGCCGAGCATCCCCGCCTCGACGGCCCGCCGAACGGGCCGGGTGACCTGTTCGCCGCCCTGCTGCTCGCCCGCCTGCTCGCCGGCGAGGCAGGGCCGAGGGCACTCGAGCGGGCGTCGGCTTCGGTGTTCGAATGTGTTGCCCGCGCCGCCAGGCGCGGCAGCGGCGAACTGATGCTGGCCGCCGACCGTGGCGCCATCGTCCAGCCTTCGGCGAGCGTGCATCTGCGCCGTGTCGTCGTGCCGGGAGCCCTGGTGCGATGAGCGCGCTCGTCGGCGTCGACGGCTGCCGCGCCGGCTGGATCGCGGTCGTCGGCGAGGCGGCCGGCGCCGGCGAGGTGCGCGTCTTCCCCGCGTTTGCCGCGCTGCTCGCCGCGCTCCCCGACAATGCGATGGTCGCCGTCGACATGCCGATCGGCCTGCCGGAGCGCATCGGTGGCGGCGGCCGCGGCCCCGAGCAGGCCGCCCGCCGCCACCTCGGCGACCGCCAGTCCAGCGTGTTCGCCATTCCTTCCCGTGCCGCCGTCTACGCGCCCGACTACCGCGCTGCCTGCGCCGCCGCGCTCGCCACCTCCGACCCGCCGCGCAAGGTCTCCCGCCAGAGCTTCGCGCTGTTTGCCCGGATTCGCGAGATCGACGCGCTGATGACTCGCGCGCTCGAAGCCCGCGTCTTCGAGGTCCATCCCGAACTGGCCTTCTGGCGGCTCAACGGCGGGCGGGCGATGATGACGCCGAAGAAGATCAAGGGGCGCGTCAATCCGCGGGGCATCGCCGAGCGCCGGGACCTGCTCGCCTCGCTCGGCCTTGCCCGGCCGATCCTTGACCGCGAGCCGCCGCGCGGAGCGGCGATCGACGATCTCGTCGACGCCTGTGCCTGCTTCATGATCGCCCGCCGCATCGCCGCCGGTCTGGCGCGGCCCTTCCCCGATCCGCCGCGCATGACCGAAGCGGGCGCCCGCATGGCGATCTGGGCCTGACGCCACACCACGCAGGCCCCTCGTGGAGACGGCGGCGTTGCCTGGCCCGCCGTTTCGTCGTAGACGACCCCTTGCCGAGTGTTGCGCGCCGCAGGACAGAACGATGCCCCGACCGCAGGTGGAGCCCGGTTTCCCGAGCCGTCTCGTCGACGGCTACAAGGCCTTCTATTACGGCCGGCTCCGCCATGAGCGCGAGCGTTTCGAGCGGCTCGCCGCCACCGGCCAGAAGCCGGAGGTGATGATCGTCGCCTGCTGCGATTCGCGCGCCGCGCCGGAGGTCGTATTCGACGCGGCGCCGGGCGAGATCTTCGTCGTGCGCAACGTCGCCAATCTGGTGCCGCCCTATGCGCCCGACGGGGTCCATCACGGCACCTCGGCCGCGCTCGAATTCGCCGTCCAGGCGCTGAAGGTGCGCCACATCGTGGTCATGGGCCACGGCCGCTGCGGCGGCGTGCATGCCTTCCGCGCCAGCCGCGAGGAGGGCGCCGGCGAGCCGCTGTCGCCGGGCGACTTCATCGGCAAGTGGATGAGCCTGCTGGAGCCGGCCACAGCCGACATCCGCTGCGAGGAGCCGGGTTCGGCGGCGGCGCGCCAGCGCGCGCTGGAGGAGGCCTCCATCCGCAACTCGCTCGCCAACCTGATGACCTTTCCCTGCGTGCGCGAACTGGTCGCGACCTCCCGCCTGCGCCTGCATGGCGCCTGGTTCGACATCGCCGCCGGCCAGCTGTGGCTGATGGACCCTCAGACCGGCGATTTCGCCATGGCCATGGCCGAGGCCGACCCGCGCGCGGCGCGCCCCTGAAGGCAGGCAAAAGGCACCGCAAGCCCCGACGGCGAGCGGCGGACAGCCCTGCGCGCGATGATCATTTGGGACCCGTCATGACTTCAGCATGGTCTCGGCGGCGAGGAGCTGGCGGGCCTGCTCCAGATGCAGGCGCTCGACCATCTCGCCGTCGAGTGCCAGCGCGCCGCGACCGGCATTGGCCGGGTCGGCATAGGCGGCGACGATGCGCCGGGCGCGCTCCAGTTCGGCCGGCGCCGGCGCGAAGGCGCGATTGGCCGCCTCGATCTGGGCCGGGTGGATCAGCGTCTTGCCGTCGAAGCCGAGCTCGACCGCTTGCGCGCATTCGGCGGCGAAGCCCTCGACGTCGCGGAAATTGTTGTAGACGCCGTCGAGCACGGCAAGGCCGAAGCCGCGCGCGGCGGCGACGATGACCATCAGCCACGGCACCAGCGCGGCGCGGCCCGGCCGCATGGCGACGCCGGTCAGCCTGGCGAGATCGTTGGGCCCGACGACGAGGCAGGCCAGACGCGGATCGGCGGCGGCGATGGCGGCGATGGCGAGGATCGCGCGCGGCGTCTCGACCATCGCCCACAGGCGGGCGGGCGCCGCGGCCGCGGCCAGGCGGTCGGCGATCGCGCGCAGCGTGGCGGCGTCGTCGATCTTGGGCAGCAGCACCGCGTCGGGCGCGCAGGCGAGCGCGGCGGCAAGATCACCGTCGAATTCGGCGCTGTCGGCGGCCGAAACCCGGACGACGACCTCGCGCCGGCCGAAACCGCCACCGCGCACCCGCCCGGCGAGGTTGGCGCGGGCGGCTTCGCGCTCGCCGGGGCCGACCGAATCCTCCAGGTCGAAGATAATCGCGTCGGCTGCCAGCGCCGCCACCTTGTCGATGGCGCGGGCGTTGGCGGCCGGCACGAACAGCACCGAGCGGCGCGGCCGCCAATCGGGGACGATGAAGACCATGACCGGGTTTTTCCGCGTTCGCCGGCGATTTGCAAGGGCCGGCAAACCGGATAGAGAGCTTGCGTGTCCGAAAGCTTCGACATCGTCATCGTCGGCGGCGCCATCATGGGGGCGATGGCGGCCCGCTTCCTGGCCGAGGAAGGATTTGGCGGCCGCATCGGCGTCGTCGAACGCGACACCGGGTTTGCCCGGGCGGCAACGGCGCTGTCGGCGGCCGGCATCCGCCAGCAGTTCTCGACACCGGAGAACATCCGCCTGTCGCGCGCCTCGCTCGACTTCTACCGTCAGTTCGAAACCCGCTTCGGGGTTGGCGCCGGCCTGGTCGAGCGCGGCTATCTGATCCTCGCGTCGACCGAGGGGCTCGCCACGCTGACGGCCAATCACGCCGTTCAGCTTGCCGAGGGCGCGGACATCGCATTGGAGGGACCGCAGGCGCTCAAGGCGCGCCACCCGTGGCTCAATGTCGACGGCATCGCCGCGGGCGCGACCGGCCTGTCGGGCGAGGGCTGGTTCGACCCGTGGAGCGTGCTCGGCGCCGTCCGCCGGGTGGGGCGGCAGCGCGGTATTTCCGAAATCCGCGGCGAAGTCGCCGGCTTCGCGCTTGCTGGCGGCCGCATCGCCGGCGTCCGGCTTGCCGACGGCACCGCGATCGCCTGCGGGGCGGTGATCAACGCGGCCGGACCGGGCGCCGGCCGGGTGGCGGCGCTGGCCGGCGCGGAGCTGCCGGTCGAGCCGAGGAAGCGCACGGTGTTCCGCTTCCGCTGTGCGGCGCCGCCCCTGACGGCAGCGGGGCCAATGCCGCTCACCGTCGACATCACCGGGGTGTGGGTGCGCCCCGAGGGCGACGGCTTCATCGCCGGCGTGTCGCCGCCGACAAGCGAGGACGGGCCGGCCGATCCCGGCGACTTCGCGCCCGACTACGGCCTGTTCGAGGACAGGGTGTGGCCGGCGCTGGCGGCCCGCGTGCCGGCGTTCGAGGCGGTCCGCATGGCGGGCGCCTGGGCCGGCCATTACGACTACAACCGCTTCGACCAGAACGCGCTGATCGGCCGCGACCCGGCGGTCGCCAACCTGTTTCACCTGACCGGCTTTTCCGGCCATGGCGTGCAGCAGGCGCCGGCGGCGGCGCGCGCGCTGGCCGAACTGATCGTGCACGGCGTCTACCGGACGATCGATTGCGCTGCGTTCGCCCCCGGCCGGGTCGGCGAGCGCCGGCCATTGACCGAGCGCAACGTCATCTGAGCGCGCACTCGACGCTGGCCGGGGACATGGTGTAAACGGCGCTCCGGAAGCGCCATGCGAGGAGAAACAGGCCCATGGAAAAGTTCACCACGCTGACCGCCGTCGCAGCGCCGATGCCGATCATCAATGTCGACACCGACATGATCATCCCGAAGGACTATCTGAAGACGATCCGGCGCACCGGGCTCGGCAAGGGACTGTTCGCCGAGATGCGCTATCGCGACGACGGCTCGGAGAACCCCGATTTCGTGCTGAACAAGCCGGCCTGGCGCAATGCGCGCATCCTGGTGGCGGGCGACAATTTCGGTTGCGGCTCCAGCCGCGAGCACGCGCCTTGGGCGCTCGCCGACTTCGGCATACGCTGCGTGATCTCGACCTCGTTCGCCGACATCTTCTACAACAACTGCTTCAAGAACGGCATCCTGCCGGTCAAGGTCAGCGCGGAGGAACTGGACAAGCTGATGGACGACGCCAGCCGCGGCGCCAACGCGACCCTGACGGTCGACCTCGACAGCCAGACCATCAAGGGGCCGGACGGCGGCACCATCCGTTTCGACATCGACGCCGACCTCAAGCACCGGCTGCTCAACGGCATCGACGACATCGGCGAGACGCTGGCCAAGGCGCCGGCGATCGCCGGCTATGAACAGCGCCTGGCCGAAAGGCGGCCGTGGGCGGCGTGAGGCGGCCGGTGATGGCGCGCAGGCTCATCTCCACCGGTTCGCCGTTCGAAAAGGCAGCCGGCTATTCGCGCGCCGTCGTCCAGGGCGACTGGTGCTTCGTCTCCGGCACCACCGGCTACGACTACGCGACGATGACGATGCCGGAAACGGCCGAGGCGCAGGCGCGCAACATCTTCGCCACGCTGGCCGGGGTGCTGACGCAGGCCGGCTTCGCGCTCGCCGACATCGTGCGCGCCACCTATGTCGTCACCGACGTGGCCTACAAGGACGACGTCTTCAAGGTGACCGGCGAGGTGTTCGCCGACATCCGGCCGGCGGCGACCATGATCGTCGCCGGGCTGATCCGGCCGGAGATGAAGGTGGAGATCGAGGTCACCGCGCTGCGGCGCGGCGCCGGCGTTGTCTGAGCGGCTGACCGGGCGGCAGCGCTGGCTCGTCGGCCACGCTGCGGCGCTGATCGCGGCGATGCTCGTGCTGGTACCGTGGCTGACGGCCAGTCTCGGCGGTCCGGCGGGCTATCTGGCAAGCCTTGCCGTCTACTGGGCCGGGTTCTGCCTGCCGGTGGCGCTGATCCATTTGCGCCCGGCAGGTGCGGCGTTGTGGTCACCGCGCCTCCCCAAGCAGGACCGCTGGTTGCCGGCGCTAATCGCCGCGCAAGTCGCGGCCGTCTTCGCCTTCGGGCTGGTCCCGCATCTCGGCGCGCTGACGCCGGCCATCGCCGGGCTCGCCATCGCCATGGCGCTCGTCAACGGCACGCTGGAGGAGGCGGCCTGGCGCGGCGGCTTCCTCGCCAGTTTCGCCGACCGGCCACGGCTCGGCTTCTGGCTCGGCTGGGGGCTGTTTGCCGCCTGGCATGTGCCGCTGGCGCTGGCGAACGGCATCGTCTATGACGGCGGGCCGCTGGCGCTGGTCGGCGGCGCGGCCGGTCTCGGCCTCATCTGGACCTGGGTGGCGTGGCGCAGCGGATCGCTGTTCTGGGTGGTGGCGGCGCATGTCCTGACCAATCTCTTCGCCTTTCCCGGCCTGCTGGTGACCAACCGCTTCCTGTAGTCGACCTGCAGCCGCCGGGCGGCTTGCGCGGCGCGGCGCAATGACGATAAGTGACGCGCGAGAGACCCATCCCAGGATCGAACATGGCTACCTACAAGCTCCTGCTCCTGCCCGGCGACGGCATCGGCCCCGAGGCGATGGCCGAGGTCGAGAAGATCATCTCCTGGATGAACGCGGAAGCCGGCGCCAGCTTCGAGACCGAGCGCGGGCTGGTCGGCGGGTCGGCCTATGACGCCCACGGCCAGGCGATCTCGGAAGCCGACATGGGGCTGGCGATGGCCGCCGACGCGGTGCTGTTCGGCGCCGTGGGCGGGCCGAAATGGGACGGCGTGCCCTACGAGGTCAGGCCGGAAGCCGGACTGCTGCGGCTCAGGAAGGATATGGAGCTGTTCGCCAATCTGAGGCCGGCGATCTGCTATCCGGCCTTGGCCGACGCCTCCTCGCTGAAGCGCGAACTGGTCGAGGGGCTCGACATCCTGATCGTGCGCGAACTGACCGGCGGCGTCTATTTCGGCGAGCCCAAGCAGATCATCGATCTCGGCAACGGCCAGAAGCGGGCGATCGACACGCAGGTCTACGACACCTACGAGATCGAGCGCATCGCCGGCGTCGCCTTCGAGCTGGCGCGCACGCGCCGCAACAAGGTCTGCTCGATGGAAAAGCGCAACGTGATGAAGTCGGGCGTGCTGTGGAACGAGGTGGTGACGGCGACGCACAAGGCGAAATACGCCGATGTCGCGCTCTCTCACATGCTGGCCGACGCCGGCGGCATGCAGCTCGTGCGCCAGCCCAAGCAGTTCGACGTGATCGTCACCGACAATCTGTTCGGCGACATGCTGTCGGACGTGGCGGCGATGCTGACCGGCTCGCTCGGCATGCTGCCCTCGGCCTCGCTCGGCGCGCCCGACGCCAAGACCGGCAAGCGCAAGGCGCTCTACGAGCCGGTGCACGGCTCGGCGCCCGACATCGCCGGCAAGGGCATCGCCAACCCGATCGCCATGATCGCCTCCTTTGCCATGTGCCTGCGCTATTCATTCAACAGGATCGCCGAGGCGGATGCGCTCGAAGGCGCGATCGCCGCCGTGCTCGACAGCGGCATCCGCACCGGCGACATCATGGCGCCGGGCTGCCGGCAGGTCGGCACCGCGGAGATGGGCGATGCGATCCTCGCGCGCTTCAAGATCGAGCTCGGATGAGACGGCCGGGCTCGCGGCCTGGTTCGCGGCGCTGGCCGGCAGCTGGCGGCTGACGCGGCAGGCAAGCGACGGATCGTATTTTGCCGGCAAGGCCGATTTCGTGGCCGACGGCGCGCGCGGCTGGCTTGAGAGCGAGGCCGGCACCTTCGTCACCGCCGACGGCCGACAATTCGCCGCCGGCCGGCAATGGCGATGGCGGCTGACGGCCGGCGGCGTGCTCGACATCGCCTACCCGCCGCCCGACGAGCGGCCCTATCACCGCTTCGCGCCGCAGGCCGAGGGCGGCGAATGGCGCGGCGAGGCGATCCATGTCTGCGGCGCCGACCGCTATCTTGCCCGCTATCGGCTGGCCGCCGACATGATCGAGATCATCCATCATGTCAGCGGCCCGGCCAAGGACTACCGGCTGACCGGCCGGTTCACGCGGCCGGGCTGAGGCCGACGGTGGCGGCCAGACGCTCAAGCATGCCCTGCCAAGCATCCTTGCGGTCATAGACGGCAAACATCTGCCCGGCCTGGTCGCCGTAGCCGTCGAGGCGATGTTCGAGTTCGATGCGGGTGCCGTCGCCATCGGCTATGAAGCGAACCTCGACCTCGGTCAGCAGACCGGGGTCGAACCGCCAGTCCGGGCTCAACTGCCAGGCGAGCACCAGTCGCCGCGGCGGTTCCCAGGCGATGACCTTGCCCCATTCGCATTCGCTGCCATCCTCGCCGCGCTCGAACCAGCGCCCGCCGGCGCGCGGCTCGACCACGATGTCGCGGATCGGCGAAGCGTTGATCGAATGGCTCTTCGGCCACCACCCGGCCATGCCGGCGGTGAAGATGGCGAAGGCGCGGTCGGACGGGGCGGCGACCCGGATGGTCTTGCGCACGGGGGCGACGGCGATGGTCTGGTTCATGGCTGGTTCCCTTTCTTCCTGGTCGTTGCGGGCCGCTCGACCTCAGCCTGAAAGGCGGCAAGCGAGTCGTCCCAGAAGCGGTCGAGCCAGGCGCGCAGCGCGGCCAGGCCTCCGCGGTCGATGAAATAGAGCCGCCGCGTGCCCTGCGCCCGATCGGCGACCAGGCCCGCCGCGCGCAACACCTTGAGGTGCTGGGACACGGCCGGCCGGCTGACCGGCAGGCCGGAGGCGATGGCGCCAACCGATCGCGGTCCGGCGGCCAGCCGCTCGAAGACCTGGCGGCGGGTCGGGTCGGCGAGCGCGGCGAGGGCCAGATCGTAAGTCATGACTTACGGTAAGCAAATACTTACCAATTGTCAACGCCGCCTGCCCTGTCGCGAAAATCCACGGCAATTTCCACGTTTCGTCCAGCGGCGGCCGCATTGACTCCTCCGGCAAAAGCGATCATAGACCGCGCCAACTGGAAGGAGCCCGAGACGTGCGCGGTTCGATTGCCATCACCGGACTGGCCGCGGCCAACGCCGCCACGGTGACGCGCGCGCCCGCCGCGACCCGCCGGCGCGCGGCCGCGAAAACGGGCAAGACCCCGACCAAGACGACGAAAGCCTGAACCTTTCGCCTCCTTCCGACGCTCTCCCCGGAAGGATGCGGGAGGGCGCAGAGCCGCCGCGGCCCGTCCGCGCGGTGAACGCGGGAGGGCCAGATCGGGCAGAGGACAAGGTCCATGGAATACAGAATCGCAATCGTCGGCGCGACCGGCAATGTCGGCCGCGAAATGCTTGACATACTGCACGAGCGCGGCTTTCCGGCGTCGGAAGTGGCCGTGCTCGCCTCGCGGCGCAGCCAGGGCACCGAGGTCTCCTTTGGCGAGCGGACGCTGAAGGTGCAGGCGCTCGACCATTTCGACTTCTCCGCAACCGACATCGCGCTGATGTCGGCCGGCGGCGACGTCTCGCGCGAGTGGTCGCCGCGCATCGCCGCCAAGGGCTGCGTCGTCATCGACAATTCGTCGGCATGGCGCTACGACGCCGACGTGCCGCTGATCGTGCCGGAGGTCAATGCCGACGCGGTGGAGGGCTTTTCCAGGCGCAACATCATCGCCAATCCGAACTGCTCGACCGCCCAGCTCGTCGTGGCGCTGAAGCCGCTGCACGACCGCGCCCGGATCAGGCGCATCGTGGTCGCCACCTACCAGTCGGTGTCGGGCGCCGGCAAGGACGCGATGGACGAACTGTTCAACCAGACGCGCGCCGTCTTCGTCGCCGACCCGGTCGAGGCCAGGAAGTTCACCAAGCGCATCGCCTTCAACGTCATCCCCCATATCGACGTGTTCATGGACGACGGCTCGACCAAGGAGGAGTGGAAGGTGGTCGCCGAGACCAAGAAGATCCTCGACAAGTCGATCAAGGTCACCTGCACGGCGGTGCGCGTGCCGGTGTTCATCGGCCATTCCGAAGCGGTCAACATCGAGTTCGAGCGGCCGATCAGCGCCGACGAGGCGCGCGCCATCCTGCGCGAGGCGCCGGGCTGCCTGGTCGTCGACAAGCGCGAGAACGGCGGCTACATGACGCCGTTCGAATCGGCCGGCGAGGATGCCACCTATATCAGCCGCATCCGCGAGGACCCGACGGTCGAAAACGGCCTCAACATCTGGGTGGTCGCCGACAACCTCAGGAAGGGGGCGGCGCTCAACGCCGTGCAAATCGCCGAACTCCTGGTCAATCGCGGCCTGCTCGTCGGCCGCAAGGCGGCCTGAGGGAGCCGGCGCCGCCGTCCGGTCGGCCCGCGGCTCATCCCGCGGGCCCGGCATCGCCGCCGCTCAACGCCCAGGGCCGCCGGCTGCCACCGGAAAGTCATAAACTTCCCGGCATTATCGGCGTGGGGCCCCCAACGGAAGGATTCGTGCAACGATGCCATTTCGCCTGACGACGCTCGGCGCCGCCATGATTGCGCTTGCCACCATCGCAACCACCCCGGCGCTGGCCGCCAAGTGCGGCAACAATTCGGCAGGCTTCGGCAAGTGGGTGGAGGAGTTCCGGCAGGAAGCCGTCGCCAACGGCATCAAGCCGGCGACGCTCAACCTCGCCTTCGCCGACATCCACTACAACACCAAGACGATCTGGGCCGACCGCAACCAGAAGAGCTTCAAGCTGTCCTACGAGGAATTCCTCAAGCGGCGCGGCGCCGCGGCGATCATCTCGCAGGGACGCAAGCACAAGGAGCGCAACGCGGCACTGTTTGACCGCATCGAGGCGCGCTACGGCGTGCCGGCCGGCCCGCTGATCGCGATCTGGGGCATGGAGACGGCCTTCGGCAGCTTCCAGGGCGACCAGAGCGTCATCTCCGCGCTGGCGACGCTCGCCTATGACTGCCGCCGGTCGGCCTTCTTCGAAGAGCAGCTCTATGCCGCGCTCGGCCTGCTGCAGTCGGGGCAGCTGACCATGGCCGAAATGACCGGCGCGCGCCACGGCGAACTGGGCCAGATGCAGTTCCTGCCGTCGAACTATGTCAAGTTCGGCGTCGATGCCGACGGCGACGGCCGCGTCGACATGATCCGCAGCCGCGCCGACGCGCTCGCCTCGACAGCCAACTATCTGCGCGCGCATGGCTGGAAGCCGGGGCTCGGCTACCAGCCGGGAGAACCCAATTTCGACGCCCTGGCCGAATGGAACAAGGCGCAGGTCTACCAGCGGGCGCTGGCCTATATCGGCGCCGAGATCGACCGCTAGTCTCAGCTGACGGCGTTGGCGTCTTGCGCCTTCGAGGCCGGGTCGGAGCGCAAGTGCGCACGCCGGTCCGAACATCAAATCTCCGCGCGGGGCGGCAAGGCGTGATCCCGAAAAGTGGCTTCCATAGCGGGCGGATCGCGCGGCGCCATGACCGCGCCGGTTGTGGCCCGCTCAGCCGACGCTCGCCTCGATCGCCTCCATGTCGTCGTCGGACAGGCCGAAATGATGGCCGATCTCGTGCACCAGCACGTGCGTGACGATGTCGGAGAGCGTCTCCTCGTTCTCCGCCCAGTAGTCGAGGATCGCCCGCCGGTAGAGCGTGATGCGGTTGGGGAACTCGCCCGTCGCCGGATTGATCTTCTCGCCGATGCCGCGCCCCTCGAACAGGCCGAGCAGGTCGAACGGCGTTTCCAGGTCCATCTCCTCGACGATCTCCTCGTCGGGAAAGTCGGCCACCACGATGACGACGTCGCCGGTCAGGCGGCGGAACTGCGTCGGCAGGTGCGCGTAGGCTTCACGCGCCAGCGCCTCGATGTCGGCGAGCGTCGGGGCGAAACGGTCGCGCCACTGCGGCGCCGTGTCCTCGAAGGCCATGCGATCTTCCCTGTTCGCGCCCGATATAGCCGCGAACGATCGCCTTTTCGAGAGGGTCGGCGATTCGGCGCCGACCTGCGGCCAGCCAGCGCCAGCCGCTCAGGCGCTTTTGCGGATGAAGCTGCCGTTCTGCAGTTCGCGCATCGCCTGGATCAGTTCCTCGCGCGTGTTCATGACGATCGGCCCGTGCCAGGCGATCGGCTCACCGAGCGGCGCGCCCGCAACCAGCAGGAAGCGCATGCCCTCCTCGCCGGCCCGCGCCACCACCTCGTCGCCGGCGCCGAACAGCACCATCGAGCGGTTGCCGACCTTTTCGCGGATCACAAGTTCGCGCCCCTGGAACTCCTTCTCGGTCAGCACGCCGAACGGTTCGGAAGCGTCGTCGAAGCGGCCCGAGCCCTCGAACACATAGGCGAAGGCGCGCCGCCGCGTGTCGATCCTGAAGCGCTTGCGCTTGCCGGCGGGCACGAAGATGTCGAAATAGCTGGGCTCGGCGGCGATGCCGTCGACCGGGCCGCTGACGCCCTTGTAGTCGCCGGTGATGACGCGGATGGTGGTGCCGTCATCATCCACCAGATTGGGGATTTCGGCCGCCTTGACATCCTGATAGCGCGGGTCGGTCATCTTCAGGTGCCGCGGCAGGTTGGCCCACAGCTGGAAGCCGTGCATGCGCCCGGCCGCGTCGCCCTGCGGCATTTCCTGGTGCATGATGCCGCTGCCGGCCGTCATCCACTGCACGTCGCCGGCGCCGAGCACGCCGCGATTTCCGAGGCTGTCGCCATGCTCGACCGTGCCGGCCAGCACATAGGTGATCGTCTCGATGCCGCGATGCGGGTGCCAGGGAAAGCCGGCCAGATAGTCGGCCGGCCGCTCGTTGCGGAAATCGTCGAACAACAGGAACGGATCGGCCATTTCCGGTTCGGCGAATCCGAACGCGCGATGGAGGCGCACGCCGGCGCCCTCGATGGTCGGCTGGGCGTCGATGACGCGCTGGACGGGACGGATGGACATCGGATCGGCGTTCCTCTTGTTGGGCTTGCCGCGATATGGGGTCGCCGCGCCGCCCCGGCAAACGGCGCGCCCGGCGAACGAACCGTTCACGCCCGGTGGACGCGCTCAGAGCGGCGGCATCTGGAAGCCCGGCGTTGACCGCGACAGCGCGATCTCTTCTTCGCTCATATATTCGGGGATCGATTCAAACAGCGGCGCCGAGAGGTAGCGCTCGCCCGTGTCGGGCAGCATGCACAGGATGACGGAACCCGGCGCCACCCGCTCCGCCACCTGCATGGCGACGCCGAAAGTGGCGCCGCTGGAGACGCCGGCGAAAATGCCCTCGGCCGCCGCCAGCCGCCGCGACCACTCCATCGCCGCCGCGCCCGTTATCGGGATCAGCTCGTCGAAATAGCCGCTGTCGATCGCCTCCTGCAGCACCAGCGGGATGAAATCGGGCGTCCAGCCCTGGATCGGGTGCGGCTCGAAGGCGGGATGGCTCTCGGCCGGCTGGCCCTCGCCGTCGCGCGCCTGCGGGCGACCGCTGCCGACAAGCTGGGCGTTGGCCGGCTCCGACAGGATGATCCTGGTCTCCGGCCGCTCCCTGCGCAGCACCCGCGCCGCGCCGCTGATGGTGCCGCCGGTGCCGTAGCCCGTCACCCAGTAGTCCAGCCTGCGACCGTTGAAGTCGGCGACGATCTCGCGTCCGGTGGTGTTCTCGTGGATGTCGGCGTTGGCCGGCGTCTCGAACTGGTGGGCGAGGAACCAGCCATTCGCCCTGGCGAGCTCGACGGCCTTCTGATACATGCCGAAACCCTTCTGCGCGCGCGGCGTCAGCACCACCCTGGCGCCCAAGAAGCGCATCAGCCGGCGCCGTTCGACCGAGAAGCTGTCGGCCATCGTCACCACCAGCGGATAGCCCTTGGCAGCGCACACCATGGCGAGGCCGATGCCGGTATTGCCGCTGGTCGCCTCGACCACGGTCTGGCCGGGTTTGAGCGCGCCGCTCGCCTCGGCCGCCTCGATGATCGATACCGCCAGCCGGTCCTTGACCGAGCCGGCGGGATTGAACGCCTCGGCCTTGACGTAGAGTTCGACATGGGCGGGCGCGAGCCGGTTGATGCGGATCACCGGCGTGTCGCCGATCGTGTCGAGCACGCTGTCAAAAAGGCGGCCGCGCCCGCTGGTGATGCGCGGCTCGCCGGCGGTCGGATGCGCCATGTTCGGCTCCTGTGTGGCGTGGCGGGCCCGGCGAACCTACCAGCGGCGCTGGCGGTTCCACAATGGTCCCGCGCCGTTTGCTTCCCCTTTGCTTCCCCTGCCTTCGTGTCGGACTCGTCTGGCCTGCCTCTTGCGTCGGCGCCGCCGGCGGGAGTATCGGGGGAAACGACCGGGCCGGCGGCCCGAATCGAGCAGGACCATGACCAGACCCGTCATCGGCGTCATCGGCAACGCCTACAATGTCGAGAACCGGTTCAGGACGCAGCTCGTCGGCGAGAACAATCTGCGCGCCATCGCCGAGGTAACCGGCGCGCTGCCGCTGATGTTCGCCGGCCATCCCCGGCTCACCGACATCGCCGACCTGCTCGACGTGGTCGACGGCGTGCTGTTGACCGGCGCGCGGGCCAACGTCCACCCCAGCCACTTCAACACCGCGCCCGACCCCCGCCACGAGCCCTATGACGTCAACCGCGACGCGCTGGCGCTGCCGCTGATCCAGGCCTGCATCGAACGGGCCGTGCCGGTCTTCGGCATCTGCCGCGGCTTCCAGGAGATGAACGTCGCCTATGGCGGCTCACTGCACCCCGAGATCCGCGAGCTGCCAGGACGCATGAACCACCGCATGCCGCGCCTGGAGAATGGCGAGATCCACCCCGACCCCGCCGTCGTGTTCGCCGACCGCCACGAGGTCCGCCTGACGCCGGGCGGCGTCTTCGCCCGACTGCTCGGCCGCGACACCATCCGCGTAAACTCGCTGCACGGGCAGGGCATTCTCGAACCCGGCCGGCGAATCGTGGTGGAGGGCATCGCCGAGGACGACACCATCGAGGCGATCCGCGTCGACGGCGCGTCGGGCTTCGCCCTCGGCGTCCAGTGGCATGCCGAGCACGACCCGCAGGTCAATGCGGTCAACCGCGCGCTGTTCGAGGCCTTCGGCGAGGCGGTCAGCGCCCGCCGCGCCGGCGCCACGCCGCAGCGCGGCGGCTTGGCCCGTTAGGTCATTGAAAATAAGGAATGAGCTCATCGAGGCATAGCTGACGGCCTATCCCGCCGACAAGGTTTGCACGTCGCGCATTGGGGAGCCCCCCAATGCCCTGGAAAGAGTGCAAGCCCATGGATGAACGTCTTCGTCTTGTCGCCCGTCTTCTGGAAAGAGGGCAGATGGCCCCGCTGTGCCGGGAGTTCGGCATCTCGCGCGTCACAGGCTACAAGATCTGCAACCGCTACAAGGAATGCGGCCTCCGCCATGGGTGGAGGAGGGCATGCTGTCGGTGGCTCCTGCCGAGGTCGCGATCCCGCTGCGGACCATCGGCTTTCTCTGGCAACCCGAACGGACCGAAAAGGCGCCCCCGCTTTTTGGCAGGCGGAGGAGAACGATTGGTAGGAGAACAGCAGCCAGCGGCGTCAGTGCCGAAAGCGTCACCACGAATCCACCGTTGCTGGCCGGGCGCCGCCCATTCCCCGGAATTGCACGAGCCCGATCCCCACGATGACCAATGCCGCGCCCACGGCCTGGGGCCAGTCGAGCCGCTCGCCGAAAAACATCACGCCGATGGACAGCCCGAAGATCGGCACGAGAAAGGTGAATGCGTTCGCGCGATTGAGAGCGACCTGCCTGAGGGCGCCAAACCAGAGCCAGAAGGCAAGCGATGTCCCGAAAACCGCAAGCATGACAAGAACGAGAGCAAATGTCGGTGACCATGAGACTTCTCCCCAGTCCTCGGTGGCTGCGGACAGGAGGCCCAGCGGTACCGCCCCGAGCAGGAGCTGGATACCCATCCCCGCAAGGGCATCCATGCGCTCAGGTAGGAGTTTCATGCCGATATTGCCGGCCGAGACGCCGACAGCGGCGACTGTGATGTAGGCGAAGCCGACCCAGTAGCTCGTTGCAACTCCGGGGCCTAGTCCGGGCGCTGCGATACTGACAATTCCGGCAAAGCCAAGGGCGAGGCCAGCCCATCCCATCCCAGTCAGTCTCTCCTTCAAAAAGGAATGCGCGAGGACGGCCGCGAGCAAGGGCTGCGTATTCGCGACCACGGTCGCAAGACCCGGCGAGATGAACTCCGCAGCGTGGAACATGCCGAGGAATCCGAAGCCCGTCGATCCCAACCCGACCAGCGAAAGCACCGCCCAGCTCCTTGTGTCGCGAGGCAACGGACGGTGCAGGATGACTGCGATGGCGAGAAGTACGAATCCCGCGATCCCGGCACGCATGGTCGCGAAGGCGAGATGTGGCGCAAGCTCCAGCCCGACGGTGATGAGCGGATAGCACGAGGCCCACAGCAGCATGACCGTGACGAGGCGGAAGACGAGGGCGATTTTCACGACGTCTGCTCCGCGACAGCGGCGTTGACTCTGGCAGACCGCATCAGGTGCATGCTGCGGCGGTCAATCGTCATGGCTTTCCCGGTCTCCACTGGTCCACCCCGAGAGGTAGACGCGCTCGAAGCCGAGGACCGCCACAATGCAGATGATCGAGATCGCCACGATCCAGGGATCGGAGCGCAGCTTGGCGACGCCGAAGGCGCCGAGCACCAGCGCATCCAGCGCGATGGCCGTCAACAATATCCAGCCCTGCGCGCCGATTTCGCTGCGCAAGCGCCGCCAGACGCCCCAGTGTATCAGCATGTCCATGACGAGGTAGAAGAAGGCTCCGAGCGCCGCGATCCTCCCCAGATCGAACAACACCGTCAGCAGCGATGCGGTCACGACCGTGTAGACCAGCGTGTGCGCCTGGATCGGGCCGGGCATGCCGAAATGCCTGTGCGGGATCAGCCCCATGTCGGTTGGCATTGCCAGCATCCGCGAGACGGCGAAGATGCTCGCGAGCACGCCAGAGGCCGTCGCGACAATGGCAACCGCGACCGTGAAATAAACGCCGTAGGGGCCGAACGCCGGTTCGGCCGCGCGGGCCAGTGAGTAGTCTCTGGCAGCCACGATCTCCCCGAGCGAGAGACTCGCGCCGACGGCGAATGCGACCAGCAGGTAGAGCACAGCGCAGATCGCGATGGAAAACATGATCGCGCGACCGACGTTCCGGTGCGGATCGACAATCTCGGCACCGCTATTGGTGATGGTTGTGAACCCCTTGAAGGCGAGGATCGAAAGCGCCACGGAAGCCATGAACCCGGCGGCCGGTACATCGGCGGATCCGGATCCCGCCTGGAAGCCGAAGCCGCCGGCCCAGAGAGCCGCGAGCCCGAAGAGTGCAATCCCTCCGACCTTGATCATCGCCATCAGGAACGAGAAGAACCCGACCGAGCGGTTCCCTGAGACGTTGACCGCATAGGCCGTCAAGATCAGCGCCACCCCCAGTGTCGGCACGAGGAAGCTGTCATCTCCAGCCCCGAAGAGTCTGAGCAGATAGCTCCCGAAGGTGCGCGCGACGAGGCTCTCGCTGATCACCATCGAAAATGCCATCAGAAGCGACAGCGCAGCGGCGATCGCACCCGGTCCGTAGGCCTTTTGCAGGATCATCGCAATTCCGCCTGCCGACGGGTAGGCGTTGGTCATCTTGACGTAGGTATATGCGCTGAAGCCCGTGATGACGGCCCGGGCAAGGAAAGAGAGCGGGAACCATGGCCCGGCAAGCTGAGCGATCTGACCGGTGAGCGCAAAGATGCCCGCTCCGATCATTACGCCCGTCCCCATCGAAATGCCGCCGATCAGGCTGATGCTGTTTGGCTGATACTGGCCTTTCATGCCCGGCGCCTCCCAAAGCTCTGACGGGTAATGGCGTTCCCGAAGCCCTGCGAGGGCGAGGCCGCCTGCCAAGGGCGCGATCACGCCGCCAAAATGCCACTCCCAGCGCTGCACCGGATTGGGCTGCAATTTCCCGCGGCCGCATTTCGATACCAGCGAGCCGCAGCACGGAGAAGAAGCCGAACGCGTCGCGAGTCAGTTGCGCCGTCCAATGATGCAGGTGCGCGAGCGTTTCGGGGACCTTCACCGCCATCGTCACGACGTCGAGGTCTGGGTCGGCGCTCTGCGCGCCGGGTCACCTACCGCCTCCATTCCCTTGGCCGCCATGTCCGCCGTGCATGAAAAGGTGGACGACGACATATGCTGCCAGAAGCAGCCCGATACCCGGATTGCCCGCGAACAGGTGGACGCGGTGCTCGTATGCGAGCAGCAGCGCCGCTGTCGCAAGGAACACCAGAAGGGCGATGCCCGTCCGCGACCTCCAGAAGCTGCCTTGCTGCGGCTCGTGATTGTGGTGTTCGGTCATTCCGAACCCTCCGATGGTCAGCTCTCGGCGAGGCCAAGGGCGTCGATGTCCTTGCGGCGGCGCTCGAGGAGTTTGGCATTGATCGCGACGACGACGGTGCTCGCCGACATGAGCGCGGCGCCGACGGCCGGGGTCAGGACGATGCCCCAGGCAAAGGCGACACCGGCGGCGAGCGGGATCGCCACGACGTTGTAGCCGGCGCCAAGCACGAAGTTCTCGATCATCTTGCGGTAGGTCGCGCGCGACAGCGCCAGGATGGCGGTCACGTCGCGCGGGTCGTTGCGGACGAGCACGATGTCGGCCGACTGCACCGCCACGTCTGTGCCTGCACCGATGGCGATACCGCAATCCGCCTGCACCAGCGCCGGAGCGTCGTTGACGCCGTCACCGACCATCGCCACGGACTTGCCGCGGCCCTGCACCTCGCGCACCTTCTCCGCCTTCTGGTCGGGCAGGACTTCCGCAAAATAGTCGTCGAGTCCGAGTTCGGCGGCGACGCTCTTCGCCACCGCGCGGGCGTCCCCGGTCAGCATCATGCATTCGATGCCCATCTCCTTGAGCTTCCTGACCGCGTCGCGCGATTCCTTGCGGACGATGTCGGCCAGCGCGATGGCGCCGACCAGCGCGTCGTCGACGAGGACATAGACCACCGTCTTGCCCTGCTCGTTGGCGCGCTCGACATCACTACTCTCAACGGCGATGTCGCGGCGGCGCAGGTAGCCGGGGCTGACCACCTTCACGTCGCGTCCGTCGACGACGGCCTCGGTGCCCTCACCGGTCAGATTGCGGAAGTCCCGGACGGGTTTGGGCCGGATGCCCTTCTCCTCGGCTGAACGGATGACGCCACGGGCGATCGGGTGCTCGGACTGGCTCTCGATCGCGGCGGCCCAGGCCAGCACCTCATCGGTCGACATCTTCCCGAGCGGGATGACCTCTGAAACGCCGAACCGGCCTTCCGTCAGGGTCCCGGTCTTGTCGAAGATCACTGCATCGAGGTTGCGCGCCCGTTCGAAGCTCGCCCGATCACGGATGAGGAGACCGGTCGTGGCGCTCAACCGGGTGCTCACCGCGACCACCAGCGGCACCGCCAGGCCAAGTGCGTGCGGGCAGGCGATGACAAGGACGGTGACGGCGCGGGCGACGGCGAACTCGAAGGGGGCGCCGAGGGAGAGCCAGACGACGAGCGTGACCGTCCCGATCGCGATCGCCGTGTAGGTCAGGATATTCGCCCCGGTATCGGCCAGGTTTTGGCTGCGCGAGCGGGACTCCTGTGCGCGCCGCACCATTTCGATGACCTGCGCGAGGTAGGTCTCGCTCCCGGTCTTGCGGATCTCGATGGTGATCGCGCCCTCTCCATTGACGGCACCGCCGATCACCTCCTCGCCCTCGTTGCGCTCGACGGGCCTGGATTCCCCGGTCAACATGGACTCGTCGAGGCTGGTCCGGCCCTTGATGATGACGCCGTCGGTGGGCACCTTGGCGCCCGGCCGGACCAGCACCCGGTCGCCGACCGCGAGTGCAGTGACCTGCACCTCCTCGGTGCTGCCGTCAGGCCGGAGCCGGTCCGCCGTCGCGGGCATGAGCTTGACCAGCGCCTCGAGCGCCGCCGAAGCGCCCATGACCGAGCGCATCTCGATCCAGTGCCCGAGCAGCATCACGTCGATCAGCGTCGCGAGCTCCCAGAAGAACGGCTCGCCGTCAAGGCCGAAAACGGTAGCAGTCGAGTAGAGATAGGCGACGCTGATCGCCATCGAGATCAGCGTCATCATGCCGGTCTGGCGTTTCTTGATCTCCCCGACGAAGCCTTTCAGGAAGGGCCAACCGCCATAGAAGAAGACGACCGACGACAGCGCGAACAGGACAAACCGGGATCCGGCGAAGCGCAGCGTCTCGCTGAGCCCCAGGAAGTCCTGGATCATCGGCGATAGCAGCAGGATCGGCACCGTAAGGACCAGCGACACCCAGAAACGGCGCCTGAAGTCGGCGATCATTGCACCGTGGTCCTGCGCGCCCTCAGCGTGCCCTGAATGATCCTGCGTCATTGCGGCGTGCTCGTGCTTGCCGCCGGCGTGGTGTTCGGGGTCCTTCATGTCAGTCACTCTTCTTTCCCAACAAATCTTGGAGGCTGCCTGTTCCTGTCGCGGAAAGGTCAAGCTCCGAGATCGCTCGGGCAATCACTCCCGCCGTACCGATTTCATTCGTGGGGTGCGGAACCGTGTCGGTGGTCACGACACGCTGAGCCCCCGCGGCGGCGAGGTCTTCGAAGGCGCGGCCCGCGAAAATACCGTGGATGATCAGGCAAAGCGGCCGGCGCGTCCCCGCCGCGAGAAGCCGCTCGATGGCACGAACCATCGTCCGGCCGGACGACGCGATGTCGTCGAGGATCGCCGGCGTCCCCCGATGCAGCGCCGTGCTCTCGGGCACACTGATCTCGACTGCCCGATCGCCGATGCGGCGTTTCGCCAGCACCTCGTAGGGCCGGTCGGCCAGCCGCGCCACCTCGCCCACCCACTGCTGGCTTTCGCTGTCGGGGCCGAGAAGCACGGCATCCGGCACGTTTTTCCGGATCCAATCCACGATCAGGGGAGCCGTCGCGACACGTATTGCAGGAACCGGAAACACGTCTTCCAGCCTTGCGATGCGGTGCAGATGCGGATCAACCGTCACCAGCCAGTCGAAGCTCTCGCCGAGGAAGTCCGCGAAGAGCCGCGCGCTCACCGATTGCCCCGTGCGGAACCGCCGGTCCTGCCGCATGTAGCCGAGATAAGGTGCAACCAGCCCGACGCGCCGCGCGCCCAACTCCCGCGCCGTGACGGCTGCGAAGCGCAAGGGAAGCGCCAGCCGGTCGGGATCGCGCAGGGTGGCGACGAAGGCGACATCGGCGCCGGACAACCCCTCGGGGAGCGTCACTAGGCTCTCGCCATCGGGAAAGTGGTGCCAGTCGACCGGCCGCGACTCTACGCCTAGGTACTCCGCGATCTCCTCCGCAAGCGGTGCCATTCCGGTGAACGGAATGAGAATCATCGCAGCTCCTCCGTTACAACGAGCGCGTCTTCATGGCGTTGCGCATAGGTGCGTGCCCACTCCGCCTCGCCCGACGAGGCGGCATGAATCTCATAGAGGGGCTGACCCTTCGACACCCGGTCACCGAGCCGCACGCCGAGCCGCACGCCGGCTGTTTTTTGTCGGGGCGCTCCGGCGAGCTTGGCGATCCGGGCGATCACCCGGTTGTCGATGGCGGAAACGGCCCCCTCCGACGACGCGCGCATCTCGATCCGCTGCGGGGCCTGTTCGGGCTCACGAAAGCCGCCTTGTGCCGCGCAGATCGCCAGAAACTTCGTCTCCGCTGCACCGCCGTCGAGAAGCGCCTCCGCCCTGGCGCGGCCGCTCCCAGCCACGGCCCCCGGGGCGAGGTCCAGAAGCCGGCCGGCGAGATCGAGCGCCCGCGCCCGCAGGTCCGGCGGCGCATCCGCCTCGCGCCTGAGCACCGCCAGCACATCGGCCGCTTCCAGGGCCGGGCCGATACCGCGTCCGACGGGGGCCGTCCCGTCGCTGAGATGTATCGCCAGACGAAGGCCGATCGCCTCGGCGACATACCGGAGCCGGGCTGACAAGGCTGCGGCGGCCTCGGGCGAGCGCACCTTGGCCGTGGGCCCCACCGGCATGTCGATCAGGACGTGGCTAGCGCCGGCGGCGACCTTCTTGGACAGGACGCTCGCCACGAGCTGGCCGGTCGAATCGAAATCGAGTGGTCGTTCGATCCGGATGAAATGATCGTCGGCCGGGCTGAGGTTCAACGCCCCGCCCCAGATCACGCAGCCGCCTTCGGCCTCGACCACCCGACGCAGGTCTCGTTCGTCGAGCGTGACCGGCGCCATGACCTCCATGGTATCGGCGGTTCCCGCAGGCGAGGTGATGGCGCGGCTCGAGGTCTTGGGAATCGTCTGTCCCGCAGCCGCGACGATGGCGACGACCAGAGGCGTGGTGCGGTTGCCGGGCAGCCCCCCGACGCAATGCTTGTCGAGCACTGTCCGGCCGCCCCAGTCGAGCGTCTCACCCGCCGCCTGCATCGCCTCGGTAAGCGCCACGGTCTCGGCCGCGTCCAGCCGGTCGCCCACACAGGCGGTGATGAACGCGGCAAGATCAAGGTCGGAGAGCCGATTGTCGAGCGTGTCGCCAATGATCGCCGCGAACTCCGGTCGGGTCAGCCTTGCGCCATAGGCTTTGGCCCGGATGCTCGAGGTCGATGCGGGCGGCTCGGGATGGGAGAAGCGCGCGACATCGCCGGGCTGCGCGGCAAGCGCCGACCAGGCGGAGGCTGAAAGCGCCGCCTTGTCGATATCCAGCCAGCCGTCGCGTGCCACCACGTTCAGCGTGGCGACTACCCATCGATTGCGCAGGTCGATACGAACTGGAGTCTGTACCGCGAAGCCTTCGGCGCGGCAGATATGGCAATCCTCGTGCATGTACACCACGGGCTGGCGATAGGTGTCGATGCCTGCGGGAACGAGAAGAAGCGTGTCGGTCATCGCGGGCGATCCAGATGCACGGTTTCCAGATGATCGGGCACGCGAACTGACCGCCCGAGCTCATGTGCCACCCGCCCGCGAAGCGTATCGGAAGCCGTCGGCTCTCCGTGGGTCAGGTAAGTCATGCGCGGCGCGGGTCCGGCGTCCATCCAGCGCAGGATTTCGTCGGCGTCGGCGTGTCCGGAGAAGGTGCGGAGCTGCACGACCTCGGCTTCCATCGGGAACTCGCGTCCGAACATGCGCAGCTTACTCGCGCCGTCCGCCAGCGCCGCGCCTCGCGTTCCGCCGGCCTGGAAGCCCGAGAGGACGATGGCGTTGCGCCGGTCGCCCCCGAAGCTCGCCAGATGATGCAAGATGCGTCCGCCCGTCAGCATGCCGCTGGCCGAAACGATGATCATCGGGCCCTGTCGCGTGTTGAGCTCCTTCGAGTCCTCGACCGAATTCACCCGCTGGGCGATCCGGAACATCGCGATGCAGTCTTCACGGCTGACGTGATGCTCGTCGTGGTGACGGTGATAGATATCGGTGGCATCGATTGACATCGGCGAATTCAGATAGACGGGGACGGGGGGAATCTCTTGCCGCGCCATCAAGCGCGCGATGTGCAGCATCAGTCCCTGCGCCCGGCCGACCGCGAAGGCCGGGATGAGCACCGTGCCCCCGCGGGAAAACACCCGCTTCAGTATTGGCGCCAGCTCCGCCTCGGGGTCGGTCGGGGAATGGCTGCGATTGCCGTAAGTCGACTCGCAGACAAGCACGTCTGCGCCCGAGAACGGCTCGGGCGCCCGCATCAGCGGATCTGGGTCGTGCCCCAGATCACCGCTGAAATGGACGACGGTCTCTCCAATCTCCAGCCGAATCTGCGCCGCGCCCAGAAGATGGCCGGCAGGAATGAAGGTCGCTGCCAGTCCGTCGCCGAGGTCGATCCGGCGGCCGAAAGCGAACGCGTCGAGCCGCGTCAACGCCGCCTCGGCATCCTTCAACGTATAGAGCGGCGTTGGGTTCCTGTGCTTGGAAAACCCTTTCCGCGCCGCATAGCGCGCCTCTTCCTCCTGCAGGTGTCCGCTGTCCGGCAGGATAAGGTCGCAGAGCTCGCGCGTCGCTTCCGTGCAGAGCACCCGGCCCCCGTATCCCGCCCGGACCAGCGCAGGCAGATAGCCGGAGTGATCAAGATGGGCATGGGTCAGGAGCACCGTGTCGATCATGCCCGGACGCACTGGAAACGGCTTCCGATTGCGGTCGCGCAGGGTCTTGAACCCTTGGAAGAGGCCGCAATCGACGAGAATACGTCGACGGCCCGCTTCAACCAGATAGCGCGAACCGGTGACAGTACCGGCGGCGCCGAGAAAGCGCAGAGACGGCTTGGCGAAGCGCGTCATGCCTCCCTCCCCCGATTGGCGAGCGCATTGAACAGGCCGCCAAATATCAGCGCGACGTACCAGCCATAGAGAAAGCTCTCGATGAGGCCGATCGCGAAACTGCCTGGTGTGAGCCAGACAAATCCGGGCAACAGGCCCGACCAGGTCTCGTACATCGCGTATTGCGGCAGGATCAGATCGAAGAGCACGCAGACCACGAATGTCAGCGCCAGAAACAGGCTGAGTGCCCAACCAAAGGGAATGATTGGAACGCGCACCGCCCCCGCAACGCCCGGCCGCCCCATGACGCAGGCGCCGCATGTCAATCGCAGTGCGAGGAACACGATCACCGCGATCAATGCGAAATAGACGATCGCCATCATTTCATATCTCCTTTTCTGGCTCGGCGGCACTTGGTGGAGGTGGCCTCATCCGTCGCGAACGCCTGCCCCGCGACATCGGCCTGTAGACGTCGCGAGAGGCGCGACATCACGACCGTGAAGCGCCGCAGTATTTCCGTCGTGTCAGTTGGCGAAGGAACGGATGCGACGCCTCAAGGGCATCGCGTGCGGCGCAGAGTCAGGCGCGCCGCGGAGGGCGGAACAATCCGAACGTCGGGCTCGCCCTCGTGATGTGGTCCTCGGTGGGCATGACCCCCCCGCCCGAAGCGCATACGATCTGCGTACCGGCAGGCTGTGGAGGAAACGCTAGACACCCCGATCCGCTGCTGCAGTGCATGGCCGCGCATGCAGCGCTGTGGTGGTCATCGGGGACGGAAGTGACATCACCGGCATCCATGAGGACTGCCTGTTCCACATGGTCCTCAAATGGCCCTGGGCGCGCTTCGGCGACGTCGCCGGCGAACATGGCCACCACGACGAAGATCAGCGCCAAAGCGCAAAGCCATGGCCAACCAAACATCATGCTGCTGGGCTGACGCATGCGAAACATTATGAATCAAATAATCAGATATTCAATACGGAGCCTTGATACACACCAAAGTCGGTTTGAAATTCGCTGGAGAGCCAAATCTTGCAGGAACCAAATTCCACAGCACGGCGCCGGACGGTGCCGATCGAGGCGGACCTGCTGATCCTGTCCTTTCTGGGTCATTTTGCTTGGGAGCTCTTGCAGGCGCCGCTCTTCGCAAGCCTGGATGGTGCCGATCACGTCACCGGAATCCTGATCTGTCTGCGCGCGACGCTGGGCGACATGGTGATCGCCCTCTCGGCATACTGGGCCGCGGCCATCGCGGGAGGCGGTCGCAGATGGGTCACACGACCAGGTGTCCGTGACATTGCCGTCTTTGTTGCCACGGGGTTGATCGCAACGGTCGTGCTGGAGCATCTCAGCACAGAAGTGCTGGATCGTTGGTCTTACGGTTCGGCAATGCCGCGTCTCCCCGTCCTCGGCACCGGGCTCGCGCCGATCCTGCAATGGCTGATCGTGCCGACGATTGTCCTATGGTATCTGATGCGTCTGGCCCGCGCAGAGCATCGCTGCTGAGACCACGGCTTCTTCTTCCATTCACGGCCTCGTGCGCCTGCCGCAGGTGTCCTGGCGTTTCGGATAACATGACCACCGGGCAGGCCATGTGCCCGCATGGGGTTCTCCTTGATACTCGAGCGTCATCAACCCGGGCTTCGGAGACCCCTCCCTTCACTCAGTCCGTCTCACATCTGTCCGAGCGAGGTCAGCGGCGAGGACGCGGTCTGGGTCTGCGAACCAGACGAAGGGCTTGGGGTCTGTATTGGTTTCCTCGACGAAGATCCCGCTGGATCGGGTTTCGCTCCAGCCGGGACGACCCCCAAGGCCGGCCGTCAGCGATTCGCGCCGCTGAGCTGCCGCTGGCGCTGGATCGCCAGTTCGTCGAACTTGAACAGGGTCGCCGGCAGCTCGACATTCTTGGTGACGTTGAAGATCATGACCGAGGTCTCGGCGCCCTTGGCGTCCTTGATCGTCCACTGGCGCAGGTCATAGCTTTCGGGATCGAACATCAGCGTGATGACCGCATCGCCGAACACCTTGTCGTCGCCCATCACCACCGTCGTCAGGTCCGGCTCGGCGACGACGCTCCTGATCGATTTGGGATCGTATTCGATGCGGCTGGCGAGCAGCAGCTTCAATGGCGTCTTGTCGAGCGGATAGAAGTCCCAGGTCTTGAGCTTGCGGTTGTGGACGGCGACGGTCTTGCCGTTGGAGATCACTTCGATGGCCGCCGGCTGCTCGTAATTGAACCGGATTTTGCCCGGCCGCTCGATGTAGAAGATGCCGCCGGTCTGTTCGCCGTTGGGCCCGAACTGCAGGAACTCTCCGGCCATGGTCGGCACGGCGGCGAAATTCTCCGACAGGGCGGCGACGGTCTGCTCGTCGGTCAGCGCCACCGGTTCGGTCGCCGCCTGGCCACCGGCCGGCGCCGACAGCGCGATCAGCATGGCAGCGGCGGTGGCTCCGGCGCGGGCCGTGTCGAGAAGGTGGCAATATCGCATCATCATCGGTTTCCGTGGCCTGCGGTGGTCAAGCCGACGGCAACGCCGCCGGCGGTTTTCTTCGGCCCATCCCATCGCCGACGCCCATGGCGTAATGATGGCGGGTCAGATGGTCTCGTCCTCGGCCGGCACCAGGATGTCGCGCTTGCCCGCATGGTTGGGCGGGCTGATCAGGCCCTCCTTCTCCATCCGCTCGATCAGCGAGGCGGCCCGGTTGTAGCCGATGCCAAGGCGGCGCTGGACATAGCTGGTCGACACCTTGCGGTCGCGCAGGACGACAGCGACGGCTTGGTCGTAGAGATCGTTGGACTGGGCGAGCAGCTCGGCGGCGCCACCGCCGGGGGAGGCCGGCCCGTCATCCTCTTCGTCCTCCTGCGTCACCGTGTCGAGATACTCGGGAACGCCCTGCGTCTTCAGATGGGCGACGACCTTCTCGACCTCCTCGTCGGAGACGAACGGGCCGTGGACGCGCTGGATGCGGCCGCCGCCGGCCATGTAGAGCATGTCGCCCATGCCGAGCAATTGTTCGGCGCCCTGTTCGCCGAGGATGGTGCGGCTGTCGATCTTCGAGGTGACCTGGTAGGAGATGCGGGTCGGGAAGTTGGCCTTGATCGTGCCGGTGATGACGTCGACGCTCGGGCGCTGCGTCGCCATGATGACGTGGATGCCGGCGGCGCGCGCCATTTGCGCGAGGCGCTGCACCGCGCCCTCGATGTCCTTGCCGGCGACCATCATCAGGTCGGCCATCTCGTCGATGACGACGACGATGTAGGGCATCGTGGCGAGGTCGAGTGTCTCGGTCTCGTAGATCGCCTCGCCGGTCTCGCGGTCGTAGCCGGTCTGGACGGTGCGGGTCAGCACCTCGCCCTTCGAGCGGGCCTGCTCGATGCGGGCATTGAAGCCGTCGATGTTGCGCACGCCGAGCTTGGACATGCGGCGGTAGCGGTCCTCCATCTCGCGCACGGTCCATTTGAGCGCGACGACGGCTTTCTTCGGATCGGTGACGACCGGATGCAGCAGATGCGGGATGCCGTCATAGACCGACAGTTCCAGCATCTTCGGGTCGATCATGATCAAGCGCACCTCGTCCGGCGTCAGCCGGTAGAGCAGCGACAGGATCATGGTGTTGATGGCGACCGACTTGCCCGAGCCGGTGGTGCCGGCGATGAGCAGGTGCGGCATCTTGGCGAGGTCGGCGATGACCGGTTCGCCGCCGATGGTCTTGCCGAGGATCAGCGACAGGCGGCCCTTGGTGGTCTCGTAGTCGCGGCTGGCCAGCAATTCGCGCAGATAGACGGTCTCACGGCGGGCGTTGGGCAGCTCGATGCCGATGGCGTTGCGCCCCGGCACCACGGCGACGCGGCAGGCGATGGCGCTCATCGAGCGGGCGATGTCGTCGGCGAGGCCGATGACCCGCGAAGACTTGATGCCGGGCGCCGGCTCCAGTTCGTAGAGCGTGACGACCGGTCCGGGACGGACATTGATGATCTCGCCCTTGACGCCGAAATCCTCCAGCACGCCCTCAAGCAGGCGCGCGTTCTGTTCAAGCGCCTCGGTGGAGACCGACGGATCGGAACCGAGGCGCCTTGGCTCGGCCAGCAGACCGACCTGCGGCAGTTCGAAGCGGTCGTCGGCGAGCAGCGAGGGTTGCGCCTCGCGCGCCAGACGGGCGCCGGGCCGAGGGCGGGCCGGCGCCGGGCGGACACGGCCGGCGGCGGCGGACGCGTCAGAATGGCTCGGCGCGGCGGGGCCGATGTCGCCCGGCAGCAACTCGCCCTGGGCCTCGTCGCCAAAAGGGTCGTGGACGCTTTCGCCATAGCCGGGCGCAAGGTCGGGCGCGCGCAGCCAGTCGCCATCACCGTCGTCGGGCAGCCAGTCGTCGTCGCGCGCTCCGGCGGGTCGCACGGCCTCGGCGTCGCGATCGAACACTTCGAGACCGTCATCGGCCGGCGCCAGCAGCGCGGCGACACGGTCGCGCAACCGGGCGATGAGCGACGGCCGGCGCCGGGCCGGCGCTTCGGCCGGCCGGGCGGCGCCGTGGCGGCGAAACCGGGCCTTCATCATCAGGTACCAGTGGGCAAGGGCGCCGAAGGCCAGCGCCGAATCGTCGTCCTCCTCGACGATCTCGCCGGTGTCGGCGTCGTAGGCGACATGGCCGGCCGGCGCGCCGCGCCAGATCAGGCCGGCGGCAAACAGCACCAGCGGCAGGGCGATGAGGGTCAGCAGGAGGCCGAGTGCCACCGCCAGCACCCCGTGCGGAAAGCCGCCGGTGACCAGGCCGGGCAGCTTGAGGACGAGATCGCCGGAGACGCCGCCGAGACCGGTCGGCAGTGGCCAGGCCTCGGGCCGCGGCAGGCAGGCCAGCGCCGCGGCGACGAACACGACCGCCGGCAGCCAGGCGAGCGCCCGCGCCCGCCAGCGGCGGATCGGCCGCCGGCTGATCTTCAGCCATGCCCACACGGCGGGCGGCACCAGCGCGACGACGCTGGCAAGGCCGGTGAACTGGATCATCAGGTCGGCAATCGAACTGCCGATGAAGCCGCCGGCATTCTGCGGCAGGCGGCCGTTGGCGTTGGACAGGCTCGGATCGGCGACGTTCCAGGTGGCGAGGCTGGCGAAGACGAAGGCAACGCCGGCCAGCATTGCGAGGCCGGCCAGGATACCGAGCTGGACCGTCAGCCAGTTGCCGGCCCTTTGTACCTTGCCATCGGAGCCGGACGGCTGGACCCCGTAAAGCTGCATGGCGTCTTCTCCGCTTGCCTGAACCAATGGCGGGTCGGCCACCTGCCATTGCCGCTATGCGGGCCACGCTAACCGGCGAAGGTTAAGGCGCTGTTAACCATGAACAAGTCTGGCGGGCCCGCAAGCAAAGGGGCCCGACCGCAAGGCCGGGCCCCCGAGCTTCAGTCATGCTCGCCGCGCCGCCGGGCCCCCGAGCTTCAGTCATGCGCGCCGCGCCGCCGGGCGCGGCAGGCGGCTCACGAGTGGTAGGCCGCCTCGCCATGCGAGGACAGGTCGAGGCCGGTCGTCTCCATTTCGGGACTGACGCGCAGCCCGAAGATCAGGTCGACGATCTTGTAGAGCACCAGCGAGATAACGCCGCACCAGACGATGGTGATCACCACGGCCTGCGCCTGGATGAGGAACTGCGAGGCGATCGAGAAATCGTCGCCGCCGGTGCCGCCCAGGCTCGGCGCGGTTAGGATGCCGGTGCCGAGCGCGCCGACGATGCCGCCGATGCCGTGGATGCCGAATACGTCGAGACTGTCGTCATAACCAAAGCGGTTCTTCACCGTGGAGACGAAGAAGTAGCACACGGCGCTGGCGACGATGCCGAGCACGATGGCGCCGATCGGACCGACCGTGCCGGCCGCCGGGGTCACGGCGACCAGGCCGGCGACCACGCCGGAGGCGGCACCCAGCATCGAGGCCTTGCCGCGCAGGACCGCCTCGATGGCGGCCCAGGCGATGACGGCGCCGGCGGTGGCGGTGAAGGTGTTGATCATCGCTAGGGTCGCACCGGCATTCGATTCCAGGTTGGAGCCGGCGTTGAAGCCGAACCAGCCGACCCACAGGATCGAGGCGCCGACCATGGTCAGCGTCATCGAATGCGGCGCCATGCTCTCGCTGCCGAGGCCGGCCCGCTTGCCGATCAGGATGGCGCCAACCAGGGCGGCGACGCCGGCATTGATGTGGACGACCGTGCCGCCGGCGAAATCGAGCGCGCCGAGGTTGAAGATGTAGCCGGCACCGTCCCAGACCATGTGGGCGATCGGGAAATAGACGAAGGTGACCCACAGGATGACGAACAGGATGACCGAGGCGAACTTGATGCGCTCGACGAAGGCACCGACGATCAGCGCCGGGGTGATGCAGGCAAATGTCATCTGGAAGCAGATGAACACATATTCGGGCAGGACGACGCCGTCGGTGAAGGTGGCGGCGGTCGAATCAAGCGTCACGCCCGACAGGAACACCTTGGCGGTGCCGCCCCAGAACGGGCTGGTGCCGCCGCCGAAGGCGAAGGAATAGCCGTAGAGCGCCCAAACGACGATGACCACGGCGGTTATCATCAGGCACTGCATGAGCACCGACAGCATGTTCTTGGAGCGCACCAGGCCGCCATAGAACAGCGCCAGGCCGGGCACGACCATGAACAGGACGAGCAGCGAGGACGTCATCATCCAGGCGACGTCGCCCTTGTCGACGATCGGGGCGGCGGCCTCGGCGGCGGCCGCGGCCGATTCCTCGGTGGTCTCCTGCGCGAAGGCGGCTCCGGCCGCCAGCGCGGCGAAGATACCGCCCCCCGCGCGCGAAATTGTTGTGGCAACAAGCTTCATCGGGTCAATCTCCCTGATATTTCCGGCGAAAGGCATCACAGCGCGTCGGCGTCCGTTTCGCCGGTTCGAATGCGTACGACCTGGTCGATGGAGTAGACGAAGATCTTGCCGTCGCCGATCTGCCCCGTCTTGGCGGCACTGGTGATCGCCTCGACCACCTGATCGGCCATGTCGGAGGCGACAGCGACCTCGATCTTCAGCTTCGGCAGAAAGCTGACGGCGTATTCGGTGCCGCGGTAGATTTCGGTATGACCCTTCTGGCGGCCATAGCCCTTGACCTCGGTTACCGTCAGTCCCTGGATGCCAATCGCCGTGAGGGCATCGCGCACCTCATCGAGCTTGAATGGCTTGATGACAGCCATGACAATCTTCATTCAAATCACCCGTTCGATTGCAGAGGCCGTAGCCGGGGCCAGCCTCAGTTACGGATCGAGCGCAACGAAACCGCGTGTTTCGCAGCCCACCGCCCGAAAGGATTCAAACTCCGTGCCAAACCGGCGCCGCAACCGGTAACCGGTTGTGCTCGCGTGACGAATCGGCAGGCGAGGCGCGGCCGGGCGCCGGTGATGCAGGCGGCGGCGGGAGATTGGCGCGTGCGTTTGCCCAACATTTGGGCATTCCGGCAAAGCTGCCGCCTTTTTGGGCAGCGGGGGCCGGTCATGGTTGGCGGCCGTTGGCGGTGGCGGGAGCCTGTGCTATGGCCGGCACGATGGCAGGGAAGGCGCCGATGGTCCGATCAAAAACCAGGGCGAGCGCGACGAAGCGGCGGGCGGCGGGCCCGTCGGCCGGGCAGTCGGATGTTCAGTCGAACGTTCAGTCGGCTGGCCCGACCGACATCGTCGTGGCCGGTGGCGGCTATGTCGGGCTCAGCGTTGCTGTCGCGATCCGCTCGGCGGCGCCGGCGCTCTCCGTCGCCGTCGTCGATCCGCAGCCGCCGCAGGCGGTCGACCGCGATACGCGCTGCTCGGCGATCGCCGCGGCCGCCGTGCGCCTGCTTGGCCAGCTCGACATCTGGCGGCGGGTCGCCGCCGACGCGCAACCGATCAACGAGATGATCATCACCGACAGCCGGCTCACCGACGTGATGCGGCCGGTGTTCCTGACCTTCGCCTATGACCGGGCGGACGAAGCCGCCGTCGAGCCGTTCGCCTACATGCTGCCCAACCGAAGCCTGATCCGGGCGCTGCGCGAGCGGGCCGGCGAACTCGGCGTCGAACTGCTGACCGACGCGGTCGCCGCCTTCGCAGCGGGGCCGGCCGCGACCGACATCACGCTGGCGGGCGGCGGCGCGCGGCGCGCGCGCCTGCTGGTCGCCGCCGACGGCGTGCGCTCGCGGCTGCGCGACCTCGCCGGCATCCGTACGCTCCACTGGCCGTACGGGCAGACCGGCATCGTCGTTACCGTCGCCCACGAGCGCGAGCATCATGGCCGGGCCGAAGAGCATTTTCTGCCGGCCGGCCCGTTCGCCATCCTGCCGCTCAAGGGCAACCGGTCATCGCTGGTGTGGACCGAGCGCGACGCCGAGGCGCAGCGGCTGATGGCGGCCGACGATCTGACCTTCGAACTGGAACTGGAGCAGCGTTTCGGTCATCACCTCGGCGCGATTTCGGTCGAGGGGCCGCGGCGCGCCTTCCCGCTCGGACTGACGCTGGCGCGCGACTATGTGGCCGAGCGCCTCGTGCTGGCGGGCGACGCCGCCCACGGCATGCATCCGATTGCCGGCCAGGGGCTCAATATCGGCTTTCGCGACGCGGCCGCGCTGGCCGAGACGGTCGTCGAGGCGCACCGTCTCGGCCTCGACATCGGCTCATTGGCGGTGCTGGAACGCTACCAGCGCTGGCGTCGCTTCGACACGGTGCGCATGGGGGTGGCGACCGACGTGCTCAACCGCCTGTTCTCCAACGACAACCCGCTCCTGCGTGTGGTGCGCGATGTCGGGCTCGGCCTGGTCGACCGCATGCCGGGGCTGAAGCGCCGGTTCATCGATCAGGCCGCCGGCGAGGGCCGCGACACGCCGCGGCTGCTGCTCGGCGAGGCGATCTGACGCCACCACTTCGGTCACACCCTGACGCCCGCCGGCCGGCCTGTGCGGCAATGCACAGCGGGCGGTGGTGAAACGCGCCATCTTCCGGTCATGGCGGGACGCGGTGTCCGGCCAGCCCAACCAGAGTGAGACGAAACCATGATCGCCAGGAACATCATCGC
>BOKV01000018.1 GCA_016861165.1 Alphaproteobacteria bacterium | reverse complement strand
CACGCAGCGCCACTGGCTCGACGCGGCGCTCGACAGGCTGGCGGAGGCTTTCGCCGACCTCGTCTAGCGCGGCGTCGCAGGCTCAGTCGACGAAGGCCCGTTCGACGACGAAAGTGCCCGGCGCCGCGTTGGAGCCCTCGATCAGGCCGGCCTTCTCGACCAGCGCGCGCACGTCCTTGATCACCCCCATCGAGCCGCAGATCATCACGCGGTCGGTCTGCGGGTCGAGCGACGGCAGGCCGAGATCGCTGAAGAACTGCCCGTTTTCGATTAACGTGGTGATGCGGCCCATCCGCAGCGACGGTTCCCGCGTCGTGGTCGCGTAATAGTGGAGGCGGTCGGCGAACTCGCCGATCAGCGGATCGTCCCGCAGTTCGGCGACCAGTTCCTCGCCATATTTGAGTTCGGCCGCCAGCCGGCAGGTGTGGGTGAGGATCACCGCCTCGAACTTCTCGTAGGTCTCCGGATCGCGGATGAGGCTGGCGAAGGGCGCGATGCCGGTGCCGGTCGAGAAAAGGTACAGCCGCTTGCCCGGCAACAGCGCGTCATTGACGAGCGTGCCGGTCGGCTTCTTGCGCATCAGGATGGTGTCGCCCGGCTGGATGCGCTGCAGGTGTTCGGTCAGCGGCCCGCCCGGCACCTTGATCGAAAAGAACTCGAGTTCATCGTCCCAGGAGGGGCTCGCGATCGAATAGGCGCGAAATACCGGCTTGGCGGCGTTCGGCAGGCCGATCATGACGAATTCGCCCGAGCGGAAGCGGAAGCTCGCCGGCCGCGTGATGCGGAACTTGAACAGCCGGTCGGTGTAGTGTTTGACCGACACCACCTTCTCGGCGAAGACGTTGTCGGGAATGGCAAAGCCCGCGCTGGTCGCGACATTCGCTTCGATGACGGCCATGTCGTCTCGCCTCTCGCTGGCGCCGGTCGTCCGTTCGTTATCCATGGCGACCGACATAATCTCCTGCGGCTCCGGCTGCAACGGGCCGGGCCAATCGCCTGTTTGCCCCGCGGCTGCCTAGCGCAGATCGTCCGCCTTTCTATTGCTTCAGATCAAACGGCGACAGCAATCGGTTTTTGTCCGTCCTCGGCCGGCGCGGATTGAACCACCGAGGCATTGCCGGCCGGCGGAAAAATCGTCCCGGAGCGTCGGCGACGGGCCGCCTGCGCCCAGCTTCAGCCGATCGCGCCCGCCGCTTCCATCGCCGCGATTTCCGCTTCGCCAAAGCCCAGCTCGTCCAGCAACTCACGCGTATGCTGGCCCTGCAGCGGCGCATCGCGACGGATCGGCGTTGGCGCGTCGGAAAAGCGCAGCGGCTGGCCGATGGCAAGATAGCGCCCCTCGCTGGGGTGATCGCGCTCGGCAACGAACCCGGTCTTGCGCATCTGCGGATCGTCCAGCACCGAATCGAGGGTGTGGACGGGCATGGCCGGCACGCCCGCCGCCGTCAGCAGTTCCAGCCATTCCCCGGTCGTCCGCGTCGGCGTGATGTCGCCGACCATGCGATAGAGTTCGCTGATGTTCTCGGTGCGCGCGCCATAGGTGGCGAAGCGTCGGTCGGCGGCCAGTTCCGGCCGCCCGCCGAGCCTGAAGAAGGCCGCCCAGTCGGCGTCCGAATAGGGCATGACGGCGATGTAGCCGTCGGCGGTGCGGTGCGGCCGGCGTTCCGGCGCGATCGAGCGGGCATAGGCCGTCGGTCCTTTCGGCGGCACGAAAGCGTGGCCGTAGAGGTTCTCGGCCATGGTGAAGGAGACAACGCATTCCATCATCGGCACCTCGATGAACTGGCCGCGGCCGGTCCGCTCGCGGTGGAGCAGGCCGGCCAGCACGGCGTTGGCCGCATAGAGCCCGGTCGTCTTGTCGGCGATCAGCCCGGGGAAATAGCGCGGCGCCTCGCCGCCGTCCTGGCGCGGCAGCATCGAGGCAAGCCCGCTCACCGCCTGCACCAGGTCGTCATAGGCCGGCCGGCCGGCATAGACGCCGCCGGAGCCGAAACCGACGGCGTGGACATAGACGATGTCGGGGCGCAGCGCCCTGACGCTGTCATAGTCGAAGCCGAGACGGGCGATGCCGGCGGCGCGCACGTTGTGCATCAGCGCGTCGGCGGTGGCGATCAGCCGGCGCAGCACGGCCTTGGCCTCCTGCTTGCGCAGATCGAGCGTGATCGCCCGCTTGTTGCGGTTGATGGTCAGATAGATCGGCCCCATGCCCGGCGACCGGTGCGGACCGGCGTGGCGCATGACGTCGCCCTCGGGCGGCTCGACCTTGATCACGTCGGCGCCGAGATCACCCAGCATCTGGGTGGCGAATGGCCCGAGCACCACGGTCGACAGGTCGATGATGCGGTAGCCTGAAAGGATGCCGGCTGTCTCGCCACCCGGCATCGCCCGTCCGTCCATCGCCTTGTCCATGCTGCGCCCTCCCGGCCGCCTTCTAGGCCGGCGAGCCCGGCCAATGCAATGGCGGCTCCGCCAGCCTACCGCCAGCCGTCGCCATGTGCGCAAATGCACAACCGCCGGCGCGGCGCCGCGCTATCTCATGATCACGACGGACGGCACGGACGATGCCACCGCCCAACAGAGAATTCGGTTTGCCGGCGCCTCGAAAAACGCCCCTTAGAGGTCTCCGGCAATTGGACCACCGCAGCGGAGCCGACACCGGAAAACGCCCCTCCGGTCAAAGGATTTCTCCGCCGCGGTGGTCCCTTGATTCTCGCCGCCCTGACGCGCCCGCTCTCACCGGCAGCTCGTCGCCGGAACCTGCCCCGATCACCAAAATGCGATGGCGCCGGCCCTTGCCAAGGCCGGCGGATGGCTTAGCCTTCACGGTGAGCGACGACCATTACCGGCAAGGACCGCCGTCATGCCCATCGGCCTCGCGCGCGCCGCGACTGCCCTGATCTCGTTTGCCGTGCTGCTTGCGGGCACCGGGCTGGCCGCCGCCCAGAGCAGCATCTGCCAGGCGATAGTCGAGGAGCGCGGGACGCCGAAACCGGTGCCGGTCGGCTACCGGGCCGCCGCGCTCGCCGCCGACGAGGTGTCGATCACCTATGTCGGTCATTCGGCCTTCCGCATCACCTCTCCGCAGGGGGTCGCCGTCGTCACCGACTACGCCGGCTATTTCGGCGACGGCCCGCCGCCCGACGTGGTGACGATGAACCACGCCCATTCCTCCCACTACACCAGCAGCCCCGACCCGGGCATCGCGCACGTGTTGCGCGGCTGGAATCCCGATGGCGAAGACCCGGCCCGCCACCGGGTCGAGGTTGGTGACATGTATATCCGCAATGTCACCACCGACCTCTATTACGAGACGCTGATGCGGGAAAAGGACGGCAACTCGATCTTCATCTTCGAGGTCGCCGGCCTGTGCATCGGCCATCTCGGCCACCTGCACCACAAGCTGACGCCCGAGCACATCGCCGAGATCGGCCGTATCGACATCCTGTTCCTGCCGGTCGACGGCAACTACACGATGAGCATCGCCGGCATGATCGAGCTGGCCGAGCAGGTGCGTTCCAGCATGGTCATCCCGATGCACTACTTCTCGACCTTCACGCTGCAACGCTTCGTCGCCGGCATGTCGGAGAAGTTCGAGACCCAGGTCGCCCAGTCCAACACCGTCACGGTGTCGCTGAAGACGCTGCCGCAGAGCCCGACCGTGATGGTTCTGTCGCCCTATTGACGGCGGCCATCGCCTGGTCGCTCGCCACCGCCGCGCGCCACACCCACACCGCCACGCCGGCCAGCACGAGCGGCGTGCCGGGCAGGCCGACCAGCGCCAGCGCGACCCCGAGCGGGCAGATCGCCATCGCCAGGAAATAGACGGCCCCCTGCCAGGGCGCCATCGCGGCGCGCCGCGCCAGCATCATCATCACCCAGCCCAGCACCAGCGTGTCGTAGGCCATCAGATAGGGGGTGACGAGGAAGCCCGCCGCCACCAGCGCGGCGAACTGCAGGAAACGGTCGCCGGTCGCCCGCACCGTCAGCCACATCAGAGCGACAGCCGACGCCGACACCACCGCCTGGGCGCCGATCGCCGCCGGCCGGCCGGCGCCGATCAGGATCATGTCGACGAAGACCGTCGGCATCAGTCCCATGACGATGACGTTCGACTGCGTCAGCGTCGTCGACTGGGTGGCGATGCCCCGCATGAGCCAGGTCTGCCAGACCTCAACACCGTGGACCGCCAGCGACAGGCCGACCAGGGCGAGCGTTCCGGCGGCGGCCGCAGCGAACACCCGCCAGCGGCCGGTCAGGATCAGGAACAGGGGGATCAGCAAGCCGATCTGCGGCTTGACCGTCAGCAGCGCGATCATGAGGCCGGCGGCCAGCGGCCTCCGGTCGAGCCAGCGGTAGATGGCAACGAATGCGACGGCAAGCAGCGCCGACACTTGGCCGCACAGGAGGCCGACGGCAAGCGTCGGCATGGCAAGCAGCGCCAGACGCTCCGCTGCGCCGTCAAGGCCGGTGACAATGACCTTCCAGTACAGCCAGAGCCCCAGCGCGCTGTAGAGCGCCAGCGCCCAGTAGTAGCCCATGAGGCCGAAGGGGGCGGCCAGCAGCATGTAGTGCGGTGGATAGGACCAGTTCTGGTCCGGGTAGTCGTGTCCGGGCACCAGCGCATCGAGCAGGCCGTTATAGAACGCCACGTCATAGAAGCGCGCCGCCTCGCCGCCCCAGGCGGCAATGCCGTAGTGCCAGAAGTTCAGGAAGTCGCGGCCGAGGATGAAGCCCTGCCAGTCAACGACGTGGCCGCCGGAAAGCCGCGCACCCCATAGCACGAACATCGCGATGAACAGGCTCAGCGCGGCGAGCGGCGCGTTGCAGCCGGCGATCAGCCTGGCGTTCTGTTCGGGCATCATCGGCCGCGGCTCCGGGCGGGTGTGGCCGCCTCCAGCACTGCCGCAAAAACCTTAAGATCGGGTGTGCCCGGGGGCCGGCGCGCCGCGCTACCAGAGCAGATGCCGCCGCTGGCCGGTCGCCCCCTCGTACCAGCGCGCCAGCACCTCGCGATCGACGGCCTCGAGCCCGGTAAGGTTGCCGGGCGGCATGGCGTCCGAGCGCGCCGCCTGGGCATAGATCTGCTCGGCATGACGAGCGATGTCGTCATCCTCCTCGAGGAACACGTGGCGGGGCGCCCGCGCGATCCCCTCCCACACCGGCTCGCGCGCGTGGCACATCGAGCAGCGGCCGGTGACGATCTCGCGCACCGCCTCGAACTCGGCGCTGGCCATCAGCCGTTCGGCCACCGCCGGGCGTGCGGCCGCCACCGCGTCGCGCTGCGGCGGGCCGGCCTGCGACAGCCACATGATGAGGATGAACAGGATCGCCGTTGCCGCCCAGGTCCACCACGGCTTTCCCTTGCCGGCATGCATGCTGTTGAAGAAGTGGCGGATGGTGAAGCCGGTCAGCAGCACCAGGCCGATGATGGCCCAGTTGTATTTGGTGGCAAACGCCAGCGGGTAGTGGTTCGACAGCATCAGGAAGACGACCGGCAGCGTGATGTAGTTGTTGTGGGTCGAGCGCTGCTTGGCCTGCTTGCCCCATTTCGGGTCCGGCGCCTCGCCGGCCTTGAGCGCGGCCACCGTCTTGCGCTGGTTGGGGATGATGACGTGGGCGACATTGGCCGTCATGATGGTGGCGATGAGCGCGCCGACATGGATGAAGGCGCCGCGCCCGGAGAAGATCTGCGTGAAGCCCCAGCCGACGGCGACGACGAAGACGAACAGCACCGCGTAGAGTGCGTAATCGTTGGCGCCGAGCGGCGAGCGGCAGAGCCCCTCGTAGACGGTGTAGCCGAGCACGATGCCGCCGATGCCGATGAGAATCGCCTGCCACGGTTCGAGATCGGCGACCTGCCGGTCGATCAGGAACAGCTCCGACGAGCCGTAATAGAGGACGCCGAGCAGGAAGGCGCCGGATAGCCATGTCCAGTAACTCTCCCATTTGAACCAGGTCAGGTCCTCCGGCATCCTCGGCGGCGCCACGGTGTATTTCATCATGTGGTAGAAGCCGCCGCCATGGACCTGCCAGGTATCGCCCTGCACGCCGGCCGGCAGGCCGTCGCGCTGCTTCAGGCTGAGGTCGAGCGCGATGAAATAGAATGACGAGCCGATCCAGGCGATGCCGGTGATGACGTGCAGCCAGCGCACGGCGAAGTTGAGCCATTCCCACAGGAGATCGACCATCGCCTAGCTCCCGCGATAGGTGGAATAGCCGTAAGGGGATACCAGCAGCGGCACATGATAGTGGCCGTCGGCGTCGGCGATGCCGAAGCGGATCGGGATCACGTCGAGAAAGGCCGGCTTCGGCAGTTCCAGCCCGGCCGCCTTCAGATAGGCGCCGGCGTCGAAATGCAGTTCGTAGGTTCCCTTGCGCATCGCCGGGCCCGCCAGCAGCGGCGCATCGCAGCGCCCGTCGGCATTGGTGACCACCGACTTGAGCTTTTCGAGCGCCTTGCCCTTCACCCGGTGGAGCGTGATCTTCATGCCGCCCGCCGGGCGGCCGCTTGCCGTGTCCAATACATGCGTGGTGAGTTTGCCCTTGCCCATCGAAACGCCCGACTCCTGACCCGCCCCAACCCGAAATCGCCTTTCCCGTCATGCCGAGGCCTGACAAATCCTCCCGCGCGCGATATTCCATTGTCAGTCTTGGCTTGTTCCGCATTTTTGGCAATGGCTTGCAGGTCGGTGACGCGGCGATGAACCGGTTTCCCCCAAGATACTATCCGCGCGACTTGGCCGGCTACGGCCGCGCCGGCATCGACCCGCGCTGGCCGGGCGGCGCCCGGATCGCGGTCTCCTTCGTCGTCAATTACGAGGAGGGCGGTGAGAACTGCATCCTGCACGGCGACAAGGCTTCGGAAGCCTTCCTGTCGGAGATCACCGGCGCCCAGCCCTGGCCGGGCATGCGCCACTGGAACATGGAATCGATCTACGACTACGGTGCCCGCGCCGGCTTCTGGCGGCTGTGGCGGCTGTTCACCGGGGTCGGCATCCGGCCAACGGTCTTTGGCGTCGCTACCGCGCTGATGCGCTCGCCCGAGCAGGTGGCAGCCATGCGCGAGGCAGGTTGGGAGATCGCCTCGCACGGTCTCAAATGGATCGACTACCGCGACCATACGCGCGAGGCCGAAACGGACGACATGCGCGAGGCGATCCGCCTCCACGCCGAAGTGGCCGGCGCGCGCCCGACCGGCTGGTACACCGGCCGCTGTTCGGTCAATACCGTCGATATCATCGCGCGCGAAGGCGGCTTTGCCTGGTGTGCGGACGCCTATGACGACGACCTGCCCTGGTGGTACGATGCGCATGTCGACGGCGGCGCCGGCCAGCAGCCGCTGCTCATCATCCCCTACACGCTCGATGCCAACGACATGCGCTTTGCCATCACCGCCGGCTATGACCACGCCGAGCCGTTCTTCCGCTACCTGAAGGATTCCTTCGACGCCCTCTACGAGGAAGGCAACAACGGCGCGCCGAAGATGATGAGCGTCGGCCTGCACTGCCGCCTCGTCGGCCGGCCCGGTCGCATCGGCGCGCTGCAGCGCTTTGTCGACTATGTGCGCGGCCATGAGGCCGTGTGGACGCCGACGCGCCAGGAAATCGCCGACCATTGGCGCCGCACCCATCCGTGGCGGGCGCGCGAACGGCCGTCGCGCCTGATGCGAGACGCCTTCGTCGAGCGGTTCGGCGGCGTGTTCGAGCATTCGCCGTGGATCGCCGAGGACGCCTGGGAGCGCGGCCTCGGCCCGGCCAATGACAGCGCCGTCGGCCTGCACGGCGCGCTTTGCCGGGTCTTCCGCAGCGCGCCGCAGGAACGCAGGCTCGCCGTGCTCAAGGCCCATCCCGACCTGGCCGGCCGGCTGGCCCTGGCCAAACGGCTGACGCCCGAGTCGGCGGCCGAGCAGGCGTCCGCCGGCCTCGACGCGCTGACCGATGCCGAGCGCGCCACCTTCACCCAGCTCAACACCGCCTATGTCGACCGGTTCGGTTTCCCGTTCATCATGGCGGTCAGGGGCCGCGGCAAGGACGAGATTCTCGCCGCCTTCCGTGAGCGCGTGCACAACGACCGCGAGACCGAATTCGCGACCGCCTGCGCCGAGGTGGAAAGGATCGCCCTTCTGCGCCTCAACGACATGCTGCCGTGAACCTCCGGCCAGGAGCAAAGCCAATGGTAGAACCGATCACCGCCAAGCCGGTCGCGCTGCCCGACTTCGCCAACGGCACGCTCAATCTGGCCTCGGCCCGCCTCGGCGCCAGGGGGCTCTACGCCACCGACCAGTTCTTCGCACCGCTCGAACGCATGTTGCGCGACGAGACGCCGGTTTTCCTGCCCGGCGAATATGACGAGAACGGCAAGTGGATGGACGGCTGGGAATCGCGGCGCAAGCGCGTGCCCGGCCACGACTGGGCGCTGATCCAGCTTGCCCGGCCGGGCCGCGTCTTCGGCTTCGACGTCGACACCTCCTTCTTCACCGGCAACTTCCCGCCAGCCTGTTCGATCGAAGCCGCCTTCTGTGACGGTGCCCCGGACGACGCCACCCACTGGACGGAGCTGCTGACCCGGACCGCGCTCAAGGGCGACTCCCACAATTTCCACGCCGTCGCCGACGCGCAACTGCGGGCGCAGGTGTGGACGCATCTGCGCCTGCACATCTATCCCGACGGCGGCATCGCCCGCCTGCGCGTCTATGGCGCCGCGCATTTCGACTGGTCGACGGTGGCCGACGGCCAGGAGATCGATCTTGCCTATCTGTTCCACGGCGCCCGGCCACTCGCCTGGTCGGACGCCCACTACGGCTCGCCCGAGCGCCTGCTGGCGCCGGGCCGCGGCGTCAACATGGGCGACGGCTGGGAGACGGCGCGCCGGCGCGGGCCCGGCCACGACTGGGCCATCATCAAGCTCGGCCACGCCGGCACCATCCACCGCGTCGTCATCGACACCGCACACTTCAAGGGCAACTATCCCGAAAGCTGCGAACTGCGCGGCGCCTATCTGCCCGACCGCGTCGGCCCGCTGCCGCAGGCCGACATCGAAGCGTCGGAAGAATGGCAGCCGATTCTGCCCCGCCACAAGCTGCACATGGACCAGGTGCACGAGTTCGTCTCGCAGGTCGCCGGCGGCGTCGGCCCGGTCACCCATGTTCGCTTCGCCATCCATCCCGACGGCGGCATCAGCCGGTTGCGGCTGTTCGGCTCCGTGTTCCGGCGGAAGGATTAACGCTTCAGCCGGTAGCGGTCCGGTTCCTCGAAGAAGTCGATCGCCTTGGTGCCCGCGGGCAGTTTCACGCTGTGCACCGCGCCAGCCGGAATGTAGTAGGATTGGCCGGGCCGATAGGTCGTCGTCACGCCTTCAACCGTCAGTTCGACCGATCCCTCCAGCACCGTGCCCCATTGGCCCTTGTGCGAATGGGCCGGAATGTCGGCGTCCTTGAGGAATTCGAAGAACACCAGCAGGCCGTCCTTCGATGACAGGACGTGGCTGCGTACGATGTCACCGTCGAGTGGCAGGTCGGCCTGCGGCAGCCGCCGGATGATGTCGGGATATTCCATGATCGTTCCTCCCTCTTCCGCCGGCTCAAGCGGCGGCGATGTCCTGCGGCGTCAGCACATAGGCCTTGCCGAAACCACCATTGAGATGGGCCCGTTCCAGAGCGAGTCGATAGAAGCGGAAATCGGCGAAACCCACGTAGAGCCGTGCCTTGGGATGCTGGTCGAGCCACGCCTCGCGCAGCCCTTCGGCCTGCGCCGCGCCGGGCTCGACCGGTTCAAGCCGGCCGATCAGCGTTACCCGCGGATGAGCCAGCGGGTCGCCGCGGCCGGGCTCGCCGACCAGAATCGACGCGCGCGGATCGGCGGCCAGCGCCCGCGCATGAAACGACAGGTCGGACATGAGCGAGACGATGCCGCCGGCAGCGTCGGTCCCCACCGCGATGCGGCTGACCAGCGGCATGCCCGTGCCCGGCTCGATCACGGCGAGGGCGCCGAAGCGGGCCGTGGCGATCAAACCGCGCACCAGCCGCCGCGCCTCGTCGTCGGTCTCGCGGATCGGATTGGTGCGGTCGGCCGCCATCGCCCCTGCCTTCTGATTGTCGTCGCCAGCCTTTCTAGGCCGGCGCGGGCCCACCCCGCAACCGCGCCGACCCGCCGGTTCCCCGATCGACCGGGCGCCGCTCACACACGGTTTCAACCGGCGCGCCGATCGGCTAGGCTCGCGCCGGCCGGCCGGTGCCGGCCGCTGCCGCCGACTTGGCCGACAAAGTGGGCGGGGCATTGCCTTCATGCATCTTACGTTTTAGTAAGAGTGCGATCCGCCGGCCCGGGCGGCCGTCCCTACCCCCAACCAGGAGCGACCATGAGCCTTTCATCCGCAACCGAAGCCATCCGCTCGCAGGTGGGCGCCAATTCCGGCCTCGGCGCCACCGTGAAGTTCGACCTCGGCGCCGATGGCGCGGTCTATATCGACGGCGCCTCCTCGCCGAACGCCGTCACCAACGACAACAAGGACGCCGACTGCACCGTGTCCTGCTCGCTGGAAACGCTTGAGGCGCTGGTCGCCGGCGATCTCGACCCGACCGCGGCCTTCATGCAGGGCAAGATCAAGGTCCAGGGTGACATGAGCGTCGCCATGCGCCTCTCCTCGGTGCTGTGACCCCGGCGCCGCCGCGGGCCCGCCTGCCCGCGGCAGCGGCGTTGGCCGACCGGCGGTGTCCGGTCATCCTTGCGCCATGCATCCCGCCCTTGCCCGGCTGATCGAGGAGTCAGGCACGATTGCCGTGCTGACCGGGGCCGGCATATCGACCGAATCTGGCATCCCCGATTTCCGCAGCCCGGGCGGCATCTGGTCGCGCTACCGCATCATCGAGTACGGCGAGTTCATGGCGTCGGAGACGGCGCGCCTGGAGGACTGGCGCCGCCGCTTCGACATGGAGGACCAGCTCGGCCAGGTCCGCCCCAATCGTGGCCACCTGGCGATCGCCCGCCTCCTCGCCGAGGGCCGGTGCCCGGCGGTCATCACCCAGAACATTGACGGGCTTCATCAGGAATCGGGCGTACCGGACGACAAGGTGGTCGAAATCCACGGCAACGCCCGCCATGCCCTGTGCACGCGCTGCGGCCTGCGCCACGAGATCGCCGAGTGCCGGGCGATGCTGGAAAAGACGGGAAGGCCGCCCGCCTGCCGGGCCTGCGGTGGCATCGTCAAGTCGGCGGTCGTCATGTTCGGGCAGATGATGCCGGAGGCGGCCTTCGCCCGCGCGGTGCGCCTGGCCGAAGGCTGTGATCTGTTCATCGCCGTTGGCACCTCGCTGGTCGTCCACCCCGCCGCCTCGCTGCCGATCCACGCGCTGCGCAATCACACCAGGCTGGCCATCGTCAACCGCGAGCCGACCGAATTCGACGAACTCGCCGAGCTCGTGCTCAACGGTGAGATCGGCGAGTTGCTGGGCTGAGTTCGGCAGAACCGGCGCGCCGTTCGCGCTTGCGCACCTTGGCCGTTTCGATGTCCGCCGCCACATGCGCTTCGCCGCGCGCGCTCGCCAGTTCGACCTGCCTGTGGCGTTCGGCGAAACGTGCCCTGCGCTGCTCGTCGAGCCGGTCATGGCAATGCGGGCAGGAGACGCCGGGCGCAAAGAGCGGCGACGCCCGATCAGCGGCGGACATCGGATGGCGGCAGGCATGGCACAGATCGTAACCACCCTGCTTGAGCCCGTGTCCCACGCTGACGCGGTTGTCGAAGACGAAGCACTCGCCGCGCCACCGGCTTTCGGCCTCGGGCACGGTCTCCAGATATTTCAGGATGCCGCCCTTGAGGTGGAACACTTCCTCGAAGCCCTCGGCCCGCACGAACGCCGTGGCCTTCTCGCAGCGTATGCCGCCGGTGCAGAACATGGCGAATTTCGCGCGGTTGCCGAAGCGGGTGCGGTTCGCCCGGAACCATGCGGGGAAGTCGCGAAAGCTTGCCGTTGCCGGGTTGACCGCGCCGGCGAAGGTGCCGATCGCCACCTCGTAGTCGTTGCGCGTGTCGATCACCACCACCTCGGGGTCGCCGATGAGCGCGTTCCATTCGGCCGGTTCGACATGGATGCCGGCGTCCCGGGTCGGGTCGATGCCGGGCACGCCCATCGTCACGATCTCCTTCTTCAGGCGCACCTTCATGCGGGGGAACGGATTGGCGCCACAGCAAGATTCCTTGTGCTCGATATCGGCCAAACGCGGGTCGGATTTCAGGTGCGCGTGCAGCGCCGCGACCGCCGCCGCGCTGCCGGCCACCGTGCCGTTGATGCCCTCGGCCGCCAGCAGCAGCGTGCCCTTCAGACCATGGCGCCTGCAGAAGCCGAGCAGCGCCGGCTGCATGTCGCGATAATCCGGCAGGGAAACGAACTTGTAGAGGGCGGTGACGGTGATAGGCTGCATGGCGCAATCTCTAGTGCCGGCGGCGGCGGAATTCAAACCTGGTCAGGCCATGCAGCGGCGGCGGCCCGAACTCGACGAGATCGATCTCAACATCCTGCGCATTCTGCAACGCGACGCCGATCGCTCGATCGCCGAGATCGGCGAGGCGGTCGGCCTGTCGCACACGCCCTGCTGGCGGCGCATCCGCAAGATGCAGGAAGCCGGCATCATCAGGGGCCGGCTGGTGCTCATCGACGCCGAGAAGATCGGCCTCGACATTTCCGTCTTCGTCTTCGTCCGATTGGAGAAGCATTCGCCGGGAGTCCTCGAAGCCTTCGAAGCCGCCGCCCGGCGCGTGCCCGCCGTCCTGCAATGCTATGCCATGAGCGGCGAATTCGACTTCCTGCTGCGCGTCGTCGTCGGCTCGGTGCGCGAGTTCGAGCGCACGGTCAAGGCCGAACTGCTGCGCCTGCCGCATGTCGGCACGATGAATTCCCATTTCGCGCTGAGCGAGGTCAAGAACACCACCATGCTGCCGATCTGAATCGCGGGCATGAGCTGCATGGGCCACGGGCCCCATCAACGCCGCCATCGGATGATGGGGGCCTACGGAACGCAAGAAGTGTAGGACAGACACGCGCACCTGGACCCGGCGCTTCGCGAAAATTGAACTGCCAGTCTCCGGTAAATGCCGCATACTGCCAACCGTGTGGCGCGACGCATCAGCAAGGGAGGCGCGTTCGATGGGCAAGCCAGGGCTGCGGGGTGCGTCGGGTACGACCGCCATCTCGCTCGACGACAAGTACGCCGCCACCGACGGCAAGGTGTTCATGAACGGCACCCAGGCGCTGGTGCGCCTGCCGATCGTCCAGATCCGCCGCGACCGCGCCGCCGGCCTCAATACCGGCGCCTTCATCTCCGGCTATCGCGGCTCGCCGGTCGGCGGCTTCGACATGGCGCTGCAGCAGGCAAGGAAGCATCTCGACGCCCACGACGTCGTCTTCCGGCCCGGCGTCAACGAGGACCTTGCCGCCACCGCAGTGTGGGGCAGCCAGGAGGTCGGCATGTCGCCCGGCGCCCGCAAGGATGGCGTCGTCGGCATCTGGTACGGCAAGGGGCCGGGAGTGGACCGGTGCGGTGACGTGTTCAAGCACGCCAATTCCTTCGGCACGTCGCGCCATGGCGGCGTGCTGGCGGTTGTCGGCGACGACCACAACGCCAAGTCGTCGACCGTCGCCCACCAGTCCGACCACGCACTGATGGCGGCGATCATGCCGGTGCTGTTTCCCAGTTCCGTGCTCGAATTCACCGAGCTCGGCCTTCTCGGCATCGCCATGAGCCGCTATTCCGGCCTGTGGGTCGGCTACAAGGTCATCGCCGATACGGTCGAGACCACCGGCGTCGTCGATCTTGCCGGCGAGCAGCGCGCGTTCGCGCTGCCCAACGATTTCGAGATGCCGCCGGGCGGACTCAACATCCGCTGGCCGGACGACCGCTATGCCCAGGACGAACGGCTGCAGGAACACAAGGGCTATGCGGCGATCGCCTTCGCCCGCGCCAACGGCGTCGACCAGATCACGGTCGATTCGCGCAAGCCGCGCTTCGGCATCATCTCTTCCGGCAAGGCCTATGAGAATGTGCGCGAGGCGCTGCGCCACCTCGACATCGACGAGCGCACCGCCAACCTGATCGGCCTGCGGCTGATGAAGGTGCGCATGCCGTGGCCGCTGGAGCCCGAGGGCGTGCGCCGCTTTTCCGAGGGGCTCGAGGAAGTGCTCGTCATCGAGGAACGCCGCGAGGTGATCGAGCATCAGATCAAGCAGCAGCTCTTCAACTGGCGCGCCGATGTGCGCCCGCGCATCGTCGGCAAGTTCGACGACCAGGACAACCGGGTGCTGTCGCTGCACGAGGACATCACCGCCGGCGTCGCCACCCGCGTCATCGCCCAGCGCCTGCTCAAGTTCGAGCTGCCCGACGACCTGCGCAATCGCGTCGCCGAGCGCCTTGCCTATTACGAGGACCGCCACCGGCTCCGCCTCTCGCACCAGCCGCCGGTGGCGCGCATGGCCCATTTCTGTGCCGGCTGCCCGCACAACACCTCGACGGTGGTGCCGGACGGCAGCCGCGCCTTTGCCGGCATCGGCTGCCACTTCATGGCGCTGTGGATGAACCGCAACACCGAGACCTACACCCACATGGGCGGCGAAGGCGCCACCTGGATCGGCACCGCCCCGTTCACCGACGAGAAGCATGTTTTCGCCAACCTCGGCGACGGGACCTATTTCCACTCCGGCCTGCTCGCCGTCCGCGCCTCGGTCGCCGCCGGGACCAACATCACCTACAAGCTGCTCTACAATGACGCGGTCGCCATGACCGGCGGCCAGCATGTCGACGGCGAACTGACCGTGCCGCAGCTCTCCCGCCAGCTCCACGCCGAGGGCGTGCGCGAGATCTGGCTGGTCTCCGACGAGCCCGAGCGCTATTCGGCGCACGATCTGGCGCCGGGCGTCAGGGTCCGCCACCGCGACTATCTCGACGAGGTGCAGCGCCACCTACGCGAGGTGCAGGGCTGCACCGCGATCATCTACGACCAGACTTGCGCCGCCGAGAAACGCCGCCGCCGCAAGCGCGGCACCATGGTCGACCCCGACCGGCGCGTCTTCATCAACGCGGCCGTCTGCGAGGGCTGCGGCGACTGTTCGGTCCAGTCGAACTGCATCGCCATCGAGCCGCTGGAGACCGAACTCGGTCGCAAGCGCCAGATCAACCAGTCCGCCTGCAACAAGGATTTCTCGTGCCTCAAGGGCTTCTGCCCGTCCTTCGTCACGGTCGAAGGCGCGCGGCCGAGAAAGCGTGCCCTGCCGGCGCTGTCGGACGAGAAACTGCCGGAGCCGGCTGTTGCTGCGCTCGACCGGCCCTACAACATCGCCATCACCGGCGTTGGCGGCACCGGGGTGCTGACCATCGGCGCCATCATCGGCATGGCCGCGCATCTGGAGGGCAAGGCCGCGCTGATCCAGGACTTCTCCGGCCTCGCCCAGAAGGGCGGTGCCGTACTTTCCCATGTGCGCCTCGCCCCGACCCCCGGAGAGGTCGCCTCCGCCCAGATTCCGTCCGGCGAGGCCGACGTGCTGATCGCCGCCGACACGGTGGTCGCCGCTTCGAAGGATGGCGTGGCGCTGTGCGGGCCGCGCCGCACGCGCGCCGTTCTCAACACCCACCTGTCGCCGGTCTCCGGTTTCGTCTTCGATCGCGACTTCGACTTCCACGAAAGGCAAGTGCTCGAGACCATCGCCGCCAACATCAGCGGCGAACCGGACCGCGTCGACTTCGGCCGGCTGGCTGAACTGGTGTGTGGCGATGCCATCGCCACCAACATCATGATGCTGGGTTATGTGGCGCAGAAGGGCCTGCTCCCGGTCGGCCACGCGGCGCTCGACCGCGCCATCGAGCTCAACGGCGTCTCGGTCAGGGCCAACCGGCTGGCGTTCAACTGGGGGCGGCGTCTCGCCGCCCGGCCCGACGAGGCGGCCAGGATTGCCGCCGGCGAATCCGGTACGGCGGCCGAGCCGGCGACGCTGGCGGAGCTGGTGGAGCGGCGCGCCGGGTTCCTGACCGGCTATCAGGACGCCGCCTATGCGCGGCGCTATCGCGACCTGGTCGCCCGCGTCGAGGCGGCCGAGGCCCGGCTGGGACGCAAGCGCGACCTCACCAATGCGGTCGCCCGCTACTACTTCAAGCTGCTCGCCTACAAGGACGAGTACGAGGTTGCCCGCCTTTACACCGACGGTGACTTCGAAAGGCGGCTGCGCGAGACGTTCGACGGCGCTATGAAGCTCACCTTCCACCTTGCCGCGCCGGTGCTCGCCAGCGAGATTCTTCCCAATGGCCGGCCGCGCAAGCGCCAGTTCGGCCCGTGGATGCTGACGGCCATGCGCCTGCTGGCGAGGATGAAGCGCCTGCGCGGCACTGCCTTCGATCCCTTCGGCCGCTCGCCCGAGCGGCGGACCGAACGCCGGCTGATCGCCGACTACGAGGCGATGCTGGCCGAGATCATCGGCGCCCTCGGCGCCGACAACCACCGTTTCGCGGTGGCGCTCGCCCGCCTGCCCGACGAGATACGCGGCTTCGGCCCGGTCAAGCAGGCGGCGATCGAACGGGCGGACAAGGAGAGGGCCGACCTCCTGGCGCAGTTCCGTGCGCCGCACGGGCGCAAGGGCGTCAAGGCCAGGGCGGCCGCGCCGGCCGGGTAGGCTGCGGGGCGCCCGTGGCCAGCACAAGGCCGGCCCGCCCGCCAAGCCGGGCGGCCGCGCCGTCACCAAGCTGTCACGCCGGCTTTGCCCGCCTGTCATGTTGGAATTGTACCAGTTCCAGGGCGAGCACGGTCCGCGCCGTCGGGCCGCCATTGCCCCATATCCTCCAGAACTGGAGCAACGACATGGACCAGCACACCCCGCGTGAACTGAGTTTCGACGAGTGGGACGAGGCCAACTATCCACGGCCGGCGGTAACCGACTTCGACCGCGTGGTCGAGAAGGCCATCTCGCGGCGCGGCTTCCTCGGCGGCGTCGTCGTGTTCGGCTCGGCGGCCGCATGCATGGGCGCGGGCTCGCTGCTGGCGCCGGTTGGCGCGCGCGCCATGTCCGGCACCAGCCGGTTCGCCTTCGAGCCGGTGCCGGCTGCCACCGACCACACCGTCCACGTTCCGCAAGGGTATTCGTGGCGGCCGCTGGTAAGATGGGGCGAGCCGCTGTTTGCAGGCGTCGCGGACCTCGATCATGCCACCGGCAGCGACGCCGCCCACGCCGAACGCGCCTTCGGCGAGAACACCGACGGTATGGAACTGTTCGTCATCGGCGGCCGCCAGGTGATCGCAGTCAATCACGAATATGCCAATCGCAAGGTTAACCTGCCCAACCGCCAGGATGGTGTGCCGGCCAACGCCGGCGATGTGCTGAAACTGCAGAACGTTCAGGGTGTCGCCGTCTTCGAGATCGCCGAGGGCGCCGACGGCTGGTCGGTCGTCACTGACAGCCCGCTCAACCGCCGCATCACGCACAACACGCCGATGCGCATTGCCGGCCCCGCCGCCGGCCACGACCTGATGAGGACCGCCGCCGACCCTGACGGGGTCAAGGCGCTCGGCACGCTCAACAATTGCGGCTCGGGCAAGACACCGTGGGGCACCTACCTCACCTGCGAGGAGAACTTCAACGGCTATTTCGGCTCGACCGACGCCGCCTTCCAGCCCACCGGCGAGATGACCCGCTACGGCATCGGCAATGACGGCTGGGGTTACGACTATCACAAGTTCGACGCCCGTTTCGATATCTCGAAAAACCCCACCGAGCCGAACCGCCATGGCTGGGTGGTCGAGATCGACCCGTCCGACCCCGGTTCGGTGCCGGTCAAGCGCACCGCGCTCGGTCGGTTCAAGCATGAGAACGCGGCCGTGGTGATCGCCCGCGATGGTCGTGTGGTCGTCTACATGGGCGACGACGAGCGCGGCGAATTCATCTACCGATATGTCTCCAATGGCGTCCATGTGCCGGGCGGCGACACGTCGGCCCTGCTCGACGAAGGCAAGCTCTACGCTGCCAAATTCCTCGACGACGGCTCCGGCCAGTGGATCGAGCTGAATGGCGAGACGACGGGCGGCATGAGCCCGGCCGAGATCGCCATCCATTCGCGCATCGCCGCCTCGAAGGTCGGCGCCACCACGATGGACCGCCCCGAATGGGTCGCGGTCAACCCCGTCGCCATCGAGGCCTATTGCTGCTTGACCAACAATACGCGCCGCGGCGTCAAGACCAATGCCGGCGGCGACGAGATGCCGGTCGGCGGTCCCAATCCGCGCGCCGAGAACCAGTATGGGCAGATCGTACGCTGGTATCCGGCCAACGACGATCATGCCGATCCGGCATTCACCTGGGACCTGTTCGTCATGGCCGGCAACCCCAAGGTCAAGGAGGGACCGTATGCCGGCTCGTCCAACATCAACGAGGGCAACATGTTCAATTCGCCCGACGCCGCCGTGTTCGACTCGACCGGCCTGCTGTGGATACAGACCGACGGCGAGGACTCCAATGAGGGCGATTTCGCCGGCCAGGGCAACAACCAGATGCTTGCCGGCGACCCCGCCACCGGCCGTATCGAGCGCTTTCTCACCGGCCCGCTCGGTTGCGAGGTGACCGGTTTGTGCTGGTCGGCCGACCGGCGCACCATGTTCGTCGGCATTCAGCACCCGGCCGCGCCGTTCCCCGATGGCGAGGGCAGGCTGCCGCGTTCGGCGATCATCGCCATTCGGCGCGACGACGGCGCGCCGGTCGGCTGACCGGCCGCCCGCGGCACGCATCGGCGGCGGGCCGCAAGGTCCGCCGCTTCAGCCTTCAGCCGCGCAGTTCGCGCCTCAGGATCTTGCCGACATTGGTCTTGGGCAGGTCGGCGCGGAATTCGATGTGCCTGGGCCGCTTGTAGTTGGTCAGGCCCTTGGCGCACCAGTCCTTGACGTCCTGTTCGCTCAAGCCCGGGTCGCGCTTGACGATGAACAGCTTGACCGCCTCGCCCGAGTGCTCGTCCGGCACGCCGATGGCCGCAGCTTCGAGGATGCCCGGATGCGAGACCGCGTATTCCTCGATCTCGTTGGGATAGACGTTGAAGCCGGAGACGAGGATCATGTCCTTCTTGCGGTCGACGATCTTGACATAGCCGTTCTCGTCCATGAAGCCCATGTCGCCCGAGCGGAAAAAGCCGTCCTCGGTCATCACCTTGGCCGTCTCGTCCGGCCGGTTCCAGTATCCCTTCATCACCTGCGGGCCGCGGATGCAGATTTCGCCGACCTCGCCCGGCGGCAGGTCGCGGCCGTCCTCGTCGCGGATAGCAATCTCGGTCGATGGGATCGGCAGGCCGATCGTGCCGGTGAAGTCGGTGCTGTCGAAGCGGTTGGTGGTCGCCACCGGCGAAGTCTCCGACAGTCCATAGCCCTCGAAGATCGGCACGCCGGTCATCTTCTTCCAGCGCTCGGCGACCGGCTGCTGCACGGCCATGCCGCCGCCGATGGTCAGCATCAGCGAGGAGAAGTCGAGCTTGGCGAAGTCCGGATTGTTCATCAGCGCGTTGAAAAGCGTGTTGAGACCCGGGAAGACATGGACCTTGTACTTGGCCAGTTCCTTGACGAAGCCCGGAATGTCGCGCGGATTGGGGATCAGGATGTTCTGCGCGCCCTTGGAGGCGCCGATCACCGCGTTGATCGTCAGCGCGAAGATGTGGTAGAGCGGCAACGCGCACACATAGACGAGCTGCTCCGGCTCTGGCCGGTCCTTGAAGGCGACCTCGATCCACGCCTTGTTCTGCTCGACATTGGCCAGCACATTGCCTTGGCTGAGCGTGGCCCCCTTTGAGACACCGGTGGTGCCGCCGGTATATTGCAGGAAGGCGTTGTCATCCGGCGTGACGCTGGCCGCCGCGAGCGCCCTGCCCTGACCCTGCGCCAGCGCCGCCTTGAAGCTGACATGCCCGGGAAGCGACCAAGCCGGCACCATCTTCTTGAGGCGGCGCACCACAAGATTGACGATGGCGCCCTTGAGCCCGCCGAGCAGGTCGCCCATGGCGGTGACGACCACATGCTCGACCGGCACCTTGCCCATCACCTTCTCGACGGTGGTGGCGAAGTTCTCCAGGACAAAGATCGCCTTGGCGCCGGAATCGGTGAGCTGGTGCTGGAGTTCGCGCGGCGTGTAGAGCGGATTGACGTTGACGACGGTGAAACCGGCCCGCAGCACGCCGAACAGGACCGCCGGATATTGCAGGATGTTGGGCATCATGATGGCGACACGGTCACCTTTTTCAAGGCCCTTTGACTGCAGGAAGGCACCGATGCGGCTCGACAGTTCCAGAAGCTCGGCGTAGCTGATCGACTTGCCCATCAGCGTGTAGGCCGGCCGCGCCGCGAACCTGGCGCATGCGTCCTCAAACAGCGCTCCAAGCGAAGGGAATTCCAGTTGCCCGATCTCGTGGGGAACGCCGGGCGGATATGATTTCAGCCAGGGCTTGTTCGCCGCGATCTTCTGTGAAGCGCTGGTGGCCATTGGTTCCTCCCGTGCCGGATCGCATGCCGACCCGATTGTCGCGCGGACAAGGCGCCCACGCCGGCCGCCGGCCGCCGGCCGGGCGGTGCAACCGTTTCCATGTTTATTATCGGCTTGGCCGCCGGGCAATGCCTCATGGGCCCGATCGACGCCCGCGCCAAACCATCCGCTACATCGGCAGCCACAGTTCGGTCGCGACCTTGGTACCGCCGCCATAGGTCCACACGCCCTCCCAGGCGCCGTCGCTTTGCTGGACGTAGACCGCCAGGCCGTAGCTGTTGCCGGAACTGTAGGCGACCGAAAGAACGGTATCGTCGACCGTCGCCGCGCCGGCGACGTAGTTGCCGACCTCGATGTAGCCGGCGATGGCGGTGCCGTTGAAGACGTCGTTGCCGATCCGCCAGACCACTGAGTAGGTCTCGCCGGTGCGCGTGACCTCGACCGTGCCCGTGTATTTCTTGCCGTCGTCCGGATTGGTGCCGCTGACCGAGTACTTGCCACTCGGGTCGGCCTGAGCCGACGCCGCCATCATCAACGCCGCCAGCAACGAGATCAGAATGGTGCGCATCAATTGCCTCCGCCCAGCCTGGAACCGGCCGCCAGTTTACCCGCGTCAGCGCGGCCGACAATGCCGGTTCTGCGAAGGCCGTAACGAGAGCGATCAAATGCCCGTGCGCTGGGCGATGCGATCGAGCGCCTTCTCGATGCTGGCGATCGCCCCGTCGGTCTGCTGGCGCCACTGCCGGATGCGTTCGAGCTGGGTGCGCACGATGCCGATTTCCTCGGCCAGCGTTTCGCCCTGCGGGGCGCCGCCGACACCATGCAGCAGCCAGGTTGGACTGACATTGAGCAGCCCGGCGATCGTGACCAGCCTGTTGGCGCGCGGTTCCGAGCGGTCGCTCTCCCAGGCACGCAGCGTCTCGGGGCGGATGCCGAGCGCCTTGGCAAGCGCCGCCTCCGACAGGCCGACGGCCTCGCGTGCCCGCCACAGCCGGCCGCCGAGCGTGTCGTTGTCCCCGGCCTCGTCGAAAATGTGCGGCTCCTCGCTCACTGAACTACCTCGTCTGTACTCGGAATGATGGTAATCTCGATCGCCGGCGCGACCGTCGAACTGCGCGGCCACGCCGCGGCACACCGCCGATCGGCCAGGCCGACCCGCCACGGCGGGCGGCCGCGACCGGACCCTTGGCTAACACATCGCCGTCCGCCTTGGCCACCCCGGAGCCACCCCGCCCGGCTACGGCAGCAGCGTCCCGCGGCGCAATTGGGCTCAGCGCAGTTCGTCGATCGAGGTGATCACTTTGCCCAGCAGGCCGTATTCGATCGCCTGTTCGGTATTGAGCCAGAAATCGCGCGCCGTGTCCTTGCGGATGCGCTCCGGCGTCTGGCCGGTCGCCGCCGCGAACAGTTTTTCGAACCGCTCGCGCATCAGCTTGATCTGGGTGGCCTGGATTTCGATGTCGGAGGCCGAGCCCCCGATGCCGCCGCTCGGTTCGTGCAGCAGGAAGCGCGTGTTGGGCAGGCAGTAGCGGTTCTCCCGCTCGGCGCCGACAAAGATCAGCGCGCCGGCGCTCGCCACCCAGCCGCTACCGATGGTGCGCACCTTGGGCCGGATGAACTTGATGATGTCGTGCACCATGTCGCCCGACTCGACATGGCCACCCGGTGAGGAGATGAACACATTGATCGGATCGTCGCTATCCTCGGCCAGCGCCAGCAGATGCGCCACGGTGCGTTGCGCCAGCTTGTCGTTGATCTCGCCGGTGATGATGACGTTGCGGCTCTTGAACAGCAGCATGTCCAGCGGGCTTGACGGCGCCTTGTCCCCCTGGCGGTCCGGTTCCTCGAGTAGATGGGTGTTCATCGGCAAATCCTCTTGGCAGGTGGTTCGTCAGTAAACGACGACCGAACGAATGCTCTCGCCCGCATGCATCAGGTCGAAACCCTTGTTGATTTCGTCAAGGGCCAGACGGTGCGTGATCATCGGGTCGATTGCTATGCGGCCATCCATATACCAGTCGACGATCCTCGGCACGTCGGTGCGGCCGCGGGCGCCGCCGAAGGCCGTGCCCTTCCACACCCGCCCGGTGACGAGCTGAAACGGCCGCGTCGAAATCTCCGCGCCGGCCGGCGCGACGCCGATGATGATCGACTGGCCCCAGCCGCGATGGGCGCTTTCAAGCGCCTGGCGCATCACGGCGACATTGCCGGTGCAGTCGAAAGTGTAGTCCGCTCCGCCGATCGTGTCGGCGCCACGCCGGGTCAGGCTGACGAGGTGCGGAACGAGGTCGGCGCCGATCTCCGTCGGATTGACGAAATGCGTCATGCCGAATTTCTCGCCCCATGTCTTCCTGGCGTCGTTGATGTCGACGCCGATGATCATATCGGCGCCGGCGAGCCGCAGCCCCTGGATGACGTTGAGGCCGATGCCGCCCAGCCCGAAGACGATGGCTGTCGCACCCGGCTCGACCCTGGCGGTATTGATGACGGCGCCGATGCCGGTGGTCACCCCGCAGCCGATGTAGCAGATGGTGTCGAACGGCGCGTCCGAATTGACCCTGGCCACCGCGATCTCGGGCAGCACGGTGAAATTCGAGAAGGTCGAGCAGCCCATGTAGTGCATGATCGGCCGGCCATCGAGCGAGAAGCGCGAGGTCCCGTCCGGCATCAGTCCCTGGCCCTGGGTCGCCCGGATCGCCGTGCACAGATTGGTCTTGCGCGACAGGCAGGACGGGCATTGCCTGCACTCGGGCGTGTAGAGCGGAATGACGTGGTCGCCCTTGCCGACGCTGGTCACCCCCGGCCCGACGTCGACTACGATTCCCGCCCCCTCATGGCCGAGGATCGACGGGAAGATGCCTTCCGGATCGGCCCCCGACAGCGTGAAGGCGTCGGTATGACAGATGCCCGTCGCCTTGATCTCGACCATGACCTCGCCTGCCCTGGGCCCGTCGAGATCAACCTCGACAATCTCCAGCGGCCTGGCGGCCTCGAAGGCGACGGCGGCGCGGGTCTTCATCGGCGGCTTCTCCCTCCCGATTCGCTGGACCGACACTAGCCGGTTGCGCGCGGCGGACAACCCGGAACACCGCGATGTCGCCCACGAAAGCTGTCGGGAGCGCAAGTCGTTACCCGCTTGGACACAATCTTGCGTATTCTGGCCGGGGATGGGAGAGACACGAGGAGCACCTGTCGGCCCAGCCCGAGGGAATGCGCGCGCATGGCAAAGATCCCCGTCGACCGCCGCTCGCCGCCACGGCCGTGGCTACGCCTCGCGCTGCCGGAATGGATCGACACCCTGCTGGAAGCGGGCATCGTCACCGAGCGGCCGCACCTGCGCCGGCGCCAACGCTTCACCAACGTCGCCGCCTACGCGCTCGCGCTGAGCGCGATCGCCCATCTGATCGGCAACGGCCTGCACGATTTCCGCGGCCTGTTGCCGCTGCATGTCTACAATGCCATCTTCGCCACCGTCTGCCTGATGCTGCCGCGGCTGCACCGCTATGGCGGCAACCTGGTTGCCAACCTGCTCGTTCTCGTCAGCCTGGCCGGCCACACCTTCGTCGTTTTCGCGCTCGGTACCGACAGCAATCTGCAGGCCTATTTCGCGCTCGCCGCGTTCATCCTGTTCCTGGTTGGCGTCAGCCACTGGCGCAATTTCCTGCTGCTCTATTGCCTGGCGCTGGTCGCGATGATCTGTGTCATCGCCTTTGCCGGCGAGAACGGGTTCCTCATTCCCGCCGATCACGCCTTTCGCAAGAACCTCGCGGCGCAAGCCATGCTGTCGACCATCGTGCTCAACGCCCTGGTCGTCGGCTACATCCTGTTCACGCTCGATTTCGCCGAGCGCCGCGTCCAGCAGGAGTTCGCGCGCTCCGAGAACCTGCTCGCCAATCTGCTGCCGGCGACCATCGCCGATCGGCTGAAGGCCGGCGGCGAGCAGCGCATCGCCGACCGGCTGGAAGGCGTCACCGTCCTGTTCGCCGATCTGGTCGAGTTCACGCCGGCCGCCGCCGCCGCTTCGCCGGGCCAGGTTGTCGACTACCTCCACCGCCTGGTCTCGCGCTGCGATGCGTTGTGCGAGACGCTCGGCGTCGACAAGATCAAGACGATCGGCGACGCCTACATGGCCGCCGGCGGCTTGCGCGGCACCGACAATGGCGTCGAGGCCTGCGGCCGGCTCGCCTTTGCCCTGCTCGACGCGGCTGCCAGCGAGAAGCTGGTCGACCGGCCGCTCGCCATGCGCATCGGCATCCATCACGGCCCGGCCGTTGCCGGCGTCATCGGCGACCGGCGCACCAGCTACGATATCTGGGGCGACACGGTGAACTACGCCGCGCGCCTGTGCCAGCGCAGCGAGCCGGGGCGCATCCAGGTCAGCGCCACCTTCCGCCGGTTGGGGCGGTCCGCGTTCGAGTTCGAATCGCGAGGCGCGATCGACGTCAAGGGTTACGGCAAGCGTGAGACGTTCTTTCTGAGGGGAACGCTGAAACCATGAGTACGACAGCGCCAGCGCGCCTGCGGGCTGCGGCCGCACCGGTGTGCTGCCATCTTCATCGGCGCCTAGGCCGCCGTCCTTGCGCTCCCGCTTCTGACACGTGACCGACGGTTGCGCTGATCGCGCCGCCAGCCGGATATGACCGGTTGGTTCGTCGGCCCGGGACTGCCGCTGCCCGTCTCAGCGAACGGAATCGATCGCCCTCAATATCGCCTCCGGCGTCGCCGGCGCGTCGAGTTGCGGCACGGCGCCGGGCTTGAGCGACGCCACCGCGTGGAAGATCGCCGAATGGACCGACGTTGCCAGCATCAGCGGCGGCTCGCCCACCGCCTTGGAGCGGTAGATCGTCGCCTCGCGATTGCCCTTCGATTGCCATAACTCGACCTTGAAGTCGGCCGGAACGTCGAAGGCGGTAGGGATTTTGTAGGTCGACGGCGCATGCGTGGTCAGGCGGCCATTGCCGTCGAACACCAGTTCCTCGCTGGTCAGCCAGCCGGCGCCCTGGACGAAGCCGCCCTCGATCTGGCCGATGTCGATGGCCGGATTGAGCGAGGAGCCGACATCGTGGAGGATGTCGACACGGTCGATCCGCATTTCGCCGGTCAGCGTGTCGATGGTCACCTCCGAGCAAGCCGCGCCATAGGCGAAATAGAGGAACGGCCGGCCGCTGACATTCGCCCGGTCCCAGGTGATCTTCGGCGTGGCGTAGAAGCCGGAGGCCGAAAGTTGCACGCGTTCGAGGAAGCACTTCTTCGCCACCTCGGCGAAATCGATCTCGCGGCCGCCGACGATCACCTTGCCGCCGGCGAAGCGCACCTTGCGTGCGTCCCCCTGCCACAGCCGCGCGGCCAGCTCGGCCATGCGGCCGCGGATTTGAACCGCCGCCTCCCGCGCCGCCATGCCGTTCAGGTCGGAGCCCGAAGAAGCCGCCGTCGGCGTCGTGTTCGGCACCTTGTCGGTCGCGGTCGCCGTGATCCGCACCCGCGAGATGTCGACGCCGAACGTCTCGGCGACGACCTGGGCGACCTTCATGTAGAGGCCCTGGCCCATCTCGGTGCCACCATGGTTCACCTGGATCGAGCCATCGGTATAGACATGCACCAGCGCACCGGCCTGGTTGAGGTGGATGAGCGTGAAGGAGATGCCGAACTTGACCGGGTTGAGCGCGATGCCCTTCCTCAGGAACCGGCTTGATGCGTTGAAATCGGCGACTTTTGCCCGCCGCGCGGCATAGTCGCAAGTGCGTGCCAGTTGGCCGACCACATCCTTCAGGATATTGTCCTCCACCCTCATGCCATACGGCGTGATATCGCGCCCCTTGCGGTAGAAATTGCGCTTGCGGATTTCGAGCGGGTCCACGCCCAGCCGGGCCGCGATCTGGTCCATCAGCCGCTCGGCGAAGACCATGCCCTGCGGCCCGCCGAAGCCGCGGAAGGCGGTGTTGGAAACCGTATTGGTCTTCACCCGCTTCGAATGGATGCGCACCTGCGGATAGAAATAGGCATTGTCGGCGTGGAACATGGTGCGGTCGTTGACGCCGAGCGACAGGTCGGCCGAATAGCCGCAGCGCCCGGCGAAAGTGACGTCGACGGCGTCGAGTACCCCTTTGCCGTCATGGGCCGCGCGCCATTCGATCAGGAAGTCGTGGCGTTTGCCGGTGGCGATCATGTCGTCGTCGCGGTCGAGCCGCATCTTGGCCGGCCGGCCGGTGACGTGGGCGGCCAGTGCCGCCAGGCAGGCCCACTGGCCGGCCTGGCTCTCCTTGCCGCCGAAGCCGCCGCCCATTCGCCGGCATTCGCAGACGACCATTGCGTCGGGCCGCCCCAGCATGCGCGCCACCAGGTGCTGCACCTCGGACGGGTGCTGCGTCGAGGCGATGATCCGCATCTCGCCGCCCTCGCCGGGCAGCGCCATCGAGATCTGGCCTTCGAGGTAGAAATGCTCCTGGCCGCCGACAAGCATGGCGCCAGACACCGTGTGCCGGGCCTTACCGATCGCCTCGGCCGGGTCGCCGCGCCGGAACTCGTAGGGGTCGAGCACCTGCGCGCCCGCGGCAAGCCCCTGCTCGACGGTAACGAGCGGCGCCTCCTCGTCGATGTCGACCTTGGCGAGCCGCGTGGCCCGGCGCGCCTGGTCGCGCGTCTCGGCCACGACCGCGAACAGCACCTGGCCGTGGAACTCAACGACGCCGTCGGCGATGATCGGGTCGCCGCCGATCGAGGGGCTGCATTCGTTCGGGCCGGGGATGTCATGCGCGGTGAGGACGGCAATGACGCCCGGCGCCTTGCGCACGGCGGCCAGATCGAGCTTGTCGATGCGCCCGCGCGCCTTGGGCGACAGCCCCGGCGCGACATGGACGAGACCGACCGGCTCGGGCAGGTCGTCGACATAGAGGGCCGTGCCGGTCACGTGGCGGGCGGCGCTGTCGTGGGCCAGCGCCTTGCCGACGGCGACCGTTGCGTCCTTCAGTTCCGGCTTGGCGTTCATCGCGCCGTCTCCCATGCGCCGCGCCGCCCGACCAGGCGGCTGTCGCCGTCGGAGCCGGTTGCAATCTCGTGCAGCGCCTTCGTGAGCAGGTTGCGCGCCACGGTCATGCGGTAGCCGGCGCTGGCGCGCATGTCGCTTATCGGACGGTAGTCACGTTCGAGCGCCTCCATCGCCGGCGCCCAGGTCGACGGATCGGAGAGCGCCAGTCCGGCCAGCGCCGTTTCGGTGGCCGGCGCCCGCTTCGGCGTCGCCGCCATGCCACCGAAGGCAATCCGCGCCTCGCGGATGCGGCCGCGCTCGACCGTCAGCCGGAAGGCGCCGAGCAGCGCCGAGATGTCCTGGTCGAAGCGCTTGGAGATCTTGTAGGCACGGAAATGCTGGCCGGGGGCCAGTCTCGGCACTGTCACCGCGCTCACCAGCTCGCCCTGGCCCCGGTCCTGCCTGCCATAGGCGAGGAAGAAATTCTCAAGCGCCAGCGTCCGCCTGGCTGTTCCCTTGAGCAGTTCCAGCTCCGCGCCGAGCGCGATCAGCATCGGCGGCGTGTCGCCGATCGGCGAGCCGTTGGCGATGTTGCCGCCGACCGTGCCGGAGGCGCGCACCTGGCGCGAACCAAGCCGGCGCAGCACCTCGGCCACGTCGGGGTCGATGCCGGCGAGCGCGTCCCATGCCTGCGCGTAGGTGGCGCCGCCGCCGATGCGCACCGCCGCCGAGGTCTCGACGACATCGGCGAAGCCGGCCGCGCGCCCGGTATGGATGATCTTCGGCAGGTCGCGCAGCTGTTTGGTGATCCACAGGCCGACATCGGTGGCGCCGCCGACCAGCACGGCGTCGGGATGTCTGGCGTAGAGCGCCGCGAGCGCGGCGGTAGTGGCCGGGGCGGCGAAGAAGCGCCTGGCCGAGCCGATGAACAGGTCGGCGCCGTCCCGCATCTCGGCCACCGCCAGCACGGTGCGGGCGCGGCGCTGGCTCAGCGCATCCTTCGGCTTGCCGGTGACCGCCGCCAGCGCCGCCTCGGCGATCGGCCGGTAGCCCGTGCAGCGGCACAGATTGCCGGCCAGCCAGTCGTTGACGGTCTGGCGGTCCGGCCTGATGCCGGCGTGGTAGAGCGCAAACAGCGTCATGACGATGCCGGGCGTACAGAAGCCGCATTGCGAGCCATGGAAATCGACCATTGCCTGCTGGACCGGGTGCAGCCGGCCGTCCTCGGCCAGATCGTCGACGGTGATCACGTCGCATCCGTCGACCGTACCGAGCAGGCGGATGCAGGCGTTGACCGGTTCGTAGGCGAGCCGGCCGTCGCGGACCGCGCCGAGCGCCACCGTGCAGGCGCCGCAGTCGCCCTCGTTGCAGCCCTCCTTGGTGCCGTTTGCGCGCTCGCGCAGCCGCAGATAGTCGAGCAGGGTTTCGTTCGGATCGACGGCCGCCTCCTCCACGCGGCGTCCGTTGCGCAGGAATGTCAGTCGGTTGCGGGTTCGCGGTGCCATCGCCCAGCCTTTTTTGTTCGGTTGGCAAAGGCTAAAGGACGACCATCGCCGGCGCAATTGCTGCCGCTCAACAACAGCGCGGGTGGCTTGGCGCCGGCGAATGCCGTTGCATTTGGCGCTCCGCCCCGGCAGACTTCGATGTTGCGTTGCAACAGGGAATCGGTTCCGTGCGTGTCGTTGCCGGCCAGATGCTGAGCTTCATCGATGACCCCGCCATCGTCGGCGAGGAACGCTCCTATCGCTTTTTCGATCGCGGCGCCGTGGCGATCGACGACGGCGGCCAGATCGCCTGGTCGGGGCCGCTGGCGGACCTGCCGGACGACTGGCGCCGGACGGCCATCACCGACCATGGCCGCTCGCTGATCCTGCCGGGCTTCATCGATGCCCACCTGCATTTCCCGCAGTATCGCATGATCGCCGCCTACGGCGCCGACCTGCTCGACTGGCTCAACCGCTACACCTTCGTCGAGGAGCAGCGCTATGGCGACCCGGCGCTCGCCGCGCAGGCAGCGCATGCCTTCCTCGACGAGCTCGTGCGCAACGGCGTCACCGCCTGCCTCGCCTTCTCGACCGTCCACCCGGAAGCGCTCGACGCGCTGTTCGGCGAGGCCGAGCGACGCAACATGGCCGTCATCTCCGGCAAGACGATGATGGATTGCAACGCGCCGAGGGGCCTCTCCGACACGCCGGAGAGCGGCTACCTGCGCTCCAAGGAACTGATCGCCCGCTGGCACGGCCGCGGCCGCCTCCAATACGCCATCTCGCCACGCTTCGCCGTCACCTCCAGCGAAGCCCAGCTCGAAGCAACCGGCGCGCTCAAGCGCGAGCACCCCGACCTCGTCCTGCAGACGCATCTGTCCGAGAACAAGGCCGAGATCGAGGCGGTTGCCCGCGTCTTCCCCTGGTCGTGCGACTACACCGACGTCTACGACCGCTACGGCCTGCTGAGCGAACGCGCCTTCTTCGCCCACGGCATCCATCTGTCGGAGCGCGAACTGGCACGGCTGTCGGAAACGGGCGCGGCGATCGCCCACTGCCCGACGTCGAACAACTTTCTCGGTTCGGGCCTGTTCGGCTACCGCCACGCGCGCGAGGCGACACGGCCCGTCTCTGTCGCCATCGGCTCCGACATCGGTGGCGGTACCTCGTTCTCGATGCTTGCCACGCTGCGCGACGCCTATGTCGTCTCGCAGCTCGCCGGCGCCCGCATTTCCGCCTTCGACGCCTTCTATCTGGCCACGCTCGGCAATGCCCGACTGCTCCATATCGACCACGAGATCGGCAGCCTCGATCCCGGCCGCTTCGCCGACCTCGTCGTCCTCGACCCCGAGGCAACGCCGGTGATGGCGGCGCGCCACGCCCTGTCAGCGAGTCTGCACGACGTCCTGTTCGCCCTGATCATCATGGGCGACGACCGCGCCGTCGCCGAGACCTATGTCGCCGGCAGACCGATGAAGTCCGTTCTTGCGACCGCCGACAACGCGTAGCAGCGAGCGGGCGGATTGACGTTTACGTATTGGACAATCGGCGCCGTCCGGCTACCCTTGCCCGGCGATTGACGATCAGGTGCCGGAGGAAACTCATGCCCGCATACGAAACCATCCTCTATTCAGTGGACGGCGCCATCGCCACCGTCACGCTCAACCGCTCGGACGAACTCAACACCATCGTGCCGCCGATGCCCGACGAGGTCGAGCAGGCCATCGCCGCCGCTGTCCGAGACCCGGCCGTCAGGGTCATCGTGCTGCGCGGGGCCGGCCGCGCCTTCTGCGGCGGCTTCGACTTCGGCGACGGCTTCCACCATTGGGACGACCAGATCAACACCGGCGGTCAATGGGACCCCGGCAAGGATTTCGCCTTCTCTACCGCGCCCGTGCTCGCGCCGACGCAGAAGTTCATGAGCATCTGGCGCTCGCCCAAGCCGGTGATCGCCCAGGTGCATGGCTGGTGCGTCGGCGGCGGCAGCGATTACGCGCTCGCCGCCGACCTGGTCATCGCCAGCGACGACGCCCGCATCGGCACGCCCTATTCACGCATGTGGGGTGCCTATCTGTCCGGCATGTGGATCTATCGCCTCGGCCTGACGCGTGCCAAGGAATACGCGCTGACCGGCAAGCCATTGTCCGGGCGCCAGGCGGCCGAGATCGGCCTCATCAACGCTTCGGTTCCGTTCGCCGAGCTTGAGGCGACGGTGCGGCGCCAGGCCGAGCAGCTCGCCTCGATTCCCTTGTCGCAGCTTTCGGCCATGAAGCTCGTCGTCAACCACGCCTATGAGAATATGGGCCTCCATTCGACGCAGGTGCTGGGCCCGATCCTCGACGGGCTCATGCGCAACACGCCCGACGCCAAGGCCTTCATCGGGCTTGCCGCAGAGAAGGGCGCGCGCGCCGCCGTCGCCACCCGCGACGGCCCGTGGGGCGACTACAGCCAGGCGCCGGCCGATGAGCGGCCGGACCCCAACAACGTCATCGTCGTCGCGCCGCGCCGGGGAGAGCCCGAATGAACGCCTACGATTTTTCCGGCAAGGTCGCCTTCGTCAGTGGCGCCGGGCGCGGCTTCGGCCGCCGCGCCGCCGAGATGCTGGCAAAGGGCGGCGCGCGCCTTGTCGTCACCGATCACACCGACGAACTGGTAAATGCCACGGTCTCCACGCTCGCCGCGAGTGGCGCCGAGATCTGCGGGCTGTCCGGCGACATCGCCGTCGAGGAGACCAGCGAGAAGCTCGCCGCCCTGATCGCCGAGCGCCACGGCCACCTTGACCTCGCGCTCAACAATGCCGGCATCGCCCAGCCGCAGGTGCGCCTGCACGAGACGGAATCGCGGCTGGCCGAACGGGTCATCGCCGTCGACCTGATGGGCGTATTCTACGCCATGAAGCACCAGATTCCGCTGATGCTGTCGACCGTCGAGCGGACCGGCAGCCAGTGCGCCATTCTCAACGTCGCTTCGGCCGCCGGGCTGATGGGTTCGCCCAAGCTCGCCGCCTATTCGGCCGCCAAGGCGGGCGTCATCGGGCTGACCCGCACGGCGGCGGTCGAATATGGCCGCAAGGGCATCCGCGTCAACTGCATCTGCCCGTCCTTCACCAAGACCGAGATGGTCACCGCCCCGCTCGAGACCTCGCCGCACGGCCGCGAGAAGGCCGAGGCCAACATGGTCGCCTTCAACCCGATGCAGCGCCTGGGCGAAATCGACGAGGTCGTCGATGCCATGCTTTGGGCGCTTTCTCCGGCCAACAGCTTCTTCAACGGCCAGGCGCTCTCGATAGACGGCGGCCTGTCGGCCTGAAGGCGCGGCAGGACGCGGCGTTTGCCTTGCATGCGCCAAGATTTTGCAGTTTTAATGCCGCCCACTAAGGGGCTCCCGCCAACTGATTCGACAGCAAGAGGTTTGACAAGATGAAGTTCGGACGCATTTCGGCCATGGTCCTTGCCGCCTTCGCCGGTCTTTCGGCCAGCGTCGCGGCGCCTCCCGCCGCGCAGGCGGAGGAAGTCTATTTCATCCGCGGATTCATGAACGTCTGGTCGCGCGGCATGGACCAGATGACCTCGCAACTGCGGGCGCGCGGCGTCAACGCCAAGTCGATCTCCAACGGCCAGTGGTCGGGCATCGCCCAGGACATCATCCGCCGCCACCGCCAGGGCCGGGTGTCGCATCCGATCGTCATCGCCGGCCATTCGACCGGCGGCCAGGAAGCGCCGCAGTTCGCCAACACGCTGGCCCAGGCCGGCGTGCCGGTGGCGCTGGTCATCGGCGTCGATCCGGGCTTTGCCGCGCCGCCGCCGTTCACCGCCGGATCAGCCAGGGTAGTCAATTTCTGGATCCAGGGCAGCGCCCGCGGCAAGCCCTACCGCGCGGCCGGCAACTTCAACGGCAGCATCCAGAACATCGACATCCGGTCCTTCTCGAACGCCGACCACGTGCAACTGGAAAAGGACCCGGCGGTGCAATCGCGCATTGTCAATCTGGTGCTCGCCACCGTCAACGGCGGCTGAACGCGCGCGGCCGGCGCGCCGTCAGAACACCTTGTGCGTGATGATCGTGTAGGTGTCGCGCACGTGCTTCAACCTGGTCGCCAGATCGGCGATCAGGTGGCCCACGTCCTGGCCGTCGGCCACATATATCTTGACCAGCAGATCGTATTGCCCGGAGGTCGAATAGATCTCCGAGGCAACCTCCATGTCGGCCAGGTCGGCGGCCACCTCATAGGCCTTGCCCGGCTCCGTCTTGATCTGGAGGAAAATCGGTTTCATGCGCAGCCTCCGCTGACCAGTGCAGCCCGCGTTCATACGCGCACAGGCTGCCCTGGAAGGATTGCGGTCGACAGTGGCCGGTTTCGCGCGCCATTTCAATGCCCGTGACGGCGAGCAAATGGCGGGCACCGGTTCATCGCCGTCTGCGCGCGGCCGGCGTCAATCGCGCCTTTATTGTGGCGGCGAATTGTGCTTAACGGCGGGCCGAACGCACCCCGCCCCATCCAAGGAGTCCCCGCCCGATGGCTGACAAGCAATGGCCGGTCCACGGCACCATCACCGGCCCCGTGGTCATGATCGGTTTCGGTTCGATCGGTCGCGGCACGCTGCCGCTCATCGAGCGCCACTTCACCTATGACCGGTCGCGCTTCGTCATCATCGATCCGCATCCCGAGGGCGAGAGCGCCGATATCGTCGACAAGCTCGGCGTCAGATTCATCCGCGAGGCCGTCACCCGCGACAACTACCGCGACATGCTGACGCCGCTGCTCACCGCCGGAGGCGGCCAGGGCTTCTGCGTCAACCTGTCGGTCGACACCTCCTCGCTCGATATCATGAGGCTGTGCCGCGAGCTCGGCGCGCTCTACGTCGACACCGTGGTTGAACCCTGGCTTGGCTTCTACTGGGACAGCAAGGCCGGCAACGAGGCGCGCACCAATTACGCCCTGCGCGAGACCGTCCGCGCCGAGAAACGCAGGAATCCGGGCGGCTCGACCGCCGTCTCCTGCTGCGGCGCCAATCCCGGCATGGTCTCCTGGTTCGTCAAGCAGGCACTCGTCAACCTCGCCGGCGATCTCGGCCTCAAGTTCGATGAGCCCGGCCCGGATGACCAGCCCGGCTGGGCAAGGCTGATGAAAAAGGCCGGCGTCAAGGGTGTCCATATCGCCGAACGCGACACCCAGCGCTCGCGCGCGCCCAAGCCGATGAACGTGTTCTGGAACACCTGGTCGGTGGAAGGCTTCCTGTCGGAGGGGATGCAGCCGGCCGAGCTCGGCTGGGGCACGCATGAGAAGTGGAAGCCGAGAAACGCCCACAAGCACAAGAAGGGCTGCAAGGCGGCGATCTATCTCGACCAGGCCGGCGCCAACACGCGCGTGCGCAGCTGGTGCCCGACGCCGGGCGCCCAGTACGGCTTTCTCGTCACCCACAACGAGTCGATCTCGATCGCCGACTACTTCACCGCCCGCGACAGGAAGGGCAAGGTCACCTTCCGGCCGACCGTCCACTATGCCTATCATCCGTGCAACGACGCCGTGTTGAGCCTGCACGAACTGTTCGGCGCCGCCGGGCGCATCCAGCCCGCCCACCACGTCCTCGACGAGCACGAACTGGTCGACGGCATCGACGAACTGGGCGTGCTGCTCTATGGCCACCGGAAGAACGCCTATTGGTACGGCTCGCAGCTGTCGCTGGCCGAGACCTGCGAGCTGGCGCCCTACCAGAACGCCACCGGCCTGCAGGTGACATCAGCCGTGCTGGCCGGCATGGTGTGGGCGCTGGAAAATCCGCAGGCCGGCATCGTCGAGGCCGACGAGATGGACTACCGGCGCTGCCTCGAGGTGCAATTGCCCTATCTCGGGCCGGTCAAGGGCTATTATACCGACTGGACGCCGCTGACCGATCGCCCCGGTCTGTTTCCCGAGGACATCGACAAGGCGGACCCGTGGCAGTTCCGCAATGTGCTGGTGCACTGAGGCCGCTCAGCCGGCGCGCTGCCACAGCCGCCAGCGCCGCGCCGCCTCCATCTGCGGCACCGCCTGACGGATGGCGGCGACGAAATCGGCCGGCGCCGCGGTGAGCAGGCCGACCTCGGCCTCGTTGAAGAACCGCAGCACCCGCTCCTCGATCTCGTTGACGGCGACGCCGCGCAGTGCCGCTTCGAGATCGAGCACCGTGCGCGGTGGCGTCACGAAGAAGTCGCCGGTGATGACGATCTCGCGCACCCGGTTCTGGCGCGCCCCTTCGAGGCGGACATGGGCGGTGATCGTGCCGCCGGCGCCGGTATGGCTGCCGCTCATGACCTCGGCCTCCCTGTCGGGATGGTCGATCGAATGGACAAAGTCGTCGCCGCCGATCTCCTCGTCGAAGATCGCACGGGCGGTCTCCTCCTCGAATGCCTGGATTTCGCCAGGCTCGGGGATGATGCCGAGTCGGTCTGAAAAACCTTCGAGCAGGGCGGCCTTGACCTCCTCGACCGGTGGCGGCTCGCCGGCGAACAATTCCTTCAGCGTGACGACGCGCTGCGCGCCCGAGGTCTGGCCGCGCTTGGCGAGCTTGGCCGCCGGGATGTTGAGGAGCGCGGCCATCTTCTCTCCGTCCATGTCGACCAGCGTCGTGCCCTGGTAGAAGATCGTGGTGCCGTCGAAGAAGCCGCCGGTGCCGGAAATCTTGCGCCCTTCGACCTCGATGTCGTTGCGCGGACGGTAGCGCGCCTCGATGCCGAGCTTCGACAGGCCGAAGGCGGCCGCCTCGCAGATTTCGCGGGCAAGTTCGCCGAGATTGGCGATCGCCAGCGTGTCGCGGTGGAAGACGAGCTCCCAGCCGAATTGGCCCTCGTCGAGATAGAGCGCGCCACCGCCGGTGATGCGCCGGCCGATGCCGACGCCCGCCGCCCGGCAGGCGGGCAGGTTCAGCTCTTGTGACAGCGCCTGGTGACGGCCGACCAGCACCGAAGGTGGAAACTGCAGGAAGCGGATCGTGTCGGCGATGCGGCCGGCCTTGTGGTTGTCGATCAGCGCCTGGTCGAACGCCATCTGCTCGCGGCAGGGCCGGATGCCGGTGTCGATGACGCGGAACGTGCGGGCCATGCCGGCCGGCTCCTATTGGCCGAATTCCTCGAATTCCTCGTCGGCCACATAGTGCTCGCCGGGCTGCTCCAGGCCGAGCTGGTGGCGGACCCTGCGGATGTCGGCGGCCGCCAGCGGAAACGGATAGCTGGCGATGTTGGACGGCGGCGAATCGCCATAGGGCCGGTCGCAGGCGGAGATGTCGTCGGCGAACTTGCCGGGGCAGCCGGAGGTGCGGAAGGCGATGCCGGCGTCGATCGTGGCGTCGAGCTCCGCCTTCGGGATGCCGAAATCGACGACGCGGCCCATGTCGTCGAACCGCATGTGGTCGACGCGGACGCCGCAATAGTCGATCAGGTAGCGGCCGAGTTGCACGCGCCGCCACTGGTCGCGCGGGGTGGCCGGCAGATGGTCCATCAGCGAGCCCTTTTCGGGGAAGAAGCAGAACATGTGGCTGTGACCGCCGAGGTCGACCAGCCGCTGCACCAGATTGAGCACGTCGTGCTCGGTCTCGCCCATGCCGACGATGATGTGGGCGCCGAACTTCTGCGGCCCGAACACCTCGCGGGCATCCATCAGGATTTCCCAGTATTTCTTCCAGTTGTGCGGCGACTGCACCCCCTTGCCGCGCGTGCGGTCGAAGATTTCCGGCGTTGCCGCGTCCAGCGCCACCGTGAAGATGTCGGCGCCCATGTCGCGCATGCGCTGAACGTCGGAGCGGTTCATGGTGGTCGGGTTGGACAGGATCGAGATCGGGATCGCCGCCGGGTCGATGCGCTCGGTCCACTGCTTCAGCACGGTGACGGCGTCGGCATCCGAACGGGGATGGGTGATCATCGAGATGCACATGCGGTGGAAGGGCGAGCCGGCCACGTCGCGCGCCACGATGTCCACCACCTCCTCCATCGGCGCGGCCGGCCAGTCGACGCGGATGAAGTTGCGGTCGGCGTAGTCGCGCTCGGCCTCGCGGTGGCGGGCAAGCCCGCAATAGGCGCAGTTGGCCCGGCAGCCTTCCGGATAGGTCAGCAGCAGGTTGAGGCAGCGCGTGCACGAGCAGCGGTGCATCCTGCCCGGCACCAGCCCGAGCGTGATCGCCGCCGCCGTCGACATCTGCACGTAGTCGGGCGAGCGCATGTGCGGCGTCAGCATGTTGTACTTCGGGAAATAGACGCCCTCCGGCGCGATGTTGTTGTGCTTGACGCGAGCGCCGTTGCGCAGCGCGGCCGGGATGGCGGCCGGCGCGCGCGGCGCCATCTGCTCGTAGGCGTTGAAGTCGAGTCCGCCCGCGCCGGCCGTACCGGGCACCGCCCCTTCCGGTTTCAGACAGGTCATGCCGTCATCCTCGCTCCTTGCCGTGGCGGCGCCGCGTCGGCCCAGTATTGCGGATAGGCGATCCAGCCGTCGCGCAGTTCGGCCGGTGTCGGTCCGTCGGCGCGCCGCCACGCCGCCATCAACTGGCCGCGCCGGCGTCTGGCGAGTGCCAGCGAACGGCCGAACAGGGCTTCGATCTCGTCGCCATAGTCGGGCGCCGCGCCCCTCTCGCCGGCCCAGATCGCCGCCGCGGCCTCTCCGGCCAACCGGCCGGAGTTGACGGCCGCGTTGATGCCGGCGCCGGTCACCGGATTGGTGAGCCCGGCCGCGTCGCCGGCAAGCAGCACCGGCACCGGACCGATCCTGCCGGTCGGCCCGACCATGCCGCCGACCGGAATGGCGCCGCCAGTGTGGCCGTGGACGGTTTCGCCCACGCGGCCCTCTTCGACAAGGCGGGCATGGAGGCGCGCGAGCAGCGGCTTGAGCCGGTGCTTTTCAGTGGCGGCGACGCCCACGCCGATATTGCAGACCCCGCCCTTCGGGAACAGCCAGCCATAGCCGCCGACGATCTCGCGATCGAGGAAGATGTCGGTGCCGCGGTGCGCGATGCGGAGGTCCGCGGTGATCTGGCGGGTCTCGACGATCTGACGGTTGACCCGGCCGATGGCGCGGCCGACGACCGAACGTGGCCCGTCGGCGCCGACGATGACGCGGGCCCGCACCGCCGTGCCGTCGCCCAGCCGGGCGATGCCGTCGGCGTCGAGCGTGCGCAGCGGCGTGCCGAACCGGATTTCGGCGCCGGCGGCCTTCGCCTCGTCGACCAGCGCCGCATCGAAACGGGCACGGTCGATCATGCGGCCGGTGAAGTCGGGTTCGAGATCGGCCGCCTCACCCGCCACATGGGTCGCCATGCGGTCGATCGGCTGCACGCTTGCCGCCGCCGCCTGCCGCACCTCGGCGCCGAGCAGCATGGGCACGAATTCGGCGCACTGAACCGGCAGGCCGGGCCGGGCGTTGCGATCGACGGCCAGCACGCGGGCTCCGGCAGCAGCGGCAGCGGCCGCCGCCGACGCCCCGGCCGGCCCGAGGCCGACGACCAGCACGTCGATGTCATGCCAGCCGCTCATGCCGCGCAGGGCGAAGCGCGCAGCGCCGGCCCCCTCCCGATATCGGCGCCGATCTTGATCGAGCAGCAGGCGTGTTCCTGATGGTGGTCACGGCCGATGGCGCGGGCGACGGCCACCGCACCCTCGGCGGGGAAAGCGATGCCGTCGAGCCCGGCCATCACCGCATAGGCGTCGGTGACCCGCTTGTGCATGCCGGGCGGCCGCGCGCAGCCGAGCAGCACCTTGCGGTCGGGCAGCCTGGCGCGCGCCTCGAGGAAGATGCGGCCGACATCGGCCGTTGCCGGCGTGCGGAAGGTGCCCGGCCGCGCATAGAACGGCATGACGACCACCAGCACCAGCGCGTTGACCGGATGGCGCGCCACCATGTCGAGTGCATCGGCCTCGCCGCGGATTTCACCGTAGTGGAGGCCGATGACGATATGCGGCGACACTTCCATCGCGGTCGCGGTCAGCGCCGCCAGCGTCGCCTCGAAATCGGCGACCGGCCGGTCGAGGTGATAGACTTCGCGGATGGTTTCCTGTGCGCCGATCACGTCCATCATGGCGGTGTCGACACCCGCCGCCTCCATGCGTCGGGCGCCGGCCTCGTCGGTCAGCGCGGTGTGGATGGCGATCTTCAGATGCGGGAAGTCGCGCTTCAGCCCCTCGATGACCGGATAGAAGCGTTCGTAGCGGATCTCGTTGCGCCGGTTCGAACCGCCTGACAGCAGAAACCCCTGCAGGTTCTGCAGGAGGATCAGATCGCGAACCTTCCGGTCGAGCATTTCCGGCTTCGTCGCCGGAATCATCGGCTCGAGTATCTTCGCCTGGCAGTGGTCACAGTCGAGCGCGCAGGCCGACCCGGTGATCGAAAAAGCCGGGAAGCTGTTCTTGGCACAGCCCTTCAGTTCGCTGCTGTCATATTCCTTGAAGGTCGGCGTCGAGAAGCGGATCGGCCCGGCCCGCCGGCGCCGCGCCGCCGCTTCCATGCGGGCAACCAGCCCGGCGTCGAATTCGGCGTCGTCCAGCTCCTCGATCGCACCGATCCGTTCCAGCCATCCGGCCAACACGGCGCCTCCTCGGCAACATATCTAATTTTTTCTATGTTTGCACCGCGCGGGCGCAAACTGCAAGTCAGAACCGACACGCTGCGGCCGCGGCAAATGATCAGGCGTCGGCCAGCACCGCCTCGGCCAGTTCGCGGACTGCCGGCCGCACCGGCCCGTCATGACGCGGGTCGGCGAGGGTCGTCGTCCAGCCGGCCAGCATGTCCTCCTCGTCGATGAGATCGCAGCTTAGACCTTGCAGCAGCGCGACGCTATCGGGCGGCAGCATGTCGGGAATGGATCGTCCGCTGAGGCGGCCCCACAGGCCGGCCCAGCACCGCGCCACAGTCCATGGATTGTAGCCGCCGCCGCCGAGCACGACCGTCGAGCCACTGAGCCCGGCAAGCGCCATGACAGCGTCCCACAGGCAGCTGTTGCTGAGCGCCATGGTCGACAGCGGATCGCCGGCGAGCGCGTCGGCGCCGCAGGTGACAACCACCGCCTGCGGCGCGAAGGCGCGGGCGATGGGCAGTACCGACCGCTCCATCAGCCAGTCCATCTCGCTGTCGTTGAAGTCCTTCGGCACCGGGAGGTTGCGCGCATTGCCGCCGGCCCGGTCGCTGTGCTGGCCGGTGTGCGGCCAGCGGCCGGCCTCGTGCACCGAGATGAGCAGCACACGCCCGTCGCCGGCAAACGCTGTCTCGACACCGTCGCCATGATGGGCATCGAGATCGACATAGAGCACGCGCTCGAAACCGAGGTCGAGGAAGGCGAGGATTGCGAAAACCGGATCGTTGAAATAGCAGAAGCCGGAGGCGTGGTCGGCCATGGCGTGGTGCGTGCCGCCCGAGGGGTGGTAGGCGATGCCGCCCCGCGCCGCCAGCCTGGCCGCCAGCATCGATCCGCCGACGGCGGTGCTGGCGCGGCGGAACAGACCGGCGAAAACCGGGTTCTCCATCGTGCCGATGCGGTACTTCTCCCGGATAGCGGCCGGCACGAAGCCTTCCGCCTCGGCCGCGCGCAGGGCGGCGACATAAGCCGGGTCGTGAAACCGCGTCAGTTCCTCGATGCTGGCTCGCGGGCTGTCGACGAAGACACCCGGGCCGCGCGGCGCCAGCCAGCCGAGTTGCTCGCACAGCGTCAGCACGGTGCCGATGCGCTGGATGGCGAGCGGGTGGCCGGGCGGGTAGCCCGCCGCGCGGTAGATGTCGGAACTGATGAAATGCGCCTTCAATAGACCCCCATTGCCGCAAGTTCGCCGAAACGCGCGGCATGCTTGCGGCGGAACGCTTCCGGGATTTCGACGGCGGTGCGCGTGTCATGGTCCAGGACGATCGAGACGGCGCTGATCGAGGCGAGCGGCCGGTTGTCCGGTACCGCGACCATCTGGTTCGACAAGGCCAGCATCTTGCCGGCCATGCGCGGCACCCACGAGACGATGGCATAGTCCTGACCGGCGGCGATGTCGGCGTGGCGGGTCAGCTTCATCTCGACGGCGGCGCCGCCATGGCCGTTCTCTCGGAACCAGGACATGTCGAAGCCGGCATAGGACCAAAGGTGGCTGGCCGAGGCAAAGAACCGGCCGACGAGGTCGCCGTCGCTCATCCTGCCGTCGCCGTCACACTCGCTGGCCGCGACGCGGTTGCGGTGGGCGACCATGGCGAGCCGCCTGGCGACCAGCGTGTCGACATCGACCGGCCGGTACCTGCCCCGTTCGATCGAGCGCGGCCTCGCCTTGGCCGGCGGCCCGCCGAGTGTCGCCGGCAGGCCAGTCGGCAATTCGGGAAAATCCGAATCGATGCAGGTTGCCGAGACGAAGCCGCGGTCGGCGTCCTCCATCACGTGGACGATCTCGCCGCGATGGGCGCCGCCGCCGACGGCGATGGACACCACCAGCACGCGCGAATTCTCCTCCAGTTCACGATGGAAGCGGAAATGGCGGTTGGCCGGCCTGTAGGCAGCCGCGCCGGCACCATGGATGGCTAGGAAGTTCTGGCCTGCCTCCGAGAACCGCCTCACGTAGTGGCTGACATTCATGTGGCGGTTGCCGTCGCATTCCGACGGGGCGACGATGCTGCGATGGGTTTCGATCATGGCCTCTCCTGGCGCCGATTGAACGACGGCCGGCGCCTGGCCGGAAGCCGGCAAGATGACGCGGCGCGTACGCGCCCGGCAAGAATGAGCGCTGCCCTCCGACTTCCCTCTGGCGCAACGCGCTTCCAAGCGCGGTAGGAACGGATATAGGATTGCCCGGGGGAGGAGTCATTGTCGCCGACCTTTCGCAGAATGGCCGCCCTTGGCGCCGTCATCGTGCTGGCCGCCGCCGTGACGCTGGCCTTCTGGCAGATGGCGCACCGCGCTGGCATCGCCCGTGCCGAAGGCGGGCTCGACCAGCGACTGCAGCTTTACGCACGCGCCGTCGAGAGCGAGATCGAGCGGTTCCGCGCGCTGGCCCCGGTGCTGTCGCGCGATGCGCGCATCGTCGCGGCGCTCACCGAAGGCGGTGAGGCCGAGCTGGCGGCGGCGAACGGCTATCTCGAGGCCGTCGCCGGCGAGACCGGCGCCGACGCCCTGTTCATCATGGACCCGACCGGGCTGACCATCGCTTCGAGCAACCATGCCGAGCCGCTCAGCTTTGTCGGCCACAACTACCGGTTCCGGCCTTATTTCCTCGATGCCCTGGCGACCGGTCAGGGACGCTACTACGCCGTCGGCGTGACCACCGGCCGGCCGGGCTATTTCCTCTCCTCGGTGATCCGTCTCGGCGAGCGCCTGATCGGCGTTGCCATCGTCAAGGTCGACATGGCGCCGCTCGAAGGTAGCTGGGCCCGCTCCAACCCGCTGGTCGCGCTCGCCGATGCCGACGGCGTGGTGTTCCTCTCCGGCCGCTCCGAATGGCGCTACCGCACCCTCGCGCCGTTGACGACCGACGCGGCGCGCCGGCTGGCCGAAACGCGCAAATATTCCGGCATCGACCTCGCCGCCGCCGGGCCGCTGATCGATACCGCCGCGCCGATGGCGCCGCCGGCGACCGTCATCGCCGAGGGTTTGCTGTTCCGCACCATGGCGGTTCCGGCCGACGGCTGGCAGCTTCTCGCCGCCACCGATCTGGCCGCCATCAATGCCGGGGCATGGCTGGCCGCCTCGGTGGCGCTGCTCCTGTCCCTCCTGTCGGCGGCGGCGGTAGCCTATTTCCGGCAGCGCCGCCAGATCGTCCGCGCCAAGCTGGAGCAGCATGACCTCCTTGAACGGGCGGTCGCCGAACGTACCGCCGAGCTGGCGCGCGAGGTCCACGAGCGCCGGCGGGCCGAGCAGGACCTGCGCGCCGCCCAGGATTCGCTTGTCCAGGCGGCAAGCCTCGCCGCGCTGGGGCGCATGTCGGCGGCGATCGTCCACGAGGTCAGCCAGCCGCTGGCGGCAATCGAGAACACGCTGGCGACCGCCGGCCTGCATGCCGAGCGTGGCGACGCCGGCGAGGCCGCCCGCGTTGTGCGCCGGGCACGCTCGCTGACCGAGCGCATCCAGCGCACGGTACGCCACCTCAAGGCGTTCGCCAGGCCCGATATCGCCGAGGTACGCGCCATCGACCTTGCCCGCAGCGTCGAGGCGGCGATCGAAATCGTCGCCCATCGGGCCGAGGCCCAGTCGGCGGCGATCTCGTTCGAGCAGCCGGACGAGCCGGTCTTCGTCAACGCCAACGACATTCGCATCGAGCAAATCGCCGTCAATCTGGTCAACAACGCGCTCGATGCGCTTGCGGGCACGCCGCGACCCGTGGTCGCCATCACCGTCTCTCGCCGCGGCGACGAGGGGGTGCTGACGGTCGCCGACAACGGCCCTGGCATCGATCCGGCCATCATCAGCCGCATGACCGAGCCATTCTTCTCGACCAAGCAGGTCGGCCAGGGTCTCGGCCTCGGCCTCTCCATTTGTCGCGCCATCGTCGAGAAATTCGGCGGGCAACTGCGCGCCGGTCGCTCGGCCGCGGGCGGCGCCGAGTTCACCGTGACGCTGCCGCTCGCCTCCTTCCCCGCCCGGCGCAGGGGCAAGGCGGCATGAGCCGGGGCCGCATCCTCGTCGTCGACGACGATGCCGACCTGCTCGGTTCGACCTGCGACTGGCTGGCCGCTTCCGGCTTTGCGGTCGACGCCGCCGCCGGCGGAGGCGAAGCGCTGGCCATCCTGTCGGCGGACCAGGCCCGCGCCGTCGATGTGCTCGTCACCGACATCCGCATGCCCGGGATCGACGGCATGGCGCTGCTCGACAGGGCGCGGCGGCTCGATCCGGAACTCCCGGTCGTTCTGCTGACCGGCCACGGCGATGTCGCGCTCGCCGTCGAGGCCATGCGGGCGGGCGCCCACGATTTTCTGGAAAAGCCCTACAACGCCGAACATCTGGTTGCGGTGCTCGACCGCGCCATCGGCCAGCGACGGCTCGCGCGCGAGAATCGCGACCTGCGCGTCCGCGTCTCCGGCGGCGACCCGCTCGAAGGCCGGCTGATCGGCAGCGACGCGTCGATGGTGGAACTGCGCCGGCGCATCGCGCATCTGGCCGATTTCGACGTCGACGTGCTGATCATCGGCGAGACCGGCACCGGCAAGGAGGTCGTTGCCCGCGCCCTGCATGACTGCGGCAAGCGCCGTGACAGGCCGTTCGTCGCCATCAATTGCGGCGCCGTGCCGGAGACCATCTTCGAAAGCGAGATATTCGGCCACGAGCGCGGCGCCTTCACCGGAGCGGTTGCTCGCCGGGTTGGCAAGATTGAGTATGCCGATGGCGGGACGGTCTTTCTCGACGAGATAGAATCGATGCCGCCGGGGCTGCAGACCAAGCTGCTGCGTCTGCTGCAGGAGCGTGTCGTCGAACCGCTCGGCGGCAATCGCCAATTGCCGATTGACGTGCGCTTCCTCGCCGCCACCAAGGTCGATCTGCGCGCGGCGGCGGCGGCCGGCACTTTCCGCAGCGATCTCTACTATCGCCTCGCCACCGTCGAGCTCGAGCTGAAGCCCCTGCGCGGGCGGCGCGGCGACATCCCGCTCCTGTTTCATCATTTCGTGCGGGCTGCCGCCGGGCGTCATGGCGTCGACGTGCCTGCGATTCCGGCGGCGACCCTGGCGGAGCTGGCAACGGCGCCGTTGGAGGGCAATGTCCGCCAGTTGCGCGCCGAGGCCGAGCGCTACGTGCTCGGCTACGGCCTGAACCGGGAGCGGCCCGGCGGGAGCGTGGATGCGGCGACCCTGTCCGAGCGCGTCGGCGCGTTCGAGGCCGGGCTCATCCGCGAGGCGCTGGCGGCGGCCGACGGTCGGGTGGCTGAGGCGGCAATGCGCCTCGGCGTTCCGCGGCGGACCCTGGCCGAGAAGATCGCCCGCTACCGGCTCAAGCCGGAGGAGTCCGGTCCGGGCGGCCCCTGGCGGATTGCCGCCGACTGACGGCGGCGTTCCGGCGGATTGTTGCCGGCGCTGCTTCCGCCAGGGAGTTGGAACCGGCCGGATCGGGCCGTTTTCGGGCTTCCCGGGGCTGGCATGTTTCCTGCTACCGGGTATCGTGCAGAGGATTGGCGGTCCTGCTCGGACCGTCGGGATATCAAACCAGGGAGGAAGGCATGAAGAAGATCACCGCTTCTCTTGTGGCAACCGTGGCCGTGGCCGCTGCCGCGTTGACGATTTCGACTCCGGTCCGCGCCGACCAGTTCATCAACATCCTGACCGGGGGCACCTCCGGCGTCTACTATCCGCTCGGGGTCGGCCTGTCGAAGATCTACGCCGACAACATAGCCGGCGCGCGCACGCAAGTGCAGTCGACCAAGGCGTCGGTCGAGAACCTCAACCTCCTCCAGCAGGGCAAGGGCGAACTGGCGCTCACGCTGGGCGATTCCCTCAAGCTCGCCTGGGCCGGCGACGAGGAAGCCGGCTTCAAGGCGCCGCTCGACAAGCTGCGCGGCATCGCGGCCATCTACCCCAACTACATCCAGATCGTTGCCTCCAGGGACTCGGGCATCACCACGCTCGAGGGCCTGAAAGGCAAGAGCCTGTCGGTCGGGGCGCCCAAATCCGGCACCGAACTCAACGCCCGCGCCATCTTCGCCGCTGCCGGCATGAGCTATGACGATCTTGGCAAGACCGAGTATCTGCCCTTCGCCGAATCGGTGGAGCTCATCAAGAACCGCCAGCTCGATGCGACCCTGCAGTCGGCCGGCCTTGGTGTCGCCTCGATCAAGGACCTGGCGACCTCGGTCGATATCAACATGGTTTCCGTGCCCGACGAGGTGGTCGCCAAGCTGGGCGCGCCCTATGTCGGCGCCACCATCCCGGCCGGGACCTATAATGGCCAGGAGACCGACGTGAAGACCGTGGCGGTGGTCAACTTCCTGGTGACGCATTCCGACGTCTCCGACGACCTCGCCTACGAGATGACGAAGCTGTTGTTCGAGAACCTGGGCGAGTTGGAGGCCGCCCACGCCGCCGCCAAGCAGATCAAGCTCGAAAACGCGCTGCAGGGCATGCCGGTGCCGCTTCATCCCGGCGCCGAGCGCTACTACAGGGAAAAGGGCCTGATGTAGTCCGGCCGCCGGCCCGCCGCTCGGGAGGTGGCGGGCCGGCGCGGTTTTGTGGTGACGGCAGCGCCGGGAGGACGCGATGCTGGACGAGGAATCAAGGCAGCAGGCCCGGCCGGCGGTGACCATGGCTGGCCCGGACGAAGCGCCCGGCGAGCGCTTTCCGATCGGCGCCGAGGGGCGCCTGCTGTTCTGGATCGCGGTCGCCTTCTCCGCCTTCCAGATCGCCACCGCCGCCCACCTGCTCGATCTGCCGAGCCAGGTCGTGCGTGCCGTCCATGTCGGCTTTCTCGGGTTGCTCGCCTTCCCGCTCGCCGCGGCGCTGCGCGGCTGGCCGGCGCCGGCCAAGCCGCTTGCTTGGCTGCTGGCGCTCGCCGCCATCGCCGTCGCCTCCTACCAGTGGTACGAATATGCCGGGCTGCTGCTGCGGGCGGGTGACCCGCTGCCGCGCGACATCGCCGTCGGCGTCGTCGCGCTGGTCGTCGTCTTCGCCGCCGCCTGGGTGGCGATGGGCCCCGCCCTGCCGATCATCTCCGGTCTGTTCCTCGCTTACTGTCTGTTCGGCCAGTACCTGCCGGCGCCGTTCGACCATCGCGGCTACGACTTCGCCCAGGTCATCGACCACATGGCCTTCGGCACCGAGGGCATCTACGGCATTCCGGTCTACGTATCGTCGACCTACATCTTCCTGTTCATCCTGTTCGGCTCGTTCCTGGAACGGGCGGGCATGATCGCGCTGTTCACCGACATCGCGCTGGGTCTCGTCGGCCACAAGCGCGGCGGCGCCGCCAAGGTGGCGGTGATATCGTCGGGGCTGATGGGCACCATTTCCGGTTCGGGCGTCGCCAATGTGGTGACCACCGGCCAGTTCACGATACCCCTGATGAAGAAGTTCGGCTATCGCGCCGCCTTCGCCGGCGGAGTCGAATCGACCGCCTCGATGGGCGGCCAGATCATGCCGCCGGTAATGGGCGCCGTCGCCTTCATCATGGCCGAGACGCTGGGCGTTGCCTATTTCGAGGTGGTCAAGGCGGCCATCATCCCGGCGCTGCTCTATTTCGCCTCGGCCTTCTGGATGGTTCACCTGGAGGCCGGCAAGCGCGGCCTGTTCGGCCTGCCGAAGGCGCAACTGCCCTCGCCGCTCGCCGCCATCCGCCAGCGCTGGTACCTGCTGGCGCCGCTGGCGGTGCTGGTCTACCTGCTGTTTTCCGGCTACACGCCGCTGTTTGCCGGCACCGTCGGGCTGGCGCTGACGGTCATGCTGATCCTCGGCGGCTCGGTCGCCGCCGGCCTGCCGGCAGGCGCCGTCCGGCTCGTCTTCTGGATCGGCCTCGGCCTCGTCGCCGCCGCCTTCCTGCGCTTCGGCACCCAGGTCGTCTTCGCCGCCGTCGCCGCCCTCATCGCCTGGAACCTGCTGTCCAGGGGTGGCCGCCAGACGCTGGCGCTCTGCCGCGATTCGCTGGCCGAGGGCGCCAGGACGGCGCTCCCCGTGGGCGTTGCCTGCGCCATCGTCGGCATCATCATCGGCACCATGACGCTGACCGGTGTCGCCAACACCTTCGGCCAGTTCATCGTGTCGGTCGGCGGCACCAGCCTGTTCCTGTCGCTGGTGCTGACCATGATCACCTGCATCGTGCTCGGCATGGGCATTCCGACCATCCCCAACTACATCATCACCTCCTCGATCGCCGGCCCGGCGCTGCTGGAGCTCGGCGTGCCGCTGCTCGTCAGCCACATGTTCGTGTTCTATTTCGGCATCCTCGCCGACCTCACCCCGCCAGTGGCGCTGGCCTGCTTCGCCGCCGCGCCGATCGCCCGCGAGAACGGTCTGCGCATATCGATCGAGGCGATCAAGATCGCCGCCGCCGGTTTCGTCATTCCGTTCATGGCGGTCTATACACCGGCGCTGATGCTGCAGGATGGCGGCCCGCTGGCGCAGGCGATCGGCTACTGGCCGGCGGTCGTCTACATCGTCGTCAAGACCGGGCTGTCGATCGGCCTGTGGGGCGCGGCCGTGATCGGCCATCTCGGCGGTCCGCTCAAGGCGCATGAGCGCCTGCTGGCCGTCGCTGCCGCCTTCACGCTCATCGCCGCGCTGCCGCTGACCGACGAGATCGGCTTCGCGCTTGCAGCGGCCTTCGCCGCCATCATCTGGCTGCGGCGGCGGCGCGCCGGGGCAGCACTGGCCGCCGGCGACAGCGAGGCATGATCATGCCCGCCTGCCTGATCGTCGCCGGCAAGCAGGTGGTGCTGGCGGGCACGACCTTCCTGCTCAGCTGGACGCATTCGGTGGAGCGGACCGAGTGGCGCGAATTGTGGGTGGTGACCCCGCGCGGGCTGCAAATCGCGGAAGCGCGCGTGCGCGGCTCCGGTGCCGGCATGGAACCCGGCGACGACGCCCGCCTCGAGGACGGCTGGTGGGTATGGACGCCGGACGGCCCGCCCCTGACGAAGCTCGTGCTGGCGGCCTCGGGCACGGCCGGCGGCTGGCGCCTCTGCCACGACGGCGGCTGCCGCCTCATCGGCCGGGACGCCGGCGCCCCGATCGTGATCGCCCCCTGCCCGCCCGCCTGACGGTCCATCGCCTGCCCGGCGCCGCCCCAAAGCCGGCGCCCGCGAGATACCCTTGATGGGCGTTCACGACGCATTACCTATTTTCCAGGCGCGCCTGGTGCGCGCGCTGAAACGCTTTGTCCAACTTTCATTCGTGGAGGTTACCATGGCTTTCAGTCTGACCGAGAACCGCAGGAGCCAGGACTGGATCAACCTTGTTCTGGCGGTGTGCCTGTTCATCTCGCCGTGGGTCGTCGGTTTCGCCGGCGAGGCCGCGGCCGCGTGGAACGCCTGGGTCGTCGCCGTCGTGCTCGGCGCCATCGCCGTAGCGGCGCTGACGGCGTTCGCCGAATGGGAGGAATGGATCAACCTCCTGCTCGGCATCTGGCTTGTGATCTCGCCATGGACGCTCGGCTTCGCCGCCATGGCCGGCGCCATGTGGACGGCGATCGTCCTCGGCGCGCTGGTGGCGGTTGTCTCGGCCTGGGCGGTCTGGGACTATCGCCAGCATCCGCACGCCCACGCCTGAAGCTGCCAGGCTTCGGCACGGCCCGCTCCGCCTCCGGGGCGGGCTTTCTTGTGCAAAAGTGTCCGCAAATACATCATGTTAGCACTCTCGTCAAGTGAGTGCTAAATTTTTCGTCGACGTCTTGAAACTGCCGGAAAGGAGAACCAATTCGTTCGCGCGACGCCATTCCTGAGGGTCGCGCTCCGTTCCGCCGGGCCCGGCCGGAGCGGGGCGATTTCGTCAAATCCGTTTGTCCTGACGAGGAGAACATTCATGAAGTTCCGTCCGCTGCACGACCGCATTCTGGTCCGCCGCATCGAGGCCGAGGAGAAGACGGCCGGCGGCATCATCATTCCCGACACGGCGAAGGAAAAGCCCTCCGAGGGCGAGGTCATCGCCGCCGGTCCCGGTGGCCGCGACGAGGCCGGCAAGCTGGTCCCGCTCGACGTGAAGGTCGGCGACCGCATCCTGTTCGGCAAGTGGTCCGGCACCGAGGTCAAGATCAACGGCGAGGACCTGCTGATCATGAAGGAGTCCGACGTGATGGGCGTCATCGCCTGAGGCCCTCGCGCCTACGCAATTCAAACCTGAAGCCAATTGACGGGCCGGGCAGTTCTCGTTCGGACCTGGATAGAAGGAGCATTACATGGCTGCGAAAGACGTGAAGTTCAGCGCCGACGCCCGCGACAAGATGCTGCGCGGCGTCAACATCCTGGCCGACGCGGTCAAGGTCACGCTCGGTCCGAAGGGCCGCAATGTCGTCCTGGAGAAGTCGTTCGGCGCGCCGCGCATCACCAAGGACGGCGTCACCGTCGCCAAGGAGATCGAGCTTGAGGACAAGTTCGAGAACATGGGCGCCCAGATGGTGCGCGAGGTTGCCTCCAAGACCAACGACATCGCCGGCGACGGCACCACGACGGCAACCGTGCTCGCCCAGGCGATCGTCAAGGAGGGCGCCAAGGCGGTGGCCGCCGGCATGAACCCGATGGACCTGAAGCGCGGCATCGATCTCGCCGTTGCCGAGGTCGTCGCCGATCTTGTCAAGAAGGCCAAGAAGATCAAGACTTCGGAGGAAGTCGCCCAGGTCGGCACCATCTCCGCCAATGGCGAGGTGGCGATCGGCGAGATGATCGCCAACGCCATGCAGAAGGTCGGCAATGAGGGCGTCATCACCGTCGAGGAGGCCAAGACCGCCGAGACCGAGCTGGAAGTGGTCGAGGGCATGCAGTTCGACCGCGGCTACCTGTCGCCCTATTTCGTGACCAATCCGGAGAAGATGGTCGCCGAGCTGGAAGACCCCTACATCCTGCTGCACGAGAAGAAGCTGTCCAACCTGCAGGCGATGCTGCCGATCCTGGAAGCCGTGGTGCAGTCGGGCAAGCCGCTGCTGATCGTTGCCGAGGATGTCGAGGGCGAGGCGCTGGCCACGCTCGTCGTCAACAAGCTGCGCGGCGGGCTGCGCGTTGCCGCCGTCAAGGCACCGGGCTTCGGCGACCGCCGCAAGGCAATGCTTGAGGACATCGCCATCCTGACCGGCGGCCAGGTCATCTCCGAAGACCTCGGCATCAAGCTCGAGAACGTCACGCTCGACATGCTCGGCCGTGCCAAGAAGGTGGTCGTCGAGAAGGAGAACACGACGATCATCGACGGCGCCGGCTCCAAGGACGAGATCAAGGGCCGCGTCGCCCAGATCAGGCAGCAGATCGAGGAGACCACCTCCGACTATGACCGCGAGAAGCTGCAGGAGCGGCTGGCCAAGCTCGCCGGCGGCGTGGCGGTGATCCGGGTCGGCGGCTCGACCGAGATCGAGGTCAAGGAGCGCAAGGACCGCGTCGACGATGCCATGCACGCGACCCGCGCGGCGGTCGAGGAGGGCATCCTGCCGGGTGGCGGCGTGGCGCTGCTGCGCGCGGCCAACGCGCTCGGCAAGGTCGAGACCGAGAACGCTGACCAGAAGTTCGGCGTCGACATCATCCGCCGGGCGATCGAGGCGCCGGTGCGCCAGATCGCCGAGAACGCCGGCGCCGAGGGCTCCATCATCGTCGGCAAGCTGCGCGAGAAGGCCGAGTTCGGCTATGGCTGGAACGCTCAGACCAACGCATTCGGCGATCTCTTCAGCCAGGGCGTCATCGACCCGGTCAAGGTGGTGCGCACCGCGCTGCAGGATGCGGCCTCCGTCGCCGGCCTTCTGGTGACCACCGAGGCGATGGTCGCCGAGAAGCCGAAGAAGGAAACGCCGGCCCCGGCGATGCCGGGCGGCGGCATGGACTTCTGAGCCGGAGCATGCCCGGCCCGCGCCCCCGTTGTTGAGGGGCGCGGGCCTCAACGATGAGCCGGCGGCGGCCTTGGGCAAGGAGGTACTGGCCTGATCACGGCGCCGGGGCGTTGCCCGCGCGATCGACATGGCCGAGATCGCGCGCCGGATCGACCCGGTCGCGCACGATCTGCTTGAGCCGCCTTATGTCGGGAAAGCCGCCATCACGCTGGCGCTCCCAAATGATCTCGCCGTCGAGCAATATCTCGAAGGTGCCGCCGGTGGCCGGAACCAGCGTCACCGAACCTGTCTCTTGCGGAAACGTCGACAGAATCTCCTGCGCCATCCAGGCCGAGCGCAGCAGCCAGTTGCACTGCGTGCAGTAGCGGATGGTCAGGTGAGGCTTGTCGGGCATGGCGCTTCCGCAGGCTGTTGCAATCCATTCTATCGCTTCATCGCGCCGAGCGGCAACGCGAGACGGACAAGGTGATGGGTTGCAGCGCCCGCGCCTCGGGACCGGCGCCATTGCGCCGGCGCGCTTGGCCCGATCAGCTTGCCTCGGCCAGGCAGTCGCGCACCGAGGCCGCCAGCCTGCGCATCAGCTCGAAATAGAGTTCCCCGCCGGGTTCGATGTCGGCGCCGAGCGGGTCGAGCACGCCCGCGCGCGCGTCGGTACCTTCCGTCACCACCGCCACCAGCTTCGGCTCGAACTGCGGTTCCGAGAAGGCGCAGGCCGCGCCGGTCTCGCGCACCTTGGCACGCAACGCGGCGATCCGTTCGGCACCCGGCATCACGTCCGGGCTGACCGTGATCGATCCCGCCGCCGACAGGCCGAAGCGGTTCTCGAAATAGTGGTAGGCGTCGTGGAAGACGACGAAGGGGCGATTCCTGACCGGCGCCAGCATGTCGTCGAGCTCTGCCGTCAATTCGTCCAGCCTGCCGATGGTCGCCTCGCCGTTGGCGCGGTAGCGCTCGGCGTTGGCCGGATCGGTTTCGGCGAGCGCCTCGGCGATCCGGCGCGTCATCACCGCCGCGTTGCGCGGATCGAGCCACAGATGCATGTCGAATTCGTCGTGGCCATGCCCGTCATCGGCTTCCGCCGTCTCCTCGTGGCCGTGCCCCTCGAAGGCACCGCCCTCGCGCAGCTTGAGCCGGACGAGGCCGTCGGTCTCGGCCAGTTCGAGCACGCGGGCGTTGGCCCCGAGCGTTTCGATCAGCTTCTCCAGAAAGGCCTCCAGCTCGTGGCCGATCCAGACGACCATGTCGGCCTGTTCGACGGCCCGCGCCTGCGACGGCTTGAGGCTGTAGGTGTGCGGCGAGCCGGCGCCGTCGACGATGAGCGACGGTTCGCCGATCCCGGCCATCACCCCGGCGACCAGCGAATGGACGGGCTTGATCGTGGTGACGACCTTCGGGCCGGCCTCGGCGGCCGAGGCGACGAGCAGGGCGGCGATGGCCGTGGCGGCGATGGCGGGCAGTTTCATTTGTCTGTCTCCCGATGGCGTGAGCGGACCTGGATGTGTTATTCTGTTACATTGTTGTGTAATGCTATAACATCTGCAATAAGCGCCCGCAATGCCGGACGGACAGCACAGCCTCGAAACGATCGGACCGTCGATGAATGAAGCCATGATGCCGCCGCAGCATGCCCGCCACCCGGTCGCGACGGAGTGCCTGGCGCGGCTCGAAAATGCCGGCGTCGAGCGCGGTGGGCGTTGGCTGGTGCGCGGCGTCGATCTCGAGATCGCCCGCGGTGAGATCGTCACGTTGATCGGGCCGAACGGGTCGGGTAAGTCGACCACCGCCCGCATGGCGCTCGGCCTGGTCAAGCCCGACCATGGCAGCGCCTGGCGCGCGCGGGGCCTCCGCGTCGGCTATGTGCCGCAGCGTCTCGCAATCGACTGGACGCTGCCGCTCACCGTCGAGCGCTTCATGCGCCTCACCTTCCATCTCGCCGACGCCGAGATCGACGCCGCCCTGGCCGAGACCGGCATCGCCCATCTGCGCCGCGCCGAGGTCCAGCACCTTTCCGGCGGCGAGTTCCAGCGCATGCTGCTCGCCCGCGCCATCGCGCACCGGCCCGATCTGCTGGTCCTCGACGAGCCGGTGCAGGGCGTCGACTTCTCCGGCGAGATCGCCCTCTACGATCTCATCGCCGGCGTGCGCAACCGCATCGGCTGCGGTATCCTGCTGATCTCGCACGACCTGCACGTGGTGATGGCGGCGACCGATACGGTCCTCTGCCTCAATGGTCATGTATGTTGCCGGGGCACGCCGCACGCGGTGGCCGAAAGCCCGGAATATCTCCGCCTGTTCGGCACCAGAGCCGGCTCGGCGCTCGCCGTCTACGCGCATCACCACGACCACACCCACCTGCCGGACGGGCGCGTGCGCCATGCCGACGGCACGGTGACCGAGGATTGCCATCCCGGCGACGGCCACCATGCCGGCCACGCCCACCACGAGGAGGATCACCGCGGGGATGGCCACCACGGGAAGGACCGCGGCAATGCTTGACGACTTCTTCGTCCGCGCGCTCATCGCCGGCATCGGCGTCGCGATCGTCGCCGGGCCGCTCGGCTGTTTCATCATCTGGCGCCGGCTCGCCTATTTCGGCGATACGCTGTCGCATTCGGCCCTGCTTGGCGTGGCGCTGGCCTTCCTGCTGCAGGTCGACATCATGCTGGCTGTGTTCGCCGTCTCGGCGGCGGCCTCGCTAGCGCTGCTGGCGCTGCAGCGGCGCGCCGCGCTGTCGTCGGATGCGCTGCTCGGCCTGCTGGCCCACTCGGCCCTGGCGCTGGGCCTCGTCTGCCTCGGCTTCATGAGCTGGGTGCGCATCGACCTGATGGGCTATTTGTTCGGCGACATTCTCGCCGTGTCGGCGGCCGACATCGCCGTCATCTATGGCGGCGGCGCCACGGTGCTCGCCATCCTCGCCCTGGTCTGGCGGCCGCTGTTCGCCGCCACGGTCAACCGCGAGCTGGCACGGGCCGAGGGACTCGACCCCGACCGCGCCGACATCGTCTTCATGCTGCTGATGGCACTGGTCATCGCCTTTGCCATGAAGATCGTCGGCGTGCTGCTCGTCACCGCGCTGTTGATCATCCCGGCGGCGACGGCGCGGCGCCTGTCGTCGGGGCCGGAGCGCATGGCCGTCGTCGCGGCACTCGCCGGCGCCGTCGCCGTCGCGCTCGGCCTGTTCGGCTCGCTTGAATGGGACACGCCGTCCGGACCGTCGATCATCGTCGCCGCGCTCGCCCTGTTCATCGCCAGCCTGACGCCCTTGGCACGCTTCGGCGCCGCCGCTAGTCTGGCCGGCAAGAGGCGACCATGAGCGCGCATGCCCATCCCGACCTGACCCGCAACCAGACCCTGGTGTTCGGTGCGCTCGCCGGATCGGTCGGACCGCTCAGCGCCTATTCGATCCTCGACCGGCTGCGCGGCCAGGGCTTTCGCGCGCCGCTTCAGGTCTACCGCGCGCTCGACAAGCTGATCGAGCTGGGCCTGGTGCACCGGCTCGAGAGCATCAACGCCTTCGTCGCCTGCCGCCAGCCGGAATGCGAGACGCACGGCTCGATTGCCTTCGCGATCTGTGACCGCTGCGGCAGCGTCAGCGAATTCGCCGATGACGGCGTGACCCGAAGGCTGGAAGGCTGGGCGAAAGCCGAAGGCTTCGATCTGAACAAGACGACGATCGAGCTGCGCGGCCGCTGCCGCGCCTGCCGGGTCGCCTGAACGGTCCCGCGAAAAAGCAGGGAACCCGGCGTTGTCCGCCGGGTTCCCGCGATCTTGATGGCCTTGCCCGCCTCAGTTGAGCTGGCTGTATTTGCCGTTTTCCCAGCGATAGAAGACGTAGCCGGGCAGCGAGACGTCGCCCTTGTCGTCGAAGGAAAGTTCGCCGAGCACGGTGTTGAACTTGCCCGCGGCGAGCTTGGCATTAACGGCCTCGAAATCGGTCGAGCCGGCCTCGGTCGCCGCCTGCGCCCACGCCTGGATCGCGGCATAGGTGTACAGCACGTAGCCTTCGGTCGTCTTGCCGGCGGCCTCGAGCTTCTTGACCACTTCGGCCGCCTCGGCGCTGTTGCGCGGATCGGGCGAGAAGGTCATCAGCGTGCCTTCGCCGGCCTCGCCGGTGATCGCCCAGTACTCGTCGGTGACCAGAGCGTCACCCGAGACCAGCTGCAGGTCCATGCCCTGCTCCTTGGCCTGGCGGGCCATGAGGCCGGCTTCCGTATGGTAGCCGCCGACATAGAGCACGCCGACGCCTTCCGACTTCAGCTTGGAGATCAGCGCCGAATAGTCCTTTTCGCCGGCGGTGTAGGCTTCGTAGAGCGCCGGCTTGCCGCCGGCCGCCTCGAACGCCGCCATGGTGGCGTCGGCCAGACCCTTACCATAGGCCGTCTTGTCGTGGACGAAGGCGACCTTCTTGTCGGCGAAGTTGTCCTTCAGATACTGCCCGGCGACGGCGCCCTGCTGGTCGTCACGGCCGCAGACGCGGTAGACGCCCGGCCCCGGCCGCTCGTCGGTGAACTTCGGGTTGGTCGAGGCCGGCGATATCTGGACGACGTTCTCCTCGGCATAGACGGCCGAGGCCGGGATCGACGAGCCGGAGCAGAAATGGCCGGCCATGAAGACGACGCCCTTGCCCGCCATCTGGTTGGCGACAGCGACGGCCTGCTTGGGGTCGCAGGCGTCGTCACCGATCTCCAGCACCAGCTGTTCGCCGTTGACGCCGCCGGCGGCGTTGATGTCGGCCACCGCCTGCTCGGCGCCGATCTTCATCTGCTCGCCGAACGAGGCATACTGGCCCGTCATCGGGCCGGCGGTGGCGATCAGGATCTCCGCCCAGGCCGGGCTCGACAGCATGAGGCTCAGCGCAGCGCTGGCAAGAAGAATCTTTTTCATGTGAACTCCCTGTGACACCGCGTTTTTTGTGCGTTCCGGCCGGAAGTGGTGTCGCTGAATCCTCCGGCGCGGCCAAGGTTGGCCAACCTGTGATGATCATGCCGCCGTTGGGGGCGACAGGGCCGTGTGGACTGATCAAACCCCAAAAACCCGCTGAAATAAAGAGACATTATGGCCCGATTGCCGTTCAGCCCGGCCGGCGGGTCCAGCCCAGCGGGCCGGCACGGGCAAAGAGGAAACTGTATTGACGGGCCATCTGGCCGGCGCGCGTGTGGCGCATGCCGGCAAAGCCGAACGCCAGCAGCACGACGAGATCGACGCAGTAGTACCAGGGCGAGATCAGCGTGCCGCTGAACAGCGCGAAATGGATGAACCGCACCGCGCCGGTGAGCAGGGCAAGGTAGCAGGCGAGCAGCCAGCCCGGCTGCCAGGTGTTGGCCATCGCCCGCCCGGTCAGCCACGCCGCGCCGCCACCCAGGATGACGGTGACGAAGGCGAACTCCCAGGCGCTGACCTCCCACACCCAGGTCAGTTCTCGTTCCATCTAGTGCCTCCCGCCTTCCAGATAGGCAGCGCGCACGTCCTCGCGCTTCAGCAGTTCGGCCCCCGTGCCGCTCATGGTGATGGCGCCGTTGACCATCACATAGCCGCGATGCGCCAGCTTCAGCGCATGGAACGCGTTCTGCTCCACCAGGAAGATCGTCAGTTTCTCGTTTTCGTTGAGTTCGCGGATGATGTCGAAGATCTGGCGCACGATGAGCGGCGCCAGTCCCAGCGAAGGCTCGTCGAGCAGCAGCAGTCGCGGACGCCCCATCAGCGCGCGCGCGATCGCCAGCATCTGCTGCTCGCCGCCCGACAGCGTGCCGCCGCGCTGCGCCAGGCGCTCCTTCAGGCGCGGAAACAGGCTGAAAACCCGCTTGAGATCGTCGTCGAAATGGGCATCGTCGACCAGCAGCGCGCCCATCTGCAGGTTTTCCATCACCGTCATGCGCGGGAAGATGCGCCTGCCCTCCGGCGCCTGGGCGATGCCGAGCGCCATGATCTCGTGGGTCGGCATGGTGGTGATGTCGTGCCCGTCGAAGCGGATGGAGCCCGCGCGGGCGCGCGGATTGCCGCAGATTGTCATCATCAGCGTCGATTTGCCGGCGCCGTTTGCGCCGATCAGCGTGGCGATCTCGCCGCGATTTACGTCGATGTCGACGCCGCGCAACGCGATGATGTTGCCGTAATAGGTCTCGACGCCGCGCACCGAGAGCATGGCCGCCTCGGCGTCCATCATTTGCGCCTCCCGCGGGGAGCGGCTTTCGCCGTGGATTTCGGCCGGGCCGGCCGCCTGGCCTTGCGCGGCTTCACCTGCAGCGCCTCATCGCTTTCGATATCGGCGCGCACCTCGGCCACGTCGATCTCCGACTCGTCCTCGACCCCCAGATAGGCGGCGATGACGTTGGCGTCGCTGCGCACATGAGCGGCGTCGCCGTCGGAAATCTTGACGCCGTAGTCGAGCACGACGATGTGGTCGGATATCTCCATGACGACGCCCATGTCGTGCTCGATGAGCAGGACGGAGGTCTTGTGCTCGTCGCGGATGAACTGCAGGATGCGGTTCAATTCCGCCGTCTCGCGCGGGTTGAGGCCGGCCGCCGGCTCGTCGAGGCAGAGCAAATGCGGTTCGGTGCACATGGCGCGCGCGATCTCCAGGCGGCGCTGGGCACCGTAGGGCAGATCGGCCGCCGGGTCGTCGGCTCGGTCGGTGAGGCGGACCTGCTCCAGCCAGTAGGCGGCCTTGGCGATCGCCGCCTTTTCCGCCTCGCGGAACCCGCCCAGCCCGAGCAGCCCGCCGACGGTGAAGCCGGAGGCGATCATCAGCGGGTTGTGCTGCGCCACGAGCAGGTTTTCCAGCGCCGTCATGCCCCCGAAAAGGCGGATGTTCTGGAAGGTGCGGGCGACCTTGGCCCGGTAGGCGATTTCGAAGTCGGGCATGCGTTCCAGCAGAAAGACGGCGCCGGCGCCGTCGCGGCGGTACTGTTCGCCCGAAGCGGTCACCGCCTCGACCAGCTCGGGTTGACGGCCCTCGCCGTGACGCATGATGATGCGCCCTTCGGTCGGCTTGTAGAAGCCGGTCACGCAGTTGAACACGGTGGTCTTGCCGGCGCCGTTCGGGCCGATCAGTGCGGTGATGTCGCCGCGGCCGACATCGAAGCTGAGGTCACCGACGGCGATCAGGCCGCCGAAGTGCATGGACAGATGCTCGACCGACAGCACCGGATCCTCGGTCCAGCGCCCGGTCCGCGGCGCGGCGACCTCGCTGATTGCTTGGGTGTTCGCCATTCAGTGCCCCTCGCCCTGCGCCACCATGTCGGCACCGATCTTCTTCTTTTCCTTGAGGACGGCGGTCGGCTCGCGGCTGGCGACGAGCCCCCGCGGTTTCCACACCATGATGAGCACCATGGCCAGGCCGAAGATCAGCATGCGGTAGCGCGTCGGGTCGAAACCGGCGCCGAAAATCTCCCTCAGGAAGTCGAGATTGCGCAGCACCTCCAGCCCGCCGATGAGCACGACCGAGGCGATCACGACGCCGATCTGCGAGCCGAGCCCGCCGAGCACCACGATCGCCAGGATGGTTGCCGACTCGATGAAGGTGAAGCTCTCCGGCGAGATGAAGCCCTGCCGCGTGGCGAAGAACGAGCCGGCGAAGCCGCCGAACATGGCGCCGATGGCGAAGGCGGTCAGCTTGGTGTTGCGCGTGTTGATGCCGAGCGAGCGGCAGGCGATCTCGTCCTCGCGCAGCGCCTCCCACGCCCGCCCGACCGGCAGGCGCCGCAGCCGGATGGTGACGAGATTGGTGACGATCGCCAGCAGGAAGATGATGTAGTAGAGATAGATGAAGCGGTGGATCGGCGCGTATTCGATGCCGAAGAAGTCGGCGAAGCTGCCCTCGCCGCGCGCCAGCTGGAGACCGAAGAAGGTCGGCTTCGGAATTCCCGAGATGCCGTCCGGCCCGTTGGTGAACGTGTACCAGTTGAGCAGCACGATGCGGATGATCTCGCCGAAGGCGAGCGTGACGATGGCCAGGTAGTCGCCGCGCAGCCGCAGCACGGGAAAGCCGAGGATGACGCCCCAGAAGGCGGCGAGGATGCCGGCCAGCGGCAGCGCCGTCCAGAAGCCGAGATGGAAGAACTGGGCCAGCAGGGCGAAGGAATAGGCGCCGACCGCGTAGAAGGCGACATAGCCGAGATCAAGCAGCCCGGCGAGACCGACGACGATGTTCAGTCCCCAGCCGAGCATGATGTAGGTCATGATCAGGATCGCCAGGTCGATGTACTGGCGCTGCTGCTGGGGAAAGAAATAGCTGAGGAAGAAGGGCAGCAAGACGGCGAAGACGAACAGGATGCGCCCCGCCCAGCCGCCCAGCGCGCCGAGCCGGGCGCCGAACGCCGAACTCGCCGACAGGATGGTCTTGGTCACCGGTCGCTCGGTGCGGAAGACCAGCACGTTAAGCACCATGCGGCCGGCAAAGACGATGGCCACGGCGAGGAAGTAGAGCTGCCAGCGCGTCGTCAGCTCCAGTCCACCGGTGGCGATGTCGGTCCTGAGCGCCAGGAAGAAGAAGCCGAGAATGGCGGCGAGGCCCGCGGCGACCGCCGCGTCCTTCAGCGACTCGCCGATCGCGTTGCGGTCGACCCGACCGTTGGCGGGCATGCCGGCGGCCATGGCCTCACACCTTCTCGACTTCGGGGCGGCCGAGCAGGCCGGAGGGCAGGAAGATGAGCACGATGGCAAGGATCGAGAAGGCGGCGACGTCCTTGTACTCGACGGTGAAATAGCCCGACCACATCACCTCGATGAGACCGATCAGAATGCCGCCCAGCATGGCGCCCGGCAGCGAGCCGATGCCGCCCAGCACCGCCGCGGTGAACGCCTTCACGCCGGCCAGGAAGCCGATGTAAAAGTCGATGACGCCGTAGAGCAGCAGGAACATGAAGCCGGCGACGGCGGCAAGCGCGGCGCCCATCACGAAGGTCAGCGAGATGGTGCGGTCAACGTTGACGCCGACCAGCGCCGCCATCTTGGCGTCCTGTTCGCAGGCGCGCTGGGCCCGCCCCAGCGACGTGCGCGAGATCAGCAGCGAGAAGCCGGTCATCAGCACCAGCGTCGTGGCTATGATGATCATCTGCATGTAGGAGAGCTGGACGACGATGGTGCCGTTCTCGGTGGAACCCTGCATCAGCGTGACGCCGCCCTGGATCTGCGGCGGCAGCGGCTTGACGCGGGCGCCCTGGGTGATCTGGACGAAATTCTGCAGCACGATCGACATGCCGATGGCGGTGATCAGCGGCGCCAGGCGGAACGAGCCGCGCAGCGGCCGGTAGGCGAGCCGCTCCACCGTCCAGCCCCAGGCGGACGTAAACATCATCGCGACGATGATGACGATGAGCAGGATGAGCGGCAGCGAGGCGAACCCAAGCGTCACCAATGCCAGGAACGTGGCGAGCGCGATGAAGGCTCCGACCATGAAGATGTCGCCATGGGCGAAATTGATCATGCCGATGATGCCATAGACCATGGTGTAGCCGATGGCGATCAGACCGTAGATCGAGCCGAGCGTCAGCCCGTTGACAAGCTGCTGGATGAAATATTCCATTGTGGTGTTCCCCTGCCCGGAAGCCGGGTTCGGCCCCGTCTCTTGTTTCGTTCCGGAGCAACGACATTAGCGTTTCGCGCCGACAAGACAACAGGCTATGCGCATCGTTCTGACATCGTTCTGCGAGGCGCCGGCCATCATCCTTGACATCCCCGCCCGTCCGCGTCACCTGACAGCCCGCTCGAACCTTCGGACGGCAACCATGAACCCCACCCTGATCGGCCTTGCGGCGATCGCCATGTGGGCGCTGCTGGCGCTGATGACGGCGGCAAGCGGCGCCGTGCCGCCGTTCCAGCTGCTCGCCATGACGTTTGCGATCGGCGCGGCCTGCGGATTCGTGACCTGGCCGTTCCGGCCGAATGTCGCGGCGCGGCTCAAGCTGCCGGCGACGGTGTGGGCGACGGGCATCGGCGGGCTGTTCGGCTATCATTTCTTCTACTACACGGCGCTGAGAAACGCGCCGGTGGCCGAGGCGAGCCTCATCGCCTATTTGTGGCCGATGCTGATCGTGCTGGGTTCCGCGCTGCTGCCCGGCGAGCGGCTCAGATGGTTCCACATCGCCGGCGCGGCCTGCGGCTTCGCCGGCGCCGTGCTGCTGGTGACCGGGCGCGCCGGGCCGCTGCAGTTCTCCGGCTCCACACTCGGCTATCTGTCTGCGCTCGCCTGCGCGCTGATCTGGTCGACCTACTCGATTCTGTCGCGCGCGCAGCGGGCCGCCTCGAGCGACGCGGTGGCGGTCTATTGCCTCGCCACCGCCGTGCTCAGCCTCGTCTGCCACTTGGCGTTCGAGACGACGGTGTGGCCGCAGGGCGCCAGGCAGTGGCTGGCGGTGGCCGGCCTCGGCCTGATGCCGGTCGGCCTCGCCTTCTACGCCTGGGACCATGGCGTCAAGCACGGCAACATCCAGTTGCTCGGCTCGGCCGCCTATCTGGCGCCGCTCATCTCGACGGCGATCCTGGTGGCTGCGGGTTTCGCCGCGCCGACCTGGCAGCTCGGGCTGGCGGCGGTGCTCGTCACGCTCGGCGCGCTCGTCGCCTCCGGCCGGTGGCGGCCGCTGCCGGCGAGGGCCGGAACGTGAATCCGCTCTACTGGGCGGCCGTCGCCGCCGGCCTTCTCTATGGCGCGCTGGTGGCGCGGCCGCCGAGCCCTGTCAGGGCACTCGTCAAGACGTTGCCGGTGGCGCTGCTGGCGGCCGCGGCGTGGCTGGCCGAGACGCCGGCCTTCCTCGTCGCGGCACTCGTGCTGTCGGCGCTGGGCGATTTCTGCCTGGCCTTCCGCGGCGAGCGGTTCTTCCTTGCCGGCCTCGCCGCCTTCCTGCTGGCGCATCTGGCCTATGTGCGGCTGTTCTTCGCCGAGCAGGACCCGCTATGGACGGCGGGGCCGGCATTTCTCGCCGCCACCGTTGCCGTCGTCGCGCTGGCGGTCGGCGTCTTCCGGCTGCTGCGCCCGCGGCTCGGCGCGCTGCGCTGGCCCGTCGCCGCCTATACCGGCGCGATCGCCGCGATGGCGATCGCGGCGCTGGCGCGCGGTCCCGACCCGCTCCTGCTGGCGGGCGTGGCGCTGTTCTTCGCCTCCGACATGGCGCTCGCCTTCGAGACCTTCCCCGCCGACGGCAAGGCGGCCGCGCCGCGCTGGCGCGGCCACTTCATCTGGTACGCCTATTTCTGCGGACAGGCGCTGATCGCGGCGGCCTTTCTGCTGGCATAGCGGCGAACCTCGCCATGACTACGGAACAGACGCTGATCTTCGCCATCCTTGCCGTGACCGTGGCGCTGTTCCTGTGGGGGCGGTTCCGCCACGACGTGGTTGCGCTGGCGGCGCTGATGGCCTGCGTGCTGGCCGGGCTGGTGCCGGCGGCCGAGGCGTTCGCCGGCTTCGGCCACCCGGCGGTGATCACGGTTGCCTGCGTGCTGGTGCTGAGCCATGGGCTCCAGAGTTCCGGGGCGGTCGACTGGCTGGCACATGCCATGCTGCCGCGCGCCGCCGGCCGCCTGATGAGCATGGCGGCGCTGATGTGCCTCGGCGCGGCACTGTCGGGCTTCATGAACAATGTCGGCGCCATGGCGCTGCTGATGCCGGTCGCGGTGCAACTCGCCGGCCGGCTGCAGTTGACCTCCGGCCAGATGTTGATGCCGCTCGCCTTCGCCACGATGCTGGGCGGCATGACCACGCTGGTCGGCACGCCGCCCAACCTGATCGTCTCGGGGTTTCGGGCCGGGGCCGGGCTCGGCCATTTCGCCATGTTCGATTTCGCGCCCGTCGGCGGCGCCGTGGCGGTGGTCGGCGTGCTGTTCGTCGCCCTGGTCGGCTGGCGCCTGGTGCCGTCGCGCAAGCCGGCGGCGGACGAGGGGTTCGAGACCGGCACCTATCTGACCGAGGCGCGCGTGCCGGCAAGCAGCAAGGCCGTCGGCATGACCCTGCGCGGCTTCGAACGCGAGATAGAGGAGACCGGCGCCCAGATCGTCGGGCTGGTGCGCAGCGGCGTGCGGATGGTCGCGCCCCACGGCGGCCGGCGCATCGGCGCGGACGACATTCTGGTGCTGGACGCCGATGTCGACGCGCTCGCCGGTGCCCTGTCGGTGTTCGGCATCAGGCTGGAGGAACAGGGGGCGTCCTCGAAGGAGGGCAAGCGGAAGGTTGAGAAGCGGGGCCGGAAGGGCGCCGCCGAGGATGGCGAGGGCAATGCCGCCCGCGACGAGGATGTCGTGCTGCGCGAGGTGGTGGTGCTGCCCGGCTCCAGCATCGTCGGCCGGTCGGCGAGCGACCTGCATCTGCGCACGCGCTACGGGCTCAACCTGCTCGCCGTTTCGCGCGAGGGGCGGCCGCCGCGGGCGCGGCTGCGCTCGCTGAAGCTGAAGCCGGGCGATCTGCTGCTCATGCAGGGCGCCGCCGAGGTGATGGCCGATTTCATCAACGACACGGGCTGCGTGCCGCTCGGCGAGCGCGACCTGCGCATTCCCGACACCCGCATGGCCCTCCTGTCTGCGGCGATCATGCTGGGCGCGATCGCGGCGGTCACCCTCGGCCTGCTGCCGGCCGCGGCGGCCTTCGCGCTGGGCGTGCTGGCCTCGATGGTGCTGCGCACCGTGCCGCCGCGCCAGGTCTACACCGCGATCGACTGGCCGGTGGTGGTACTGCTTGCCGCGCTGATCCCGGTCGCCGGCGCCATGCAGGCTACCGGCGCGGCCGACCTGCTGGCGCGCTTCCTGGTCGAAACGGTCGCCGCCGGCAACCCGGTCGCAGCACTGGCGGTGATCCTGATCACCACAATGTTCCTTTCGGACGTGATGAACAATGCCGCCACCGCAGCAGTGATGTGCCCGATCGCGCTCGGCATCGCCGCCGCGCTGGGGGTCGGCCCTGACGGCTTTCTGATGGCGGTGGCGATCGGCGCCTCGTGCGCCTTCCTGACACCGATCGGACACCAAAACAACACGCTGATCCTCGGGCCCGGCGGCTTCGGCTTCGGCGATTACTGGAAGCTCGGCCTGCCGCTTGAAATCGTGGTGGTCGCCGTCAGCCTGCCGGTGCTCCTGATCGTCTGGCCGCTGTGAATGGCCCGTCGGTCATCGTGCCGGCCGCCCGGCCGACGCCGCCGCGGCGACTGGCGCCGCCGCCTCGTACCAGTGCTTCGAGCGGTTGACCAACCAGACTACCGACAGCATCACCGGCACCTCGACCAGGACGCCGACGACCGTGGCGAGAGCGGCGCCAGAATCGAAGCCGAACAGGCTGATGGCGGTGGCCACGGCCAGCTCGAAGAAATTGCTGGCGCCGATCAGCGCCGACGGCCCGGCGACGCAGTGGACCTCGCCGGCCGCCCGGTTGAGCAGGTAGGCCAGGCCTGAGTTGAAGTAGACCTGGATCAGGATCGGCACCGCCAGCAGCAGGATGACCAGCGGCTGGGCGACGATTTGGCCGCCCTGGAAGCCGAACAGCAGGACGAGCGTGGCCAGCAGCGCCATGATCGAGGCCGGCTGCAGCCAGCCGAGGACCCCGGCAAGCGCGGCCGGCCCGCCGCGGGCAAGCACCGAGCGGCGGACGATCTGGGCGATGACGACCGGCACCACGATGTAGAGGAGGACGGAAAGCAGGAGCGTGTCCCACGGCACGATGATCGCCGACAGGCCGAGCAGGAAGCCGACGATCGGGGCAAATGCAACGATCATGATGGTGTCGTTGAGCGCCACCTGGGTGAGCGTGAAATGCGGCTCGCCGCGGCTGAGCCCGCTCCACACGAAGACCATGGCCGTGCACGGGGCGGCGGCCAGGATGATCAGCCCGGCGATATAGGAGTCGATCTGGCCGGCCGGCAAGAGGTCGCGAAACAGCCAGCCGACGAACAACCAGGCAAGCAGCGCCATCGAGAACGGCTTGACCGCCCAGTTGACGAAAACAGTGATGCCGATGCCGCGCCAGTGCTCGCCCACCTTGCCGAGCGCGGCGAAGTCGATCCTGACCAGCATCGGGATGATCATGATCCAGACGAGCACCGCCACCGCCAGGTTGACGTTGGCCACCTCCAGCCGGCCGATCGCCTGGAACAGGTCGGGAGCCATGAGGCCCAGGACAACGCCGGCGCCGATGCACAGCGCCACCCACAGTGTCAGGTAGCGTTCGAAGCCCGACATTGCGCCTTCTCCCTGCCGCCAGCGCGTTCAGCCGGCCTTTGCCACATAGCGGCCGATCTCGTCCAGCCGGCGCTGCAGCGCCAGCCGGTCGAGCGAGCGTACCGGCAGGCTGGTGAAGATCGAGATGCGGTTGGCGAGCATCCGGTAGGCGTCGGCGAAGGCGAGGTGCTTCTCGGCGTCGCTGCCTTCGACCGCGGCGGGATCGGGGACACCCCAGTGGGCGGTCATCGGCTGGCCGGGCCACACCGGGCAGGTCTCGCTGGCGGCGTTGTCGCAGACGGTGAAGACGAAATCCATCTTCGGCGCGTGGGGGCTGGCGAACTCGTCCCAGCTCTTGGAACGGGCGAACGAGACGTCGTGGTTGAGGCGCCCGAGCAGCTGGAGGGCGAAGGGGTTGACCTCCCCCTTCGGCTGCGAGCCGGCCGAGAAGGCCCGGAAGCGGCCGGCGCCGACCCGGTTGAGGATGGCCTCGGCGATGATCGAACGGGCCGAGTTGCCCGTGCACAGGAAGAGCACGTTGAACGGGCGGTGGGGTTCCATGCGGGCCTCCCTCAGCAGCGGCAGGTGATGGCGTCGAGCACCGGCTGGCACAGTTCCGGCGACCCGTTGCAGCAATCCTCCATGAGGAAGGCGAGCAGGTCGCGCAGGCCGGTCATGTCGGCGACATAGCGCACCAGGCGCCCGTCGCGCTCGGCCCGCACCAGGCCGGCATGGTCGAGCACCTTGAGATGGGCGGACATGGTATTCTGCACCGTGCCCAGCCGGGCCGCGATCTCGCCGGCCGGAAGCCCGCGCTGCCCGGCGCGGACGAGCAGGCGGAACACCTCGATGCGCGTGTCCTGGCCGAGGGCGGCGAGCGCCGCGACAGCCGCGTTGCGATTCATATATCCAATACTCCAGATAGGCAGATATCCCGATGCAGCGCATATTGCGACACGGGCGGTTTGTAAAGCTGTCAGCCGGGAAATCACGGGAAACCGGCGGCGGGAAGGAGCGGCGGCGCGCTCACACCGATCCGGCGAAGCGCCGGTCGACCGTCCGGGTCGCGCGGCCCGGCAGGCTCATCCGCATCGGCTGCCGGTCGCGCCGCGCCACGATGCGCCCGTTGGCGACGACCAGCAGCCGGTCGGCGCGCAGGCGGATCGCCTCCACCGGCGTGCCGGCGTCGAGCACGACCAGCGAGGCGCGCTTGCCCGGCTCGAGCCCGTAATCCGCCAGTCCCATGATGGCGGCGCTCTCGCTCGTCACCATGTCGAAGCAGCGGCGCATGCCGGCGGGGCTGGTCATCTGCGCGACATGCAGGCCCATATGGGCGACGTCGAGCATGTCGGCCGAGCTCAGCGAATACCAGGGGTCGAGCACGCAGTCCTGGCCGAAGCCGACGCGGATGCCATATTTCAGCATTTCCGGCACGCGGGTGAGCCCGCGCCGCTTGGGATAGCTGTCGTGGCGGCCCTGCAGGGTGATGTTGATGAGCGGGTTCGGGATCGCCGCGACCCGTGCCTCGGCAACCAGCGGCAGCAGCTTCGACACATAGTAGTTGTCCATGGAATGCATGGAGGTCAGATGCGAACCGGCCACCCGGCCATGCAGGCCGAGGCGCTGTGTCTCGTAGGCGAGCTGCTCGATGTGGCGCGACAGCGGATCGTCGGTCTCGTCGCAGTGCATGTCGACCATCAGGCCGCGCTCGGCGGCGATCTCGCACAGTAAGCTCACCGAGCGGCGCCCGTCGGCCATGGTGCGCTCGAAATGGGGGATGCCGCCGACGACATCGACGCCGAGGTCGAGGGCGCGCAGCGTGCAGTCGCGCGCCGATGGCGAGCGCAAGAAGCCGTCCTGCGGAAAGGCGACCAGTTGGAGGTCGATATAGGCCTTCACCGTCTCGCGCACATGCAACAGCGCGCGCACGCCCTTCATGGCGGCTTCATCGGAGGTGTCGACGTGCGAGCGGATCGCCAGCAGCCCCATGGCGGCCGCCCAGTCGCAGTAGTCGAGCGCGCGGGCGGCGATCTCCTCCTCGGTCTGGACCTGCTTCAGTTCGCCCCACAGCGCGATGCCTTCGAGCAGCGTGCCGGATTCGTTGATGCGCGGGCGCCCGTAGGAGAGTGTCGCGTCCATGTGGAAATGCGGGTCGACGAAGGGCGGCGACACCAGCAGGCCGGACACGTCGATAGTCTCGCCGGCCTCGGCCTCGATCTTCGCTCCGATGGCGGCAATCCGGCTGCCGGAGATCGCGATGTCGGCGACGTCGCCGTCGGGCAGTGTCCCGCCCGTGAGGAGGAGGTCGATCCTCATCGCTCGCCCTTCTGGTAGGGGATCATCAGCGCCTTGGGGTAGGTGGCGCGCCGCGCCACCAGGATCAGCGCCGCGATCGACAGGATGTAGGGCAGCATCAGGAAGAACTGATAGGGCACCAGGCCGCCCGTCACCGATTGCAGGCGGATCTGATAGGCGTCGAAGGCGGCGAACAGGATCGCGCCAAGCAGCGCCTTGCCAGGCCGCCAGGAGCCGAACACGACCAGCGCGATGCAGACCCAGCCGCGCCCGTTGACCATCTCGAAGAAGAAGGAATTGAAGGCCGACAGGGTGAGGAAACTGCCGCCCACCGCCATCAGCGCCGAGCCGGCCATGACCGCGCCGACGCGCATGGCGGAAACCGAAATGCCCTGGGCCTCGACCGCGGCCGGGTTCTCGCCGACGGCGCGCAGCGCCAGGCCGAGCGGCGTGCGGTACATGACCCAGGCAACCACGCCAACCGCAAGGAAGGCGAGATAGGTGAGCGGCGTCTGGCTGAACAGGGCCTCGCCGACGACGGGAATGGAGGAGAGGCCAGGGATCGGCAGCGGCTGCATCGACACGATCTTCGGCGGCGAGGTGACCTGCGGCAGCGCCACACGGTAGGTGAAATAGGTGATCGCGGTGGCAAACAGCGTCACGCCGATGCCGACGACGTGCTGCGACAGGCCGAAGGGTACCGTCAGCACGCCATGCAGGAGGCCGAACAGCGCGCCGGCGAGCGCCGCCACAACGACGCCGAACCAGAGATCGCCGCCGAGATAGACGGTCATCCAGCCGGCGAAGGCCCCGGCGACCATGATCCCCTCGATGCCGAGATTGAGGACACCGGCGCGCTCGCAGACCAGTTCGCCCATGGTGGCGAAGATCAGCGGCGACGCGATGCGGATCGCGGCGACCCAGAACGAAGCCTGGAACAGGATTTCGAAGGCTTCCATCGTCACCTCCAGCGGACGCGGTGGCGCGACAGCATGATGGCCGTCACCATGGTCAACAGCGCGGTGGCGACCATCACGTCGGCGATGTAGCTCGGCACGCCGGCGGCGCGGCTCATGGCGTCGGCACCGACGAACACGCCGGCGACGAACACGGCCGAGACGACCACGCCGAGCGGATGCAGCATCGCCAGCATGGCGACGACGATTCCGCTCATGCCGTAGTTGGAGGACAGGTCGAGCGTCAGGTTGCCCTTCAGCCCGGCGACCTCGGAGAACCCGGCGAGCCCGGCCAGCCCGCCGGCGAGCAGCGCGGTCCACACCAGCACCCGGTTGACCGGAATGCCGGAGAAGCGGGCCGCCTGCGGGTTGGCGCCGACCGCGCGCATCGCGTAGCCAAGTGTCGTGCGCGTCATGATCAGCCAGACCGCGACAGCGGATGCGAGCGCCAGCACGAAACCGAAATGCAGCCGCTTGCCCTGGATGAGCCGCGGTAGCTGCGCGTCGGCGATGACGCGTTTCGATTGCGGCCAGCCCATGCCCATCGGGTCCTTGAGCGGGCCCTCGAGCAGGTAGGAGACGACCAGCAGGATGACGAAGTTGAGCAGCAGCGTGGTAACGACCTCGTCAACGCCAAGGCGGATCTTGAGGGCGGCGGGCCCAAGCAGCAACAGCGCGCCGCCAAGGACGGCGGCCAGCATCAGCAGCGGGATGAGGAGCGGCGCCGGCAGAGGCAGCAGGCCGGTGCCGAGCAGCACGGTTGCGACCGCGCCGGCATAGAGCTGCGCCTCCGCCCCGATGTTCCAGAGCTTGGCGCGAAAGGCGACGGCGATGGAAAGGCCGGTAAAGATCAACGGCGTGGCACGGGTAAGCGTCTCGAGCAGCGCGAACTGCGAGCCGGCCGCGCCCTTCAGCACCTGGAACAGCACGGCGAAGGGGTTGGCGCCGGCGATCAGCGCCAGGAACGCGGCGACAAGCAGCGTCAGGACGAACGCCGCGGCGGGATAGGCGAGCGTGGTCGCCAGCGTTGCGTCGGTGCGCGGTTCAAGCCGCATGGACCATCTCTCCGGTCGGGGTTGCGCCCATGTTGCGCCCGGCCATCATCGCGCCGATCTCGGCCGTGGACAGCGCGCCGCGCGCGACCGGCCGTGAAAGGCGCCCCTGCGACATGACGACGACGCGGTCGGCCATCGACAGCACCTCGTCGAGGTCCTCCGAAATCAGCAGGATCGCCGCGCCGCGCCGGCGCGCATCGAGAAGGCGCGCCTGCACATAGGCGACGGCGCCGACATCGAGCCCGCGCGTCGGCTGGTTGGCGAGGATGATCCTCGGCGCGCCATCGAGCGCGCGGCCAAGAATGAGCTTCTGCATGTTGCCGCCCGACAGTAGGCGCACCCGCATGTCGGGCGAGGGGCATTTGACCTCATAGGCGGCGATCAGGCTCGCGGCGAAACGGCGTGCCGCCGACCAGTCCATCAGGCCGCGCCGCGAGAAACGCGGCTCGCGGTAGCGTTCGGACACGACATTCTCGGTCACCGACATGTCGGCGATCATGCCGGTGGCATGGCGGTCTTCCGGGATGCGGCCGATGCCCTGGCGAAGCGCGATCTCGGGCGACCAGGCCTCGACGGGGACGTCGGCGACGACCAGACGCCCGGCATCGGGGGCGACCATGCCCTCGATGACGCCCGCGAGCACGGACTGGCCGTTGCCCGACACCCCGGCGACGCCGGTGATCTCGCCGGCGTGCAGGGCCAGACTGGCGTCAACCAGCCGCTGGCTGCCGCGACTGGCGCGGGCGCTGACATTGTCGAGCGCCAGCAGCACGGGGCCGGGACTGGCCGGCTCGATCTCGAGCACCGGCACGGCGCTGCCGACCATCAACTCGGCCAGCTCGGCCTCGGTCGCCTCGGCGGCGATGCGTTCGCCGGCGAGCCTGCCGCCGCGCAGCACCACGACGCGCCCGGCGGCGGCCTTCACCTCGTGCAGCTTGTGGGAGATGAAGATGATCGACAGGCCGCCGGCGACCAAGCGCTTGAGCGTACCGAACAGCGCCTCGGTCTCGCGCGGGGTGAGCACGGCGGTCGGCTCGTCAAGGATGAGGATGTGGGCATCGCGATAGAGCGCCTTCAATATCTCGACGCGCTGGCGCTCGCCGACCGACAGGGCCGTGATGGTCGCGTCGGGATCGACCTCGAGGCCGAAATCGCGGCCGAGCCCCAGGATGCGGGCGCGGGCGGTGGCCGTCGCCGAACGCGGGGCCAGCAGGGATTCGGTGCCGAGGATGATGTTCTCCAGCACTGTCATCTGCTCGGCCAGGGTGAAGTGCTGGTGCACCATGCCGATGCCGGCCCTTAGCGCCGCGCTCGGGTCGCCCGGCGGCAGCGGCGCGCCGAACACGCTGATGCCACCCTCGTCGGCGACATAGTGGCCGAACAGGATGTTCATCAGCGTGGTCTTGCCGGCGCCGTTCTCGCCGAGCAGCGCCACCACCTCGCCACGCCGCAGCGTCAGCGAGATGGCGTCGTTGGCGGTCAGCGCGCCGAACCGCTTGGTGATGCCGTCGAGGCGCAGAACGATCTCCGCCCCGGCGCCGGTTTGGCCCGTCACGACACAGGGCCGTCAGTTGGACTTGGGCTCTTCGTCGTTGACGGCGACCGTGAACGTCCCCGCCTTGATCGCGGCGGTGCGCTCCTCGACCAGCTTCATGACATCGGCGGGAACCTTGCCCTCGAAGGTGCCGAGCGGCGGAATCGAGCAGCCGCCTTCCTTCATGAAGGAATAGATGCCGTAGTCCTCGGCCTTGAACGTCTTGTCGCGCACCCTGGCGATGGCCGTGTCGAGCGTCGGCTCGAAATGCCAGAGCGCCGAGGCGACGACGGTCTCGGGGTAGTCGGCCTGGGTGTCGATGACGTTGCCGATCGACAGGATGCCACGCTCCTTGGCGGCGTCCGACACGCCGAACCGCTCCGCATACATGACGTCGGCGCCGGCATCGATCTGGGCGAACGCGGTTTCCTTGGCCTTGGGCGGGTCGAACCACGAACCGATGAAGGCGACCTGGAAGCGGCAGCCCGGTGCCGTCTCGGCCACGCCGGCCATGAAGGCGTGCATCAGGCGGTTGACCTCGGGGATCGGGAAGCCGCCGACCATGCCGATGTTCTTGCTCGTGGTCATGGCGCCGGCGATGATCCCGGTCAGATAGGAGGCGTCCTGGATGTAGTTGTCGAACACCGCGAAATTGGGCGTGTCGTCCTGCGGCTTGAACGAGGAACCCATCAGATAGGCCTTGTCCGGATAGTCGCGGGCGACCTGGCGGGCGGCGTCCTCCACCGCGAAGACCTCGCCGATGATGAGGTCGTGGCCGGCTTCCGAATATTCGCGCATCACCCGCTCGTAGTCGGCGTTGGCGGTGTTCTCCGAAAAGACGTATTCGATGTCGCCGCGCTCGACGGCGGTCATGGCGGCCTTGTGGATGCGGCTCACCCATTGCTGCTCGACCGGCACGGTATAGATCGCGGCGACCTTGAGCTTCGCTCCCTGCGCGAGGGCGCGGCCAGCCGGACCGGCCATGGCCAGGATGCCGGCGCCGCCGGCGGCCTTGATCACTGTGCGGCGGGACACGCCCGATGCCGAAATCGTCGGCACGAAAACGCCTCTGGTCACGAAAGCCTCCATGTCTGTTCCCCGACAGGCTGTCGCGCCTGCCGTTTGTGTTGTTCGTCACGGGCATCGCCGCGACGAAACGACGATATGCCGGGAACATCGGTCAGGCAATGGACGCGCGAGGCCCGCAGCGCGGCCGCCATGCCAGAGCTGTGGACGGCGGCGCGAACCCCGCAGCCGGCAGCGGTCGGCGGTGTGGCGGCCTGCGGAGCAGCCGCGCCGGAAGGCGGGGTGAGATTCCTCCAGATTGCATGTCCGCCTCGCGTTGCCGCTCGGCGGGAACAGGCTTTCCCTAGCGCAGGCCGTGCTTGCCCATCGGTTTGACCGTGCTTGCCTGCGGGCCCTTCTCTCCCGTCTCCTCGGCGAAGGTGACGCGCTGTCCGGGCTTCAGCCGTTCGAAGGCGTCGTTGAGCACGCTGTTGCGATGGAAATAGACCTCGCGGCCATCGGCGGTGGTGATGAAGCCGAATCCGCCGGAGGGATCGAGCCGGGCGACGGTACCGGCCGGCTCGCCCACGTGGCGCTTGACCTGGCCCTGCAGCCGGCGCGCCTGGTCCTGCAGCCGGCGGCGGGCGCGCTTGAAGGTATCGTTGATGGCGTAGCGGATGTCGCCATAGCGCTCGTCGCCATGGTCGACGCGATGGACGGCGACTTCCTTGCCGTTCGGCAGGGAAAGGTGGACGCGCACGTCGTAGGGCCCGCCGCTGCGATGGCGCTGACCCGGCCCGGTCACGACGACGCGGCAACTGGTGATGCGCCCAAAACGGCGCTCCAGCTCGCTGACGCGCTCCTCCAGCATCTCGCGCACCCAGGGGGAGGCGTCGACCCCGTGAAAATCGATCTCGACCGGTGTCTGCATGCTCATCGTTCACATTCCTAAAGATGCTGGCGCTCATAGTCGGTGCAGCTCAGGCCCAGCGCGGAAAGGCCATCCGCCAGGTGGTCGGCGAGCAGCGGGTTGCCGCACAGATAGTCGGCGGTGTGCTCGTTGTGGGCGCGCGCGGCTTCGGCCCGCAGGCTCTCCCAGTCGTCGGGGAACTCCTCGCGGCCGAGCCAGGCCAGCGCCACCAGATCGACCTGCTCGTCGACCGACAGCGCCAGGATCAGCGATCGCAACTCGTCCAGCGACGGATCGTCGGCGCGATCCTCAAGCACGCCGATCTCGCGGTCGTCGGACGGGTTGGAGCCCGACTCCAGCTCGGTGTCGACGTCCTTGGCGGCGAACTGGCGCGCCTTCATGATGATGAAGCAGGTCTTTTCGAGCGGGATCGACAGGTCGATGTCGCCACTGGCGGTTTGACTTGAAGGCCGTGTCATCGCTCGTCTCCTCGCAGCGCCGCCCCCGGCGGCCCAATGATCGCCAATCCTATGGGAGCGGCTACGAAAGCCATTGATCGGCGTCAAATCGTCGGGAAACCGTGGCGGCCGGAGCAACGACGAGACCCACGGTCCAGTACCTTCCACCCCTGGATCTCTCCTGGGACGCTCGGCCTGGTGCCGCGGGTCCGTGCGTCACGCGTCACCGGACGACTGGTTCATCGCCTGGGCGGATCCGCGCCCATGAGCCCATGGACGGTTCACCGCCTCACTTCGCCAATCTGCCTCGGCGTGACATCGTATTTTCATAGTCCGGGTTGCCGCCTTGCGCGTTGATCCATGTCAAGCTCGGCGAAAAACGGAGTGCGGCGCCATCGCTCTTGACACGTATCAACGACACCGGCCGGCCGCGCCGGGCCTATGTGCCGGCGTGCAGCACTTCAATCAAGGTGGTTCGGCGGCGTTGTCTCTTTCGGCGGCCAGGGAGGGCGAGGACCTCGCGGCGAAGGTGAAGTTCCTGAGCCGACCGCAGGCCTATGCGCCGGCGCCGCGCCGCGTCGAGGTCCGCCAGACCCACATGTCATGGTTGTTCCTGACCGACGACCGCGTCTACAAGCTCAAGAAGCCAGTCAGATACGCCTTCCTCGATTTCAGCACGATCGAGAAGCGCCGGTTCTTCTGCGGCGAAGAGGTGCGGCTGAACCGCCGACTGGCGGCCGATACCTATCTCGGCACGGTGGCGCTGTACCGACGCGGCGACGGGGGCTTCTCGATCGGCGAGCGCGGGCGCGTGGTCGACTGGCTGGTGGAGATGCGGCGGCTGCGGGCGGCCGACATGCTCGACGAACGCATCGGCCGCGGGCAGGCCGGGCGTGACGACATCGAACGCGTCGCGGCGCTGCTTGGCAACTTCTACGCCGGCCTTGCACCCGAGCGCGCGCAGGGCGGCGCCTATCTCGCCCACCTGGTCGAGGAGCACCACGTCAACCGGGCCTTGCTGTCGCGCACCGATCTGGCACCGGCAGCGCTCGCCGCCGGCCCCCTCGCCGCGGTCGAGGAGTTGCTCGAACGGGTCCGGCCGGAGATCCTCGCCCGCATCGCCGCCGGCAGGATTGTCGAGGGCCACGGTGACCTGAGGCCCGAGCATGTCTGCCTGTCGCGCCCACCGCAGATCATCGACTGTCTGGAATTCAACCGGGCGATGCGCATCATCGACCCGTTCGACGAGGTCAACTATCTCGGCATGGAATGCGAGATGCGTGGAGCGCCGTGGATACGGCCGGTGCTCGCCGAGGCGCTGCGGCGCCGACTCGCGCCGGGCCCTTCGGCCGACCTGCTCAGGTTCTACGGCGCCTTCCGCGCGCTGCTGCGGGCGCGCCTGTGCGTCGCCCATCTACTCGAGAGGCCAGTGCGCCAGCCGCGCAAGTGGCGGCCCCTAGCGAAGCGATATCTCGATCAGGCCGGGCACGAACTGGGTCTCGCCCCATAGAGAGTGGTGTGGCTTGGCAGTTGCGGGCAGCAGCGAAGCCGCGCGCCCGCCGCCCCGACACGGCCGCATCCGATGTGTTAGTCTCACCCTTCGACGGCGGGTCACGGCACCGGATCGGACGGCAAGCGATGGCAGGCGCGGGCATCGAGAACGTGAGGCGGGCGGCGCGTGGCGGCGCGCTGGCGGCGCTCGTTGTGGCGCTGGGCGGCGTCGCGGCGGGGGAGGAACGGTCGCCGGCGGCGGTGCCGGCGGCGCTCGACGGCGCCTACGAACTCCTGCTCGAAACGCACTGGTCGCTGATCGTCGATGGCGGCACCGTCGGCGTCGCCGACAGGGGCGATGTTATCGCCTATGTCTTCGCGGTCACCAACACCGCCACGGCTCCCGTGTTCGCCGTCACCGTCGACAGCCGCCATGCCGGCAGCGGGCTTGAAACCGCGATCGGCTCGGAAGCCTTGATCAACGACGTGCCGCCCTACAACGATTCGACCGACGACACGCCGGGCGACGGCGTCTGGCGCGTGCTGGGCCCGGGCGACACCGTGATCTTCGCCGCCACCTACGCCGTGACCCAGGCCGACCTCGACCGCCAGTGACGGTACCGTGCCGGAACCGGAACGAACGACGCGAACAAGGAAAGGACGATCGCCATGATGAGGCTTCGAACGTCACCCCAGGCAACCGGCAGCGGTCGCGGTGCCGCCGCGATCGCGCTGGGGGCGGCCGCGGTCCTGGCATTGCTGGCCGTGCCGGTATCGGCGCAGATCGTCAACGAGGCCACCGCCGTCGGCACCCATGCCGGCGGTCCGGTAACTTCGAACACCAGTTCGGTGTCGGTGCCGGTGGCGCCGCCGCGCCAGGTCCTCACCGTCTCCGTCGCCGAGACCCGCTTCGACCCCGGCGCCACCGGCGGCCCCGATCTCGATGCCGGCGACACGCTGACCGTCGTTGTCAGCGTCCGCAACGAGGGCAATGTCACGCTCGACGACGTGGTGGCCGAACCGCGATCGATCGACTTCAACGGTCGGCCCCACGACGCCGCCAGACTGCGGCTAGAAGCAGGCGCGCCGGTGCGGCTGGCCCCAGGCGCCGAGCAGTCGTTCACCTTCGTCTATGAACTTGCCGACGACGACATCCATGCGGCGGCCGGCATCAACAACGGCGTCGCCACGAGCTGGGGCGCGCGCGCTAGCGGCCGCGTGCCCGAGATCGCCGTCACCGCCGGCAGTGCCTCGGCGACGATCGCCGCCGTCCCCCGCCTCACCATCGCCAAGAGTTTCGCCATCACCACCGATGCGGGCCTGATCGGCTCGGCCGACGCCGGCGACATCATCACCTACACCTATGTTGTCACCAACAGCGGCAATGTGGCGCTGTCCGGCGTCCATATCGTCGATGCCCACGAAGGCGACGAGGATCATGGAACGCTGCTCGATTCGGGCACCTATGCCGGCCCGCTCGGCAACGGCCCCGGGCAGTGGAACCTGTCTGAAACGACGCCGGCCACCTTCGGCGCCAATGCCGACGCAGACACGAGTGACGCGGTCTTCGACACGCTCGGCGTCGGCGGCGTCGTCACCTTCACCTACACGCACCAGGTCACGCAGGCCGAGTTCGACGCGCAATAGGCGGCCGACCGCGCCGGCGCCGACAGGGATCGCACGCATGGCCCACCGTACTAGAGGGGCAGTTCCGGCGCGTCGCAGCCATATTGCGACGTCGGTGCTGCTCGCCGTCCTGGCGGGGCTGGCCTGGAGCGGTGGCGCGACTGCCGACATCGTCAACCGGGCCGAGGCCGTGGCCACCTATGGCGGCGACACCGTGCGCTCGGCACCGGCCGGGCAGCGCGTGCCGGTCTCTCCCGCCGCGCCGGCGATCGCGGTGACGATGAGCGGACAGCTCGACCGGGGAGACCACCTGCCGCGTGCCGGCGACGGTGTCACCTGGACGGTGACGGTGGCAAACGACGGCAACGTCACGCTGACCAGCATTGGCCTCGTCGCCGCGACCGGCGAACCAGCCTGCGGGCCGCGCGCAACGGCCAGCATCGATGCGCTTGCGCCCGGCGCCACCACCCGCTGCATCGTCCGCCAGCGACTGGGCCAGGCCGACCTCGATAGCGATCGCGGCGCCATCGACAACACCGTGACGGTGACCTCTCCGCGGACGCCTGCGCGCACCGCCACGGCGAGCGTCGTGATCAGCTTCAGGCCGGCGACGGCGCTCCACAAGTCGCTTGTCGCCTGGCGCCAGCGCTTCGTCGGCGTCTACGAACTCGAATACCTCCTGCGCGCCGAGAACACCGGCACGGCGCGGCTGACCGGCATCCGCCTCGCCGACGATCTCGGCGCCGCCTTCGGCAGGGCGCCGATCGTCGCCGGGCCGTGGCTGACCATCGACGGCTTTTCCGGCGACGGCACCACCAATCCCGCCTATGATGGCGTCTCCGACACCGGCCTCTTGGCTGGCGAAGTGACGCTCGCCCCGGGCAGCAGCGGCGAGGTTACGGTAACGGTCAGGGTCGCGCCCGGCCCCGGGCCGTTTGCCGCGACCAACCGCGCCGCGGCGACGGTTGCCGAAATCGACGCGCCGGTGCAGTCGGACGCTCCTGCCGGCGATCCGCGCTTGGACGGCGCCACGGTGTTCGAGGTCGCCGACGCCGACGGCGACGGCGTTATCGACGCGTTCGAATCGGCATCGGCCGACCGCGACGGCGACGGGATTCCCGATGCCTTCGACTACGATCCGACCGGCTATTTCTACTGCGAGACCAACGGCCGTATCGTTGCCGGCGGCCAGATCGCGGTCGAGAACCTGCGCACCGGCGGCCGCCAGACGGGAACCGGCTCCTCGCACGGCATCGCCGTCCTGCGCGACGGCAGCGACGGACGCTACCAGTTTCACGTCACCGAAACCGGCCGCTACCGCCTGCACTACCGGCTGCCGCGGGCGGGCACCGCCAGCGTCGAGCGTCAGCCGGGACCGCCGCTCAACCTTGCCGCCTTCGCCGGCGACAGCCCGGCCGTGCTGGGTTCCGGCGAGGCCGCCGCCACCGGGCGGCTCGCCGACCATGCTTCCGCCGCCAACCCCTTCCACCTCGAATTCGTCGTCGAGCCGGGCGCCCCGGCCGTTCTCAACAACAACATACCGCTGCGCCTGTGCGGTTCGCCGGCGCTGACGGCGCAGGCGCGCATCCTCGCCGGGCCGGCGCTGCAGGGCGACGGGCGCTCGCGCCTGACCTACCGTATCGAGGTCGCCAGCAGCGGCGACGAGCGGGTCGACGAGGTGCAGGTCAACGACAATCTGGCAAGCACCTTCGACGACCGCTTCGAGGTCGCTTCCGTCGCGCTCGTCGCGGCGCCGCCCGGCTTCAGGGCCGTGATCAATCCGTTCTTCGACGGGCGCGCCAACACCGCGCTGCTGACCTCCGGCGGCACGCTCGAACCGGGCCAAGGCATCGCCGTCGAACTGACCGTGCTCGTCGCCTCGCCCGGCGGCACGCATTCCAACCGCGTCACCGCGAGCGGGCTGTCGCCGCTCGACGCCGGGCCGATTAGCGCGGCCGGCGCCGAGGCTACCGCCGTCTTCGATCCGCCCTCGGCCGGGCGGGCGCTGTCGGCGACGATGACCGGCGAGCCGGCGCTTGCCGCCCCCGGTGGTCGTGTCGAACTGGCGGCCACCTTCGCCAACGGGGCGGCCAGTGCCGTTTCCGGCATCGAGTTTGTCGCGCAACTGCCGCCCGATCTCGTCTACCTACCTGGCTCGGCCGCCATTGACGGGCGGTCAGTCGAGCCGCGAATGCACAGTGGCGAACTGGTCTGGACCGACATGACGGTGCCGCGCCAGGCCGCCGTCACGCTGCGCTTCGACCTGGCGCTGGGCGCCGACACCGGCGAGGAAGCGACCGCCTATGCCTTCGCCCGCGAACGGCAGGGCGGCGCGGCCATCGTCTCCGACATTGCCCGGTCGACCGTCGTGCGCGACCCCGAGGCAGCGTTCGACTGCGCCGAGGTGCGCGGCCAGGTCTTCGACGACCGCAACCGTGACGGCTATGTTCAGCAGGGCGAGCCCGGCATCGCCGGCGTCGTCATTGCCGGCGCTGGCCGCCTGCGGGTGGTGAGCGACATCGACGGACGCTTCGTCATCGCCTGCCCGATGCTGCCGGCCGGGCGGATCGGGTCGCGGCTGGAATTGCGGGTCGATGCCGCCACGCTGCCGCAGGGTTACCACCTGACGACGCCGCCCACCCTGGCGGTCGATCTCGTGCGTGGCCAGATCGCCCGCCCGGCCTTCGGCGCCTCCAGCCAGCGTGTGGTCACCCACATCCTCGAACCGACCGCCTTCGAGCACGACTCGACCCGGCTGCAGCCCGAATCGCTGCGCGCCCTCGCCAATCTGCTGAGTCTGCTGGAGGAGGAACTCTCGGTTCTGCGCCTGACCTATCTGGCGCGTGGCGACCCGCTCGCCGAACGCCGCCTCGCCGCGGCGAGGAACCTGGTTGCGCAGGCCTGGAGCGCCAAGCAGCGCCCCTATCCCTTGTCGGTCGAAACGGTGATCGTTCGCTGAACCGGCCCGGACGCAGCGGCGAGGGGTAGCGGCGCAAACCGCATTGCTGTACCGCTATGCGCCGGACAACAAGCAATGGGCGGCCGGTGCCATGTTCCCGGCACGGCCGGCCTCCGGAAACGCCCGATGACGTCAGCAGGGTCGACGGCCGACAGCGGCCGCTTCGCCGCGTTCGGTTATGTCGCCTTTCAGCGCTACTGGCTGGCGCGCTTCCTTGCCACCTTCGCGGTCAATGTCGTCACGGTGGCGGTCGGCTGGCAGATCTACGATCTCACCCGCAATCCGTTCGATCTCGGCCTCGTCGGCCTCATCGAGTTCGCCCCGGCGCTGCTGCTGGTGCTGGTCACAGGGGCGGCGGCCGACCGCTTCGGCCGGCGCATGATCATGGGCGTGTCGGCGGCGGCCGAGGCCGTGGCGGTGTTCGCGCTCGTCATCCTGACTATGCGCGGGCTGACCTCGGTGGTGCCCGTCTTCGTCGTCCTTGGCCTGCTCGGCATCGCGCGGGCCTTCTTCGCGCCGGCATCGGCCGCGCTGCTCGCCAATCTCGTGCCGCCGCGCGATTTCGCCAACGCCGTCGCCTGGAATTCGTCGGCCTGGCAGACCGCTTCAATCGTCGGGCCGGCGGCCGGCGGCCTTCTCTACGGCATCTCGGAGCAGGTGCCCTATGTCACCGCCGCCACCATGCTGGCGGTGGCCGCCCTGCTCGCCCTGGCGATCCCGAAGCCCGCCCAGCACAGCGAGACCGAGCGCGTCACGCTCGAATCGCTGCTGGCCGGCTTCGGCTATGTCTGGCGCGAGAAGATCGTGCTTGGCGCGATCTCGCTCGACCTGTTCGTCGTGCTGCTCGGCGGCGTCGTTGCCCTGCTGCCGGTCTATGCCCGCGACATTCTCGAACTGGGCCCGTGGGGCCTCGGGATGCTGCGCGCCGCACCCGGCGTCGGCGCCGTCGTGATGGCCGTCTGGCTGTCGGGTGGCAAGATCCGCGACCACGCCGGGCTGGTCATGCTGGTGGCGGTTGCGCTGTTCGGCCTGGCCAACCTCATCTTCGGGGTGTCGACACTGGCGGGGCTGTCGATCATCATGCTGGCGCTGGCCGGCGCCGCCGACATGATCAGCGTCTACATCCGCGAGACGCTGATCCAGATGTGGACGCCGGATCGGCTGCGCGGGCGTGTCAACGCCATCAACATGGTGTTCGTCGGCGCCTCGAACGAACTTGGCGTGTTCCGCGCCGGCACCATGGCCGCGCTGATCGGCACGATTCCGGCGGTGGTGTTCGGCGGCGTCGGCGCCGTCCTCGTCGCCGGGCTGTGGGCCGGGCTGTTTCCGGACCTGCGCCGGGTCCGCCGCCTCGACGGTCGGCCGTGAACGCCTGAGGCAGGGGAGGTTGATGTGACGGTTGCGGTTTTGTGCGACATCGCCTGCGAACTGGGCGAAGGGCCTACCTATGACCGCCACACCGACACGCTGTGGTGGTTCGATATCGTGCGCGCCAAGCTGATCGAGAAGCCGCTTGCCGCCGGCCGCGTCACCTTCCACGACCTGCCGATGATGGCGAGCGTGCTGGTGCGCGTCGACGGCGACCGCCAGCTCCTCGCCACCGAGGCCGGACTCTACCTGCGCGACACCACCAGCGGCAGGCTGACGCTCCACAGAGATATCGAGGCCGGCAATCGTGCGACGCGCTCCAATGACGGGCGCGTCCACCCCTGCGGCGCGCTCTGGGTTGGCACCATGGGCAAGAAGGCCGAAAAGCGCGCCGGCGCCATCTACTGGTACCGCGCCGGCGAACTGCGCCGCCTCTTTGCCGACGTGACCATTCCCAATTCGATCTGCTTCTCGCCCGACGGTGCCGTCGCCTATTTCGCCGACACGGTCACCAATCGGATCATGCGGGTCGATTGCGACCCGGCCACCGGCCTGCCGGTCGGCGAGCCAAAGGTCTTCCACGACAACCGCGACGATGAGGGCTGGCCCGACGGTTCGGTCTGCGACGCCGATGGCACCATGTGGAACGCGCGCTGGGGCGCCGGCGCCGTCGACGCCTATGCACCCGATGGCAGGCGGCTGCGCTCGATCGCCATTCCGGCCCGCCAGTCGAGCTGCCCCGCCTTCGCCGGGGCGCGGCTCGACCGCCTGGCGGTGACGAGCGCATTCCAGGGGATGGGGGCCGCGGCACGCGACATCGACCGCCAGGCCGGCTTCACCTTCATCGCTGACGTTGCCGTGCGCGGGCGGCCGGAGCCGGATGTAGCGCTGTAGCCTTGGGCTGGTGGCGAGGCTCAGCGAGCGGCCGCCTCGACCGGGCGGACCATCGCGTCGAGCCGGCGCAGCGCCGCCTCCGCCTCGCGGCCGCGCTCGGAGCGGGCGATGAAGCCGCCGCCCAGCACGCGCGCGCCATCGGAGCCATCGGCGTAGAAGGCGCAGGCCTGGCCCGGTGCAACTCCCGCCTCGCCATCGGCGAGGTCGACATGCACGCGGCCGCCGTCGGCGAACAGCCGCGCCGGCACCGCTGGGCGCGAGGAGCGGATCCTGGCGTGAATGGGCAGCCCCGTCGCCGCCGCCGACTCGATGTCGGATTCGCCCAGCCAGTTCACGTCGCGCAGATGGATGCGCCGCGTGGCCAGTGCCTCGCGCGGACCGACGATGACCCGCCGCCGCTCGCCGTCGAGATGGACGACATAGATCGGCTCGCCCGTGGCGATGCCGATGCCGCGGCGCTGGCCGATCGTGTAGTGGATGATGCCCTCGTGGCGGCCGAGCACGCGCCCGTCGATGTGGACGATGTCACCCGGCTCAACGGCGTCCGGCTGCAGCCTGGCAATCAGGTCGGAATAGCGCCCCTGCGGCACGAAGCAGATATCCTGGCTGTCCGACTTGTCGGCGACGACGAGCCCGAGCCGGCGGGCGATGGCGCGCGTTTCGGCCTTGGCAAGACCGCCGAGCGGGAAGCGCAGGAAGTCGAGCTGGGCCTGCGTCGTGGCGAACAGGAAATAGCTCTGGTCGCGGGCGGCGTCGACCGGACGGTAGAGCGCGCGCCGGCCGGTCGCCGGATCGACGATCGCCGAGCGCACGTAGTGGCCGGTCGCCAGTGCGGCGGCGCCAAGCGAGCGCGCCGTCTCCAGCAGATCGGCGAACTTGACCGTCTGGTTGCAGGCGACGCAGGGGATCGGCGTCTCGCCATGCACATAGCTGTCGGCGAAAGGGTCGATCACCGCCTCGCGGAAGCGCGCCTCGTAGTCGAGCACATAGTGCGGGATGCCGAGCGCCTCGGCCACCCGGCGCGCGTCGTGGATGTCCTGGCCGGCGCAGCACGCGCCCTTGCGGTGGACGGCTTCGCCATGGTCGTAGAGCTGCAGCGTCATGCCGACGACATCATAGCCCTCGGCCCTGAGCATGCCGGCGACGACCGACGAATCGACCCCGCCCGACATGGCGACGACCACGCGGGTATCCTCCGGGCGTCCCGGCAGATCTAGGGAATTCAGCATCGGCTATCGTCCTGGTCTGGCGCGGTTCAAGGCCGCGTCGTCCCTGTCCGCGTCCTTATATGGCCAAATCCCGGGCGAATCCAAGCCGCCGTGTCGTCGCGGCCCGCCCGGTCGTCCGCCGACGACCGATCATGCTGCGCAGCATGGCGCAACATTAACGCAGCATTCATCGTCATTATGCAACGCAGCAATCCATTGTTTTAACTGGATTTGCTACATGATGCTGCACCCGTTCAGGGTGCCCTGCCGATCACCTCGAAGCAGACCTTGGCATGGCCGGCGCGGATGAAGCCGAGCTGGGTGGCGGCCGCCTTGGAGAGGTCGAGCATGCGCCCCTTGATGAAGGGGCCGCGGTCGTTGATGCGCACGATTGCTGATTTGCCGTTGCGCGAATTGGTGACCCTGAGCGTGGTGCCGAACGGCAGCTTGCGATGCGCCGCCGTCAGCTGGGCCGGGTCCATGCGCTCGCCCGAGGCCGTGCGCGAGGTCATGGCATACCACGAGGCGCCGCCGCAGCGGCTTTCGGCCGTCGCAGCGGCCGCGGCCGTCACACACAGCACGGCGGCGGCCGCCATCAGTTTCAGTGATTGCATATTTTCGCCCGATCTCTTGCCCGTCGGCGGGAAGGTGCCTCGGGCTTCTTTTTGTGCGGTGCAAAACTAGGGCCGAATGCGGCCTCACTGTGTTGGCGGGATAACGGATTGCCCGGCCCTGTCACATTGCGTGAGCGGGTCCGGCCAGCAGCCCGGCAACAATGGCGGGCAGCCGGGTCTCAATATCCTCGGCGATGAGGCCTGGGCCGAAATCGGCCGCGGCCGCGCCATGCAGCCAGACGCCGGCGGCCGCTGCCGCGAATCCCGGCATCCCCTGGGCCATGAGCCCGCCGATGATGCCGGCGAGCACGTCGCCGGCTCCGGCCGTCGCCAGCCACGCCGGCGCGTTGGTGTTGATGGCGGCGCGTCCGTCCGCCGCCGCGATCACCGTGTCGGGACCCTTGAAGACGATAGTGGCGCCGCTCGCCCTCGCTGCCGCGCGGGCGCGCGCCAGCCGGCTCTCGCCACTTGCGCCGATACCGAACAGCCGTTCGAACTCGCCGCCATGCGGGGTCAGCACGACCGGTGCGGCCGACGCTCCGATGGCCTCGAACAGCGCCGCCGGCTCGTCGGCGAAGCTGGTCAGCGCGTCGGCGTCCAGCACCGCCGCCCGCCCTGCCGCCCGCCCTGTCGTCCGCCCTGCCGCCCGCCTTGGCGCCAGCGCCGCCCTGACCAGCGCCCGCGTCGGCCCGCCGACGCCCAGGCCCGGCCCCATCACCACGGCATTGAGCCGGGCATCGTCGAGCACGGCGGCCAGCCCGTCGGCGTCGTCGACGCGCCGCAGCATGATCGCGGTCAGTTGCGCGGCGTTCTCCGCCAGTGCTTCGCCCGGGCTCAGCAGCGTCACCAGGCCGGCCCCGGCGCGCAGTGCCGCGCGCGCCGCCAGCCGCGCCGCGCCGGTGCGCGTCGCCGGGCCGCTCACCACCACTGCATGGCCGCGCGTGTATTTGTGACCTTGCGGCTGCGGCCGCGGATAGTCCCGCTCCCACAATGGCGGGCTGTTCTCGGCGCATGACGGCGCGATCGTCTCCAGCACGGCGCTGGCGATGCCGATATCGGCCACGATCGTCCGGCCGCACAGGTGCCGCCCGGGGTAGAGCAGGTGGCCCGGCTTCCTGCGGAAGAAGGTGACCGTCCTGTCGGCCCGCACCGCCGTTCCCATCACCGCGCCGCTGTCGCCGTTGACGCCGCTCGGCAGGTCGACGGCGACGACCGGCGCGCCGGAATCGTTGATGCGGCCGATCAGCGCCGCCGCCTCCCCCTTCACCGGGCGGTCGAGCCCGGCGCCGAACAGCGCGTCGACGACGAAGCCGAAACGCGTCGGATCGACGTCCCCGGGCGCCGGGCACGCTTTGCCCCAGCGCTGAAAGGCAAGCAGCGCGTCGCCCTTCAGTCGGGCGGGATCGCCGGCGAACGCGACGACCACGCCATATCCCGCCTCGGCGAACAGACGCGCCGCGACAAAACCGTCGCCGCCATTGTTGCCCGGGCCGCACGCGACCAGCACCTTGCGCCCGGGACCGATAAGGTCGCGCGCCGCCGCAAACACCGCCCGCCCGGCATTCTCCATCAGTTCGATACCGGCAATCCCGCCGCCGATCGTCAGCCGGTCGGCCTCGGCCATCTCGCCGACGGTGAGCAACTCATGCATCGCGCCCCCGCGTCTGGCAAATCTTACTCAATTGTAACTGCCCCCTTAGCCAAAATTTAAGGCAAAACGCCTAGGCTGCGCGGTGTTGGTCGAGTGTGTTGTGAGTACAGGTATGACCGATCAGATCAGACCCCGTGTCAAATACGTCATCGGGCCCGACGGCAGCCCGCTGACCATTGCCGACTTGCCGCCGGCCACCACTCGACGCTGGGTCATCCGCCGCAAGGCCGAGGTGGTCGCCGCCGTGCGCGGCGGCCTGCTTTCTCTCGACGAGGCCTGCGAACGCTACACGCTCACCGTCGAGGAATTCCTCTCCTGGCAGTCGGCCATCGACGCGCACGGCCTCGCCGGCCTGCGCACCACCCGCATCCAGGACTATCGCGGCCATCCCCAGTACTAGACCGCCCGCTGCCGGCGGTTCCTCACCCTGATATTGACGATCTCGACGAAGGCCGAAAAGGCCATCGCGAAATAGATGTAGCCGCGCGGGATGTGGAAGCCGACGCCGTCGGCGACCAGCGACACACCGATCAGCAGCAGAAAGGACAGCGCCAGCATCTTGATCGTCGGATTCGCCTTGATGAACTCGGCGATCATGCCCGAGGCCGTGTACATGACGATCATCGCGATGACGACGGCGGCGATCATCACCTCGACATGCTGGGCCATGCCGATCGCGGTCACGATGCTGTCGACCGAGAAAACGATGTCGATGACAATGATCTGGCCGATGATCCAGTTGAACGAATGGCTCGTGCCGCGCACGGCCGCCTGCTCGTGCGTATCCCCTTCGACCTCCGAGTGGATCTCGGCCGTCGCCTTGTAGAGCAGGAACAGGCCGCCAACGCCAAGGATGATGTCGCGCCAGGAGACTGGGTGGCCGAGCAGTTCAAAAACCGGCTGCGACAGGCCGAGCAGCCAGGTGAGCGCCATCAGCATGATGATGCGGAAGATGAGCGCCAGCGACAGCCCGATCTGGCGGGCGCGCTTGGCCTGCGCCTCGGGCAGGCGTGACACGATCACCGAGATGAAGACGATGTTGTCGATGCCGAGCACGATCTCCATCACCGTCAGCGTCGCGAACGCCATCCACACATTCGGGTTCAGAAGCAGCTCCGTCATCAGCTTGTCCTGTCGTTGAAGATGATGGGATCGGGAGGGGTCAGCGCAGCTTGCCGAGCACCTGCAGCACGAATCCGACGCAGAAGAGATAGAGACTGCTCAGCGCGAGCACGACATCGACCCACAGCGGGCTGTCGAGGTCATAGTAGAGCGAGATCAGCGCGGCCGCGAGCCAGGCGCCGAGCACGCCGAGCGTCCACTCGCGCATGACCTTCACCCTGACCGGATGGATGAAGATGATCGGCGCGAAGGTCAGCGCGGCGATCACCAGCACCAGCGCCGCAGAGAGCAGCGGCGACGTCGATACCACCATCAGCGTAAACACCACCATGTTCCAGCACACCGGAAAGCCCTTGAAGCCGCTGTCCTCGGTCTTCATGCGGGTGTCGGCATAGTAGACGGCGCTGGTGATGACGATGATGGCAGCACAGGTGAAGGAAAGGTAGCGGCCCATCAGCCCGCTCTGGTAGAGCAGGAAGGCTGGGATCATCACATAGGTGACGTAGTCGACGACCGCATCGAGCATGTCGCCCGACCAGTGCGGCCACCACTTCTTGACCTCCAGCCGGCGCGCCAGCGGCCCGTCGACGCCGTCGACGAACAGCGCGATGCCCATCCACAGGAACGATTTGGTGAAGTCCTTCTCGGCGGCCGACACCAGCGAAAGGAACGCAAAAAAGGCTCCCGACGCCGTCAGCAGGTGCACACCGAATGCCCACATGGCGTTTCTGGAAATGCCGAACACGCGTCGAACCACTCCGCGGGGGCCGCCGTCCCAGGCACCGGACCCGGCCGGTCCGGTTGTGGCATTTGCGTGGCGCCATTACAAGCTGGAAGCATTGCGCGACCCATGCGCGGCCATCGCGCGGTCCGGAGGGCGCGGTCGGCGTGGCCTCGTCCGGCGCCGCCAAAGGTCGCATCCCCTTGCCGGGCGGCTGCGGCCCGCCCTATTGTTGGCCCATGGCGACCAGGACCAGGCCTTCAGCAAGCCGCCAAGCCCCGCCGATCGAGGCCGATATCGGCATCGCCGGCGCCGGCCTTGCCGGGCTTGCCGCGGCGCTCGCCACTGCCGGGCGCGGCTTCTCCGTCGTCGTCGTCGCGCCGGCGCCGACGCGGCCGGACCTGCGCACCACGGCGCTGCTCGCCAGTTCGGTCGCCTTCCTCGATCGACTCGGCGTCTGGCAGGAGATGGCTGACGCGGCCGCACCGCTTGCCGCCATGCGCATCGTCGACGCCACCGGCCGGCTGTTCCGCGCCCCGCAGGCCGACTTCCGCGCCGCCGAGATCGGCCTTGCCGCCTTCGGCCACAACCTCCGCAACGACATCCTTGGCCAGGCGCTGCGTGCCGCCGCCATCGCCACCGGCAGGATGTCATTCGTGCAGGCGGCGGTGGAAGACGCTGTTTTCCGGCCGGACGGCGCCACCTTGCTGATGTCCGACGGCCGTCGGCTCGACTGCCGTCTCGCCGTTGCCGCTGACGGCCGCAATTCCGTGCTGCGGCGTGCCTCGGGCATTGGCGAACGCCAGTGGTCCTATCCGCAGACCGCAGTCGTGCTCAATTTCGAGCACGAGTTCGACCACCACGACACCAGCACCGAATTCCATACGCCGAGCGGTCCGTTCACCGTGGTGCCGCTCGGGCCACGCCAGTCGAGCCTCGTCTGGGTGGAGCGCCCGCGCGAGGCGGCCCGGATTGCCGCCGCGCCACCCGCAGAGCTGGCGCGCGAGATCGAGGATCGCATGCAGTCGATGCTGGGCAAGGTGCGGATCGTCTCCGACATCCAGGCCTTCCCGCTGGCCGGCATGACCGCCCGCCGCTTCGGCCGGGGGCCGCTGGTGCTGGTCGGCGAAGCGGCGCACCTGTTCCCGCCGATCGGCGCCCAGGGCTTCAACCTCGGCCTGCGCGACGTCGAACTGCTCGACCGGCTGGCCGGCGCCTGCGGCCGCGACGGCCTGCCGCGCCTCGGCGAGCGCTACCACCGTCAGCGTGCCCTCGACATCGGCCTGCGCACGGCCTCCGTCGACCTGATGAACCGCTCGCTGCTGTCGGCGTTCCTGCCCGTGCAGATGGCCCGCAGCCTCGCACTGCACGCGCTCTGCGCCATCGCGCCGCTGCGTCGCCTCGCCATGCGCGAGGGTATCGCTCCGGGCAGTCAGCTGCGCCATCTGCTCGACGGTCCGCGCGGCCCCGGTCAGCCGAGCAGCGCCGCGAAATAGCCGCCCTTGGCCAGATAGATGCAGACCGTCACGGTGACGACCGCGGCAGCCGTCGACAGCACCACCACGCTGGAGGCGCGCTCCTGCCAGGCGCGGTACTGCTGGGCGATCACGAACACGTTGGTGGCGCTGGGCAGCGCGGCCAGCAGCACCGCCGTGTCCACCCACAACGGCGGGGCCTGCGGCACCAATGTCGCCAGCAGCACCAGCACCAGCGCCGGGTGGACGATGAGCTTGACCGGCAGCAGATAGGCGAGTTCCGGCGGCACCCGCTTCAGCGGCCGCAGCGCCGCCGTCACCCCCATGGCGAACAGCGCGCACGGCGCCGCCGCGCCCGAAAGCACGTCGAGCAGCGTTTCGGCAGGAGCCGGCAGTTCGACCTGCACGGCCGCCCCGACCACGCCGGCGATGGTCGCCAGGATGAACGGGTGGGTGAACACCTTCCCGGCGATCTCGGCGGCGAGCCGCCCCGCGGCGGCGTGCCGGCGCTCATGCAGCGCCATCAGCAACGGCGCCAGCGTGAAATGCATGGCGTTCTCGAAACAGAAGATCAGCGCGACCGGCACCCCCGCCTGCGGGCCGAACGCGGCCAGCGCCAGCGGTGGCCCCATGTAGCCGATATTGCCGTAAGCGGCGGCAAAGCCCTGGATTGTCGCCTCGGCGACGTTGCCGCCATTGCGCAGCCCTGCCACCAGGAAGGTGGCGCTGAAGATCACCAGGGTGGCGAAGATGGTCGTCGCGATGAAGCCGAAATTGGCGAACTCGGCCAGCGGCGTGCGCGACAGGATGCGGAAGAACAGCGCCGGCAGGGCGATGTAGATGACGAAGAAGTTGAGCCATGCCAGTCCGTCCAGCGGCAGGCCGGCCAGTCTGCCGGCGACGAAGCCGAGCAGGATCAGCCCGAACAGCGGCAGTACCAGGAACAGGACATCGAGCACGACGCGAATAGTGCCAGGTCAGCGTGAATCGAAGCCGACAAGCCACGCAGTGCCGGTCGGTCAGGCCGGATAGCAATTCCCTTGTCGTTGCGCTAGAGTAACGCCATGAAGCAACAGATGAAAATGCAGCCGGTCCGCACCGCGAAATACCGCATTGGCCAGGTCGTGCGCCATCGCGTCTATCCGTTCCGCGGCGTCATCTTCGATGTCGACCCGCAGTTCGACAACACCGAGGAATGGTACCAGTCGATTCCAGAAGATATCCGGCCGCGCAAGGACCAGCCGTTCTACCACCTGTTCGCCGAAAACGCGGAGACCGAATATATCGCCTATGTCTCCGAGCAGAATCTGCTCGAGGACGACAATCCGGAACCGGTCCGCCACCCGCAGGTCGACGAGGTCTTCGTGCGTCGGCCGGACGGCTCCTACGCGGCCAAGACCGGGCTGGCCCACTGACGCCGCGGCGGTTGGCGCGGCTGGCGGCGCCGCGCTCCGGCGGTCAGTTCTCTGCGGCCTTGGCCTTTTCCTGCTCTTCCTGCAGCCGCTTGCGCTGGTCCTCGGCCTTCTTGCGCAGCTCCTCCTGAAGCTGGCGCTGGCGCGCTTGCAGTTCGTCCTGCTGCAGCGGGGCCCCATCGAAAGCGGCCGTGAAGCCTTCAAGCGTGATCTGCACCGGGTTTGGCCGGTTCTGGAAGTTGGTCGAGGTGGCCGTCAGCATGTTGCCGCCCTTGAACATCGCGACGAGCGCGTCGTCGAGCGGCACCTCGGCGATGCAGGTCTGCGGCACGCAGACGAAATAGGGCAGAGTCAGCTCCTTCTTGTCGTCGACCCTGAGCTTGACGCCGGGGCCGATCAGCCGGCCCGTCGGGACGGTGACCTGCAGCGACTTGCGGTTGATCTTGCCGGTGATCTCCAACAGCGAGATGGCGGTGACGAGCTGGCCGGTATTGGCCACCGACTGGAACTGAACGTTGCAGATGTCGTTGTCTTCCTGCTTGGCGCAGACCTTGAACCAGCCATTGGTTGGCGGCTGCTGCTGCGCCTCGGCCGACGGCGCCGCGCCAGCCAGCAGCAAGGCGGCGGCCACCGACATGAATGCAAAGGGGAATTTCATCGACACGCCTTTCGGAACCATCGGTCCAGCTGTCCCGTTCGTGCTCGCGCGGCCATCCGCGCTTTGCTTCAGCGCCTCGAACGGGCCCGGACCTTCGAAACCACAATCTTGGCAGCAACGTGGCCGCACAGCGCGCCTTCCCTTGCATAGACCATCGTTTTTTTCCAGACCGATTCGGCCGGCGGGCGCCGATCATGCTAGATTCGCCGCACCTGCCCGGCGGCAGCCGCCCGCCAGCGAACGGAGAAGACAAGTGACGGTTGCGATCTCCACGACACTAGACCGACTGTCCGCCACGACGATGCTGCTGTGCGCGTGCCTTCTCATGGCGGCGGCGCCGGCGCATGCGCTCGAACCGGTCCATGCCATCGCCATGCATGGCGAACCGGCACTGGCGCCGGACTTCGCCCACCTGCCCTATGCCGATCCGCGGGCGCCCAAGGGCGGTGCCATTGCCTATGGCGTGGTCGGTACCTTCGATTCGCTCAACCCGTTCATCCTGCAAAGCATGCGCACCACCGCCCGCGGCATCTGGAACGACCCGCAGATCGGCAACCTGGTCTATCAGAGCCTGATGTTCCGCTCGGCCGACGAGCCGTTCACGCTCTATGGCTATCTCGCCGAAAGCGTCGCCATGCCGGACGACCGCTCCTGGATCGAGTTCCACCTCAATCCCGCCGCACGCTGGTCCGACGGCACGCCGGTGACACCGGAGGATGTCATCTTCACCTACGACATCCTGACCGAGCACGGCCGCCCGCCCTACAGCAGCCGCATGCAGAAGATCGAGCGCATCGACAAGACTGGCGACCGGTCGGTGCGCTTCACCTTCAACGACCAGTCCGACCGCGAGTTCCCGCTGATCGTCGCCATCAGCCCGGTGCTGCCCAGGCACGCCACCGACCGCGAGACCTTCGCCGGTTCGACGCTCGCGCCGCCCGTCGGCAGCGGTCCCTATCTGGTCGACCAGGTCGAGGCCGGCAGCCGCGTTGTCTTCCGGCGCGACCCCGACTGGTGGGCAAGGGACCTGCCGGTGATGCGGGGCCTGTTCAATTTCGACCGCATCAGCGTCGAATATTTCGGCTCGGCCCAGGCCCAGTTCGAGGCGTTCAAGAAGGGCCTGTTCGACGTCAACTACGAGGGCGACCCGGCCCAGTGGCGCCGCGCCTACGACTTCCCCGCCGTCGCCGACGGACGCGTGCGCAAGGAGACCTTCCCCGTCCGCACTCCCGCCGGAATGACCGGCTTCGTCTTCAACACCCGACGGCCGGTCTTTGCCGACCGCCGCGTGCGCGAGGCGCTGGCCATGGTCTTCGATTTCGAATGGGTCAACAAGAACCTGTTCTTCGATGCCTACCGGCGCACCGGCAGCTTCTGGCACGGCTCGGAGCTGTCGGCGTTGGGCCGGCCGGCCGGCGAGCGCGAGCGGACGCTACTTGCCGCCTTCCCGCAAGCGGTGAGCCCGGCGGTGATGGACGGCCGCTGGGCGCCACCGGTCACCAACGGCTCGGGACGCGACCGCAAGGTGCTGAAGGCCGCCTTCGACCTGCTCGGCGAGGTCGGGTTCCGCCGCGCCGGCGACCGCCTGGCCGGCGCCGCCGGCCAGCCGCTCGCCTTCGAGATCCTGACCCGCTCCGAGAGCGAAGAGCGCCTCGCCATCGCCTATCGCCGCTCGCTCGAGGCACTGGGCGTTGCCGTCAGCCTGCGCGGCGTCGACGATGCCCAGTACCAGCGCCGGCTGCAGGATTTCGACTACGACATGGTCATCGCCAGCTATTCGGCGTCGCTCTCGCCCGGCATCGAGCAGACCTTCCGCTGGAGTTCGGCTTCGCGCGACACGCCGGGCAGCTTCAACTTCGCCGGCGCCGCCGATCCCGCCATCGACGCCATGATCGGCGCCCTGCTGCAGGCCCGCGGCGCCGAGGACTTCACCGCGGCGGTGCGCGCACTCGACCGCGTGCTGATTTCGGGCCACTATGTCGTGCCGCTCTACCATCTCGGCGAGCAGTGGGTGGCGAGCTGGACGCATCTCGCCCATCCGGAATATACGTCCGTCTACGGCTATCAGATGCCGGCCTGGTGGGACGGCCGGGCGAAGTAGAAAGGGTCAGGGAGACGTCGATGACCACGGAGCCCGCCATCAGCGTCGACATCGATGTCGTCTCCGACGTGATGTGCCCGTGGTGCTTCGTCGGCAAGCGCCATCTGGAGATGGCGGTTGCCGGACTCGACGGGATCGCGGCCAATATCCGCTGGCGGCCGTTCCAGCTCGACCCGACCCTGCCGGCCGGAGGCAAGGACCGCAAACGCTATCTCGAGGACAAGTTCGGCAGCCTGGAACGCATCCGCCCCGCCCATGACCGCCTGGTGCGATTGGGTCGGGAGGTCGGTATCGCCTTCGACTTCGACGCAATCGCCGTCGCGCCCAACACGCTCGACGCCCACCGGCTGATCCGCTGGGCCGGCGGCGTCGGCGCCGAGGTCCAGGACCGGGTGGTCACGCGCCTGTTCGAACTCTATTTCGTCGAGGGCGCCGATGTCGGCGACCGCGACCTGCTGGCCGCCATCGCCGAGGATGCGGGCATGGATCGCGCCCTGGTGTGCGAACTGCTGGCTGGCGACGACGACCGCGAGACCGTCCGCCAGGAGATTGCCGCCGCCCAGCGCATGGGCGTTACCGGCGTGCCCTGCTTCATCATCGACCGGCGCTACGCGGTGATGGGCGCCCAGCCGCCCGAGGTTCTCGCCCAGGCGATCGGCCAGGCGGCGGCCGCGCGCCGCGAGGACGCCGGCCACGCCGCCGGCTGAGGGTCTTCGCCGAGGTCAGAACACCTCGCCCGGCGCGGCGGGCGCCGCCTCGGCCTCGATCTCGTGCCACTCGGCCCCCGTCCCGACGACACAGCTCACGCCGCGCGTGTCGCTGACGATCGCCGTCCAGCTGCCGCTCGGCGCGACGAACAGCTCGAACACGGTCTTGGCATTGACGAGGCCGACGCCGCTCTGGCGCTCCTGGTAGCTGCGCGCCAGCAGGTCGACAAGGTCGGCGCGTGGCGCGCACCGCACGATCTGGGCCTGGGCCGCCAGCGGTGCGGCGGTGACGATGAGCACGCCCAGCGTCGCCGCAGCGGCCAGTTTCCTTGCAAGCGTGGTCCACATTTCGCTACCTCCTGCCGGATGCCGCAGGTGGTCGCGCATGCGTGACCCTCAGCCTGCCGTCTCCGGCCGTTCCGACGTGCTCGCCATCCAAACGTCCTTTCCTTGATCTTTCTGGCGGCGGGGCTCGTCACACTCCCCTTGTCTCCAGATATGGGGGGTCCGCCCGCCCTCGCCAACAAAATATCCTGAACCGGCGATCAGCCCTTTTGCGCGGCGGCGGCCATCTGCGCCAGCCGGGTCATGACCACGGCGACGCCCCGCAGCCGCTTGTCGGCGCTCTCCCAGTCGCGCTGGACGACGATCGACTGGTCCGGCCGGACCCTCGCCAGCGACGACTGCTCGCCGATCCAGGCGATCAGCGCGGCCGGGTCGGCGAAGCTCTT
>BOKV01000017.1 GCA_016861165.1 Alphaproteobacteria bacterium | reverse complement strand
TAGGCGAGGCGGTAGCTCAGCGCGACGCCGCCGGCGCCGCCGACGATGTTGCCGAGCGTGACGAAGAACAGGTTGTGGAGGAAGCCGCCGGCGCTGACCGGGGCGCCGGCGAGCCAGCCCTGCGGGATCAGGTACATGTTGGCGACCGAGTGTTCGAGCCCCAGCGCGACGAAGCTGGCGATCGGCCAGACGATCGCCATGATCTTGCCGGCCACGGTGCGCGCGGCGAGCGTAAGCCATACGGCGAGGCAGACCAGCACGTTGCAAAGCACGCCGCTCATGAATGCCTCGGCCGGGCCGAGCGCCACCTTGGCCAGGGCGATCGCCGCCGCGTTCGCGCCCATCGGCCCGTCGAGCAGGCCGGCGGCCGCCACCGCCAGCGCCAGCCCGGCGCCGCCTGCCAGATTGCCGGCATAGACGATGGCCCAGCTGCGCGCCAGTTCGCCCGGCCTGATCAGCCGGTCGACGGCGGCCATCACCATCAGCGCGTTGCCGGTAAACAATTCAGCGCCGCCGACGATGACCAGGATCAGCCCGAGCGAGAAGACGACGCCGCCAAAAAAACGGTGCGGGCCATAGGCCGGGTCGGCGCCCGTCATCGCCAGCGTGTAGGCGGCGGCGCCGAAACCGATGAAGGCGCCGGCCAGCACGGCGAGCGTCACCATCGGCACCGGCGCCAGCCGCGCCTTGGCTACGCCGGCCGCCTCGACCAGTTGGGCGATCTCGTCCGGGCGGTAGGCATCGAGCCCGGTCGGGTTGGGCACGCGCTCGGCATCGGGCATGGGCAGGCCTCCAGAGCGGTCATGCTTGCCCGATTCGCGACGTTTGCCAAAGCGGGCCGCCGCCCGGCGGCGGGCGCAGGCCTATCGCGTCGTGCAGGCCCAGGCCTGGATGCGGCAGCCATAGCTGTAGCTGCGGCAGGCCGAGAGCGCGTTGGCTTCCGCCTGGGCGCGGCTGTAGGCCCAGCCGCTGCCCCAGCCGTCGGGCCCGACCGCCAGCGCGCCGCAGCCATTGGAGAACCAGACGGCGATCTGGCAGCCGCCGCCGCACTCGGCAAGCGCGCGTTGCTCGGCCTCGTAGCGGCTTAGATAGTCGTAGGAATAGCCCCACCGCCCGGAATAGGCCGAATAGGCGATGGCGCCGAAATACTGCGCCAGCGCGGTGGCGGGCGAGAACGCCACGAAGAGGGCGACGGCAAGGCCGGCGAGCCGGCCGGCGCGACGTGTGGTTGCGGTCATGGGATGGTCACTCCAAGGCGCCGGAGAAACCGGCGGGCGGTCAATTTGTAACGTAAATGTTGCCATGGCCGCGCCGTGGCGCAATTGATCTGGCGCAAGCGGCGCCCGCATCGAAAGCCACCGCACCATCATCGCCGCCACCATGATGTTCACCGCCTGTGGCTTTCATCGCTATTGCGAGCTCGGTCGCTGCCGGCGGCGCGGCTATTGCGCCGGCAACCGGCGGGCGCGCACGGGTCTGTCGAGCGGTCTCTACGAGGACCATCCGCCCTGTTTCTATGCCTTCCGCGACGTCTTCGACGAAGTGCTCAAGCCGGTGCTCTATCCGGCGCTGCTGGAGGCGCTCGGCGAGCGGCGGCCGCTCTATGACGGCACCGCCCCGGCCGCGCGCGAGGAGGCAGGCGACGAGGTCGGCGGCACCGGCGGCGGGGCGCCGGCGGGCGAGCCGGCGCTGGTCTCCGGCGACGCCGGGAGCGCGGCGCAGGCGGGCGACGACGGCGCTGGAGCCTCGCCCCGCTGAGCGGCAACGCGAGGCGGACAAGATGATGCGACAAAACAAATGGATAGAGCAAGATTTCCGATTCATCTGGATTGGGTTTGCTCTATCCGGCGCGGTCCCGATCAGGCACAATGATGGCGCCGCGACCGGGCCTGAACGGGGCCGCGGCCGGGCCCGAACGGAGGATGAAGCGCGATGTCGGCGGGCAGGGTATTGGGGTTCGGCCTGCTCGGCTGGCTGCTCGGCGCGGTCGCCGGCGGCGTTGCCGGGCTTGGCGGCGGGCTTGGCTGGATCACGCTTGCCGGAACATCCGGCTTCGAAGGCTATTCCGGCTACGTCGTCGCCTACTGGATGCTCGGCGGCATCCTGGTCGGCATGGCCGCCGGCGCCATACTCGGTACGCGGTTCGCCCGCCGCTGAGCGGCCGTTCGCCAGGTCGTCTCGAAAAATGGGTGGTACGCCGCACAGTCCTGGGCGAACCTATCCCTGAATTCCCTGTTTACAGGGAAAGAACAGGGTAGACGTTTGTGGTTCGCTGGCGTGAGACACGTTGTGCTTCTTGCGTGACATGCCCAGCAAAGGTGCGGACCGTTCAGAATGGCAGGCGGCTAGGATAAATCGTGCAAGACGGCGTATCCGCGCCACTTGTCTGGCGCAGCTAGTGCGTATTGTTCCGGGAAAGGCGGCGTCTCACGCAGTGCGACCGCGGCGTGCAGGGCCCAGCGGGGATTGTCGAGAAATGCGCGTCCAAGCGCGACGAAGTCCGCCTGTCCCGCGGACAGTGCATCTTCCGCTTGCTGTGGTCTGTAAATGTGTCCCACGCCGCAGATGGCCACGGAGGTTCCGCCCCTTATCTGTTCCGCCAGCCGCAGGTGCTCACTTGTGAGTGCTGTGCTAAGGCCACCCATTCCGCCGCTGGAAACGCAGACATAGTCGACCCCGACCTTTTCAAGCTCTCGGGTGAACACGATCGAGTCGTTAACGTTCCAGCCGCCGTCAAGCCAGTCCGTGGCGCTGATACGCACGCCAAGCGCTCGTTCGGACGGCCAAACACCCCGTACGGCCTTCACGATCGACAGCGGAAATCGCATGCGATTGTCGATGGTCCCGCCGTAGGCATCGGAGCGCTGGTTGGACAAGGGCGAGAGAAACTGGTGCATCAGATAACCGTGAGCCCCGTGCAGTTCGATCAAGCCCAGGTCGAGGCGTGCCGCACGCCTCGTTGAATCTTCAAAGGCATGCAGAATGTCTGCCATCCCGGCCTCGCTCAGCACTTCGGGCATCGGCCAGCCTTCACGGAAGGGCAGCGGTGACGGTGCGACTGTTCTCCAACCGCCCTCGTCAGGCCACAGGGGCTCAAAGTTGTAATCCCACGGCCGATGAATCGACCCGCGTCGACCGGTGTGGCCGAGTTGGATGCCGAGGATGGTGCTCGAATAGGTTCGGATGTCCGAAATGATCTCGCGCAGTCGATTTTCCTGTGTATCGGCGTAAAGTCCAGTACAACCCCTCGTGATTCGTCCCTGCGGCGTGACGGCCGTAGCCTCGATGACGACTGCCGCGGCTCCGGACACGGCAAGACTGCCAAGATGCTGCCGGTGCCAAGCTCCCATGACGCCGTCGACCGCGCTGTACTGGCACATGGGCGACACTACGATACGATTGGCCAGAGTGACGCCGCCAAGCTGGATCGGTTCGAAGAGGCGTGTTTTCAACGTCGACTCCCGGCCTTTGAGGAACGATATCCAGCGCCGGCTGACGAGAGTCCGATGATCGTATTTGCCGGCATTTGCACTAGGCGAGCCGCCACCTGCCGATACGTTTCTCCACCGCGTTCATCAGCCCGGCGAGACAACTGGTCAGGATGATGAGCAGGATAAGGACTGCAAAGACGCCGTTGGTATCAAACGTGTTCGAGTAGTAGCTGACCAGCGTTCCCAACCCTCTGCCTCCGGCGATGAGTTCGGCGGTTATGACACCCAACACCGTATAGATCATGCCGAGTTTCATCCCGGCGAAGATCGATGGAATTGCCGACGGAACGACGATTTGCAGGAACACCTGCCATCGCGGAATTCCGAGGCTCCTGGCGAGAAGCAAATGGTCCGGGTCGACCGACTTGGCGCCCGCCAGAGTCGCCGAAAGCAGGACGAAATACATGATGGAGACGCCGGAGACGACTTTCTGTGTGATCCCGAGGCCGAACCAGATGATGAAGAGCGGAATGAGCGCAACGCGCGGCAGTGCGTTGAGCGCATCGATAAAAGGCGACAGCAATCGCTCCACCGGCGGGGCGGCCGTCATAACCAGTGCGGTGAACAGGGCGAGGAAACTGCCAATGCAGAATGCCGTGAGGACCGCCTGCATCGTGATCAGCGTGGCTGAAAAATAGGTACCGTTCAGCAGTCCGCTGAAGAAGGCTGGGATAAAGACGCTCGGCTGCCCGATAAATGCCCTTGGCACTATCTCGGCCACCGCGGCCCACTCCCAGATGCCCATGATCGCCGCGAGAAGGCCGATCTGGCCCGCTAGTAGCGCCAAACGGCCACTCCAGGCCGACTTTGGCGCCTGAAAGCCCGGTGAGGTCGGATTGCGGAGCGCTTTTTCGGTCATCACATCTTGCCGTCCAGCTTTGCGATCGACAGATTCGGGCGTAATTGAACTTGCAGCGGCATGCAGCCCGGCGGTTCCGACACTCATAGCCGACCCCACAATTCTGCGACCAGTTCATGGAAGCGAGCCACCGATTGCAGCGCCTTCACGTCGCGCGGTCGCCTGAGGTCAATGTCGATGTCGGCGACGATAGTGCCCGGACGCGAAGACATTACGATGACCCGGTCCGACAACGCCACCGCCTCCGCTAGGTCATGCGTGACGAGTACTACGGTCGAACGGATTTCCTCCCATAGCTTGAGCAGAAGATCTTGGAGGGCCACCTTGGTGAGTGCATCAAGGGCGCCAAATGGTTCGTCGAGAAAGACGAACTCGCTGCGGAGTGCGAAACTGCGCGCAAGGGCGACTCGCTGGCGCATGCCCTGCGAAAGCTGACGCGGATAGGCGTTCTGGAAGCCGTCAAGTCCGACTGCCTTCAGCAGCTCACCTATGCGTTCCGCCCTCTGCGCCCGATCGGCTAGACGGGTCGCGAGCGCGAAATCAATATTCTTGGCCGCGGTTCGCCACGGCAGGAGCGCATCGCGGGCAAACATTCGCGCGCAATCCTTGCGTCCGGCCTGGGGGGATTCGCCGCCCACCGTGACGAGGCCGGACTGCGGCGTGACGAGACCGGAAAGTATGTCCAGAAGCGTGGTCTTTCCGCAGCCGCTGGCGCCGACGATCGAAACGAAGGTGTGCGCCGGAATGTCGAGGTCGATGTCCTTGACCGCAAGAATCGGCTTGCCCTGCTGCCAGTAATTGTGGCTGAGGCCGGCAATACGGATGCCGGCCTCGGCGCTGCCCGCTTGGCTAGACTTTGCGTCGGCCGGGTGCGGCTCGACGTCTACTGACACTCGGTCGTGCACCGCGGAGCTCCGGAATAGACCACGTCGTCGAATGGCACACGCCTTTTGATCAGATTGGCGCGAAGCGAGTAATCATTCCAGAGATCGATTGCCTCTTCACTGATCTGCGAGCCCCAGAATTGATCGTAGTTTTCAATGACCTTCGTAAGGACCTTGAAGTTCTCCTCATCCGAAAGTCCGCTAACCGGCGAGTATTTCTCGGCCAGCTTGACGAGTTCGTCATGGTTGGCGGGATCGCGGATCCACTGGTGGGCGTCTTGAATGGACTTGATGAAGGCGTCGATGGCGGACTTGTTGGACTCGATGAAATCGCTGCGGGCGACCCAGCCGCTGTACAGACCCTGAAACCGAACGATTTCAGGCCCGTTGATTCCAAGCACCATGACCGGTTTGGCCAAGCCGGTGGCTTCCAGCAACTCGGGCACCGGAGCGAAGGTGAACTGGACGTCAACCGAGCCGGCTTGCCACGCCGCGAAAGTGTTGGCACCTGTTCCGGTGGCCACGAACTCCACGTCGGCGTCGGACATGCCGGCATCCTTCAACGCCATCTGCGCGACCAGATAGAGCGTCGACCCGATCGCGTTGACGCCGATGCGCTTGCCTTTGAAGTCCTGCATCATATCCGGATAGCCCTTCGACACATTGGGCAGCTCCAGCTTGGTTGACGCGATCACCGTTGCGTAGTTTTTTACCTCATTGGCGCTGACGAACTTGATGTCGACGCCCTTGTCGATGTTGGCGAGCACAAAATCCGCACCGCTCTCGACGACATCGATGCTGCCGCCAATCAGCGCTGCGATGGAAGCCGAGGATGATTGGGCAGGAATCTTCTCGACCTTGAGGCCATTCTTGGTGAAAAAGCCGAGTTCGTCGGCGACGTGGACCGTGGTCGATGTGTAGGCGCCCGGATATATCTGGACTCGCAGCGGCATCAAATCCTGCGCCTGCGCCACGGCCGCGGCCGAGCCGAACGCAACCGCCAGCGTGAGGATTCTGGTCGTGCTTGCCGCCGCACTGCGGAGCGCAAGAAACAGCTCTGTGGTTCGCCTGAAGTGTATCGTCAAATTAGCCTCCCGATCATGCAGGTCCGCCCCTCGACGGCCCCGCCCGTTTGCCCGCACCATTCAATCGGCAAGCAGCGATAGTGTCAAGTACCAAAACATGTATCATTCTACGAAACGACAGATGCTCCTGCGACCGGGTGGCGGCCGTCAAAGGGCCGTCACGCATCCCGTTCCGCCGCCTGTCGCCGCTACGCGGGGATCGGCCGGAGACACAGCGCAACGAATGGCGAGTGGATCTGGACATGGTTCGGGTGATGAAATATGTTTCTTTATATGAAATGGGTGCATCGCGGTGATCCGTTGCGCAGGCCTTGCGGGGCCGAACGCCGAGCGGAGTGCCACGCGGGAATAACGGCCCGATCTGCTCCTCGTCGCCGTCGGCAAGGCAAGGGGCGGGGAAGTGGGGGAATCCAGTATAATGCCAAGTCAAATCGGCGTTGACATGGGCGGCACCTTCACGGACGTTGTCCTGGTCGACGAGAGCGGCCGGCCGCGCATCGACAAGATACCATCGTCGCGTTCGGAACTGACGACGCCGATATCGGCGTTGCTCGAGCACAAGCTTCCGCGGTGGGGCATACCGGCGGAGTCGCTTGCGCGATTCGTCCATGGAACGACGGTTGCGACGAACGCCGTGCTCGAACGCCGGGGAGCGCGCATCGGTCTCATCACGACGCATGGCTTCCGCGACATCCTCGAAATCGGCTCGGTCAAGCGCCTGTCGCAAGTCTACAAGGATGTGCTGGACCCGGTGACCCCGGGCTTCTTGTGCCCGCGCCGGTTACGCAAGGGGGTGCGCGAGAGGACGGAGGCCGACGGATCGGTCTCGTTGCCGCTGGACGAAGGTGACTTCAACCGTGCGGTCGACGAACTTGTTGCCGCTGGAGTCGAGGCGGTCGCGATCTGCTTCCTCTTCTCGTTCCTCAATCCAGAGAACGAGAGAAGGGCCGAAGCCCTCCTCCGCCAGCGCCATCCGGAAATGCCCGTTTCGGTTTCGTACGACGTGGATGGCCGCGTGCGGGAATACGAGAGGCTTTGCGTCACCGGGTTCGATGCCTACACCAAGCCGCTGCTCGACCGCTACATCAAGCGGATGGAAGACCAGCTGTCGGGTGCGCACGTCGCCGGTCCTCTACAGCTTATGCAGTCGCGCGGCGGCATCGCCGGCGCCCACAATGCCCGCAGGCAGCCGGTAAGGCTCTTTCTTTCTGGGCCGGCTGCCGGGGTTGTCGGCGCAAGGGCGGTCGGCCGAGAGGCTGGCTTTGATCACATCATCAGCCTAGATGTCGGCGGCACAAGTTCCGATATTGCCCTCATCACGGACGGCCAGCCCATACTGCGCCAGGATGGCTATGTCGACGGCTACCAGATCAGGGTGCCGATGGTCGATGTAAACGCCGTCGGCGCCGGCGGCGGCAGCATCGCCTGGGTCGATAGCGGCGGCGGCCTGAGGGTGGGGCCGCGTTCGGCGGGTGCTGAGCCTGGACCGGCATGCTACGGCAAGGGCGGCACCGATGCCACGGTGACGGACGCCTCCCTGGTGCTCAACTGGCTCGATCCGTCCTTCTTTGCCGGCGGATCGGTGCGGCTCGATGCTGCCCGCGCCCACCGCGCGATCGAGGAGCGCATCGCCATGCCGCTCGGCATTTCCGTGGAAGACGCGGCGCTGGCGGTCCACCGAGTGGTCAATGCGCAGATGGCTGAGGGCATAAGGCTGGTTTCAGTGCGCCGCGGAATCGATCCACGAAGCTTCGTGCTTGTCGGTTTTGGCGGTGGCGGCCCGATACACGCGACCGCGCTCGCGCGAGACCTCGGCATCAATACAGTTGTCATCCCCGCCTTCCCGGGCGTGCTGTCGGCGATCGGGTTGCTTAGCGCTCCCGTCGAGCACAGCGCCTCGGCTCCCTACGGCGCGACTTTCGCGCAAGCATGTGAAGGGGATATCGTCAGGATCTGCTTTGAACTGCGGGCGCGCTGCGCGGCTGAAATGGCGCGTGAGGCGATCGATCCTTCGTCCGGCAAGGTCCGCTACCACGCCGATGTCTGTTACGTCGGCCAGTCCTACCATCTCGAGGTCGAGATCGATCCGAAGCTTGACGGAAAGATCGTGGAACGCGCGTTCGAAGCGTTTTTCGCGCGCCACCTGGAGGTGCGCGGCCATGCCATGAGGAAGCCGGCGCGCTTCGTGAACCTGCGGGCGGTGCATACCGTGCCGCAGACGGGAAAACCGATCAGCCCGTCATGGCAGCCGGAACTGGCGCCTCTGAAGGCCCGGCGGACAGCCAGGTTCGATGGTAAACCGGACAGGCTTGAGGCACAGGTCCTCGACCGGGCGGGCATGCGGCCCGGATATCGCTTCGAGGGGCCGGCAATCGTCGAACAGCCGGACACGACGACGGTAGTGGAACCCGGCTGGGTCGGTGAGGTGCATTCATCCGGCGCGCTCATCCTGACCAGAAAAGAAACCGGCGTTCCCGGCCCGCAGGTGTTTGACCCTGTTGCGCTGGAGGTGATCCGCCATCGCCTGGATGGCATCGCCAACGAGATGCAGGTCACGTTGATGCAGGCGTCCTTCTCCAACATCGTCAAGGAGGGTGAGGACTGTTCATCAGCGATCTTCACGACCGGCGGGGAACCAATCTCCCTGGCACTCGCCCACCCGATCCACCTGTCGACTATGATCCCGGCGCTCGGCGCAATCCTCGACGATTTTCCGCCCGAAACCATGGTCGAGGGCGACCTCTACATGATGAACGACCCCTATCGGGGCGGCACGCATTTGCCCGACATCCTGATCGCCCGGCCGGCGTTCGCCGATGGCCGGCTCGTGGCGATCAGCGTCTCGCTGACACACCACCAGGACGTCGGCGGGATGACCCCGGGGTCGATCCCGCCGAACGCAATCGACGTCTTCCAGGAAGGGTTGCGCATTCCTCCCCTGCAGTTCTGCAAGGCGGGCGTGTTCGACGATGCGGTCATGCGCCTGCTGCGCGGCAACAGCCGCACGCCCGACGAGTTCATGGGGGATGTCGATGCGCAGGTCTCGGCCTGCGCGATCGGTGCCCGGCGCGTGCGCGAAGCGGCCGAGGCCTATGGGCCCAACGTTCTGCTCGAGGCATTTCGCCTGCTGCTGGACCGGTCAGAAGAAATGACCCGCGCCGCGCTGCGGCAGCTGCCGGAAGGAACGTACCGCGCCGTCGAGTTCCTCGACAATGACGGTGTCGAAATCGACCGGAAGGTCCGCATCGAGGTTGCGGTGACGGTGTGCGATGGCAATTTCCACATCGATTTTACCGGCAGCGCCAGCCAGACCCGCGGGCCGGTCAACAGCACGCCGTCGAGCACCATGGCCGCCGCCTACTGGTGCATCCGGGCGATCACCGGCGACAGCATTCCCACCAACGGCGGCTGCTTCCGACCTGTCAGCGTCGTGCTGCCACCGGCCACGGTGGTCAATCCCGAACTGCCGGCGCCGGTGAACGCCCGGGCCGGCACGGTGAAGTTGCTTTGCTCGGCGATCATGTCGGCCTTCGGCGAGGCGCTCCCTGGGCGAATCGCCGCAAGATCGGCACATATCGCGACCTTTCTAGCGCTCGGCGGCAAGTGGCCCGATGGAACGCCGTTTGTAGCCAATCAGGCGATGATGGGAGGAACCGGCGGAAGCCCCGGGCACGACGGGGTGGAGTTCATCGAGACCGACGTGACGAACGGGCGACATGGCGGCGTCGAGGTATTCGAACTGGCGACACCGGCGCGCATCCGACGATACGAGGTCCGGCCCGATGGCGCCGGCGCCGGCCAATTCCGCGGCGGGACCGGTGCGGTAAGGGAAATTGAGTTCCTGGTCGACGACATAAGACTGTCCTATCGCGGCGAGCGTCACTTCTCCCAAGCGGCAGGCTTGAAGGGAGGCGCGCCCGGCGCGCCCAGCACGGCGATGATCCATCGCGTCGACGGCAGCCGGGAGGAACTGAGGTCGAAGGGCGTCGTCACGGTCTCCGCGGGCGACGTACTGGTGCTTGAAAGTGCCGGGGGCGGCGGCTGGGGGGACCCGTCGCTGCGCGACAGCGCGGCCATCGCCGAGGATGTCGCCAACGGCAAGGTCAGTTGCGCCGCGGAAAGACAGGCGCAATGACGTCGCGGCGCATGGAAGGGTACCGTCTGGGCATCGATGTCGGCGGTACGTTTACCGACATCGTCCTGATCGGTGACGACGGCTCCGTTCGATCCTACAAGGAGCCAAGCACGCCGCACGACCCATCGCTGGCGGTCCAGGTTGGCATCGCCGGGATGCTCGATCGGGTCGGACTTGCGGCCGAGCAGATCTCTCTTGTCGTGCACGGTACGACCATCGGCCTCAATACAATCATACAGCGGCGCGGCGCCCGCACGGCGCTCGTGGTTTCCAGCGGCAACCGAGACATCCTTGAGATTGCGCGCCTTGAGATAGCCAATCCGTTCGACATGTACGGGTCGAAGGAGACCCCGCTCATTCCGCGCAACCTCGTGTTTGAGGTTTCAGCTAGGACTCGGGTCGACGGGACAGTCGAGGGCGCATTCTGCAGGCGCGAAATCGACGACATTGCCGAGCAGTTGCGCGAGCAGGGTATCGGTTCGGTCGCCGTCGTCCTGCTCAATTCGTACCGGCACCCCGAGATGGAGGAGAAGATTGCGCAAGCTCTGCGCGACTCCTGCCCGCAGGTGATGGTCAGCCAATCGGCCCGGCTGTGGCCTGAGATGCGCGAATACGAACGCGCCATGATTACAGTGTTGAACGCCTACATACATCCGCAGATGGCCGGTTATTTCAGGCTACTGGCCGAAAGGCTCCGGTCGATTGCTCTGACGGCGCCAGTTTACATCACCACCAACAATGGCGGGACGATCGGAATTGAAACTGCCCGCAACCGCCCGATCGACACCATCCTGTCGGGCCCCGCCTCCGGCGTCGTTGCGAGCTGTGCGGTCGCGGCTTCCTGCGGCCTCCCCGATTTCATGTCCGTGGATATTGGAGGCACGAGCAGCGACATGTCGCTGACCGTGGGAGGTAAGCCGGAGTATTCGACCCGGTCATTCGTCGGAGACTTCCCGCTGATCCTCCCGGTCGTCAACGTCTCGGCAATCGGCGCCGGCGGCGGATCGGTCGTTTGGATCGACGACCACGGCATCCTGAAGGTAGGGCCACGAAGCGCCGGCGCCTTTCCAGGGCCGATCTGCTATGGCCGCGGCGGCAGCGAGACTACCGTCACCGATTGCTACCTCGTACTCGAAATAGTGCCGCACGATTTCCTCGGTGGCCGCATGACGCTGGATCGTGCGGCGGCAGTCAGGGCGCTGGCCGAACTGGGGGGAAGACTCGGCTTTTCTGGAGCGCAGGCGGCCGAACGAGCGGCCGAAGCAGCGCTGAAGGTGGCGACCGCCAAGATGGCGACAGAGGTGCATCGCGGCGCTGCCGAGCGCGGCCTCGACATCAGGGATTTCGTCCTCGTCGCGCTTGGCGGCGCCGGTCCCACGCATGCGACATTGCTGGCCGAAGAGACCGGCATCCGCACGGTGCTCGTCCCGACGTCGCCCGGCACCCTGTGCGCGATGGGCGCCGTGCTGAGCGATCTGAAGCGCGACTATGTACGCAGCATCCGCAGGCCGCTGGTGCCCGAAGTCGCGCAGTTCTTCGCCGGGCAGGCGGCAACGATCGAGGCGGAGGCGCGTACCTGGCTTGCGCAGGACCACCTGCCGGGGATCGAGACGATACCGAACTGGAAGGCCGAGATGCGATATGCCGACGAGGGAATCGGCCTCACGGTAGAGCTTCCCCGCACCGCGGTCGAAGCGATCGATCTTCATGCCATTGCCCAGGCATTCCATGTGGAACATGAGCGCATCTACGGCTTTCGCGAAATGGAGGCGACAATCGAGATTATGACGCTGCACGGACAGTTCGTCGGCAGCTTTCCCGATAGCGGAATTTCGGCACCATCCGCCTCGGCCGCGCCGCCGCAAAGCTCGACATGCCGCGATATCTTCGAGGACGGTAATTGGAGCAGGGCGGAAGTTTTCGCACGTGAAGGTCTGGTGCCCGGCGCTGTCGTGAAAGGGCCGGCGATCGTCGAACAGGAAGACACGACGACGTGGATCCGCCGCGGGTGGCACGCGGAAGCGCAGCCTTCTGGAATCATGCGGATCGAAAGGGATTGAAGATGCTGACCGACCCCGTGACGCTGGAAATACTGTCCCACAAGTTCAGCTCGGTCACCGACGAGATCGGCTACACTATCAAACGCATCGCCCACAGCCTCTACATCCGGGAAGCGCACGATTTCACCTCGGCGCTGGTGACCAATGACGGCAGGGTTTTCGCCTATCCGAGCCGGATCGGCGTTTCGCTGTTCGTCGACCAGAATTGCGGGTCGGCCATTAAGGCCATGCCGGACGTGCAGCCGGGCGACGTTATCATAACCAACCATCCCTATTTGACGGAGGGCATGGCCTCGCACCTGCCGGACCTACACCTGCTCGTACCATATTTTCACGAGGGCCAAGTGATCTGTTACGGCTGGCTCTTCGCCCATTTCAGCGATGTCGGTGGGCGCGTTCCGGGCAGCCTGTCGCCCAGCAATGCAGACCTCTTCCAGGAAGGGCTGCAGATCCCGCCTGTGAAGCTTTACTCCGGCGGCGAGTTCGTGACCGACATCCTGGCGATCATCAACTGCAACTCGCGGACGCCATCGTCGAATACCGGCGACATAAGGGCGATGATATCGGCCGCGCTCGTGGCACAGGAGCGTATTTCGCAAATCATCGCCAGGTACGGCATAGACGCATTCTTGCAGAGTCAGGCAGATCTCATCCAGTATTCTGCTCAAAGGTCCCGCGACGTGCTGCGCCGTATTCCCGACGGCGTGTACGAGGCATGGGACTACATGGATGACGACCTGCTGTCGGACATTCCCCTTCGCCTTCGGCTGAAGATGACCGTCAGTGACGGGCTGCTGGAACTCGATTTCTCGGGAACCGACCCGCAGACGCCGACCTCTTACAACATTCCTAGCTGCGGGCGACGCAGCCACTGGTTCACGCCGAGGCTGATGGCGTTCATCCTCACCCACGACCGTGATATCCCGCGCAATTCCGGGCTGTTCGAGCCAATATCCGTCGTGGTGCCCCAGGGGACGGTGCTCAACCCGGAATTTCCAGCCGCCGTCGGACTGCGGGCAACCGCGGCAACGCGGCTCGCCGACGTCATCCAAGAGGCGCTGTTTCGAGCCGCTCCCGACCTTGTTCCCGCTGCACCCTGCGGTACCGCGATCCCGATCGTGTTTTCCGAATTCGACGCGGCGACGCACCGCGAGAGGATTTTGATCGTACAGTGGTGCGACGGGGGCTCCGGCGCCCGACGAGGAATGGATGGCATCGATGGCCGTGGCGGGTCGAATGCAAATATGTCGAACAATCCGATCGAGACGGTCGAGGATTCGGCGTCCGTCGTCATCGAGGACTATGCGCTGCGCTCCGATTCGGGAGGACCCGGCCGATGGCGAGGCGGGGTCGGCATTACGCTGACATTCCGCGTTCTCTGCGACGGCGCCAGAATTCTGGCGCGGAACAGCGATCGTTTCCGCTTCGCGCCATGGGGAGCGTCGGGAGGCCGCTACAGCAGCTACACGCGCACCGTCCTCAACATGGGCACCACGGCCGAAAGGGAGGTCGGCAAGATCGACATGCTTTCGCTCAACAAGGGCGATCGTGTGACGGTAATGATTCCCGGCGGGGGTGGTTACGGTGATCCGTTCGAACGCAATCCGGAGGCGACGCGGGACGATGTCGCGCGCGGCCTAGTGAGTGTCGAAGGCGCCGCACGAGACTACGGCGTGGTGATCGTCGACGGCGGGATCGACTTCGCCGCGACAGCGCGACGACGCGCAGAACGGCAGTCGCAGCCGGCTGGCCCCTCGGCTGTCAGCTATGATCCGCAGCGCCTCGCCTGGGAGAGCGTGTGCGACGACAAGACGATGAATTCGCTCGTCGCCCGGCTGGAGAACTACCCGGCCGTGCGGCGGTGGGACATGAGGAGAGAGCTGTTTGCAGAGATCCTGCCCGGTCTCCAGGGCAGCCAGACGAACCTGACATTCATGATGCGCGATCCGGAACCGATGCGGCAGAGACTTCGCAGGGCGATCGCCGTCCTTTAGGGGAGGACATGCCTGCGGAATTTGTATGCTTGTGCGGTCAGGCTCGGCTACACAGTTCATTTGACGGGGAATGGAACAAGGGAGTGGGCCATGCTGGTCGTAAACATGAATGAGGAGCCATCGAGCCAGAACGTGCGAGCTGTGACCCGTGCGTTGGCGGTCCTAGTTTCCTTTGTCGGCAAGAAGCACCAGTCACTGGCCGAGGTCACATCGGCCACGGGTCTCGACAAGGGAACGACAAGGCGGCTCCTCCTCACTCTGATGGCCAGCGGCTTCGTCGTTCAGGACGAGGTCTCGCAGCATTACCGGCTCGGCCGCGTCCTTCGACAGCTTGCCTCCGAAATACCGGATAGCCTTGATCTGCGCTCGGCGGCGCTACCGGTCATGACATCGCTTTCCTCCGACCTGAGTGTCACGTCGTTTGTCTCCACCTATCGCGATGGCGATGTCGTCTGCCTCGAGCGCATCCACGACATGAAGGGCATCGAGGTCCACTGGTGGTCGATCGGCGGCTCGCTTCCGTTCAATGTCGGAGCCGCCCCCAAGCTTCTGCTGGCCTACCAGCCGACGGCGGAAATAGAGCGTGTCTTGAAGCGCAAACCAGCGAAGCTGACGCCCAAAAGCGAAACCGATATTAGCAAGATGCGCAATCAGCTCGCCGAAATCCGCAAACGCGACTACGAGTTCGCCGTCGATGACGTGGCACTCGGCCTGTCGGCGCTGGCGGTGCCGGTGCGCGACCCGGAGGGAGAAGTCGTCGGCTCGATTAGCATAGCCGGTCTGACCCCCCAGATGGTCAAACGTGGTCGGCCGGCCCATCTCAAGCGCCTCAAGGAGGCAGCCGCGACGATCGAGCTTAAACTCGCCCGCGGAGGTTGAGGGTCGCTGCCCCGTCCTTCAACATCGTTGTGCCCTTGGGAAACTATAGGACCTTTCCCGGGTTCATGATGTTGCCGGGATCCAAGCTCTCCTTGACGAGCCGCATCAAGCGCAATTCGGTTTCGGACTTGCTCTGGCGTAGAGACTGACGCAGGCTTTGTCCGATACCATGTTCGGCGGCGATGCTTCCGTGCATGCCGAGCGCGATACCGTTGACGATCTCACTGATTTGCGCCCAGTTCCGGTCAAACGCCTCCGAATCCGGGAAGACGACGACAACGTGCACATTGCCATCCCCGATATGACCAACAAAGTGCAGTCGCGTTCCAGGCAGCCGGTGTGAGAGCTTTTCATCGCATGTACGGATGAAATCGCCGATCCTGGAGATTGGCACCGAGGTGTCGTGCGACAGTACATGACCCTGCCTGACATTTGCTTCCGATACGCTATGCCTGATCCGCCATAGCCGTTCGCGTTCGTTCAAGTTTTTCGCTATCACGGCATCCGAGACATCTCCTGCTTCGATCATGCCAGAAAGCAGATTTTCAGTTCTTTCGAGCAATTCGCTGTCGAGGGCGTCGTCCGTCAGTTCAAGCAGCACGTACCAGTCGTACTTCACTTCGAGGGGCCGGAAGGTTCCAGGGATATTTTCGATCACGGCTTCCAGCTGCATGCCCGATATCAGTTCGAAGGCCGCGAGGTGGCTTCCCATGGAGGAAGAGCAAAGCTCGAAGAGATCGAGTGCAGCATCGCATGATGGAAGACCGACCAGCGCAGTGGTATGGTGTGTCGGCCGCGAGAACAGCTTGAGTACAACGCCTGTGATGATCCCCAGCGTTCCCTCGGCTCCGATGAAGAGTTGCTTGAGGTCGTAGCCAGAGTTGTCCTTGCGGAGCCCTTTCAGGCAGTCCAGGACCTCACCGTCTGGCAGCACCACTTCCAGTCCGAGCACGAGACTACGCATGCTGCCGTACTTCAAGACGCCAATGCCTCCGGCATTGGTCGAGACATTGCCGCCGATCTGGCAACTACCCGAGCTTCCCAGGTCGAGCGGAAACAGCCGATTCACACGCTGCGCTTCACGATGAACATCGGCAAGCACCACGCCGGCATCCACAGTTATCGAATTGTTGGCCGCGTCGATTTCCCGTATGCCGTTCATGCGCCCGAGGGAAACGATGATCGACCGGCCCGAATTGTCAGGAACTGCTCCGCCGCAAACGCCAGTATTGCCGCCCTGCGGCACGATCGGAATGAGGTGCTCGGCGCACATCCTGACGACTGCGCCGAGTTCTTGGGTGTTCGCCGGTCTGACGAGACACCGCGCTCTGCCGCTGTAACGGCCACGCCAATCAACACTCGCCTCGGAAAGTGACTCCGGATCTGTAAGTACATGACGGTGGCCGACTATCGCAGCCAGGGCCGCCTCGACGTCCACGCTCGCCATGTCCCTGCGCCGAGTTGCCGTCAGTTGCAGTTGTCGCCGCAAGTGGGCGCGCCCTCGTACACTACCTTTTCGAACGGGATGGTTTCGGTGATCAGACCATTCTTCATCGCATAGTCGTTCCACTGCGCCACAGTCTGCCGGCCGATCTCGTAGCCCCAGTACCGGTTATACTCGCGCACCATCTCATTCAGGACCTCTTCGTTTCCTTCCGGAAGAATGGATATTGGTGTATTCTTGGCGGCCAATTCAAGGAGTTGCGACTCGTTCGCCGGGTCGCGGATCCAGTCGATCGATTCCTTCATGGCTGCGATAAAGGCGTCGATAGCCTCTTTCTTGCTGTCAATATTGGCTTGCGAGGTCAGCCAACCAGAATAGAGGTTCTGGAACTTCAAGCTGTCGGGCCCGTCATCCGCGAGTATCATGACCGTCTCGGCCAATCCCAGCTTTGACATCAGCTGGGGCACAGGGGGAAATGTGAGCTGTACATCCACCGTGCCGGCCTGCCAGGCAGCCAGCGTATTTGCCGCCGTGCCGGTGGCAGCGAACTCCACGTCTTCCGGAGTGAGGCCAGCCTCCTTGAGCATCATCACGGCGGCCAGATGCAATGTAGCACCAATTGCGTTGACGCCGAAACGCTTGCCTTTCAGGTCGTTGAAGACCTCCGGATAGCCTTTGTCACGGTTGGGCAGTTCAACTGACGGCGAGACGATAAGGGTCACGTAATTCTTGGTTTCATTGGCCATCAGGTATTTGAGGTCGATGCCCTTGCTGATGTTGGACAGAACAAGGTCGGCGCCGCTTTCGACGACGTCGATGCTGCCGCCAAGCATCGCGGCGATTGCTGCTGAGGAGGATTGCGCCGGCACGAGTTCGACGGTCAGTCCATGCTTGTCGTAGAAGCCCTTCTCCTGCGCCACATAAACGGACATCGATGTGTAGGCACCGGGGAAGATGTGCACGCGCAGCGGCATTTTCTCCTGTGCGAAAGCCGGCGCCCCGATTGCTATCAGCATGAATGCCAGCATCCCGGCGATCAGCCTGATTCCATATGACATTTTCTCACTCCCTTCTTCTTGTCGTCATCATGAGACTTCTGGAAATCACCCAGCCTGTTCGCGAATCGCGCCGGCTCTAGAGGATCGCCACGGGCGAAACGAGTGATCCCGTAACGCCGCGGTGGTTCAGCGGCGAGACCATAAACATGAACCTGCTCCTGCCGGTTTCCCGGCACGCCTTTGCTAATCCCTCAAGGTCCATGTTGTGCAGCAGATGAATGCCGTAAAAGGTCAGCGCCAGGGTATGAACCGGCGACCGGCATATGTGCGCATAGGGCGACGGGAAGACATCGTTTCCCGTATCCGAACCGAGAATGCTTATGTCGCGCTCGGCCAGTACGTCGACGCATTCGGGGTGCAAGCCCGACCAGGTCCCGTGCCTGTTCTCGCCCTCCCTCGGCGGGATGCCGGGTGCGAGCGTACCGCCGACCCGAATGAGCGCCGCGTCACCCGGCTCGATCGTCTTGGCCGCCTCGATGAGTTCTTCGGGCCTGACGAAGTCGCCGGGCTCGAGGAACTCGATCCCCCGCGCAGCGGGGACGTCGATCAGCACGCCACGAGTCACGGTCGCCACGGCATTGCTGACGTCGCCGTGGACTACGCCTTCCTTCATATTGACTACTTCGGAGAACGGGCGGCCGTTGAAACCCTTGCCATCATATCCGACATGGGCGAGCGCATCGATGTGGGTGTTTACCATGCCGTGTATCCGGTAGGAAACTCGGTCGCTCGAATTGAGCGACTCGGTGCGCTCTGGCTCCAAGTCCCAGACACCGGCGGTCATCATCTCGTGGACGTAGCATTTGTCGCCACGCAGTGGTTCGCGATCGGTCACGGGCCGCGCGCAGGAAACAACCCTGCCGTCGACGACGGCACGCAGTGCGCGTAGCACCACCTGTGGCGTGATCAGGTTGAGTGTACCGCGGTCGTTTGGCCAGCGGCCCCAATTGCCTTCATGGCCAGGCCACACCGCCGTCTTGCCCGCGCTCGATCCCTCACGCATCGACTTCCTCCATCCGATCCTGCGACGGCCCGGCGCGTTCCGCAGAGCCGGAAGGGTGCGAACCCTTCGGTGCGGACATCGCCTCCAAAAATTCCATGGCGACCTCGCGCGATACCGGCCCGGCCAACTGCATACGCATTGCCGCATAGGCCTTTTCCTGCATGCTGCGTCGGATTCCCGGCGCAAGATCACGGACCCAGTCGCATATCGCCGCGTATGCCGCCCCCCAGTCCCGCTCCCATTTGCAGCGGCCCTCTCCGAAGTCGAATCCCGGCCAGCCGGCCTTTTGGGAATGCCGGCGACGAAGTGCCACGGTAGCCTCTTCATCGAGCGTGCCCCGCTGGTCGGTCACCACGCCGTAAACATCGCGGGCGCGTTCCGGTGAGATCAGTCCGTTGCCGACATCCTCGCAGACCGCCTCCGGGCTTCTGGCAAACGGCGAGCCGAAGCCGCCGCCGCCGCCGCCCGCCACCACCATGATGTCGCCCAGATCGGGCCTGAACACGGCCTTCTTGCCATTGTCGATCCTGGTTCCGTCCCGGCGCACGACAGCGCTGAATCCTGGAACCGCCGCCTTGCCACCGGCCACTCCCCAGGCGGCGAAGCTATGGCGGTCCTTACCGCGGCACACGACCGTTGAGTCCGGCTCGGTGATTTCGAACGCATATTCTATTCCGAAGCCACCGCGGTGCAGGCCGGCCCCCTCGCTGTCCGGCCGCAGCGCGAAGCGGTGAATGCGGACAGGCGCCTCCGATTCCAGGATCTCGGCGGGTACGCTCTTCAGTGCCGCCGCGGGAAAGTCGGTCCCCGCAATACCGTCCAGTCCGCAGCCGCCGCCGGAGCCGCCAACCACGGCGTTGGCGCTGACCACCCGACGTGACCCATCCGGCCGCGGCACCGAGATGGTTGTGACAGCAAGCTGGCTCGCGCCGGCAGCCGGAACATGGCCAGGGATCACGCGCGACAGGGCCCCGAGGGTCAGGTCATGGATACGCATCACGCCGATCACCCTGCCGCCGCAGGATGCCGGGTAGCCGGCGTTGACGACCGAACGCTCGGGAAGCACCAGCCTGATGCAGCGCACGATACCGGCATTGACGTGCAATCCGGGAGATCGCGTGATCGCGTAGTCCATCAGAGCGACCGAGAGCATCGGATGATGCGGCTGGCTGCCGGTAGGCAGGTTGATCGCGGCGGCCACCTGCGGGTCCGAGCCGGTGAAATCGAGTACACACCTTCCGTCGGATCCGACAGTAAGCTCAAGCTGAAATCTAATCGGGGTCCCCGAGACAAAGTCGTCCTCGATATACTCCGTGAATTCGAAGCTTCCCTGCGGTATCGTCTGGAATGCGGCGAGTGTAAGAGCCTCGGTACGCTGAAGCGTCGCATCCATCGCTCCGGCGATCGCTGCGGCGCCATAGCGTTCAGCCAGCCGCTGCACACGCTTCTCGGCGACCTCGAGCGACGACACGATTGCTGAAATATCGCCCCAGTTCAGGTCGGGACTGCGGCAGTTGCTGGCGATGATGCGGACGATCGTCTCGTCGAGCACGCCCTCGCGGTAGAGCCGGACCGGTGGCAGGCGAAGCCCCTCCTGAAATACCTCGCGGTTCTCGTTGTCGATGCTGCCAGGCACGCTGCCGCCAACGTCGCTGCAATGCAGGAACGCCCATGCAAAGCAGAGGAGCCGACCGTCTACAAAGATCGGGCGCAACAAGAACATGTCGCTCAAGTGCATCACCATACCCCTGGTCGCGTAGGGATCGTTGGTGATGGCAACGTCGCCTTCCTTCCACTGGGCGAAGGCATCGACCAACGGACGGATCGGTATGCCGATCAGCGAGATGCCGCCGGTGTTGTCGGGTACGGCGAACTGCTCGCCCTGCGGCGTCACCAAGCCGGTACCGAAATCCTGCGTTTCCTTGATGAAGGTCGAGTGCGCCGAGCGGCGGACCCGCCATGTCATTTCGTCAACCACAGCCCTGAAGAGATTTGCGAAAATCTCGACCGAAATCGCGTCGTGCACTTCGGCCCGGCTCATGCCGCCGCTCCCCTGCGCAGGATCATGGCGCCGCCGGCGCCAATGTCGGCGGTCCATCCGTCAGGAACGAGCGTCGTAGTGTCCATTTGCTCGACAATGACGGGGCCAGTGACTACCTGTCCCTCGCTCAGGTTCCCGCGCGACATGACGGCAACGTCCCATTCGCGCCCTCTCAGCCTTATCTTGCGGGTCCTTGATGGCGCACTTTCGAGCGAGCCGACGATGCGCTGCCAGCGCCGCTCGCCGACATGGCCGACGACATGCGACCTCATTTCCTTGACCCAAATCCGCGCCGTCTGGCTGGAATGTCCGAACTCGAGCTGGTGGGCGGCATGGAACAGCCGTGCGAGTTCCGTCTTGTCCTCCTTCTCAATCGCTTCCTGGTCGACCGAAACCGGAACATCGAATCCCTGTCCGTCGTACCGCATCTCAAGAAAAAAGCGCGCCGACGACCCCACCAGCGGCAGGGCGATCGCCTCGTCCGACAGCCAGTCGGACATCTGCGTTGCCAGTTCGTCGTACCGATCGCGGATTTCGCCCGGCCGCAAGTCCTGCAGCGGACGGTATATCGGGCGCATGAAGTCGCCCTCGATGTCGGCGCGGGCCGCCCCCAGCGCGCTGAGTGCCCCGGGGATCGGAGGGATGAGCACGGTGTCGATGTATATCTCTTCCGCGAGAAGCGCCGCCAGCAGAGGCCCGGCCCCGCCATAGGCGACCATACGGAACTCGGGCGCGTCGACGCCGCGTCTCGCCAAGGTTGCAGTCGCCTCGGCAGTCATCATGGCGATTGTGATCCGTATGGCCCCGTCGGCAACCTCGCCCGGCGACAGGCCGATTCGGTCGCCTACCCGCTTGAGGGCGCGTATGGCGCTGTCGAGGCTCAGGGTAAGCCTGTCGCCAAGCTTGTGGTCCTGCGACAGGAAACCGGCAAGCAGGAATGCATCCGTGAGCGCCGGAAGCGCGTCGGGATTGTCCCCGTAGCAGGCCGGACCGGGATCCGAGCCGACGCTGCGGGGCCCGACCTTCAGCGAGCCGGTGCCGTCAATCCAGATGATCGACCCGCCCCCCGCGCCAATCGCGGATACCGCTACCGTCGGTATCAGGATCGGAAAATCGGCGATGTGCTCCTCGCTGCTCAGCACCGGCTTGCCGGCACGCACCACACCGATGTCGGCACTCGTGCCGCCGACGTCGAGGGTCATCAGGTCGGCGTACTTCCAGCCGGCGTCGAGCGCCGCTGCGGCGGCCCCGGCGACACCGGCCGCAGGCCCCGAGAACAGCGCCGCGGCAGGGCGCCTGGCCATGCTGGAGAGCAATTCCATACCGCCATTCGAGCGCGATCCCCGGGCCGACGACATCACGCCGCGCGCCCGCAGCCCGCGCTCCAGTTCGCCGACATAGGACTCAATCCTTGGGCGCACGTAGGCGTTAATGGCGGTCAGCGTGGCGCGCTCGAATTCGCGCGCCTGCGGCCATATCTCGGACGAACACTCGACGACCAAACCGGGGTAGTCGCGAAGGAGGAGCTCCTTTGCGGCCAGTTCGTGGCCGGGATTCCGGAAACTGTGAAGGAAGCAGATCACGATGATCTGCACGCCGATTGCAGTCAGGTCGGCGGCGGCCGCGCGAACCGAGTCGGCATCCAGCGGACGGACCACCTCGCCCGAACTGTCCAGCCTTTCCGGAATCTCCCGGATCGACATGCGCGGAATGATCGGCAGCGGGCGCCGTGAATCGTAGCGCATGGGATCAGGGATCGCGAGGCGCTGGATTTCGAAAATGTCGCGAAACCCCTCGGTGACCAACATGCCGAGCCTGGCGCCGGAGCGCTCGATCAACGTGTTGAGCGCCAGCGTGTTGGAGTGGGTGTGGTGTATATCGCGAAGCGAGGTGGAACCAGCGATGGCGCTGATCTCGTCGACGCCCACAAGCGTGCTGCTTCCGGGTGCCGAAGGCGTGCTGGGGATCTTGAGGCAGTGGAGCTCGCCGTCAGCCGAGCAGAACACAAGATCGGTGAAGGTCCCGCCGACGTCGACGCCCATGAAACAGCCCGGGCCCTGCCCGTGCGCCGGATCGATCGCTATTCCGTACGAGGATGGCATTCAGTTCCCCTGAACTCGCCGTCAGGCAACCAAAAATGAAGAATTGTGTCAATAGACAAAATGACGTTCATTCTATGAAATTGACAAAGCTGAGGGGCGACGGACCTGTAACTGGCACAGGCTGGCACCTCGCACGACCCACCGCAAAAGGCCCAAGGAGAATGTATGTTCTATCAACCGACAAACCGCGATACCGGCACCCTTCCCCAGAGTCCGGTAAATGCCATCGTCGCACCACGGCCGATCGGCTGGATTGCTACCGTTTCGCGGGCGGGACAGACGAACCTCGCGCCGTATTCCTTCTTCAATGTCGTGTGCGGCGTCCCGCCCATTGTCGCCTTCTCCAGCGTCGGGCCGAAGGACACGGCGACCTTCGCCCGGGAAACGGGCGAATTCACCTACAACCTGGCCACCGATAGCCTGAGGGAGCAAGTCAACCAAACCTCAATTCAAGCACCGCGTGGGGAGAGTGAGTTCAAACTGGCGGGCCTTACCCCGGTGCCTTCCGTCCTGGTCAAGCCGCCACGGGTCACCGAGTCGCCGGCTTCCTTCGAATGCGTGGTCACCGAGATCGTCGACCTGCGCGACCGCCAGGGGAAGGCCGCGGGGGCATTCCTCATCATAGGGGAGGTAATAGGCATTCATATCGACGACCGCTACCTACGCGACGGCCGGTTCGACACCGTGGCCGCCAGGCCTCTTGCCCGCTGCGGATATCGCGACTTTGCCGTGGTCGCCGAGACGTTCAGCATGGCGGCAGCATAATGCTTTCGTTTCACTGTATGAAATTAGTGTTACTCATTGACAAGCTCGTGGCGAAACTCCTAGAGTGACCGAATTGGTGCAGAGCGGAGGAGGATCGATGGGAACGGCCGGAATGACGATCGCGGAAAAGATACTCGCGCGGGCATCCGGGTCGAGCCGTGTTAGGGCAGGCGACGAGATAAAGGCTAGGCCGGATTTCGTGATCGCCTATGATTTTCCCGGGTACACCGACACGATCTTTCGGCAGATGAAGGAAGATTTCAACGTAGACAAGGTTGCCGACCCCGAAAGGTTTGCGCTGTTCATCGACCACATGGTGCCGGCAATCGCCCCGCACGAGGAAAAGCTTCACAAGATAACCCGGGACTGGGGTGCTGCGCAGGGCGTGCCGGTCTACGAGCGGATGGGCATCGGCCACCAGGTTGCGGCCGAGATCGGCTATGCCACGCCGGGCGCCTTTGTCGTGCATTTCGACGGGCACATCTCGCAACTGGGGACATATGGAGCCCTCGCGATCGGCGTCCGACGGCATCTGCTCGAGGCCTTCGTCAAGGAGCGCATCCAGTTGAAGGTGCCGCGCACGACACTGGTCGAACTGAGCGGCAAGCCAGGGCCGGGCGTCATGGCGCGCGATGTCTTCCATCATATCGTGCGCGAGCTCGGTCCGTCGGCATGCCGGTTCCACGTCCTGGAGATAGCAGGGCCTGCCCTGGAGCACATCTCGCTCGAAGGTCGCCAGACCATCACCTGCCTGGCGATGTTCACCGGCGCGATCACCGCCATCATCGATCCCGACGACACGAGCCTAGCCTATTCACTTCCCCGCGCCCGCATCAAGCTCGAACCGGTCTATTCCGATGGTAATGCGGACTATGCCGCTGTCCATCGGGTCGACGTCTCGGGCTTGGCGCCGATCGTCGTCATCCCGCCCAGTCCGGCGAATACTCGCAATCTGACCGACTATGAAGGCATCGAGGTGCAGGTCGGATATCTGGGATCCTGCGCCTCTGGCCGCCTCGAGGATCTGCGGATCGCCGCCCAGGTATTGAAGGGCCATCACATCGCGCCCGGATTCCAGTTGCACGTCGTGCCCACCAGCCAGGCGATCATGAAGGCGGCAGCGGCCGAAGGTATCATTACGGAGCTCGTCGAGGCAGGAGCGTTCGTCTCTTCGTCTTCCTGCGACTATTGCTTCGGGCGCATGGGCGTCATGGACGAGGGGCAGCGTGCGGTCTCCACCGGCACCCTTAATGTTCGCGGCAGGATGGGCAGTCCCGATTCGGAAATCTTCCTCATGAATGCGGCGGCTGTGGCGGCCTCGGCGATCGAGGGTCGCATCGCTGATCCACGCAAGTATCTTTAGGGAAAGACGGATGCATTTGACTAGGTTACGCGGGCGGGTCGCATTTATCTTCGGCGAAGCCGATTTCGATGTCGACCAGATCGTGGGGGTCAAAAACATAAAGCTGAAGGATCCGGCGGAACTCGCAGCGGTCGCGATGCAGGAATATGACGCCGCCTTCGCGGCCAGCATCAAGCCCGGCGACATCCTCGTCGGCAACCATAATTTCGGCTACGGCCATCCCCACTACCCTCCGATGATCGCCATGCGCCATCTCGGGATCGCAGCGGTGGTGGCGGAAAGCTTCTCGCCAGGCTACTGGCGCGGCGAGATCGCCATGGGATTTCCGCAGGCGACCTGCCCCGGCGTGCTCGCCAACGTTTCGCGATGGGACGAGGTGGAAATCGACTGGGACAACTATACCTTCCACAACCACACGACCGGCAAGTCGCTTGCCATCGAACCGCTTTCCGAGGGGGATCGCCAGATGCTCGCCTGCGGCGGACTGATCGGATATCTCAAGGCACGCGATCGCGAGGAGGCGTGATGCGACGATTGAACAAGCATGAAGCGGCCGCCCGCATGCGCTCCGGAAAAACAGTGTGGGCCGCCGGCGCCTACGATGCCCTGTCGGCCAAACTGATCGACGAGGCAGGCTTCGACGTGGTGTTCACCACCGGCTTCGGCATCTCCGCCTCGCATCTCGGGCAGCCCGACGTCGAGATCTATACCATGTCCGAGAACCTGGCGGTGGTGCGCAACATCGCCAACGCGATCAGGGTGCCGGTTGTCGCCGATATCGACACCGGCTACGGCAACGCGGTCAATGTCATGCGGACCGTCCGCGAGTTCGAGCAGGCCGGGGCCGCAGCCATGGTGATCGAGGACCAGGAAGTTCCCAAACGCTGCCCGCTCGTCGCCAACGCTGTCGAAATCCTGCCCCTGGACGAGAGCTGCGCCAAGATCAAGGCCGCTATCGAGGCCAGGCGCGATCCCGAGACGGTCATCATAGCGCGAACGGACGCACTGACCGAGGATCAGGCGATCACCCGGGCGCGCGCATATGTCGAGGCCGGAGCGGACATGATCCAGCCAATATCCCGAACGTTCCGAAGCGTTGCCAGTCTGAGAAGACTGCGCAAGGAATGCGGCGTACCGCTCTCCCTGCAGATTCTTGGATGGCTCGAGAAGGACCTCGATCCGGCCGAGATCAGCGAGATAGCCGGGCTCGCCGTTTTTCCGCTTGTTCCGCTCATGACCGCGACGCACGCGGTGCTGGCCAATCTGCGGGCCTTGGCCGCCTCACATACTACCGCAGCTCTCCCCTCGCCGACCACCACGACCGATGAATTCAAGAAGTTCATCGGCTTTGAGGAGATGGAAGCCCTGCAGGCCAGGTTCTTGGTGCGCGAACTGCCTGAACAGGTTTTTTTTGAATAGTGCAGGCAATTCGGTTTTTCCTATCTTCCGCGGGATAAGACGACCGGCGAACGGCGCGATGTCTCGCGTTGCGCGCTTGGGCGACTGCCTTGCGTCCTCATATCGGCCGCAGGGGCTAGCACCCTCCAGCAGCAGGGCTGCTTCGACAGATTCGTCAGCCAGTACAACGAGGAACGCCCGCACGAGGCGCTCGCCACAAAAACGCCGGCCGAGCTCCATGCCTCTTCCCTCACGAGCCTATGAGGGCCTGCCGGAGCTTGACCTATCCGTTTCGACGACAAGGACATCCTCGTCACCGCCTGCGGCCGCATCTGCATGATGCGAAACAAAATCAACGTCTCGACCGTACTCGCCGGTCAGAGACTCGGAATCAAGGAGGTCGACGACGGCATTTGGCTCATGAGCTTCATGCACTATGATCTGGGTTATATCGACCTGGAGCAGAGGACCTAGCAAACCATCGACAACCCGTTCGGCACGAGGTTGTCACCCATGTCTTAGGTACAAACTGTTACCTGTGTCTCCGGGTCGGACACTGACTGGGTGGTACGGTTGGGTGGATTCGAACCACCGACCTCTGGAGCCACAATCCAACGCTCTAACCAACTGAGCTACAACCGCATCGGTGCCGCGACCGTGACATACGGCGGCAGGGCGGAATTTGCAAGTGCGCGCCCGGCACGCCTGCGGCACGCCGGCGCCACCGGCCAGCCGCCGGCCGCGACGGGACGGAATGGGAGCAGGGGCCCGCGAAAAAGCGAAGGGCCGCAAGCGGCTTGCGGCCCTTCCCGGTATCCGGTCGGACGGGCCACCCCGCCCGCTTCGCTGTGGTGTCAGGCGGCCGCCTTGGCAACCTTCTCGACGGCCTGCTTGGCCGGAGCTGCGGTCTTCTCGCCGATCTTCACGGCCAGTTCCTGCGTCTCCTTGGCCTGGCTGGCCAGCGTGTCGAAGGCCGAACGGAAGAATTCGCCCTGCAGCTCGAGCACTTCGGCGAGGCTCTTGGCGGCGGCGAGCTTCTCAACGAAGGCGACGCCGGCCTCGGTGTTGGCGCGGGTGTTCTCGATCGCCTTGGCCGACAGCGTGGCGACGCCCTCGCGCAGCGCGTCGAACGACTTCTGGGCGTTGGCGGTAGCCTCCTCGGCAACGGCCTTGTACTTGTCATAGGCCTCGGTGCTCTGCGCCAGCGCCTTCTCGGCGAACTCGCGATAGGACTCGTTCAGCTTGGAAAAGTCGAACTGGGCGAAGGGAAAGAGGTCGTTGGCGGGCTTCTTGGTCATGATCGGCTCCATCGGTTGCGGGTCGGATGCGGGGGCGACGCCGGGCCGTTCGATGCGGCTCCCTGGCGTTGCTCTCCATATAGCAATTCATTTTGTGCAGTGCAACATTATTTTGCGTTGCACAATCGGCAAGGCTGCCATGCGCTCGCGGGGGAGCGGCCGCCTTGCCGGGCTGTGAACATTAACCCTGCCCGCAGATGCGGCGGCGGCCGCGGCGCTAAAATCTGGACCGTCGCCGGCGGCCGGGCTATTAAGGCTTCGTTAACGATGGCGCCCGCGAGGAACGGCGGCAGGGCGGAGCGAGGCGGCCTGCCGGCGGGTTGGCGCGAGGGTTTGGCGCATATGGCCGCGACGCACTACTCCTTTGTTGATCTCACCGTGCTGCCCGCCCTCCGGCGCCGGTTGCTCGCCAGCGAGGCGACGGTGCTGTTTGCGGCCGATCTCGGCCGCGTGCTGTGGGCCAACCCGCGCGGGGCGCGCCTGTTCGGCGGCGCCGGCATCGCCGAGCTGGTCGGCAGTCCGCTCAGCCCGCAGCAGCCCTTCGTGCGCCAACTCGCCGCCGCAATTCGCCAGATCGAGCCAGACGAGCCGATCGTGCGCGGCTTCCGCCTGGCGCGCGGGGCGCGCAGCGAGCTCATCCTGTGCGAGCTTTCCTGCCTGGCGCTGCCCGGCGGCGAGGCCGCGGTGCTGCTGGCCGCCATGGACGAACGCGGCGCGGCGCCGGGCCGCGAACATGAACTGGCCGCCGCCGCCGTCGAAGCGCTCTCCGGCTTCACGCCGGCCGCCGCGATCGTCGACGATTACGGCCTGGCGCTGGCCGCGAGCCCCGGCTTCGCCGACATCGAGCTGTCGCCCGAGGACATCGCCGCCGCGCTCGCCGAGACCGCCGCCGACGCCGACCACCTGGCGAAACGCGTGATCGCCGGCGCCGACGGCAGGCGCCACGGCCTCGGCATCGCCCGCTTGAGCGAACACCCCGGCCGCCACCTCCTCGTCGGCCTCGCGCCGGCCACCGCCAGCGAAGCCGAACCGGCCGCGGCCGCAGACAGGGAAGCCGAACCGGCCGATGCCGCCGATACCCGGCCGGCCGGGGCGGGACAGGTGGCCGAGGCAGTGCCGGCCGCGCCCGAGCCGCCGCCGGCGGCCGGACCTGCCGCCGTCGCGCCGCGGATGCCGGCACCGGCGCCGCCGGCTGCCGCCGACCGCGGCACGGGCGCCATCGAGCGCTGGTATGGCGGCCTCCTCGAACCGGGCGCGCCGCTGGCGCCGAAGCGGCCACGGCCGGCAGGGGCCGAGATGGCGCAGCCAGAGGCCGCGCCAGCCGGGCCGGAGAAGACGCCGGAACCGGCCGCGCCGCTGGCCGCGGGCGAACCGTCAGGCGAACCGGCGCGGCCTGCCGCCGCCGGTGAGGCCCGCCCGTCCGCGCCCTTCGTCTTTTCCGGCGGTGCCGAGCCGGTGCGCTTTGCCTGGCTGATCGACGCCGAGCAGATGATCCGCTCGGTCTCGCCGGAACTCGCCCGCACCGTCGGGCCCAACGCCGCCGACATCGTCGGGCGCAAATGGCGCGAGGTCGCCGCCGTGTTCGGCTTCGACCGCGCCGGCGAGATCGCCCGGCTGCTCGAGAAGCGCGACACCTGGTCGGGCAAGACGGTGCTGTGGCCGGTCGAGGGTACCGACCTGGCGGTGCCGGTCGATCTGGCGGCGCTGCCCTCGTTCCGCGCCGGGCGCACCTTCGACGGCTTCCGCGGCTTCGGCATCATCCGCTGCGCCGACGCCGTGGTCGACCCCGACGAGACCGGGCTGGCGCTGGCGGGAATGGTGCCGTCCGAAACCGGCACTGGCGAGGAGGTCGAAGCACGCCGGCTCGGCGGACGCCACCGCGGCGCCGATGATGGCGGCGAAACCGGCAACGGGCCCGGCGCCAACGTCGTCGAACTGGCGAGCCGCAAGCGGGCCGAGGCGCGCGAGGAACTGAGCCGGCGCGAAAGCCAGGCCTTCTCCGAGATCGGCCGCGCGCTGCTGGCCGGCGAGGCCGGCCTGGCCGGCCCGGCCGAAGCCGGCGAGGCGGCGAACCGCGAACCGCCCGAGGAAGCGCCCGACGGAGCGCCGCCGGCGCTCTCCGCCGCAGGCACGCCGGAGCCGCCGCAGGCGGCCGCCTCGATCCTGGCGCAGCTGCCGCTGCCGGTGCTCGTCTACCGCAATGGCGAGACGCTGTTTGCCAATGCCGAACTGCTCGAACTGACCGGCTACGGTTCGACCGGCGACATCGCCGCGGCCGGCGGGATCGATGCGCTGCTGGTCGGCGGCGACGACGGGCGCGCCGTGCTGGCGACCCGCGAAGGGCGCCGCCTCGCCATCGACCCGCATCTGCAGACGGTGCCGTGGGATGGCGGCAAGGCGCTGCTGCTGTCGTTCCGGCCGCCGGCGGCCGGCGACCTGCCGACCGATGAGAAGGTGGCGCTCGACATGGCGCGCGTCGCCGAGCTGCAGAACATCCTCGACACCGCCACCGACGGCATCGTCATCGCCACCCGCGACGGCATGGTCGAATCGCTCAACGCCTCGGCCGAGGCGCTGTTCGGTGTCGACAGCGTCAGCGCCGCCGCCCGCCCGCTCGCCGAGCTGTTCGCCCAGGAAAGCCACAAGACGCTCACCGACTACATGGCCGAACTGGCCGAGCCGGGGGTGGCCTCGATCCTCAATGACGGGCGCGAGGTGATCGGCAAGGAGGCCAAGGGCGGGCTGATCCCGCTGTTCGTCACCATCGGCCGCGTCGGCGCCGCCGAGAAGGTGTGCCTGGTGCTGCGCGACCTCACGCAGTGGAAGAAGGCCGAGGAGGAACTGGTCAACGCCCGGCGCGCCGCCGAAACGGCGAGCGAGCAGAAAAGCGAGTTCCTCGCCCGCGTCAGCCACGAGATCCGCACGCCGCTCAACGCCATCATCGGCTTCTCCGAGGTGATGATGGAGGAGCGCTTCGGCCCGATCGGCAACGAGCGCTACCGCGACTACCTGCGCGACATCAACCGCTCGGGCAACCACGTGCTCGATCTCGTCAACGACCTCCTCGACATCTCGAAGATCGAGGCGGGCAAGATGGAACTGACCTACGAGGCGGTCGATCTCAACCAGATCGTCGCCGAGACGGTGGCGCTGATGCAGCCGCAGGCCAACCGCGAGCGCATCATCATCCGCACCTCGCTGTCGCGCGCCGTGCCGCGCGTCGTGGCCGACGCCCGCTCGATCCGCCAGATCATCCTGAACCTGGTCTCCAACGCCATCAAGTTCACCCCCGAGAACGGCCAGGTGATCGTCTCGACCGTCTATGAGGGCAGCGGCGAGGTGGCGCTCAGGGTACGCGATACCGGCCGCGGCATGAGCGAGGCCGAGATCGAGACGGCGATGAAGCCGTTCCACCAGCTGCGTGGCGCCGACGACAGGCGCGGGCGCGGCACCGGGCTCGGCCTGCCGCTGACCAAGGCGCTGGTCGAGGCCAACCGCGCCTATTTCGACCTCGAAAGCCAACCCGGCGAGGGCACCATCGCCCACGTCCACTTCCCGACGCAGCGTGTATTGGCTGACTAGGCGGCGGTCGCGTCCGATCGCCGGCGGTGCGGTCTGGTCACAAAATAGCAGCTCCAACCATTTGATAATAAGCGTCGTTTCGGCCGCTCCCGCTGCACCATTGACGACGCGCCGGGATTGAGTCATCCTCACATTGGTTATGTTGCATAATGATAATGCATCAAACCAGTCGGGTCGACGCGGCGACGGCGACGACAAACGCCGCGGCCGGGCGCGACCCATCGACGATGGGAGGTACCATGACAATGAAGCTTGTTCTGCCCTGGCGCGCAGGCGTGGCGGCTGTGGCCGTGGCGCTTTGCGTGCCGCTCTCGCCGGCACTGGCTCAGGAAGATGCCCGCTGGCTCACCCCGACCATGATCACGGCGCGCGCCCACATGTTCGAGGCGAGCCTCAATTACCTGACGTTCCAGCACATGGACCGGATGTTCGCGACCCGCTCCGTGGCGGCTGGCGGCGAGGTCTGGCAACTGCCCAGTGAGCCGGTCTCCCTGGAGGGCGACTACACGATCGGCGACAGGACGATGAGCCTTGCCGAGGCGCTCGAAGCCATGGCGACGAATGCGCTCGTGGTCGTCAAGGGAGGCAAGATCGTCCACGAGACCTACCGCAACGGCAGCGACGCAGGCACGCGCTTCCTCACCTTCTCGGTCGCCAAATCCTATGTCTCGACGCTGATCGGGCTAGCCCTTGGCGATGGGGCGCTCAAGAGCCTCGACGACAAGGTCACCGACTACCTGCCGGAAATGAAGGGCACGGGCTATGACGGGCCGACCATCCGCGACCTGTTGCGCATGCGCTCGGGCGTGGACTGGCTGGAAGTCTACGAGTTCGGCAGCGACACCCAGCTTACGAAGGTCCACGACAACTCGCTGGTCGCCTACCAGTACCGCTGGTGCGACTATGCCATGAACGAATCGAAGCCGGGGCCGAACGCGCCCGGCGCCGTGTTCAACTATGCGACGCTCGACACGAGCGTGCTGGGCTGCATCCTCGAGAAGGCGGTCGGCATGACCGGCGCCGAATACATGTCGCAGAAGCTGTGGAAGCTGGCCGGCATGGAGCGCGACGCCTACTGGATCATGGATGGTCCCGACTCGGTTGGACGCGAGTTCTTCGGCGCCGGTCTCGCGGCCACGGCGCGCGACCATGCCCGCTTCGGCCTGATGTTCCTCAATGGCGGGATGGCGAATGGCAGGCAAGTGGTGCCGGCCGACTGGGTTCGCGAGGCGACGGTGCCGGACGACGGCTACGAGCCTGTCGCTCCGGACGAACCGTTCGGCTACCAGTACCAGTGGTGGACGTTCACGGATTCAGACGCCTATGCCGCGCTCGGCCTGCACCATCAGTACATCTATATCGATCCGGCCAGCGACATGGTCATCGTGAAGGTGAGCCATACGGCCGAGCCTGTCGGCCGCGACGAGGAGAACCTCCAGTTCTTCGCGCAGATCACGGAACGCCTAGGCGGCTGAGCCGCGACGCCAGCGTGTTACAACGGCGCCGCGACAACGCTAGCGTTGGTCGCGGCGCCGGCTTGCCGAACCTCCGCCAGCCGGTGGCCTTCGGCGCCGCCCATTTTCTCCTCACCCGTCCATCGAATTGGCGACGCCTGGCGCGCTATCCGCCCGGCGGCCGCTGCCGTCGGTTTGGTTTGTCACCATAAAAAACAATTTGATCGCTGGCGATGAACCGGCTTTTATACAGAAGAAACAATTTGGGCGCGGGAGACGCGGCGACGGAGGGGCAAGCCGGCGGCAACGACATCGGGGTGGCGGCCGGCGATTTCAGGGTGGTTCATCAGGGAGGAAAACCATGGGCGTGAATGACGACAAGACGGCCGGCGGCCGGCGTGATTTCCTGAAGACGACGGTGCTCGGCGCCGCCGCCGTGGCGGGAGCCGCGGGCGGCCTGTTCAGCGGAGCGCAGACGGCCGGCACCGGGCTGGGCGTGCCCGCGGCGCGCGCCCAGGCGACGCGCTACAGGATGGCCTTCATCCAGTGGCAGCCGCACACCGTGCCGGCGGCGTGGTCGAAGGGAATCGAGGAGGTCCTCGGCCCGCAGCAGGTCGTCGACTACGAACTGCTCGACGGCCAGAACAAGGTCGAGGTCCAGGCGAGCCTGATGGACACGCTGATCAACCAGGGCGCCTCCGTCATCTTCCTGCAGCCGATCGATTCCGTGGCGCTGGCGCCGTCCATCGCCAAGGCCAAGCGCGCCGGCATCTCGGTGATCACGCTCAACATCGACGCCACCGAGCCGCATGCGGCCCATGTCGAGATGAACCACTATTATGGTGCCATGGACATCGCCAAGGCGATGGGCGACGCCATGGGCGGCAAGGGCAAGGTGGCGATCCTCAACGCCCCTCCGGGCATCATCATCCGCGACCAGCGCACCAACGGCTTCGTCGACGGGCTGAAGAAGCACCATCCGGGCATCGAGGTGGTGGCCGACCAGGTCGCCGACTGGGACCGCAAGAAGGCGCAGGACGTGCTGGCGACCATCCTTGCCGCGCATCCGGACCTCGGCGGCGCCTACGGCGTCAACGACTCGATGGCGCTCGGCGCCGTCGATGTGGCCAAGGAGAAGGGCCTCATCGGCAAGATGGTGATCTTCGGCAATGACGGCGAGGTCGCCGCGCTCGAATCGATCGAGGCGGGCGAACTGACCGGCACCCAGTATACCGATGTCTATCAGCAGGGCCGTCTGGCCGCCGCAGCGGCGACCGTGCTGGCGACGGGCGGCGTCGCCGCCAGCGCCTTCGGCCAGCAGGCCCATCTGCTGATGCCATACGTCATCGCCACCAAGGAGAATGTGGGGATGATCCAGGACTCCCAACGCTGGTAGGTTTTCCCGGCGCCTTGGGCCGTGGCATAGTCTGCCACGGCCCATTTTTGCGTGAACCGGACCGAATCCGTGACGATCCGTCCCGCCACCGTAGCGCTTGTCCTGTTCTTCGCGGCGACCCTCGCCTTCTTTTCCGTGAGCGCGCCGCGCTTTGCCACCGCAACCAACTACGAAAACCTCATGGCCGGGTTCTCATTCGTCGCCATCCTGGCGATGGGGCAGGCCTTTCCGATCCTGGTGCGCGGCATCGACCTGTCGATCGGCGCCATCGTCGGTCTGGTCGGCATGGTGGTGTTCGACCTGACGCTGATTTTTCACGTGCCGGGCTACGTCATTCTGCCGGTGGCGCTGGTCGTCGGCATGCTGGCAGGCGCGTTGAACGGCGTCCTCGTCGTGGTCCTGCGCCTGCAGCCCTTCATCGCGACGCTCGCCACGCTCGCCGCCTATCGCGGCCTCACCTACACCATCTCCGGGCGTCAGCTCGTGCCGGGGCTTTCGACCACGCCGATCACCGACCGCTGGATCGTCGGCATCGAGAACTATTTTGACGTCGGCGGCTGGCTGGGCGTCAACAAGCTCCTGGCGATGCCGTGGTTCCCGCTGTCGTTCTTCATCATGCTGGCCCTGTTCGCGCTGTTCCAGACGCTGGTGCTGGCAACGCGCTTCGGCCGTGACCTCTATGCGGTCGGCGGCAACTACGAGGCCGCCCGGCTCGCCGGCATCAATACCGGCCGCGTCATCATCACCGCCTATGCGCTGTCGGGATTGTGCGCGGCCATCGCCGCGCTGATCATGGTGGCGCGCTTCACCACCGCCACCGAGGCGCTCGGCACCGGCTCGGAGCTGACCGCGATCGCCGCCGCCGTCATCGGCGGCGTCAGCCTGGCCGGCGGCATCGGTTCGATGTTCGGCCCGGCGCTCGGCGCCTTCCTGCTCGGCGCGGTGCTGCTCGGCCTGACGCTGCAGGGCGTGCCGCAGTTCGTCCAGCAGATCATCACCGGCGCCATACTGCTGGCGGCGGTGGGCTATGACCGACTGCTCGTCGTCCGCCGGCAGCGGCGCCTGGCCGCCAATCTCGCGCAGGCGGGCTGACATGGACGCTCCTGCCATCCTGCGCGGCGTCGGGCTCACCAAGATCTACGGCAATCTGGTCGCGCTGCGCGACGCCGATTTCAGCCTCCGGCCGGGAGAGGTGCGCGCCCTGATCGGATCGAACGGCGCCGGCAAGTCGACGCTCATCAAGGTCTTCACCGGCGCCATCGCGCCGACGCTGGGGAGGGTCGAAATCGACGGCGTTGCCGCGCCACTCGGCGACCCCAGCGAGATGATTCGCCGCGGCATCGCCTGCATCTACCAGCACTCCAACCTGGCGCCGGCGATGTCGGTGCTCGACAACATCTTTCTCGGCCGCCAGCCGACCCGCCGGTTCGGCTTCGTCGACTCCGCCCGCCAGCGCCGCGAGGCGCGGGCGCTGCTCGAACGCCACCGGATCGCGATCGACCTCGACGCCACCGTCGGCAACCTGCCGACGGTCAAACAGAAGGAGGTCGAGATCCTGAAGGCGCTGGCGCTCGACGCGCGCGTGATCCTGATGGACGAACCGACCGCCTGGCTCGCCGCTTCCGAGGTCGCCAAGCTGCACGACACGATCCGCATGCTGAAGACCCGCGCCGTCGGCATCGTCTATATCAGCCATGTGCTCGACGAGATCTTCGCCGTCTGTGACACCATGACGATCATGCGCGACGGCCGGGTGATCGCCGAAAGCGCGGTCGCCGACATCGACCGGCCGCGTGTCGTCCATCTCATGGTGGGCGAGAAGCTCGCCCGCGAGTCGGCCGAGGCCGCTCACGAGAAGCGCCATCCGCGCGGCACCGGCGAAATCCGCATGAGTGCCCGCGACCTGACCAAGCGCGGCGTGTTCACCGAGGTCAGCTTCGACCTCCATGCCGGCGAGATCTTGTGCATCACCGGGCTGATCGGTTCCAAGCGCACCGAACTGTTGCGCACGCTGTTCGGCTGCGACCGGTTTGACGGCGGCACGCTGCAGATCGACGGCCGAACGGCGGCTTTCGCCTCGCCGACCGGTGCGATCGCCGCGGGAGTGGGCTTCGTGCCCGAGGATCGCCACCGCGAGGGGCTGATGCTCGACATGACGATGACCGAGAACCTGGCGATGGCGACGCTCGACCGGTTCCACCGCGGCCTCATGCTGCAGCGCAGGCGCATGAGCGAGGCGGCAAGGCAGGCGATCGCGAGCCTGTCGATCCAGCCTCCCGACGGCTCGCGGCCGGTCAAGCTGCTGTCGGGCGGAAACCAGCAGAAGGTGCTGGTCGGCAAATGGCTCAATCGCGCCCCGCGCATACTAATTCTCGACGAGCCGACCGTCGGCGTCGATGTCGGCGCCAAGGCGGAGATCTACCGGATCCTGCGGCGCGAGCGCGAACGCGGCGCTGCCATCCTCGTCGTCTCCTCCGACCTTGAGGAAGTGTTCACGATCGCCGACCGCATCGGCGTGATGGTGGCCGGACGCCTGGTCCGCATCCACGATGCCGACGACTGCCGACTGCAGGACATCGTCCGCGAAATCGGCGGCGCGGCGGCATGAGCACGATCAACGGCACGCGTTCACCGCAGATCGCCCAGCGCGTGGCCGCCAACGCCCTGCCGCTGGCGATGGCGGCGATCGTGGTCGTCTTCGCCATCGCCCAGCCCGCCTTCCTGACGCCCGACAACCTGATCGGCATCGTGCGGCAGGTGGCGCTGATCGGCATCATGGCCACCTGCATGACCTTCGTCATCATGACCGGGGGCGTCGACCTCTCGGTCGGGCCGGTGCTCGCCATCGCCGGCCTGGTCTCGTTCTACTGCCTGCAGGCCGACCTGCCGCTGGCGGTCGTCATCCTCGCCGGGCTTGCCGTCGGCGTCCTTATCGGAACCTTCAACGGCCTGGTGATCGCGTTCCTGCAATTGCCGCCGATCATCGTGACGCTCGCCACGCTGAGCATCGTGCGCGGCTCGGCGCTGATCCTCGGCGGCCCCGAGCAGCACCTGATCCGCAACGAGCCGGCCTATTCCTTCATCGGCGCCGGCAGCCTGTTCGGGCTGCCGTTCTCCATCTACATCTTCGCGCTGGTGGCGGCGGTGATGATCTTCGTCCAGCGGCGCACGCCGCTCGGCCTGCTGGTCACGGCGATCGGCGACAACGAACGCGCGGCCCATCTGAGCGGCCATCGCACGCGGATCACCAAGACGCTGGTCTACGCGATCTCGGGCTTCGGGGCGGCGCTCGCCGGCATCATCCAGTCCTCGCAGGTGCACACCGCGCTTGCCACCTACGGGCCGTTCGGCACCGAACTGGACGTGATCGCCGCCGTCGTTCTCGGCGGCACCAGCATCATGGGCGGCAACGGCTCGGTGGCGCGCACGCTGCTCGGCGTGTTCTTCCTCGGCATCGTCAACAACGGCATGAACATCCTGAACGTGCCGATCGACATCCAGCTCATCGCCAAGGGGGCGATCATCGTGATCGCGCTCGCCATCGCGGCGAGGCGGAGCTGACGGGGCTCAATCCGCGTTGCCGGTCGCGACGCCCGGCGCAACCGCGCCCGGCCCGGCATCCTGGCCCGACGTTGACTTGATCAGCGTGTCCCGGGCCGAGGCGAGGTGCGCCCGGCATGCCAGTTCGACGATCGTCACGTTGCGGCCGAGCAGCGCGTCGATATAGGTCAGGTGCTCGCGGATCGCCACCTCGTTGCGCTGCCGTTCGTCGTGCTTGTTCCACTGGTAGTGGTAGTGGAAGATCATGGTGATGATGTCGTAGAAATCGTCGATGAAGCGGTTGGGGGCGGCCGAGTTGATCAGGCGGTGAAACCGGCTGTCGAGGTCGGAGAAGTCGTGATAGCGGCTCTCGATCTCGCCGAGCAGGGCGACGTGCTCCTGGCGCAACGCCTCGATGCGCTGCCACAGCGGCGAGCCGGCCGGCAGCGCCGCGAACGCCCGCGCCGAGCGCAACTCGAACATCTCACGGATCTCGAACAGTTCCAGGGCGAAGCTGGTGGTGAAGCCCTTGAACACCCATCCCGCATTCGGCCGTTTCTCGATGAGGCCGTAGTGCTGGAAGCGGTTCAGGAACTCGCGGATGCCGGTGGTGGCGACACCGAACTGGCGGGCCAGCTCCAGTTCGTTGATGGTCATGCCCGGCCGCGCATTGTCACGCAGCATCCATTCCATGAAGCGCCGCTCGACCTGCTCGCCCATGGGCACGGTCTCGGCCTCGGGAAATCGCCGGACCTGCTTGCCGCCGGAGCGGACGACGCGGTGGCGGCCGCCGCCGTCGACGATGCCCCGGCCGGCCAGTGTCGCGATGACCTTGCGCACGGTGGTGCGGCTGACGCCGAGCCGCGCGCTGAGCCGGTTCTCGGATGGCAGCTGTTCGCCGTCGGCCAGGTCGGAGACCAGATCGAGGGCGTCGTTGAAGGCCCGCTTGAACACCGTGTCCGTTTTCATGGTTGTGAGCCCCAGTCGATCATCTGTGCATTTTAATCGATAAAAAACAAATTGACGATGGCTGCCGCATTGGTTTTTACCAATAAGAGACAGATCGCGGCATCCGTGAGCATATTGGGGAGGGGATGGACCAGCAATCGGATATTGCTTCCGGCCCCCAGGGGGCGGGCAGGCACGACACGACGCTGTCGGCCGTCAGGCTTGGCCTGCGGCTGCTCAGTGTCGGCCCGCTGCTGATCCTCATCGTGCTCATCCTCGCGATCGGCATGGTGACGCCCAATTTCCTGTCACCGGGCAATGTCAGCAACATCCTCGCCCAGACGGCGGTGATCGCCATCGTCGCCATGGGCCAGCACCTGGTGATCCTGACCCGCGGCATCGATCTTTCGGTCGGCGCCAATCTCGCATTGGCCACCGTCATCGGCGGCCTCGCCTATCGCTGGGCCGACTCGGCGGTCATCGTCATGCTGGCGATGGTTCTTTCCGGCGCGGCGGTCGGCGCCGTCAACGGCATCGTCTATGTCTTCGGGCGCCTGCCGCATCCCTTCATCATCACGCTGGCGACACTCAGCATCTGCCGCGGGCTCGCGCTCCAGTTCGCGATCGGCCACACGACGATGCGCGGCATGCCGGAGGCGATCGCGACGATCGGCGGAGCCTCGACCTTCGGCGTGCCCAACTCCTTCTTCGTCGTGTTCGCGGTGGCGGCCGTGCTCGTGGTGCTGGCCAAGGCCATGGTGTGGGGCCGGTGGATCTATGCCGTCGGCGGCAAGCCCGACGCGGCCGTGCAGATGGGCATCCCCGTGCGCGGCGTGCTGGTCTCGACCTATGTGATTTCGGGACTGTGCGCCGGCATCGGCGCCGTGGTTCTTGCCGGCCGCACGCAGGCCGGTTCGCCGCTCTACGGCAACCTGCTCGAACTCGACACCATCGCAGCCGTCATTATCGGCGGCGCCAGCTTCCTCGGCGGTCGCGGCCATGTCGGCCATGCGCTGATCGGCGCGATCATGATCGGCGTCATCCGCAACGCGCTCAACCTGCTCGGCGTCAACATCTTCTTTCAGATGATCGCCATCGGACTGATCATCGTCATCGCCGTGGAGGGCGACGTGCTGCGCAATCACCTCGAGGCGCGGGCGCGCAGCATGCATGCGGGGCAGGGCTGATGAGCGCCGCCACCACGCCGGTGCTCACCGTGCGCCATGCCCGCAAGCGGTTCGGGGCCGTCGACGCGCTCAAGGATGTCGGCCTGACCGCCAATGCCGGCGAGGTGCTGGCCCTGCTCGGCGACAACGGCGCCGGCAAGTCGACCCTGATCAAATGCGTGAGCGGCGTCCATGAACTCGACGAGGGCGAAATCCTCATCGACGGCGAACCCGTTGCCATTCACTCGCCGGCCGCCGCGCGCCGCGCCGGCATCGAGACCGTCTATCAGGACCTCGCGCTGTTCGACAATCTCACGCCGGCACAGAACTTCTACTGCGGTCGCGAGATCGCCTTCCCGTCCTGGCTGCCGAGCGGCCTGCGCTTCCTCGCCAGCCGCGCCATGGACCAGAACGCGGCCGAGATCATCGATCGGCTCAAGGTCAGGCTGCCGCGTTTCGATGCGCCGGTGGCGCTGATGTCCGGCGGCCAGCGCCAGGCGATCGCGGTCGCCCGCGCGGCCGTGTTCGCGCGCAAGGTCGTCATCCTCGACGAGCCCACGGCGGCGCTGGGCCTGCGCGAATCACGCAAGGTCCTCGATCTGATCCGTCAGCTCAGGGCCGAGGGCAAGGCAATCATCCTCATCACCCACAACATGGAGCACGTGGTCGAACTGGCCGACCGCGCGGTCGTGCTGCGCCAAGGGCGCAAAGTAGGCGAACTGAAGCCCAGCCGCGCCAACCGGCAGAAGCTGGTCTCCATGATCGTCGGGGCGGAGGCATGACGGAGTTCGCCGTCTTCATCGGCGGCGGTCGAAGGGATCGGTTCACCCCGAAGCGATCCGGAAAGGGAGGTGTAGCATGAGAGCGAAACTGCTGTTGGCAGGCATGGCGCTCGCCCTGGCGGGCGCCGGTTCCGCGTCGGCGGAAGACATCAAGATCGGCTTCATTACCAAGTTCCCGGTGCCGTTCTTCGCCACCATGGAGAATGCGGCCAAGGCCTACGCCGAAAAGAATGGCGGCGTGGAGATCATCTATGGCCAGGGCGCCTCGGCCACCGACATCGAGGGGCAGATCGCCCTCATCGAGTCGATGGTCACCCAGGGCGTGCAGGGCATCGCCATCACGCCGGTTGATCCGACCGTGGCCGCGGCGCTTGACAAGGCCATCGAGGCGGGCGTGAAGGTCGTTCTCATGGACAACAACATTCCCGACTGGCAAGGCCGCACCGCGCTGGCGACGACCGACAACTACAACGCCGGCAAGATCGCCGGCGCTCATCTGAAGACCCTGCTGAAGGATGGCGACACGCTCGGCATCCTCGAAGGCGTCCCCGGCGTGCCGGCGCTCGACGACCGGGTCAACGGCATGCTCGAGGGCCTGTCCGGCGTCAACGTCACGATCGTCGGCAGGGGCGCCACCAACTGCACCGAAGAACTCGGCATCAGCGTGGCTGAAGACCTGCTGACCAAGAACCCGGACCTGAAGGCGATCTACGCCGCATGCGGACCGCCGGCCGCGGGCGCCGCGCGCGCGATCAAGAACGCCGGCATCGCCAACGACAAGATCGTGCTGGTCGGCTTCGACTTCTGCTGCGGCGAGGAAGAGGCGCTGGAGGCTGGCATCGAGGACGCGACGGTCGCGCAGTTCCCCGCCAAGATGGCGGAACTGGGCGTCGATGCGCTCGTCAAGGCGATCCGCGGGGAGAAGGTCGAATCGCTGATCGACTCCGGCGCCGCGCTCGTCACCAAGGAGAACATGGCGCAGTTCAAGTGACAGCGAACGGGGCCGGCCAGCGCGGCCGGCCCCGGAATTCGACCGCAACCCCAACGATCACGGCAGAAACTCGTGCAATTCGTGGACGCTCTTGTCTGCCACCGACCGGGCCGCCTGCAGATCGAGCGGCGGCCGGTGCCCCGGGTCGAACCCGGCACGGCGCTGGTGCGCCCGCGCCGCATCGGCATCTGCGGTACCGACTTCCACATCTTCGAGGGCAAGCACCCGTTCCTGCAGTACCCGCGCATCATCGGCCACGAACTCGCCGTCGAGGTCGTCGAGGCGCCACCGGAATCGCATCTGGCGGCGGGCGATGTCTGCGTGGTCAATCCGTATCTCTCCTGCGGCCACTGTGTGGCATGCCGGGCGGCCAGACCCAATTGCTGCGTGAACATTTCCGTGCTGGGCGTGCACCAGGACGGCGGCATGATGGGGCTGATCGCGATTCCGGCGGCCAACCTCATCCCGGCGCAAGGCTTGACGGCCGACGAGTGCGCGGCCGTGGAGTTCCTGTCGATCGGCGCCCATGCGGTGCGACGCGCCGCTGTCGGCGGCGGCGACCGGGTGCTCGTCGTCGGCGCGGGGCCCATCGGCCTTGGCGTTGCCCTCTTTGCGCGGCTCGCCGGAGGGGAAGTGGCGATCTTCGACCGCGACTCCGAGCGCGCCATGACGGCGCAAGCGATCGCCGGAGCGACCGCGATCGACCTTTCCGGCGATGCCCGCCAGGCCGTCGCCGATTCATCTTCCGGCGACAGCTTCGATGTCGTATTCGATGCCACCGGCAACCGGCACGCCATGGAGCGGGGGTTCGATCTGGTCGCCCATGGCGGCAGATATGTGCTGGTCAGCGTCATCAAGGAGTCGATCACCTTCATGGACCCGGATTTCCATCGCAAGGAAATGACGCTCTACGGCAGCCGCAATGCGACCTCGCACGATTTCGCCGAGGTCATGGCCGCCATCCGCGAGGGCCATGTCCCCGTCGGCCGGCTGATCACGCATCGCACCACGCTTGCCGGCGCGGTGGCCAACATCCCGGTATGGGCGACCCGCAAGTCCGGGCTGATCAAGGCGCTTGTCGAAATTGACGACTGAACCACACGGCGCGCGCCTGTCGGCGGCAGCCGCTCACGGCCGACTGCCCTATGACCGCTCGCGCGTCACCCCCGGCGTCGTTCATCTCGGCATCGGCGCCTTTCACCGCGCGCACATGGCGGTCTATGTCGACGACGTGCTGGCGACCGATCCCTCCTGGGGCATCATCGGCGCATCGCTTCGCCGGCCCGATACGCGCAACGCGCTGGCGCCGCAGGACTTCCTCTACACGCTGGCGGTGCGCGCCGGTGCCGACATGACGACCCGCATCATCGGGTCGATCCTCGACGTCATCGACGCGGCCAGCCAGCGCCCGGAGCTGATCGCGGCCATGACCGACCCGCGCATCCGCATCGTGTCGCTGACGGTCACCGAGAAGGGCTACTGCCACGATCCGGCCACCGGCGCGCTCGATCCGGCCCATCCCGACATCGTCCACGATCTGGCGGAGCCGCACGCGCCGGTCAGCGCGCCGGGGCTGATCGTGCGCGCGCTCCAACTGCGCCGTGCGGCCGGCATGCCGCCGTTCACGGTGCTGTGCTGCGACAACCTGCCGGCCAACGGCGAGACGGCGGCGCGCATTGTCACCGGCTTCGCCGCGATGCGCGACAGGGAATTGGCGGCCTACATCGCGGACGAGGTCGCCTTTCCCTCGACCATGGTCGACCGCATCGTCCCGGCCACGACCGACGAGGACCGCAGGCTGGTCGAAGCCGCGACCGGCCTCGCCGATGCCTGGCCGGTGGTGACCGAACCGTTCAGCCAGTGGGTGGTGGAGGACCGCTTCGGTTCGGCCAGGCCGCCGCTCGAACAGGTCGGCGTGCAGCTCGTCGCCGACGTGCGGCCATACGAACTGATGAAGCTGCGCATGCTCAACGGCAGCCATTCGACGATCGCCTATCTGGGCTACCTCGCCGGCCACGAATATGTCAGTCAGGCGATCGCCGATCCGGCGCTGCGCACCCTCATTCGCGACCTGATGACCGAGGAGGCGATGCCGACGCTTGCCGGCGAACTCGGCGATCTCGGCGCCTATCGCGACGCGCTGATCGAGAGGTTCGCCAATCCGGCGCTGAAGCATCGCACCTGGCAGATCGCCATGGATGGCAGCCAGAAGCTGCCGCAGCGGCTGCTCGGGACCATCCGCGACCGGCTCGCGCGCGGCCTGCCGGCGGACCGTGCGGCCCTCGGCGTGGCGGCATGGATGCGCTATGTAACCGGCGTCGATGAAGGCGGCCAGCCGATCGACGTGAAGGATCCGCTGGCCGAGCGGCTGCGCGCCATCGCCGATGCCGCCGGCGGCGAGCCCGCGAAGCTCGTCGATGCCATGCTCGGCGTGGCCGAAGTGTTCGGCCACGATCTCGCCGGCAGCGCGCCGTTCCGCCGGGTACTGACCGGCCATCTCGATTCGCTGATGCGGCGCGGCGCGGCGCGGACGGTGCGCGATTTCGTGCGCGCCGGCTGAGGCCGTCCGGGCCGTTCAATAGAGCGGGATGTTGAGCCAGAACTGGCCGCCATAGGCGTCGAAATCGCTGCTGCCGATGCCGTCATAGGAGCCTGCGACACGCAGTGAAACGCCGTTGGGCATGCGCGCCAGCAGCCCGGCCTGCACCTTGCCGTGGAAGGCGTCGGCGCTGGCCGGCTGGCCGGTCAGCGAAAGGTCTTGCGAACGGGCGAAATCCCAGGAGCCGGTCAGTGCCACGAACGGCTCGTAGGTGGCGCCATCCGCGGCGACGAACCGGCGGGCGATCTCCGGCCCGAAGGTCAGGCGGCCGAGCTCGACCGTCTGCGCGGGAATCGTCACGCCAAGCGAATCGACATAGCCGTCGCGCTGTTCCCGCACATAGTCGACGGAGAGGCTGGGCGTGACGCGGACGTCGTCGCCACTGTGCCAGTTGCCAGTGAGCTTGGCGTGGGCCAGCCAGCGCTCAGTCGAGAAGCTGTTGGTATAGAGGCCGAAGGGATCGACGCGATTGTCGGACGTGCCCCAGGCGACGCGCGCATCGAAAAACAGATTCGGCGCCAGCCTGGCGCTGACATAGGGGCCGGCCATGGTTCCGCTGCCCTCGATCCGGCTGTTCAGCGTGGCCGACGTCTCCTCGGCCCAGTCGAACTGGACAAGGAAGCCGGCGATGAACGCATCGCCGAACAGATAGTCGGCGCCGACATAGAGGATGCCGAATTGGCCATCGGTGGCGATATTGGCGAGGTTCGAACCGTAGGTCAGATAGTGTGCCTCGACCCACACATCGAAGCCGGGCTGCGGCGCGTGGGTGCTCTGCGCCAGCGCCAGCGCCGCCGCTGTCCCGGCCTCGTCCGCCGCCTGGCGCGGCTCGTGGCCGAACAGGCGCATCGACAGCGCCGCCTGCTCGGCCTCCTCGTCGGCCGGCGCTCTGGCGCTCGCGCGCGCCATCTGGCTGAGGCTCGTCGCGATCACAAGGCGGCTGTCGGGTCCGGCGGTATCGCCGGTGACGGTGAACGGCAGCACGTTGCTGGCGCGTGAACCGCCGGTGTCCCATAGCGAACCGGGCACGCGCCGCAGGAAGCGCGGCCGGTCGGGCTCCTCGCTCACCAGCAACCCGGCGCGACGGCCGAGGAAGCGGCCGATGACGCCCTTGGTAGTCGTGAGGTGACGGTCGAGGTCGAAGCTATTGGTGAAGGTGCAGACGATCGTCTCGCCGGCATCGAGGCCGATAGAGGCACGGCCTGCCGCAAGTTCGACCGTGGTGGTACTTCCACCGGTGTCGCCGGCGCATGTCAGCGCCGACAGCACCCAGTTGAGCGGCCGCCCGATCTGGGTAACCACATAGGTGCCGGAGGGCAGCGCCGGAAACGATCGGCTGGCGCCGCCGCTCGCCGTCGTCAGGTTGAACGCTGCCGCCCCGGCAACGGTCGAGGCGAAGCCGAAGGTTTCATCGCCGTTGACCGCGATCTCGACGATGGTGATCGAACCGGGCGCGACACCGATGGTCACCAGCGTTACCGTCGCCTGCGCGGTCAGGTCGGGCAGCGTCCCGCTCGCCGGCACGCCGCTGGCGGTGGCGGTGTTGGTGACGCTGCCGGCGTCGACATCGGCCTGCGTGGTGACATAGGCGGCGGTGCAGGTCATCGAGGCGCCGGCGGCCAGCACCGCGGCCGGACAGGAAACGGTGGCAACGCGGTCGTCGCCGACCGTGATCGCGGAAATGGCGACATTGCCGGTGTTGGTCAGCAGGTAGCTGTAGGCGATCGTCTCGCCCGGCGCCGCATAGGTGGTCGGATCGGCCGTCTTGGCCAGCGTCCAGGCCGGCGACGCCGCAAATGTCACCGTCGCCTGCGCGGTCAGGTCGGGCAGCGTCCCGCTTGCCGGCACGCCGCTGGCGGTGGCGGTGTTGGTGACGCTGCCGGCGTCGACATCGGCCTGCGTGGTGACATAGGCGCCGGTGCAGGTCATCGAGGCACCGGCGGCCAGCACCGCGGCCGGGCAGGAAACGGTGGCGACGCGGTCGTCGCCGACCGTGATCGCGGAAATGGCGACATTGCCGGTATTGGTCACCAGGTAGCTGTAGGCGATCGTCTCGCCGGGCGCCGCATAGGTGGTCGGGTCGGCCGTCTTGGCCAGCGTCCAGGACGGCAGCGCAAGGAACGTGATCGTCGCCTGCGCGCTGATGGTCACGTCGCAGCCGTCGCGGCAGGTGTCGCCGATCACCACCGCCGTGTTGATGACCGAGCCGGCGGCGACGTCGGCCGCCGTAGTCGTATAGGCGCCCTGGCAGGTCAACCCGGTCGGGGGAACCAGCGTGCCGGACGGGCAGTCGAGCACGGTCGCCTTGTCGTCGGAGAGGTCGAGCAGGAGGCCGGTGAGGCCGCTGCTGTTGGCGATCGTGTAGGTATAGGTGATGACCTCGCCGGCGCCGGTGAAGGTTGTCGGGCTCGCCGTCTTGGACAGCGACCAAGCCGCCCCTTGAGCCTGGGTCGGGCCAGCCGAAACGGCGGCAAGACCGGCGGCAAGCAGCAGCCACGCTGCGATACGGCAGACGCCACCAACCCCGGGCCGGTGCCGAAACCGATGCGGCATCGCCACTGTCCACCACTTCCGGGTCGGTTCACGCCGCGTGTGGCGCCAGTTTCCGTTGATTGACCGGAGCCCGTGGGCGAGCCGCGGCCAGTCATGCGCCACCGGCGCCTGGCGGTTGTTACAACAGGATTCGCGTCGAATCCGACCCTGCCCTTCCCCTGCGAAGCGCAGCATACGCGAACTGCCGGTCGGCGCAATATGGCCTGACGGGCGCAGGTGTGGGCCCGGACCGAACGAGGCGGCGGACGCCGGCCGTCAGGCCGGCCCGGTCGACGTGCCGACCACCAGCTCGGCCTCCCACAGTTCGGTGACCGGACCGCTGCCGGGGTCGGTGCTGAGGCCGATGACGAGTTCGGCGCAGCGCCGGCCGGCCTCGCGGATCGAGGAACGTGTCGCCGTGAAGATCGGCACCGCACCCGGGTTCTGCAGGAACGACAGCTGGTCGTCATGGGTGACGACCGAGACGTCGCGGCCGGGCCGCAGGCCGGCCTCCTGGACGGCGCGCAGCACGCCGAGCGCCTGCAGCACGCTCGATGTCATGATCGCGGTCGGCGGCAGCGCGGAGGAAAGCAGCGCGCGGGCGCGCTCATGGCCGTTGGGCTCGTTCATCTCGTCGTGGAAGATGATCGCCGGATCGGATGCCAGCGCCCTGGCCGCGTGGGCATCCAGATAGCCGGCCCGCCGCCGCGCCGCGAAGTTCATCTCCTCGATGCCGTTGAGCAAGGCGATGCGGCGGTGACCGAGGTCCATCAGGAATTCGGCGGCGCGCCGGAAACAGCGCCGGTTGTTGACGTCGAGCCAGGAATAGCCCTCGGCATGCTCGTCGCTGCGGCCATGCACGATGAACGGCAGGCCGAGTTCGGCGAGCAGCGGGATGCGCGGTTCGCTCACCCGCGGCTCGTGGAGGATGATGCCGTCGACCTTGCCGGAAGAGGCAAAGCCACGATAGACCCGTTCCTCCTCCGATTTCGGCACGACCGATATCAGCATGTCGTAGCCCATGCGCGCATAGGTCTCGCCGGCGCCGGCGATGAAGTCGGCGAAGTGCGGATCGATCGTCATGTGGCGGCCGACGGTCAGCACGTGGCCGATGGTCAGCGATTGGCCGGTGGCGAGCCGCTTGGCCGACGAACTCGGCTGGTAGGAGAAGGCGCGCGCGGCTTCGAGGACGCGCCGCCGCGTCTTCTCGCTGACCTCCGGATAGCCGTTGAGCGCGCGGCTCACCGTCGTCGGCGACAGCCCCAGCAGTTCGGACAGCTGCTTGAGTTTCATCTTTCCGTCTTGCCGCGCCGCATCCAAAACGGTTTGGATTGTTCGGTAAAGACGGACGAAGGTCAAGGCATTTGTCCGGCCGGCGGCAGCCGCGCACCGACCCAGCCGCATGCCGATTATGCCTCCGTGCAACCGAGTGTGAGGAAAAAATTGGCAAAAACAATAACATGCGGTCGGATGGGTTGAAGCGGAATGCCTTCGCGGCGACTATCGGCGATCGAACCGCTTGACTCCCTCGTGCAATCCGGGGCAAGTTCAGCGGGCCAAAGCGCTTTGAACATGAGGCCCGGACAATGGCTTCGGCGGCGGGCGCGCGGCGCGGCGCATGAGGTCGGCGACGGGCGACCGGGAGGCGGCCGGCATTGGTGCCGGGCAGGCGAGGCCTGCCGGCGTTCGGTGACCGCCGGAACACGACCGCCCGGATCGTTCCGGAAACACGACAATGCCATTTGGAGGAGAGATCATGAGAAGAATGCTTATGGCCGGCGCGGCCGTGGTTGCGCTGGCGGTATCGTTTGGCCCCGGCGCGGCGCAGGAACTTATGGTTCCGATCGGGGAGGGTGCCTTCAACTGGGACAGCTACAATGCCTTCGCGGACAAGCATGACCTCGGCGGCGCGCAGCTGACCATCCTGGGTCCGTGGCTGGGACCCGACCAGGAGGCTTTCGATTCGGTCCTGGCCTATTTCGCCAAGGCCGCCAATGTCGACGTGCGCTACACCGGCTCCGACAGCATGGAGCAGCAGATCGTGGTCGACGCCGAGGCCGGCTCCGCGCCGAACATCGCCGTGTTCCCGCAGCCGGGCCTGGCCGGCGACCTGGCCAAGCGCGGTTTCCTGACGCCGCTCGGCGAGGAGGCTGCCGCCTGGATGCGCGACAACTACGCGGCCGGCCAGTCCTGGGTCGATCTCGGCAGCTATGCCGGCAAGGACGGCGCCCGGTCCTTCTACGCCTTTCCCTACAAGGCGGACGTGAAGTCGCTGGTCTGGTACGTGCCGGAGAATTTCGAGGACGCCGGCTACGAGATCCCCAAGACGATGGAGGAACTGAAGGCGCTGACCGAGCAGATCGTCGCCGATGGCGGCACGCCGTGGTGCATCGGTCTGGGCTCGGGCGCGGCGACCGGCTGGCCGGCGACCGACTGGGTCGAGGACATGATGCTGCGCACCCAGACGCCGGAGGTCTATGACCAGTGGGTGAGGAACGATATCCCGTTCAACGACCCAAGGGTGATCGCCGCCATCGAGGAATTCGGCTGGTTCGCGCGCAACGACAAGTTCGTCGCCGGCGGAGCGGCCGCGGTCGCCTCGACCGACTTCCGCGATGCGCCCAAGGGGCTCTTCTCCTCGCCGCCGCAGTGCTACATGCACCGCCAGGCCTCGTTCATCCCGGCCTTCTTCCCCGAGGGCACCGAGGTCGGCCTCGATGCCGACTTCTTCTACCTGCCGGCCTATGCCGGCAAGGACCTCGGCTCGCCGGTACTGGGCGCCGGCACGCTGTTTGCCGTCACCAAGGACAGCCCGGCCGCGCATGCCTTCATCGAGTTCCTCCAGACCGCCATCGCCCACGAGCTGTGGATGTCGCTGGAGGGGGGCGGCTTCCTGACGCCGCACAAGGGGGTCAATACCGATCTCTATGTCACCGACACGCGCCGCTCGCTCGGCGAAATCCTGCTCGGCGCCACCACCTTCCGCTTCGACGGCTCCGACCTGATGCCCGGCGCCGTCGGCGCCGGCTCGTTCTGGACCGGCATGGTCGACTATGTCGGCGGCAAGTCCGCCGAGGACGTGACGGCCGCCATCCAGGCTTCCTGGCCGCGCTGAGGCGGCGGACCGGCGAGCAGATGACCGTCATCCGGGGCGTTTGACCGCCCCGGATGGCCGGCACCCAGGCGAAGGCGGGTGCTTATCGGGAGGGGACCATGAATCCGGCGCTACAGGGGCTGATCACGATCGTCGTCGGCGTTGGCGGCTGCATCGGCTATTTCTATCTGTCCAACCAGATACTGGACCGGGTGATCTTCCCGGCGACGGGCGAACATGCGGGGCGCAACATCAACCGCGCCAACGTGGTGCGGCCGTGGCTGTTCCTGTTCCCGGCCATCTTCGCGCTGGGGCTCTATCTCGGCTATCCGGTCTTCGAGACGCTGCGCCTGTCGCTGACCGACCGCGACGCCGGCGGCGCCTTCGTCGGTCTGGCCAACTATTCCCAGATGGTGAGCGAGCCGAAGTTCTGGGAAGCCATGCGCAACAACATGCTGTGGCTCATCGTCGTGCCGGCGGCCGCCACCGCCTTCGGCCTGCTCGCCGCCCAGCTCACCGACCGCATCGCCTGGGGCAATGTCGCCAAATCGCTGATCTTCATGCCGATGGCGATCTCCTTCGTCGGCGCGGCGGTGATCTTCAAGCTGGTCTACGATACCCGTTCGGCCGACCAGGAGCAGATCGGCGTCCTCAACGCGGTGTGGCTGGCCTTCGACGGCGGCGCCGGTTCGTTCATCCTGCTGCGGCTGGTGCCGGCGCTGATCCTGCTCGCCTTCGCCGCGTTCATGGGCTACGGCATCTACCTGTCGCTCAGGCCGCTGATCTGGGGCGAGGCCGAGCGCGGCGGCGGCTCCTGGTGGACCGTGCCGCTGCGCGCCGTCGTCGCCCTTGGCGCCGCGTGGCTGCTGTGGCTGTCGCTGCGCTCCTGCTTCGCGGTGATGACGGTCGCCCTGCCCTATGGCCAGCCGCAGACCTGGCTGACCATTCCGTTCTGGAACAACTTCTTCCTGATGGTCGTGCTGATCTGGATCCAGACCGGCTTCGCCATGGTCATCCTGTCGGCGGCGCTGCGCGGCATCCCCGAGGAGACCATCGAGGCGGCCGTCATCGATGGCGCCAGCCCGATCGACATCTTCTTCAAGATCAAGGTGCCGCAGATCATGGGCACCATCGTCGTCGTCTGGACCACGATTACGCTGGTCGTGCTCAAGGTGTTCGACATTGTCTTCGCCATGACCAACGGCCAGTGGGAGACGCAGGTCCTGGCCAATTACATGTACGACAAGCTGTTCCGCGCCAATGACTGGGGTGTCGGATCGGCCAGCGCCATCGTCATCATGCTGCTGGTGTCGCCGATCCTGATCTGGAACGTCTACAACGCGCGCCGCGAAATGCGCTGAGGGAGGCCGGCCATGTCATCGATCGCGGGCACCAAATCCGGCCTGACCTGGGCCGTCCACATCTCGGTCGCGCTGCTTGTCGCGCTATGGCTTTTTCCGACGCTCGGTCTGTTCGTGTCGTCGTTCCGCACGGCCGACCAGATCAGCTCGAGCGGCTGGTGGGCGTCGATGCTACCGTCCGAACAGAACCGGACGCTGCGCACCGCCGACCCCGCCGCCCAGGTCCAGCAGGGGGCGCTGTGGGTCATCGAGGGCAACCTGTTCGAGGGCGGCACGCCGGCCACCATCTCGGCCTGGGGCACCTCGTCGCGCGACATCGCCGCCTACGCTCCGGGCGAGACCGCCGATCTCGGCGACGACGGCCGGCTGACGGTCGAGGCCAATGGCGACTACCGGCTGGAAAACGACCAGGAGTTCTCCGGCAGGCGCGGTCAGCGGGTATTCGCCACGGCCCGCACCCCGCCGGAATTCACGCTTGGCAACTACCGCAACATGCTGCTCGATCCGTCGAACCGGGAGGGTATGACGCGGGCGTTCTTCAACACGCTGACCGTGGTCATTCCGGCGACCATCATCCCGATCCTGATCGCCGCCTTCGCCGCCTATGCGCTGGCGTGGATGAGGTTCCCCGGGCGCGCGCTGCTGATCGCGGCGGTGGTGGGCCTGCTCGTCGTCCCCCTCCAGCTCGCACTGATCCCGCTCCTGAAGCTGCATCTGGCCGTGGGCATCGGCAAGGGCTATCTCGGTGTGTGGCTCGCCCACACCGGCTTCGGCCTGCCGCTGGCGATCTACCTGCTGCGCAACTACATGGTCGGCCTGCCGCGCGACATCATCGAGAATGCCAAGGTCGACGGCGCCACCGACTTCCAGATCTTCACCCGCATCATCCTGCCGCTGTCGTTCCCGGCGCTCGCCTCGTTCGCCATCTTCCAGTTCCTGTGGACCTGGAACGACCTCCTCGTCGCGCTGGTGTTCCTGATCGACGCCACCGGCGAGACGACGGTGATGACCAAGCAGATCGTCGAACTGCTCGGCACCCGGGGCGGCAACTGGGAGATCCTGGCGACGGCCGCCTTCGTGTCGATCGCGGTGCCGCTGGCGGTGTTCTTCGCCATGCAGCGCTATCTGGTGCGCGGCCTGCTGGCCGGTTCGGTCAAGTAGGGATCGCCATGAACGTCCTGCACGACATGCCGGCCGAACAGGCGCCCGGCGCCATGACCCGCCACGGCCTCGACCCCGACTGGTGGCGCGGGGCGGTGATCTACCAGATCTATCCGCGCTCGTTCCAGGACTCCAATGGCGACGGCGTCGGCGACCTGCGCGGGGTGACCCAGCGCCTGCCCTATGTCGCCGCGCTCGGCGTCGACGCCATCTGGCTGTCGCCGTTCTTCAAGTCGCCAATGGCCGATTTCGGCTACGACGTGTCCGACTACAAGGCCGTCGACCCGATGTTCGGCACCATGGCCGATTTCGACGCGATGATCGCCGAGGCCCACCGCCTCGGCCTCAAGGTGATGATCGACCAGGTGCTGTCGCACACTTCCGACAAGCATCCCTGGTTCGTCGAAAGCCGCGAGAACCGGACCAACCCGCGCGCCGACTGGTATGTTTGGGCCGATCCCAAGCCCGATGGCACGCCGCCCAACAACTGGCTGTCGATCTTCGGCGGCTCGGCCTGGGAATGGGACACCAGCCGCTGCCAGTACTACCTGCACAACTTCCTGAAGTCGCAGCCCGACCTCAACTTCCACAATCCCCAGGTGCAGGACGCGCTGCTCGACGCGGTGCGCTTTTGGCTCGAACGCGGCGTCGACGGCTTCCGGCTCGACACGATCAACTTCTTCGTCCATTCGGCCGGGCTTGAGGACAACCCGCCGCTCACGCCCGAGCGGCGCAGCGATTCGATCGCGCCGGCCGTCAACCCCTACAACCACCAGAGCCACCTCTACGACAAGAGCCAGCCGGAGAATCTCGACTTCCTGCGCCGCTTCCGCGCGCTGCTCGACGAATATCCGGCCGCCGCGGCGGTGGGCGAGGTCGGCGACGCCGAGCGCGGGCTGGAGATCGTCGCCGAATACACGTCCGGCGGCGACAAGGTGCACATGTGCTATTCGTTCGACTTCCTGTCGCCCGAGCGGCTGACGCCGGCGCGCGTTCGCGCCATCGTCGGCGGCTTCGAGAAGCAGGCACCGGACGGCTGGTCGTGCTGGGCGTTCTCCAACCACGACGTCGTGCGCCACGCGACGCGCTGGGCCGACCAGGTCGTCGACCGCGAGGGTTTCCTCAAGATGGCGGCGAGCCTCATCCTGTCGCTGCGCGGGTCGGTATGCCTCTATCAGGGCGAGGAACTCGGACTGACCGAGGCGGTGCTCGATCTGGAGGACTTGCGCGATCCCTATGGCATCCAGTTCTGGCCGACCTTCAAGGGGCGCGACGGCTGCCGCACCCCCATGGTGTGGGACGACACGCTGCCCGAGGCCGGCTTCTCGGCGGTAAGGCCGTGGCTGCCAGTGCCGCCCGAGCACCTGCATCTGGCCGTCGGCCGGCAGGAGGGCAACTCGCAGTCGCTGCTCACCCACTACCGCCAGTTCCTGCAGTTCCGCGCCCAGCAGCGCGAACTGATCAAGGGCGACATCCGCTTCGTCGGCGATGACGACGCCATCCTCGTCTTCGACCGCATCCTGGGCGAAAGCATTGTGCGGGTGGCCATCAATCTTGGCGGGGAGGCCGCCGAAATTCGTCTGGAGGCTGACGGCTTTGCGCCGCTCGGCGCACCCGGACCGCACGGCGCGCTGCGGGGAGACAGGCTGGGCCTGCCGCCCTACGGGGCCTGGTACGCCAGGCGGTCGGGGCGCTGAGGCAGCAAGGACGGCGGCGCAGGCCGCAAGGCAGGGAGGAACAAGATGGCCGGACTCGTGCTCGACAAGGTCAGCAAGGCATACGGACCGGTTAAGGTCATTCACGGCGTCGATCTCGACATCGCCCAGGGCGAGTTCATCGTCTTCGTCGGGCCATCCGGCTGCGGCAAGTCGACCCTCCTGCGCATGGTCGCCGGCCTTGAGGACATCACCGGCGGTACGCTCACCATCGACGGGCGGGTCGTCAACGACGTGCCGCCGTCCAAGCGCGGCATCGCCATGGTGTTCCAGTCCTATGCGCTCTACCCGCACATGACGGTCTACGACAACATGGCGTTCGCCCTGCGGCTTGCCCATGTCGACAAGAGCGAGATCGACAAGCGGGTGCGCGCCGCCGCCGACATCCTCCAGCTCGGCCCCTATCTCGAGCGCCTGCCCAAGGCCCTGTCCGGCGGCCAGCGCCAGCGCGTCGCCATCGGCCGCGCGATCGTGCGCAAGCCCAAGGTCTTCCTGTTCGACGAGCCGCTGTCCAACCTCGACGCGGCGCTGCGCGTGGCGACCCGCATCGAGATCGCCAAGCTGCATGAGAGCATGCCCGAGACGACAATGATCTATGTCACCCATGACCAGGTCGAGGCGATGACGCTCGCCGACCGCATCGTCGTGCTGTCGGCCGGCAATATCGAGCAGGTCGGCGCGCCGATCGAGCTCTACGACAACCCGGCCAACCTGTTCGTCGCCCGCTTCATCGGCTCGCCGGCGATGAACATCATCCCCGGCAAGGTGGCGACGACCGGCAAGCAGACCGGCATCGACCTCGGCGCCGGGCGCAAGGCGGTGCTGCCGGTCGCCTCGGCCGCCGGCCTGAAGGGCAAGGAGGTCCGCTTCGGGGTGCGCCCGGAGGACCTGACGGTGACGTCCAAGGACGACTGGATCATCGAAGGCACGGTGAAGCTGGTCGAATCGCTCGGCGAGGTGACGCTGGTCTATCTCGACAACGGCCGCAGCGAGGAGCCGATCATCGCCAAGATGCCGGGGACCCACCGCTTCGAACGCGGGGCGGCCGTACGCGTGACGGCCGCGCCCGCCAAGATGCACGCCTTCGACGCGGACGGCACCTCGCTGCGTCACCTGAAGAGCTGAGCTTGCTTGTCTTGCGTCATCTTGCCCGCCTGGCGCTGCCGCCCGGCGGGTTGAGGCGCTATTCGACCCCGGGCAGCCGGTCGCGCTGCTCGGCCTCGCCCGGCTCGGCGCGCGGGTCGAGCGCGACCGATTCGGGTGTCGCCAGACGGGCCGGGGCAAGGCCGACAAACGCCTGCTTGTCGCCCTCCGGCACCGCCTCGCGCCGGGTCATGCGCCAGGCGCCGTAGAGCGCCAGCGCCAGATGCGCGACGAAGGTGGCCGCGAACATGCCGACCGGGCCGAAGGTCATCGCCGCGCCGCCGACTAGCGGGCCGACGATCGAGCCGACCCCGAACACCAGCAACAGGCCGCCGCTGATCTTCAGGAATTCGTCCGGAGCGGCGTGGTCGTTGGCGTGGGCGATGATGACCGGGTACATGGCATAGATGGCGCCGCCAAACACGAAGGTCGCGGCCAGTACGACGAGCGGTGCCTCGGGCCGCACCGCCAGGAAGTAGAGGTCGACCACGGCCGCCACCACGGCGAGGCCGATCAGCACCTTGCGCCGGTCGATGCGGTCCGACAGCATGCCGACCGGGACCTGGGCGGCCGAGCCGGCCAGAATGGTGAGGCTCATCATCAGCGAGATGGCGGTGACGTCGAGGCCGATGCCGTTGCCATAGACCACGCCGAGTGTGCCGAACGTGCTGTTCGACATGCCGACGAGGAAGACCCCGGCGACGGCCAGCGGCGAATTGCGCACCAGCGCGCCGACATCGAGGCTGGTTTCGACCAGCGGCCGCGGCTGCGCCGTGCGCGTCAGCGCGCTCGGGATCAGCGACAGCGCGTAGAACACGGCGGCCAGCACGAAGAAGAAGAAGCCGGATGCGTCGCCCAGCGCCACCAGCAACTGGCCGGCCGTCGTCGCCAGCAGGTTGACCATGGTGTAGACGCCGAAGACACGACCGCGATAGCTGAATTCGGTGCTCTCGTTGAGCCAGCTTTCGACGATCATCGCCGCTCCGGCGAAGGCGAAGCCGGCGAGCGCCCTGAGCGCAATCCACGGTCCCGGGTGGATGAGGAGGAGTGCGATCAGCACCGACAGTACGGCGATCGCGGCCATGACCGCGAAGGTGCGCACGTGCCCGGCGCGGCGCACCAGCCGCGGCGTGGCGATGCAACCGCCGATATAGCCGATCGCCCAGCCGGTGCCGAGCAGGCCGAGATTGAAGGCCGAGAAGCCTTCCTCCGACCCGCGCAGCGGCAGGATCAGCCCGTGCAGGCCGCCGGCCACCATCAGCAGGGCCGAGCCGAGAATGAGCGCGAAGATCGGAACGAGCTGGCGGGTCATGGCGAGCCGGTGCGGTGATTCCCGGAGGCCAGCCTACAGGCAGGCGGGTGGCGGTTGAAACCCTTCCCCGCCGATTTCTGGCCGCGCGCCGCCCTGACACGTGCCAACCTTCGGTCCGTTGCAACGCTGTCTGGTGGCGTCAGGCCGAACCGGCCGCCCGCCGCGGCTCCTCGGGCGCCGCCATCATCGCCTCCATCGCCTCGCGCGTCCGGGCGAAGGCGAGGTCGAGTTCGGCGACGAGTTCGCCCGCGCGCGCCATGTCGCCGGCCTTGGCATAGTCCTCGATGCGTTGCAGCACGCCGGCGCACACGCTCGCCCCGGCGCTCAGGCACATGCTCTTGAAGGCGTGCGCGCTCTTGGCCGTCGTCGCCGTCTCGCCTGACTCCAGATCACGCGCGAGCTGGGCGCGGGCCGGCCCGGCATGTTCGATGAACATGCCGAAGATGCGGTCGGCGAGCCGGCCGTCGCCACCGCCCGACAGCGACCGCAGCAGCTTGAGCGTCTGCTCGGCGATCAGCTCCGACTGGCGCCACTCGCCGCGCGCGACTGGTGCCTTGGCGCCGGCATCCGGCTGCGCCGGCATGCCGGCCGGCTCGTCCGGCGGCGCCGCTGCCGCCGCGCCAAGGTGCTCCGCCCCCGCGACCCGGGTGCGGATCGTTGCGACGATCGCCTCCATGGTGAACGGCTTGGTCAGGTAGCCATCCATGCCGGCCTCGCGCCACTGGCTGGTCTCGGCGCCCGAAACATGCGCGGTCAGCGCGACGATCGGCACGCGTGCCCGGCCGGTCTCCTGCTCCTCGCGGCGGATGAGGCGGGTCGCCTCGAACCCGTCCATGCCGGGCATCGAGCAGTCCATGAAGACGAGGTCGTGGCCGCCCGTGCGGGCGAGGGCGATCGCCTCCTCGCCCGACTGGGCCAGCGTCACGGCGATGTCGAGCGTCGTCAGCGCATCGCTCAGCACCTCGCGGTTGACCGCGTTGTCGTCCACCGCCAGCACCCGCAGTCCGGCAAAGGTCGGCGTCGGCGCCGGCCCGCCGCGTGCTTCCAGCGCCGCCGCGCCGCGGAAGGCGCCGCTGGCGATCCGCTGCGCCAGGTCGCGCATCTCGGCGCGCGTGAACGGCAGCGCCAGCACGTCCCGGATGGCGCCGCGGCGCAGCAGGTCGTCGACCTGGTCGTCGCCGATCCAGGCGACCGCGACGACGGGTACGTCGGCCAGTTCGCGCGGCAGGCCGGTGGCGAGCTGCGGCTCACATACCACGGCGACGACCGACTGGCGCCGCTCGCGCGCTTCGCGCGGCGAACGGACCACGTCAAAGCCATTGGCGGCGAGGTGGCGGGCAAGCGCAGCGCCGGTGAGCGGCCCGCCCGTCAGCAGCGCCACCGTGCCGTCCAGTCGTTCGGCGGCCGGAGCGGCCTCCACGACGGGCAGTTCCACCTCGAACCAGAAGGTGCTGCCCCGGCCGAGCTGGCTGTCGACGCCGATACGGCCGCCCATCATGTCGGCGAGCTTCTGGCAGATCGACAGGCCAAGGCCGGTACCGCCATATTTGCGCGTGGTCGACTGGTCGGCCTGGGTGAAGCGCTCGAACACATGGCCGAGCTTGTCGGCAGCGATGCCGATGCCGGTGTCGGTCACCTCGCAGCGGATGCGGCAATGGCCCTCGCGCAGCGCCCGGACCGCCGAGACGCCGATGGTCACGCCGCCGCGCTCGGTGAATTTGAGCGCGTTGTTGACCAGGTTGACGACGATCTGGTTGAGGCGGGTGGGGTCGCCGCGCACGACCTCCGGCACGTCGGCGCCGACATGGCTCGCCAGTTCGAGGCTCTTCTCGCGCGCCCGCTCCCAGAACAGGCTGACCACCCCGCCGACGATCTCGTCAGGGCGCACTGGCACCGATTCGAGCTCCAGCTTGCCGGCCTCGATCTTGGAGATGTCGAGCAGATCGTTGATGATGGTGAGCAGGCCCTGGCCGCTGCGGCTGATGACGCGGGCGTAGCGCAGGTGGCGATCGTCGAGCGGCGCGCGCGACAGCAGTTCGGCCATGACCAGCATGCCGTTCATCGGCGTGCGGATTTCGTGGCTCATCGTCGCCAGGAAGTCGGATTTGGCCCGATTGGCGGCCTCCGCCTCCTCCTTGGCGGCGCGCAGCTCGGTTGTGCGGACCTCGACCTTCTGCTCCAGATTGTGGCGGTAGTCGCTGAGCTGGCGATCGCGGGTTTCGATGCGCGACAGCATGGTGTTGAAGGATCGGGCCAGCGCGCCGATCTCGCCGGGCTCGCTCTCGTCGGCCCGCAGCGAATAGTGCCCCGAGCGGCCCATATTGGCCATCAGCTGCGACAGCCGCGACAGCGGCCGGGTCAGGCGGGCGACCACGCGCGAAGCGACGAAGAACGCCGCCAGCGCGCCCAGCAGCGCGAACAGCGCGTTCAGGAAGATGCCGCGCAGCAGGCCCGCCCGCGTGCGCGAGATGTCGGCCATCAGATATAGGCTGCCGATCGCTTCGCCACCCTTGCGCACCTCGGTGCCGACCCACATGGTGCGGCTCATCAGCAGCTCGATGAAGGACAGCCGCGACGGGTCGCGCCGGGCCGAGGTGAGGAACGAACCCATGCCGATCTCGGCAAAGCTCTTGCCGGCGACATCCTGTACCGAAACGAACACCACCTCCGGCAGATCGCGGATGGCCGTCAGCGACTGCAGCACCAGTTGGCGGTCGCCGGTGGCCAGGTCGCTGGCGATCGTGGTGGCCAGCACGGCGGCGACGCCATGCAGCCGCTCGCTGGAATTGCGCAGCACCTCGACATAGGCCCGCATCGTCAGCAGTGCAGACGAGCTCATGAAGATCACGATCATGATCAGCCCGAAAGCCACCGAGATGCGGTATTGGAGGCTCTCGCGCACCGCCACCCTTGTGGCGGTCTGGTCGACCGCGGGACTCTTTTTCATCGACGATGCGCAACCGTTGCACGGACCTTGACGTGATTGTCCCACCAACAGGAAGACAAAGCGTTAACGTAAACCCGGTGCGCGGGCTGTGCGCGGGCCGGTTGGCAGGCGCCGACCCGGCCCATTTGCAAAATCTTATCGGTTTGCGCCTACATTCAACCGAGGCCGGTCTGGTTGCCGGCGGGGACGGCCGTGCCGTCCGGCGGAGGTAACCCGATCATGGACGAACCGGAGACAGCACGGCCGGGCGTGGCGCAGGCGGCGCGCCGGCCGACCGTGCTGGTGGTCGACGACGATCCGGTGTTCCGCGCCGTCATGGATGCGGTCCTGCGCCAGCGGGGCGCTGGCGACATCGTCGAGGCGGCCGACGGCGATCAGGCGCACCGCATCCTGCGCGAAGGGATCGGCCGCATCGACGTGATCACGCTCGACCTCAGCATGCCCAACCTCGACGGCGTCCGCTTCCTGCGCCTGGCGAGCGAGCTGGGCTTTTCCGGCCGGCTGGTGCTGATATCGGGCGAGCATCAGTCAGTCGTCGCCAGCGCCGGCAAGCTCGCCGGCATGCTCCGCCTCGACTGCCGGGCGACATTCGCCAAGCCCGTCGATTTCCACGCGGTGGCCGAAGTGGCGCTGTCGACGGCCGCCGCCGGCGAACGCGCCGACGCAGCCACGATCGATGTCGACGAGATCAATGCCGGCCTGCGCAATTCGCGGCTGATGGCCTATTACCAGCCGCGCGTCGACCTGCTGAGCGGCAGGGTGCTGGGCGCCGAGGCACTGGCGCGCATGCGCGGCCGCGACGGCGGCCTGCTCGACGCGGCCCGCATGATCGACCTGGCCGAACAGAACGGCCGCATCACCGACATCACCTGGCGGATGATCGAGATCATCACCGCCGATGCCCGCGAACTGGGCCGGCGCGTGCCGGGACCGCCCAAGCTGTCGTTCAACATATCGAGCTCGATCCTGGCCGACATCCATTTTCCGCGGCGGCTGGCCGACACCTTCCGCCAGGCCGGTCTGCGGCCGCAGGGCTTCATCCTGGAGCTGACCGAATCGCGCATCCCGGCCGATGCCTCGCGGGCGCTGGAGACGCTGACACTGCTGCGCATGCAGGGCTTCGAACTGGCCATCGACGATTTCGGCACCGGCTATTCCAACATCGAGCAGCTGCGCATGTTCCCGTTCACCGAACTGAAGGTGGACAAGCAGTTCATGACCGCCGCCCGGTTTGACGGCTTCGCCCGGGCCTGTGTCGAGGCCAGTGTGGCGCTTGCCCGCGAACTGAACCTGCGCGTGGTGGCCGAGGGCATCGAAGGCGAGGCGGAACTGGAACTGGCGCGCGCCCATAGCATGGCCGAGGCGCAGGGCTACCTGTTCTCGCGGCCGCTGCCCTTCGCCGAATTCGTCGACTTCGCCAACGCCAACCGGGACGGCCAGGGCCATACGGCCGGACAGGCGACGGCCTGAGCGCGCCCGCGCGGCAGCCAGTTCAGCGCGACAGATAGATGCGCTCGGTCCCGACGATGCCGGACGGTACCGGCACGTCGGAGGCCTCGTAGTCGGAATTGAGCCGCAGCGACGGCCCCTTCTCGACCTCGATCGAGTTGGCGATGATCGCCGTCCATTCCGATATGCCGGCGAACTGGCTGGCGCCCTTCACCCGCAGCCTGCCCTTCGGCAGGTAGATGGTGCCGACCAGGCGGCGGGCGTCCTTGCTCGATATCTCGAAATCGCGGCCTTCGGTGGCGTTGCGGTCCTCGAAGAACAGGATGCCCGCCATCGGGCCCGACTTGGGCGCCGACAGGCTGATCGTCGTCGAGGTGCCGATCCTGGTCGCCGCCGTCGTGCCGGTCAGGTAGAAGCCGACGCTGTCGCCGAGCAGGATGGCGTTGCCGGTGATTTCCAGCGGCCCGTCCTTGATCACATAGACGCCCGGCAGGGCGACCACCTTGGCCAGGCCGTCGATGGTCAGCCCGCCGCAATAGACGCCGGGGCGGATCCAGCCAACCCCGCTGATCGTCAGGTCGCGGTAGTCGCAGCGGCCGACCGGCGGCGGCTTGCGTTCGGCGAGCGGGTCGAGGATCGGCGGACAGTCGGTGACCGGCTCGGGCGAGAAGTCGTTGAGATTGCCGCGATAGCCGCCGGCCGAACAGATCGAGTGGGCGGTGATGCGGGCGCCATCGCGCACCGCGATGGCGCTGGGGCTCGCCGAATTGGCGAAAACGCCGCAGCGATTGGCCGTCAGCGACGATACGCCCGAAAGATGCAGCGAGTCGGAATCGCGCTCATCCAGCGTCAGCACGCAGATGTTGGTGGTGCCGGCGAGCGCGCCGGTCGACGTCGTCCTGATCTGCGGGTTGGTCTTGAACATGCCGAGCAGGAAATAGCCGTGACCGTCCTGGCGAATGCTGACAGTGACCGTGCGCCGGGTGTCGTCGACCGTCACCGAGCTGGTGTAGACGGCGGGACTGCCGGCCTCGCTGTTCAGATTGGCGTCGACGAAGGCGCTGACCACCGATTCGGCCGTCGACCGGTTCCAGCCCTGCAGCGACGCCTCGCGGACGGCCGCCAGCGCGGCGCCATCGGCCACTTCCTGCATCCGCGATCGCTGCGAGAAGAAGATCGAATAATCGACCGCGAACCCGACCAGGCCGAACAGGACCGGCGACAGCAACGCCGTCGTGACCGCGAAATTGCCGGCCCTGCTTCGTAGGAATCGCCTGATCAAGGAACCAGTTCCGTTGCGATTGTCGGACCGTCATCCTATCGGCCGGGGGCAAAGAAAACGTAAATCCTTCCCGAAAAGTCGATTCATGGCTGTCAAGCCAGCACTACAGGCGGTCGCGCAGCGCATACCAGGTCATCGCCAGCGCCAGCAGCGGCGCGCGCAGCGCCGCCCCGCCCGGAAAGGCCGGCTGGGCGATGGCCGCCAACAGGTCGAAGCGCTGCGCCTGCCCGCGCACCGCCTCGGCAACGACCTTGCCGGCGAGCGTGGCGATGGCGATGCCCTGGCCGGAATAGCCCGATGCCGACAGCATGTTGCCGGCGATCCGCGTCAGATGCGGCAGGCGGCCCATGGTGATGGCCAGCGTGCCGCCCCAGGCATGGTCGATGCGGGTGGCGGCCAGTTGCGGGAAGACCCGCAGCATCGGCTGGCGTACGAAGGCGGCGATGTCGGACGGGAAGCGGTAGCCGTAGCTCTCGCCACCGCCGAACAGCAGGCGATTATCGCCGGTCAGCCGGAAATAGTTGATGACGAAGCGGCTGTCGGCGACGGCCGCGTTGTTGGCGATCAGCGCCCGGGCGCCGGCTTCGCCGAGCGGCTCGGTGGCGATGATGAAGTTGTTGATCGGCATGACATGGCTGGCGATTTCGGGCACCAGCCGGTCGAGATAGCCATTGCAGGCGACGATGACGTGGCCGCACACGACCTCGCCCGCCGCCGTGCGCACCGTCGCCGGATCGCCCCGCTCGATGGCGATGACCTCGCTGTTCTCGCGGATGCGGACGCCGGCCCGGCCGGCGGCCGCGGCAAGGCCCAGCGCATAGTCGAGCGGGTGCAGGTGGAAGGCGCCCGTGTCGAGCGTGCCGCCGTGGTAGCCGGGGCTGGCAACGAGCGCGCGGATGGCGTCGCGATCGAGGAAGCGGATGGCGTCATAGCCGTATTCGGCGTTGAGCTTGTCGGCATAGGCGCGGGAATGGGCGACGAAGCGCGCCTTGTGGTCGGCGTGGATGATGCCGGCCACCGGCTGGCAGGCGATGGCGTGGCGGCTGATCAGCTCGCGCACCAGCGCCTTGGCTTCCTCGGCGAAATCCCACAGCCGGCGCGCCATCGTCGCGCCGTAGCGCGCCTCGATCTCGTCCTGGCCGCGGCGCTGGCCGGTGGCAACCTGGCCGCCGTTGCGGCCCGAGGCACCCCAGCCGACGCGGTGAGCCTCGATTAGCACGACGCGGAGGCCCGATTCGGCCAGGTGCAGCGCCGCCGACAGGCCGGTATAGCCGCCGCCGATGACGCACACATCGGCGCGCTCGCGGCCGGCGAGCGGCGGGGTCGCCGGCGGCAGGCTGGCGGTCGCCGCATACCACGACGGCGGGTGGGAGCCCGGCCGGTCGTTGGCGTGCAGCACGTTGAGCGCCATGCTTCGCCGCTCCCGCCCCTTCAGACGTTGAGCAACAGGTGCTCGCGTTCCCACGGGCTGATGACGCGCATGTAGTCCTCGAACTCGCGCAGTTTGATGCGCTCGTACATGCGGCAGAATTCCTCGCCGAGCAGCTTGCGCAGCTTGGGATAGGCGTTGAACTGCTTGAGGCCCTCGAAAATCTCGCGCGGCAGCGCATGCGGCAGCGAATAGGCATCGCCATCGACCCTGGCGCGCGGCTCGAGCTTCTCGGTCATGCCGAGATAGCCGCAGGCCAGGCAGGCGGCCATGGCCAGATAGGGGTTGCAGTCCATGCCGACCACGCGGTTCTCCACCCGCCGCGCCTCCGGCTTGGAGATCGGCACGCGCAGCCCGGTCGATCGGTTGTCGATGCCCCATTCGGTATTGATGGGCGCCGAGTTGCCGGGCACCAGTCGGCGGTAGGAATTGACGTAAGGGGCGAGGATCGAGATTACCGCGTGCAGGTATTTCTGCTGGCCGGCGAGGAAGCCGTAGAACAGCTCGGTCGGCTCGCCCCTGTCGTCGCTGAAGACGTTGCGGCCGTCCCTGGTCGAGACGACGCTTTGATGGATGTGCATCGCGCTGCCCGGCTCGTCCTCCATCGGCTTGGCCATGAAGGTGGCATAGCAGTTGTGCTTGAGCGCCGCCTCGCGGATGGTGCGCTTGAAGATGAACACCTCGTCGGCCAGGTCGAGCGGGTCGCCGTGGTTGAGGTTGATCTCGATCTGGCCGGCGCCGCCCTCCTGGATGATGGTGTCGATCTCGAAGCCCTGGGCTTCGGCGTAGTCGTAGACGGTGTCGATGACCGCGGCATATTCGTCGATGGCCGAGATCGAATAGGACTGGCGGCCGGCGCCCTGGCGGCCGGAGCGGCCGATGGGCGGCTCGAGCGGGAAGTCGGGATCGATGTTCGGCTTGGTCAGGTAGAATTCGAGCTCGGGCGCCACGACCGGGCGCCAGCCCTTGGCCCGGTATTTCCTCAGCACGCGTTTGAGCACGTTGCGCGGCGCGATCTCGACGGCTTCGCCGCTCTGGTAGCGGATGTCGTGGATGATCTGCAGCGTCACGTCCTGGGCGTAGGGAGCCGCGATCGCCTTGCGCATGTCCGGCACCAGCATCATGTCGGTCTCGGTCACCGATTCGGGCGTGTCGTAATCGGCATATTCGCCGGTGATCGTCTGGAAGAAGATCGAGATCGGCAGGAAGCTCGTATCCTGGGAAAGGAACTTGCGGGCCGGCATCGCCTTGCCGCGCGCGATGCCGGCGAAGTCGGAGATGATGCACTCGACCTCCTCGACCACGCGCCCGTCCAGCCATTCGCGCGTGGACAACGGCAGCGACCGCGACCATTCGAGGATTTCCTGGCGACTCATGAGCTTTTCCGTGGCGTTGTCCGGGAGAACGGGCAGGGCGCGGGCGGCGGCTTGCGATCTCGGCGAGGGCGCAAATGTCGCTCTTTTGGCGGGTACTGGCAAGTGCCGGCCCGCCCGTGCAATCCGCCGTGGCAACGCCGCGGCCGGCCGCCCGCGGCCGGCCGCCCGGAGGCGCAAGGCGAAAAACACGCTTGGAAATCCGCCGCCCATGCCATTAGAGTTGTCAAAAATGGACCGACAGACAGGGGAAGCATCATGAAGCCGATCGTTGCCGTTGCCGCCATCGCCCTTGCCACCTTTCCGGCCTCGGTTGCCGTGGGCGCCGACCATGTCGTCCATGTCTACAACTGGTCGGACTATGTCGGCGAAGGCGTGCTGGAGGACTTCACCAAGCAGACCGGCATCCAGGTCGTCTATGACGTCTACGATTCCAACGAGGTGCTGGAGACCAAGCTGCTGGCCGGCGGCTCGGGCTATGATGTCGTCGTTCCGTCGGCGACCAATTTCGCCCGCATGATCGCGGCCGGCGTCTTCCAGAAGGTCGACAAGTCGAAGATCCCGAACCTCGCCAACATGTGGGACGCAATCCAGCAGCGCCTTGCCACCTACGATCCGGGCAACGAATATGCCGTCAACTACATGTGGGGGACGACGGCGATCGGCTACAATGAGGGCAAGATACTCGAGCGCATGCCGGATGCGCCGGTCGATTCCTGGGACATGATCTTCAAGCCGGAGGTCGTCTCGAAGTTCAGGGATTGCGGCGTCCACCTGCTCGATTCGCCCGACGACATCCTGCCGGCTGCGCTCAACTATCTCGGCCTCAACCCCGATTCGAAAGACCCGGCCGACATCGAGAAGGCTGGCGCGCTCGTCGCCTCGATCGCGCCGAACGTGCAGAAGTTCCATTCCTCCGAATACATCAACGCGCTGGCCAACGGCGACATCTGCCTGGCCGTCGGCTATTCGGGCGACGTGCTGCAGGCGCGCGACCGCGCCGACGAGGCCGACAACAATGTCACCGTCGTCTATTCGATCCCGAAGGAGGGAGCGCTGATGTGGTTCGACTCCTTCGGCATTCCGGCCGACGCGCCCAACCCGGAGGCTGCCCACGCCTTCATCAACTTCATGCAGGATGCCGAGATCGCCGCGCGCAATTCCAACTACGTCTACTATGCCAACGGCAACAAGGCCTCGCAGCCGCTGCTCGACGAGGAGGTGATCGGCGATCCGGCGATCTATCCCGACGAGGCGACCCTGCAGAAGCTATTCACGACCACGCCTAACGACCCGCAGACGCAGCGCGTCATCACCCGGGCGTGGACGCGGGTCAAGACCGGCGGCTGAGGCCGTCGCGGGGCCGCCGGCTCGCCGGCGGCCGCCGCTCGCGCCGTGGAGGGCGGGATGGCGACCAAGGCGCTCGGACCGATGAGGCGGAAGTTCGCCCCCTGGGACGACCCCGCCGCCAGGCCCTTCATCGAGTTCCGCAACGTCACCAAGCGGTTCGGCGACTTCACCGCGATCGATAACCTGTCGCTCATCATCTACGAGCGCGAGTTCTTCGCCCTGCTCGGCCCCTCCGGCTGCGGCAAGACGACGCTGATGCGCATGGTGGCCGGCTTCGAGGAGCCAAGCGCCGGCCAGGTGCTGCTCGACGGCCAGGATCTCGCCGGCATTCCGCCCTACCGGCGCCCATCCAACATGATGTTCCAGTCCTACGCGCTGTTCCCGCACATGAGCGTGGAGGCCAACATCGCCTTCGGGCTGAGGCAGGCGCGCATGCCGAAGGGCGAGATCGACGCCCGCGTCGAGGAGATGCTCAACCTGGTCAAGCTCAAGCCGTTCGCCCGGCGCCGGCCCGACCAGCTTTCCGGCGGCCAGCGCCAGCGCGTCGCGCTTGCCCGGTCGCTGGCCAAGAAGCCGAAGGTGCTGCTGCTCGACGAGCCGCTCGGCGCGCTCGACAAGAAGCTGCGCGAGGAGACCCAGTTCGAGCTGACCGACCTGCAGCAGACGCTGGGGCTGACCTTCATCATCGTCACCCACGACCAGGAGGAGGCGATGACGATGGCCGACCGCATCGCCGTCATGGACCACGGCCGCATCGAGCAGATCGCCACGCCGGCCGAGATCTACGAACAGCCGGCGTCGCGCTATGTCGCCGACTTCATCGGCGACATCAACATCCTCGAAGGCCGCGTCGCCGCCGCCGACAGCGCTTCGATCCGCATGGAATGCGGCGGCGCCGGCACGACCGTGCTGGCGGCGCCGGCCAACTCGGTCGCCGCCGGCCAGACCGCCTGGTTCGCCATCCGCCCGGAGAAGGTGTCGATCGCGCTGGCGCCGCCGACCGAGGCGGCGGTCAACTGCGTCGGGGGCGAGGTGTGGGACATCGGCTATCTCGGCGACGTGTCGATCTATCACGTGCGCCTTGCCACCGGCGCGACGATCAAGTCGACGGTCTCCAACCACACCCGCATGATCGAGCGGCCGATCACCTGGGACGACAAGGTGTGGCTGTCGTGGACGCCCGACGCCGGCGTGGTGCTGACCCGATGAGCGGCGGCCCCGACAACGGTGCCGCCGCGCCTGGTGGCAGGGCCGGGCGGCGCGGGGCCCGCTGGCTGGTGCTGGCCATCCCCTATCTGTGGCTGCTCGTCTTCTTCCTGGTGCCGTTCTTCATCGTCCTCAAGATCTCGCTGTCGATGACGGCGCTGGCGATGCCGCCCTATGTGCCGGTGTTCGACCTCGCCAAGGGCATCGACAACGTCGTTGCCGGCATCCGCCAGTTCACCACCGACAACTATGTCTGGCTGATCGAGGACGCGCTCTACGTCCGCGCCTATCTGTCGAGCCTGTGGATCGCCGCCGTCTCGACCTTCCTCTTGCTCGTGGTCGGCTACCCGATCGCCTACGGCATGGCGCGGGCGCCGCGTCGCTGGCAGGCGATGCTGGTGATGATGGTCATCCTGCCGTTCTGGACTTCATTCCTGATCCGCGTCTATGCCTGGATCGGCATCCTCAAGAAGGAGGGGCTGCTCAACCAGATGCTGCTGGCGCTGGGTGTCATCGACGACCCGCTGACCATCCTCAACACCAACACGGCCGTCTATATCGGCATCGTCTATTCCTACCTGCCCTTCATGGTGCTGCCGCTCTATGCGGCGCTCGAACGGATGGACGACACGCTGTTGGAGGCCGCCGCCGACCTCGGCTGCCCGCCGGTGCAGGCGTTCTGGAAGATCACCTTTCCGCTGTCGATGCCCGGCGTCATCGCCGGCTGCTTCCTGGTGTTCATCCCGGTCACCGGCGAATTCGTCATCCCCGACCTGCTTGGCGGTTCGGAAACGCTGATGATCGGCAAGACGCTGTGGGCCGAGTTCTTCGCCAACCGCGACTGGCCGGTGTCGTCGGCCGTCGCGGTCGTGCTGCTCGTCATCCTGGTGGTGCCGATCGTGCTGTTCCAGAACCAGGAGGCCAAGCGCGCCGAGCGGGAGGGGCGCTGACATGGGCCGGCGCTTCTCCTGGTTCAATGCCGTCTCGATCACGGCGGGCTTTGCCTTCCTCTATCTGCCGATCCTGCTGCTCGTCATCTATTCCTTCAACGAGTCGCGGCTGGTCACCGTCTGGGCCGGCTTCTCGACCAAATGGTATGTCGAGATGCTGCGCAACCAGGCCCTGCTCGACGCCGCCTGGGTGACGATCCGCGTGGCACTGATCTCGGCCACGGTCGCCACCGTGCTCGGCACAATGGCGGCGATCGCGCTGGTGCGCTTCGGCCGCTTCCGCGGGCGCTCGCTGTTTTCGGGCATGATCTATGCGCCGCTGGTCATGCCCGACGTCATCACCGGGCTGTCGCTGCTGCTGCTGTTCGTCGCCATCGGGTTCGACCGCGGCTTCTGGACGATCGTGCTCGCCCACATCACCTTCTCGATGTGCTTCGTCGCCGTCGTCGTGCAGTCGCGCCTTGTCACCTTCGACCGCAGCCTGGAGGAGGCCGCGCTCGACCTCGGCTGCCCGCCGCTCAAGACCTTCTTCGTCATCACCCTGCCGATCATCGCCCCGGCGGTGATCGCCGGCTGGATGCTGGGCTTCACGCTGTCGCTCGACGATCTCGTCATCGCCAGCTTCACCACCGGGCCGGGGGCCACGACGCTGCCGATGAAGATCTACAGCCAGGTCCGCCTGGGCGTGACGCCCGAGATCAACGCGGTGTGCACGGTGCTGATCGGCCTCGTCACCCTCGGCGTCATCACCGCCTCGCTGATCGAGAAGCGGCGCGCCCTGCGCGGCCAGGCCAGGGCGCACTGAACGCACCGGAGCTCAGACCTGGGCCAGCCCCCGGTCGAGGTCGGCGATGATGTCGTCGACATCCTCGATGCCGACCGACAGGCGCACCACCTCGGGGCCGGCGCCCGCCGCCCGCTTCTGCTCGTCGGTGAGCTGGCGGTGGGTGGTCGAGGCCGGATGAATGATGAGGCTGCGCGTGTCGCCGATATTGGCAAGATGCGAGAACAGCTCGACATTGGAGACCAGCTTGACCCCGGCCTCGTAGCCGCCGCGCACGCCGAAGGTGAACACGGCGCCCGCCCCCTTTGGCAGGTATTTCTGCTGGACGGCATGGCAGGGGTCGTCGTCAAGGCCGGCATAGCGCACCCACTCGACCTTGCCGTGGGCCTTGAGGTGGCGGGCCACCGCCAGCGCGTTGGCGCAGTGCCTCTCCATCCTGAGCGGCAGCGTCTCGATGCCGGTCAGGATCATGAAGGCGTTGAACGGCGAGATCGCCGCGCCGAGGTCGCGCAGGCCGAGCACGCGCGCGGCGATGGCGAAGGCGAAATTGCCGAAGGTCTCGTTGAGCACGATGCCCTGATATTCGGGGCGCGGCTCGGTCAGCATCGGATAGCGCCCCGAGGCCGCCCAGTCGAAGGTGCCGCCATCGACCAGGATGCCGCCCATCGAATTGCCGTGGCCGCCCATGAACTTGGTCAGCGAATGGACGACGATGTTGGCGCCGTGCTCGATCGGCCGGCACAGCCAGGGTGTCGCCAGCGTGTTGTCGACGATGAGCGGCACGCCCGCCTTCCTGGCGATCGCGGCGATCGCCTCCAGGTCGACGACGATGCCGCCGGGATTGGCGAGGCTCTCGACGAAGACCGCCCGGGTGCGATCGGTCACCGCCCGCTCGAAGGAGGCGATGTCGTCGGGGTCGGCCCATCTGACCTGCCAGCCGAAGCTCTTGAACGAATGGTTGAACTGGTTGATCGAGCCGCCATAGAGCTTGTTGGAGGCGATGAACTCGTCGCCGGGGGTGAGCAGCGTATGGAAGATGCCGAACTGGGCGGCGTGGCCGGAGGCATAGGCCAGCGCCGCCGTGCCGCCCTCGAGCGCGGCCACCCGGCTCTCCAGCACCGCCGTCGTCGGGTTGGTGATGCGGGTGTAGATGTTGCCGAAGGCCTGCAGCCCGAACAGCGCGGCCGCCTGGTCGACATCCTCGAAGACATAGCTGGTGGTCTGGTAGATCGGCGTGGCGCGCGCACCCGTCGCCGGGTCGGGGGCGGCGCCGGCGTGGACGGCAAGGGTCGAAAATCCGGGTCTGCGTTCGCTCATCGATTGCTCCCTGGGGAATGAAGGTGATGCCGGCGCTCAGCCGCGCGGCAGGATGCCGAAGCGCTGGAAACCGGCCGCGAGCCGCGGCCTGCGCGACGAGACGAAGCCGGACTGGACGCCGGCCCAGCCGATCTCGCCGGCAAGCCTGGCATATTCGATCTTCGGGCAGCGGTTCATGACAACCCTGACACCAGCCGCCTCGGCCTTCGCCGCCGCCGTGTCGTTGCGCACGCCGATCTGCATCCAGATCACCTTCGGCGGCGGATCGAGCGCCAGCGCCTGGTCGACGATCTTTTCCGCGTCGCGCCAACCGCGGAAGATGTCGACCATGTCGACCGGCCGGCCGATGTCCTTCAGGCTGCCGACCGCGGGCACCCCACAGATTTGCCGACCCGCCTGGCCGGGATTGACGGGGATCACGTCATAGCCCTTCGACAGCAGGTATTTGAGGACGAAGAAGGACGGGCGCACGCTGTTGGCGCTGGCGCCAACAATGGCGATGGTCCTGACGCTTCCCAGGATCGACAGGATGTAGGCGTCATCGTAGCGGTCGTGGCTCATGGCGCCCTTGTGGCCCGCAACCGGGCGGCGTTCAAGAGGCGCCGCCGGCGTTCGCCATCTGGCGCAGCTTGAATTTCTGGATCTTGCCGGTCGAGGTCTTCGGAATCTCGGCGAAGATCACCTGGCGCGGGCATTTGAAGCGGGCGAGGTGGCGACGGCAGTGCTCGATCATCTCGGCCTCGCTGGCGCTGGCGCCGGGCTTCAATTCGACATAGGCGACCGGCGTCTCGCCCCATTTCTCGTCGGCCTTTGCGACGACGCCGCAGGCGGCAACCAGCGGATGCCTGTAGAGGGCGTCCTCGACCTCGATCGAGGAGATGTTCTCGCCGCCGGAGATGATGATGTCCTTGGAGCGATCCTTGAGCTGGATGTAGCCGTCGGCATGCATGACGCCGAGATCGCCCGAATGGAACCAGCCGCCGGCGAAGGCTTCCGCCGTCGCCTCGCGGTTCTTGAGGTAGCCCTTCATGACGATGTTGCCGCGGAACATGACCTCGCCGATGGTGGCGCCATCGGCCGGCACCGGCGCCATCGTCGCCGGGTCGAGGACGGCGAGCCCCTCCAACCCGGCATAGCGGACACCCTGGCGCGCCTTCCTGCTGGTGCGCGCCGCCGCGTCGAGGCCGTCCCATTCGCGGTGCCATTCGTTGACGACGGCCGGCCCGTAGGTCTCGGTCAGCCCGTAGAGATGGGTGACGGCGAAGCCCGCCTCGGCCATGCCGGCCAGCACGGCTTCGGGCGGCGGGGCGGCGGCGGTGTTGAAGGTCACGGTCTGCGGGAACGCGCGCTTCTCATCGGGCGCGGCGTTGAGCAGCGTCGACATCACGATCGGCGCCCCGCACAGATGCGTCACGCCGTGGTCGGCGATCGCCGCATACATGCCGCGGGCCCGTACCCAGCGCAGGCAGACATGGGTCGAGGCGGTGACGGCGAGCGTCCACGGGAAGCACCAGCCATTGCAGTGGAACATCGGCAGCGTCCACAGATAGACCGAATGCTGGCCCATGCCGGCATGGATGGTGTTGTTGTAGGCCATCAGCGCGGCGCCGCGGTGGTGGTAGACGACGCCCTTCGGGTTGCCGGTCGTGCCCGAGGTGTAGTTGAGCGAGATCGCGTTCCACTCGTCGTCGGGCATCGCCCAGGCGAAATCCTCGCTGCCCTCGGCGACGAGCGCCTCATAGTCGAGCGAGCCGATGCGCGCCTGCTTGGGGTAGGGCGCGTCGGCGTCGTATTCGGGATCATCGAAATCGACGATCAGCGGCCGGACCTTCGCCAGCTTCAGCGCCTCGGCGACGACGCCGGAGAACTCACGGTCGACGATCAGTATCTTGGCGTCGGCGTGGTCGAGCTGGAAGGCGATGATGGCGGCGTCGAGACGGGTGTTGAGCGAATGCAGCACCGCCCGGGTCATCGGCACGCCGAAATGCGCCTCCAGCATCGGCGGCGTGTTGGACAGCATCACCGACACCGTGTCGCCCTTGCCGATGCCGCGCCGCGCCAGCGCCGATGCGAGCCGCAGCAACCGCCGCCAGAAGGCGCGGTAGGAGACGCGCTGCGAACCGTGGATGATGGCGGTGTGGTCGGGAAAGACCATGGCCGCCCGTTCGAGGAAGGTGATCGGAGTGAGCGGCTGGTAGTTGGCGGCATTGCGGTCGAGATCGGTCTCGTAGGGGTTGGCCAATTCTCTCCTCCCTGGCGCAGTCGAGGCCACTTCCGGGCGGCCTCGTCGCGCAGAATATTGGAACCGGCCGGCCCGGCGCAATTGCGTGAAACTACGCGCCTTGCCGGTGGCGCTATTCGTCGCGCCAGGCCGGCTCGCGCTTCTCGATGAACGCGGCCACCCCCTCCTCGGCGTCGCGCTTGAGCATGTTCTCGACCATGATCGCCGCCGTGTAGGCGTAGGCATCGGCGAGCGCCATGTCCGCCTGGCGGTAGAAGGCCTGTTTGCCGGTCTTCAGCGTCATCAGCGACTTGGTGGCGATCCTGCCCGCCAGTTCGTCGACCGCCGCGTCCATCCCGGCATTGTCGACGACCCGGTTGACGAGGCCGATCTCGGCGGCACGCTCGGCGCTGATGAAGTCGCCGGTCAGCAGCATCTCCATGGCGTGCTTGCGGGCGACGTTGCGCGACAGCGCCACCATCGGCGTCGAGCAGAACAGGCCGATATTGGCGCCGGGCGTGGCGAAGCGGGCCGAGCGGCCGGCGATGGCGAGGTCGCAGCTCGCCACCAGCTGGCAGCCGGCCGCCGTGGCGATGCCGCGCACGTCGGCGATCACCGGCCGCGGGTGGGCGACGATCGACTGCATCAGCTCGGCGCATTGCGCCATGATGCGGGCGAAATAGGCGCGGCCGTGATCGGGCGCGGCGCGGCCGGCGGTCAGCTCCTTGAGGTCATGGCCGGCGCAGAAGGCCGGGCCGCTGGCGCCGATGACGATGACCCGCGTCTCGCCGTCGCGGGCGGCGGCGTCGAGTGCCGCCCGCAGCGCGCCCATCATCGCTTCCGACAGCGCATTGCGGCGCTGCGGCTGGTTGAGGGTGAGACGCAGCACGCCCTGGCGCGCCTCGCGCAGGATCAATGGCGCCTCGGCCATGTCGGCGCCGGCGATGGGAACCGGATGAGCGGCCATCTTCTTCCTCCCGGTCAATGGACTGGCGTCGCCACGCCACGAGATAACGCCCGGCGCGGCCCGGCGTCCATCGGAAAAAAAAAGCCCCGGTCAGGCGGCGACGCGGGCGGCCTGTCTGAAGAAGGCGGCGATGCGGGCGGCGATCTTGGCGGCGTCGCCCTCGTCGCCCAGCCCGCCCAGCGCCGCGCTGGCCTGCGGTTCGGGCAGCAGCGTGCCGGCGCGCGCGCTGATGAGGTCGCGCATGAAGGCGGCGTCGAACTCGGGATGCGGCTGGAAGCTGATGGCGTTGCCGCGATAGGCAAGGCCGGCGTTGCGGCAGAACGGCGAACTGGCGATGACCCTGGCCTCCGCCGGCGCCACCGTCACCTGGTCCTGGTGCATGGCATGCAGTTCCAGTTCCTCGCCGTCGCCATGGTTGTCGAGGAGGCGGTAGCGGCTGCGGCCGACGCCCCAGCCGCCGGCGAACTTCTCCACCTTGCCGCCGAGCGCCTGGGCCATCACCTGATGGCCGAAGCAGATGCCGGCGAGCGGCACGCCCTCGGCATAGGCGCGACGGATGAAATCCTCCAGCGGCGGTATCCAGGGATGCGGCTCGTAGGCGCCGTGCCTGGAGCCGGTGATCAGCCAGCCATCGCAGGCGCGGATGTCCGGCGGGAACACGCCGTCGACCACCGGCCAGGTGGTGAAGTCGAAGCCGTGGCCGGAAAGCAGCCGGGCGAACATGTCGGGATATGTGCCGTGCCGGCCGGTCAGTTCCTCCGGCACGTGGCCGGTTTCGAGAATTCCGATCTTCATGTGGACATCCGTCGTGGTGGCGCGGCCGTCTGAAGGCGCGCGCCCCTTATTTGACCGGCCGGGCCGCCGCTTTCAAGGGGATCGTCGCGCGCGCTTCAATGCAGCGCGAGCCCGGGCGCGGCGGCCGCCCGCCGGCGCCGCCGTTCGTCGGCGGCCCGCAGCGGGTTCAGCACGCGCGGCAGGTCCTCGGCATGCATCGGGTGATGGTAGAGATAGCCTTGCAGTTCGTCGGCGATGCGGTTCTCGCAGACAAGCTGCTCCTTGCGCGGGTCGTCGATGCCCTCGGTGACGATGCAGATGTGGTTGCCCCTGGCGATCTCGGCCACGCCCTTGAGCACGCTGAACGATTTGCGGTCGTAGAAGGCCTGGTCGACGATCGTTTTGTCGACCTTGAGCTTGTCGATGTCGACCAGCCGCAGATAGTTGAGGCCGCAGAAGCCGGCGCCGAAATCGTCGAGCGCCAGGCGCACGCCCATGGCGCGCAGATCGCCCAGGATCGGCTCGAGCAGCCGGGTGTCGCTGATCAGCGCCGTTTCGGTGATTTCGAGCGTCAGCCGGCGCGCCGGCAGGCCGGTCTCGCCGAGGACACGACGCACGGTCGCGACGATGTCGGAGCGGAAGAACTGGACCGGCGAGACGTTGACCGAGACGGTGATGCCGCGCGGCCATCCGGCGCATTGCCGGCACGCTTCGGCCAGCACCCATTCGCCGATGGCGATGATGGTGCCGGTACGTTCGGCGGCCGGAACGAACTCGGCCGGCGATATCAGGGTGCCGTCGGGCATGCGCCAGCGCAGCAGCGCCTCGACCGAGGTGATGCGCGCGGTCTGGCGAGCATCGACGATCGGCTGGTAGAGGACGAAGAACTGGGCGAGGTCGAGGGCGGCCGGCAGCGCCGCCTCCAGTTCGCGCATGCGCTCCACGTCGCGCGAGAGCTCGGGCGTGTAGACGGCGGCGGTCAGGCCGCATTTCTTGGCATGGTAGAGCGCCAGTTCGGCCGCCTTCAGCAGACCGTCGGGCGTGCCGGCGTGGAACGGCGCGATGGCGGTGCCGATGGTGAGGTCGACATGCACCTGCCGGCCGTGCAGGTGGTAGTCGCGCGCCGCCGCCTGGCGGATCACGGCGACGAGGTCCTTGGCCTCGGCGACCGAGCCGGCAACCGGCTGGACGACCACGAACTCGTCGCCGGCAAAACGCGCCACGAAGGCGCGCCCCGACAGCGCCGCGTTCAGGCACTGGGCGACGTTGACGAGCAGATCGTTGCCGAAGTCGTGGCCGAGCGAATCGTTGACGTGCTTGAAATGGTCGAGGTCGAGGAAATGCACCGCCAGGCCGTGCTCGGACCGGTCGCTCGCCAGCCGGTCGCGGATTTCCTGGCTCAGCGCGAAATAGTTGGGCAGGCCGGTGAGGTTGTCCCGGCGCGCCTGCCGCAGGATGGTGGCGTTGGCCTGGCGCAGCCGGTGCGCGGTCATATAGGTGGGGTAGAGGAAGATCGGCGCGATAATGGCCGCCGCGCCCAGCGCCACGGCGACGTCGTACCACAGCGTGTTGTGGTACTGGCCGATCTGGACATGCAGCACGGCCGCGATGACCGCCGCCAGGATCATGACGGCGACGGTGCGCATCACCGTCAGCCGCAGCGGCGAGGAGTTGGCGGGCAGTCGCGGGCTTTCGCGCGTATCCATCGACCTGCCTTCGGGAAGCGCCAGCGCTGGTCGCCGTCATCATGGCGGCTCCCGCCATGATGGTAGGACGACGGCCTTTCCCGAGCGTGAAGATGACGCCTAAAATGCCGGCTTTCACGGGGTCGGCGCGCCCGGCGAGCCGGGCAGCAGCGCCTCCAGCGTCGCCAGCCGGTCGGCCTCGGCCGGCGGCTTGTCCCAACGAATGCGGGCGATGCGCGGGAAGCGCATGGCGATGCCCGAGCGGTGGCGGCCGGAGCGGTTGAGCCCCTCGAAGGCGACTTCGAGGACAAGGCCGAAACCCGGCTCGGCCCGCACCGCCCGCACCGGGCCGAAGCGGTCGGTGGTGTGCTCGCGCACGAACCTGTCGAGCGCGCGCAGCTCCTCGTCGGTGAAGCCGAAATAGGCCTTGCCGACGGGCACCAGCTCGCCCTCGTGCCAGACGCCGAAGGTGTAGTCGGAATAGTAGCTCGAGCGCTTGCCATGGCCGCGCTGGGCATACATCAGCACCGCGTCGACAACGTGCGGGTCCTTCTTCCACTTGAACCAGGGCCCCTTCGGGCGGCCGGGCAGGTAGGGCGCGTCGCGACGCTTCAGCATCAGCCCCTCGATCACCGGGTGCGGCGGGCTGCGGCGCAGGCGTTCCAGTTCCCCGGCGTCGGCGAACGGCACCAGCGGCGACAGGTCGAAGCGCAACGGGTCGAGCCGCCCGACCAGAAGGGCGAGGCGCTCCCGGCGGCTTGTCAGCGCCAGCGCCCGCACGTCCTCGCCATCGTCGACCAACAGGTCGTAGGCGCGCACGAAGGCCGGAAACTGCTGCTGCAGGCGCGTGCTCACCGACTTGCGGTTGAGCCGCTGCTGCAGGTCGGCGAAGGTGCCGGCGTCGCCGCCATGCGCGGCGCGCCGTACCAGCAGTTCGCCGTCGATGGCGCCCTCGAATTCCATCGCAGCGATGAGGTCCGGCCAGGCCGCCGTGATGTCCTCGCCGCTGCGCGAATAGAGCCGCCGGGCGCCACCCTCGGCGACCGCCTGCACGCGGATACCGTCCCATTTCCATTCGGCCAGATAGTCCCGCGGCCCGATCGCCGCGCGGTCGCGCTCGTCGAGCGGATGGGCCAGCATCACCGGCCGGAACGGCGCGGCGACGCGCGAGACGGGTTTGTCGCCACGGCCTTCGAGCCAGGCAAACAGCGAAGCGTAGGGCGACGCCTGCGCGTGCCAGACCTCCTCGACGGCATTGACCTCGACGCCGCCGAAATCGGCCAGCGCCTGCCTGGCGAGCCGCGCCGAGACGCCGACGCGCAGCCCGCCGGTGGCAAGCTTGAGGGCGGCGAAGCGCTGGCTTGGGCCGAGCCCGTCGAGGAGGCGGCGCAGCACCGCCGGCGCTTCGCTGCGCGAGGCGCCATCGAGTGCTGCCACGACCTGCGACAGCCGCAGCGGCGCGTCCGACCCGCCCGGCGCCGGCCAGATCAGCGCCACCGTCTCGGCGAGGTCGCCGACATAGTCGTAGGACAGGCCGAACAGCTCCGCGTCGGTCACTTCCGCGACAAGCTGGCGGATCAGCGCCGGCTTGACGGCGACGAGGTCGAGGTCGCCGGTCAGCGCCGCCAGGCCCAGCCCGCGGTCCGGATCGGGCACGGCGCGGAAGTAGTGGACCATCAGCTCGATCTTGCGGGTGCGCGACGGCGTCAGCACCAGGCGCTCGAGCAGATGGGCGAAGGCGCGCATCACTCGGCCTCGTCCTCGTAGCCGACCAGATGCAGCGGCCGGGCGCTGATCCCGTTCAGTTCGCACCAGCGCACCACGGCTTCCTCGCGCCCGTGGGTGACCCAGATCTGCGACGCGCCGGTGTCGCGAAGCGTCCGGGTCAGTTCATCCCAGTCGCAATGGTCGGAGATGACCAGCGGCAGCTCGACGCCGCGCTGGCGCATGCGCGCGCGAATCTGCATCCAGCCGGAGGCGAAGGCGATCAGCGGGTCGGCGAAACGCCGCACCCAGGGCGAAGCGAACGAGGACGGCGGACCGAGCACGATGGCGCCGGCGAAATCGCCTCGCCCGCCGCCCTCGATCGTGGCCGGCCGCAGATCGCCGAGATCGATGCCGCTCGCCTGGTAGTAGCTGCAGATTTCCTTCAGCGCGCCGTGGATATGGACCGGCCGGTTCCAGCCGTTGTCGCGCAACAGGCGGGCGACGCGCTGGGCCTTGCCGAGCGCATAGACGCCGACCAGGTGCGTCCGGTCGGGGAACTCTTCGGCCGAGCGTATCAGCGCGCCGATCTCGGCGGCCGGGTCGGGATGGCGGAACACCGGCAGGCCGAACGTCGCCTCGGTGATGAACACGTCGCAGGCCACCGGCGCGAACGCCTCGGCCGTCGGGTCGGGCCGGCATTTGTAGTCGCCGGAGGCGACGATCCGCAGGCCGTTCCGCTCCACCGCGATCTGCGCCGAGCCCAGCACATGGCCAGCCGGGTGGAAGGTGACGCGCACCCCGCCAAGGTCGATAGATTCGCCAAAGCGGGCGGCCTGGCGGCTTGCGCAGAAGTCCGGACCGTGGCGCAGCGCCATGATCGCCAGCGTGTGCGCCGTGGCGAGCACGGCGCCATGGCCGGCGCGGGCATGGTCGGAATGGCCGTGGGTGACGAGCGCCCGCGCCACTGGTCGCACCGGATCGATGAAGAAGTCGCCCGGCGGGCAGTAGAGGCCCTCGGGCCTCGGGCGGAGCAGTTCATCGGGGCGCATCGCTGCCTCCGGCGGCTTTCACTGCAGGCCGACTGCATCGACGACACCGCCAGGGCAGCCGGGATCGGTCGGCTTGGCCGCAGCCATGAGGCTGCCAAGGTCTGGCTCCGGCCCGAGGGCGCCCGACAGGCCGATAGTGATCTCGACCACCAGCCGGCGCCTGCCATCCTGGCGGCAGGCGAGGCGCACCCGCTCCCCCGCTCCGGCGCCGAAGGCCGTGTCGAAAGCCGCGCGGATTTCCTCGGCGCTGACCTCAGCGCCGACGCGCCCGGCGAAGAGATCGCGCACCGGCGAGGCGTTGACAGCGTCGAGCAGCGCCAGGCTCGCGGCATAGTAGCTCTGCGCGGTGGCGCCCGGAATGCAGGTGCCGTGCTTCAGCCATTCGTGACGATCGAGCCCGGACTGCGTGCCCGGCATGGCGACATCGAGCCGCGCCCGCAGGTCGGCCGGCAGCGCCGGCATCGGCAGCTCGCGCCAGCGACCCGCCTTGTCGGCCTCGATGTCGGCGCGGGCGACGCCGCAATAGGCGCTGCTTCTGTTGCGCGGCCACAGACCATGCAGGGCGAAATGGCTGGCGTCGAAGCGGCCGGCGTGCTGGCTGTGGCATTCGGGCACGTGGCTCATCGTCTCGCAGAAGGCCGGCTGCCAGGAAATCGCCAGCACGAACTCGGCGGCAGCCGCAGGCGCGGCGACGAGGCACAGCGCCAGGCCGATCGCCGTGGATATTCCCCGCGCGATCCGTCTTCCGGCGAAAACTGGAGCGTTGCCCGATCGCATGACTTCCCGTCTATACCAAATCTCGAACCTGTACTAGGTTTGTTCTCATGTCGGCACCAGCAACGTTCGCGCAAGGCGATCTGTTCCTCAACCTGCCGCAGCCATTCGTCGACTGGTTCGCGGCGAAGGGCTGGCGGCCGCGCCCCCACCAGCTCGAGCTGCTGGCCACGGTGCGGGCCGGCCAGTCGGTGCTGCTGATCGCGCCGACCGGGGCCGGCAAGACGCTGGCGGGCTTTCTCCCCAGCCTGACCGACCTCGCCGCCCGCGGCCAGAGGCGGGCCGGCACCGGGCGGGGCACGCGGTCGCGCGGCGTCCACACGCTCTATCTGTCGCCCCTGAAGGCGCTCGCCGTCGACATCAAGCGCAACCTCGAGACGCCCGTCGCCGAGATGGACCTGCCCATCCGGCTGGAAACGCGCACCGGCGACACGCCGCCGCACCGGCGCCTGCGCCAGAAGCTGGCGCCGCCCGACATCCTGCTGACGACGCCCGAGCAACTCGCCCTGCTCATCGCCGGGCCGGATGCCGGCCGGTTCTTCGAGGACCTCGAAATCGTGGTGCTGGACGAGCTGCATTCCCTGGTCACCTCCAAGCGCGGCCACCTGCTGGCGCTCGGCCTGGCAAGGCTGCGGCGGCTGCGCCCCGGCCTCAGGGCGATCGGCCTTTCGGCGACGGTGGCCGAGCCCGACGAGCTGCGCCGCTGGCTGGTCGGCCAGAGACCGCAGGGCGAGGTCCACATGGGCGCGCTGATCGAGGTCGCCGGCGGCGCCAAGCCGGAAATCACCATCCTGAAGTCGCGCGAGCGCCTGCCCTGGGCCGGCCATTCGGCCCGCTACGCCATGGCCGAAATTTACGAGGCGATCGGCGACCACCGAACCGCGCTGATCTTCGTCAATACGCGCAGCCAGGCGGAGCTGATCTTCCAGGAGCTGTGGAAGATCAACGACGACGATCTGCCGATCGCGCTGCATCACGGCTCGCTCGATGTCGGCCAGCGCCGCCGCGTCGAGCAGGCGATGGCGGCCAACCGCCTGCGCGCCGTCGTCGCCACCTCGACGCTCGACCTCGGCATCGACTGGGGCGACGTCGACCTCGTCATCCATGTCGGCGCGCCCAAGGGGGCCAGCCGGCTCGCCCAGCGCATCGGCCGCGCCAACCACCGCATGGACGAACCGTCGCGCGCCATCCTGGTGCCGGCCAACCGCTTCGAGGTGCTCGAATGCCAGGCCGCGCTCGACGCCAACTATCTCGGCGCCCAGGATACGCCGCCCCTGCGCGAGGGCGCGCTCGACGTGCTCGCCCAGCATGTACTCGGCATCGCCTGCGCCGGGCCGTTCGATGCGGCCGAACTGCATGCCGAGGTCACCGGCGCCGCGCCCTACGCCGCACTCAGCCGCGCCGCCTTCGACAAGGTCGTCGATTTCGTCGCCACCGGCGGCTACGCGCTGAAGAGCTACGAGCAGTATGCCAAGATCCGTCAGATGGCCGACGGCCGCTGGCGGCTCTCCCATCCCCGTTTCGCCCAGCAATACCGTCTCAACGCCGGCACCATCATCGAGGCGCCGATGCTGGAGGTGCGGCTGATCCGCCGGCGCGGCGCCGGGCCCGCGCGCGGCGGCGCCGTGCTCGGCAAGATCGAGGAGGGCTTCCTGGAGACGCTGAGGCACGGCGACACCTTCCTGTTCGCCGGCAAGGTGGTGCGCATGGAAGGCATTCGCGAGAATGTCTGCCATGTCTCGTCGGCCAGGGACGACGACCCGGCCATTCCCTACTATGCCGGCGGCAAGTTCCCGCTGTCGACCTATCTGGCCGGCCAGGTGCGGGCCATGCTGGCCGACCCGTCGACCTGGCGCCGCCTGCCGCGCCAGGTCGCCGACTGGCTGGCCATCCAGCGGCTGAAGTCGGTGCTGCCGGGCCGCGACGACCTGCTGGTCGAGACCTTTCCGCGCGGCAGCCGCCACTACATGGTCGCCTATCCCTTCGAGGGGCGGCTGGCGCATCAGGCGCTTGGCATGTTGCTAACCCGCCGGCTGGAGCGCGCCCGCGCCCGCCCGCTCGGCTTCGTCGCCAACGACTATGCGATCGCCGTATGGGGCCTGCGCGACATCGGCCGCATGGTCGCAGCGGGCGAACTCGCCCTGGCCGACCTGTTCGACGAGGACATGCTGGGCGACGACCTCGAAGCCTGGCTGGATGAGTCCTACCTGCTCAAGCGCACCTTCCGCCAGTGCGCCCAGATCGCCGGCCTGATCGAGAAGCGCCATCCCGGCCGCGAGAAGAGCGGGCGCCAGATGACGGTTTCCTCCGACCTCATCTACGACGTCCTGCGCAGCCACGAGCGCGACCACCTGCTTCTGGAGGCGACGCGCGCCGACGCCGCCCACGGATTGCTGGAAGTCCGCCGGCTCGGCGAAATGCTGTCGCGCGTGCGCGGGCGAATCGTGCATAAGCGGCTCGACCAGGTTTCGCCGCTCGCCGTGCCGATCCTGCTGGAGATCGGCAGCGAGGCGGTGGTTGGCGAGGCGCAGGAGGCGCTGCTGGCCGAGGCCGCCGACGAACTGCTGAAGGAAGCCGCCGATTGACGACAGCCTCCCGCCGCCTGCCGCTCGAAGACCGGCTGCCGACGGCGAATTTCGGGTTCGCCGGGGCCGACCTGGTGTGCGATTGGACCGGTTGCCTCTACTGGCCGGCCGAGGACCTGCTGGTCGTCTCCGACCTGCACCTGGAGAAGGGGGCGAGTCTCGCCGCCCGCGGCCAGCTCGTGCCGCCCTACGACACCGGCGCCACGCTGCGCCTGCTCGCCGACCGGCTCGGCCACTGGCGGCCGGCGCGCGTCGTCTCGCTCGGCGACAGCTTCCACGAGGAGCATTCGAGCGGCCGCATGCCCGAGCGCTACCGCGCCGAACTCGCCGCCATGATGACCGGCCGAGACTGGGTCTGGGTCGCCGGCAACCATGATCCGGCGCCGCCGGCCGGGCTCGGCGGCGTAAGCTGCGAGGAACTGGTGATCGGTGCGGTCACGCTGCGCCACGCGCCACGGCCGGGATGGCCCGGCCCGGAGATCGCCGGCCACCTGCACCCGGTCGCCCGCGTCCTGCGCCGGGGCCGCTCGGTCAGGCGCCGCTGCTTTGCCACCGACGGGCGGCGCCTGGTGATGCCCTCCTTCGGCGCCTATGCCGGCGGCCTTGGCCTGCGCGAGCCGGCCTTTGACGGGTTGTTCGAGGAGGCGCGGCTGCGCGCCCACGTGCTCGGCCGCGGTCGCGTCTACACGATCGCCGGCACTCATCTGGTCTGAAGCTTCACAGCAGCGTCACCAGGGCGACGACATGGGCGGCGGCGGCGGCGAGCGTAGCCACCGTCCGCATCTCGCCGAACCAGCGCGCCAGCGCCTGCCGGCTTGCCGACAGGCTGTCCCAGGCGCCCTGCGCGCAATGGCCGACGAGCAGGATGCCGACGCCGACCGCGCCGGGCGCGAACAGCGCCAGCCAGCCGGCCACGGCCGGAATGACGGCGACGGCAAAGGCGGCCGCGAGCGGCTCGCGCTGCAGCGCCGCGCCCCAGCGGATGCCGCCGAGGAAGGCCAGCGTCACGGCCGACCATGTCCTGAAGGCGTCGGTCAGCAGCCCGAACCAGCCGCTGGTTTGGCCGGTCAGCGCCATCGCCACGGCGATGAGGACGAGGGGCAGGAGGCCGGCCAGCGCCAGTGCCCAGGCCGCCTGTCGCGGTGCTGCCGGCATCTCTTCGCGTTCCTCCCCCGCCATCGTCGCGCCTGCCTTCAGTTGCGGGCGAAGACGATGCTGGCCAGCCAGCCGGTGGCCAGTGCGGCGGCCACCGCCAGCAGCCCGTACCAGTAGGAATAGACGTGGGCGAGCGAGAACATGTAGTGCTCGAAGCCGGCGCGCTCGACGCGGAAGCTGCCGCTGCGGCTTGCCAGCATCTGGCCGTCGCGGAACAGGTGGCCCGAGACTGTGTAGGCGCCGATCGGCGTGTTCGAGGGGATCGGCACGGTGGCGCGGAACAGGCTCGAACCGAGGAAGACGACACCGTCGGGATGCTCGGCGAACAGATCCCTTTCGCGCCGGATGCGGCGCAGCGAGGTGGCGAATTCCGGCGCCGGCAGGATGAAGGTCTGGGCGCCGGCCGAATAGAGGTTGAACGACAGGTAGTCGACGCCGATGCGCTCCGCCTTGAGGGTTTCTTCCGGCGCTACGGAAGCCAGCGACCGGCTCGATGCGACGGCGTAGAAGGCGGGCACCGCCCGGTAGACGCGCGACGCCCGGTTCATCCAGACGCCGAAGACACGCTCCTTGCGGCGCACGACGATATCTTCCAGCGGACCGGTCACGGTGACCACGATGCTGTATTCGTTGAGCATCTGGCCGATTCTGTCCGGGTTCTCGATCGTTCCGAAGACGGCGATCCTGGTGCCGGCGAAATCGGAGCCGACGGGAATGGTGTCGACCGAAATGCCCATCTGGATGCCCTCGACCGGGCTTTCGGGCGGCGGTGTCGCCTGCGCCGGCGCCGGGCGCGGGCCGGCCGCGACTATGGCCGCGGCCAGGAGGAGGCAGGCGAGGAACCCGCGCTGCGCCGGCCGGCCGTTCACGTGCCGCCTCCGACCAGGCTGTAGGTCGAGATCGAGTAGAGCTCGGGCGGCGTGACGACGAGGTCGAAGGCGAGCCGCAGGCAGACCGACAGGACCAGCAGGCCGAGCAGGGCGCGAAGCTGGTCGCCGCGCAGCCGCTGGCCGGCGGCGGCGCCGAATTGGGCACCGATGACGCCGCCTACCATCAGGATCAGCGCCAGGATGATGTCGACCGTCTGGTTGGTCCCGGCGTGCAGCACCGTGGTGAAGGCGGTGACGAAGATGATCTGGTAGAGCGAGGTGCCGATGACCACGTTGGTCGGCACGTGCAGCAGGTAGATCAGTGCCGGCACCATGATGAAGCCGCCGCCGACGCCCATGATCGACACCAGCACGCCGATGAAGGCGCCCATGCCGACGACGGGAATGGCGCTCAGATAGAGTTTCGAGCGGCGGAAGCGCAGCTTGAACGGCAGCCCGTGGATCCAGTTGTGCTGCCCCGGCCGGCGCACGTCGACGCGTCCGCCCGCCTTGACCCGCTGGCGCGCGCGCAGGCTCTCGATCACCATCAGCGAGCCGACCGCGCCGAGGAAGACGACATACATGAAGGCGATGATCAGATCGAGCTGACCGAGCCGGCGCAGCAGCGAATAGAGCCAGACGCCGAGGCCGGAGCCGGCCAGGCCGCCGACCAGCAGCACGTTGCCGAGCTTGATGTCGATGGCGCCGCGGCGGAAATGGGCAAGCGCGCCGGAAACCGACGAGGCGACGATCTGGTTCGTCCCCGTCGCCACCGCCACGGCGGGCGGGATGTTGTAGAAGATCAGCAGCGGCGTCATCAGGAAGCCGCCGCCGACGCCGAACATCCCCGACAGGAAGCCGACCGCAACTCCCATGCCGAACAACACGAACACGTTGACCGACAGTTCGGCGATTGGGAGATAGATGCTCACCGGCTTCCCCGGCCCTCACATCTTTCGATGGATCCGATTGGCGGTTGGTAATGCTGCCCCGCCCGGTTAATGCGCCCCGTACCGCGGCTTGTCAATTATGTTTCAAATCAAAGGGTAAATCGGTCGCAGGGTGACGACGGGCGCCATGCGGGAAGGCTGCCGGCGCCGGCAGCCGACCCGCTCAGGCGGCCCCGCTTTCGAGCGCGCGGATGAGGTCGGCGGTGATCTCGCCATCGACCGGCAGGCCAGCATTGCGCTGGAAGTCCATGATCGCGTCGCGCGTCCTGCGTCCCATCACACCGTCGGCCGGACCGGGATCGAATCCGCGCTCGGCGAGCAATTGCTGGGCCCGGCGCACGAGCTGGTGGTCGGCCGCGGGAGCCTCGACAGCCGGCGGCGCGGCTTCGGCCGACTGGCTGGCCGCCTTCGTCCATTCCGGCCTGATCTCGGCGCCGTTGGCGGCGGGGTCGATTGCCGTCGGCTGCCACAGTTCGGCCAGTCCGCGCGCCCTGGTGAGCTGATCCGGCCGCATCGCGCCGGCGAGCGTGTCGCGCTTGGCCGCGGCGTCCTGGTCGCCGGCGCGCGCCGCCACCGCGAACCATTTGTAGGCCTCGACCAGGTCTTCGCCGACCCCCATGCCGCGCGCATAGAGAATGCCGAGATTGACCTGGCTGTCCTTGACGCCCAGCTCCGCCGCCTTGCCGAACCAGTGCACGGCCGCCTTCAGCTCGGGCCCCTCGCCGACGACGCCCGAGGTGTAGAGCACGGCGAGATTGTGCATGGCGAGCGCATTGCCCTGTTCGGCGGCGCGCTGATACCACATCACCGCCTTCTTCAGGTCGACGCCGACGCCGTGGCCCTTCTCGAAGAAATTGGCCAGCCGATACTGGGCGAGGGGCAGGCCGGACCTGGCCGAATGTTCGTACCATTCTGCCGCCTTGGCGAGATCGCGGTCGACGCCATCGCCTTCCGTGTAGCGACGCGCCACCTCGAACAGCGCCTCGCCATCGCCGCCGGCGGCCGCCTGGCGGAGCGCGACATTGCCGATCTCAGCCGGCGGCATGGGCACAGCTGTGATGGTTTCGCCCGGTGTCGGCGCCTGCGGCGTTGGCGCCTGCGGTGTCTGGCCGAGCGGCGCCGGCGCGAGCAGCGGGTCGGCGGAGCGGGTTACGGCGGTGGCTTCATCCTCGGCGGGCGTCGGCGCGACGGGCGCTGGCGAGGCGGGCTCCAAACCGGCGATCGCCGGCGCTGCCGATTGAACTGGCGCAGGCGCGTCGGTTTCCACGGCCGCCGGGCGGTCCCGGGCGGCATTCGGCGCGGCCGCGCTCTCGACCGCGGCGGGCTGGCTCGCCGGCGCCTGGGCGACCGGAGCGGGGCCAGCCATGAACCGGGAGGCGAGCGGCACCGCCGCCATGGCGATGACGATCGCCGCCGACGCCATCAGCACCAGCTTGCGATAGCGGGCGAGCAGCCCCTTGAGGCCGCCCGACGGCTTGCCGTCGGCCGTCGGCTTGTCCCTCGGCCGCTGGCGTTCGGTGGCGGCCGCGTCCTCGGCGGCGGCCTGCGCGGCGCGCCGCGCCGCCGCGATGAGGTCGCTGGTGCCGTGCGCCGCGGACGCCTTGTCGCCCGACTTGCGCTTGGCGCTGGCCTGGCGCACCAGCTCGATGAAGTCGGGCGCGCCCGATCCCGGTTCGAGCGGCACGTCGTCGACCGGCGGCGCCTCGTCGCCGGCCGGGCCCAGCAGCGAGGGCGCCTCGGCCACGGTTGCCAGCGCGCCGTCCTCGGTTTCGTCGGCCGCAGCCGCGAGCGCCCGGTCCGGGGCGGCTTGCGCCTGCGCCGGCTCGGCGCGCGGCGAACCGTGCCGGGCCGGCACGGTTTCCTCGGCCGGCTCCGCCCGGTGGCGGGGCACGTCGATCCGCTCCTCGATCTCGCCCAGCCGTTCGGCGATGGCGATCAGCGCCTCGTGCACCGACTGCAGCGCGTCGGCATTGCGCACGCCGATGTCGCGGGCACTGGTGTCGAGGTGCCGCATTTCCTGGCGCAGCCGCTCGATCAGGTCGGCATCGATCCCCGGCTGCTGCCGGACGAGCCCGGCGGCCCGCTCGGCGGCCTCGCTGGCGATCTCGACGGCAAGATCACGGCTGCGGACGACCTGCTGTTCGATGCTGTCGAGGCGCTGGGCAAGCGGCGCCATGTCGAAACGGGCGTTGGACATCGAGCCGATCTGGGCAACGATGCTGGCGAGCTGGCGTTCGAGTGCCGCGATCTGGGCCGTGTCGGGCGCGCCGGCCGCCGTGCCCGGCAACCGGTCGATACGCTCGGCCAGTTCCCGCAGCGCAGCGGTGATGCTGTCGTCATCGCCGCCGGGGGCGGCGCCGGCGACCTGGTCGAGCCGGGTGACGATCTCGTCGAGCCTGGCAACGAGCTGGCGTTCATCACCGAGCTGCGCGCCGGCGGCGGCCAGCCCCGGCAGGTTGTCGATCTTTTCCGACAGGAAGGCCAGCCGCGCCGTCATGGCGTCGAGATTGTCGGCGGTCGCCGGCGGCTCGCGGCCGAGCTCGGCGAGCCGGTGGTCGATCGCCGCCAGCGCGGCAACGATCTCGTCGGTGAAGCTGCCGGCGGCATCGGGCCGGGCCGCGGCGCGCTGCTCCTCGGCCATCGCCTCGACCGCCTTGCCGAGGGTGGCCAGGCGCGCCTCGATACGGTCGAGCGCGTCGTCGCTCGGATGGACGGACATCGCCACCAGGGCGCGGGTGATTTCGTCGAGCCGATCGTTGACCACCCGAAAGTCGTGCGCCAGCGAGCCGTCGCTGCTGCCGGCCAGCCCGTCGATCTGGGCGGCCAGTTCCTCGAGCCGGCGCTCGATGGCGGCCACGGGAAAGTTGAACGGCAGCCTCTCGATGGCGTCGCGGATGGCGCCGACATGCTCCGACAGGGCACCGAACTGGCTGTGCATCTGGCTGTCGTCGCGCTGCACCTGTCCGAGCAGGGCGCCGACCGATTGCTCCAGCCGGGCCGCCAGCCGTTCCTGGCCGGCCTCGAGCGTGCGCGCCAGCGCATCGGCGTCGAGCGCCGGCGCCTGGTGACCGGCATAGTCGGCGATGACCGTGCGCAGCTGGTTGAGCTCGGTGGCGACGGCATCAAGCCGGCCAGGCGCCCGCGCCACCTCCTCCTCCAGCCGCGCCATCGCTTCGGCCAGCCGGTGAATTTCGTCGTGAAGGCCGCGATCCTGCCGGTCCTGGCCGACCTGGGCGACCAGGTCGCCGATTTGCTCGCGCAGCCCGTCGATCTGGTCGTTGACCTGCCGGCGGATTTCACCCGACAGCATCGAGCCGAGATCGGGCGAGGCGGCTTGAGGCGCCGCCGTGGCGAAGGCGGGCGCCGGCCGCGGCGCCGCCGCCTGCCGCTCCGCCGCCACCGCGCCGATCTTGCCGGCGAGCTGGTCGATGATCGTGCGGATGCGCTCCAGTTCCTGGGCCGGCTGGGCCCGGCTGCCGGCGCTGTCGCCGCCATGTCGCGGCTCCGGGTCGGGCTGGCGTACCCGCTGCGGTTCCTTGAGAAGGCTGTCCAGCTGCGATCTGATTCGGCTCATCTTAGACCCTGTCGCCGGCGTCCGGCTCGTTTTCCGTCGAAACAGGTCCGTCCGGAGTGTGACAGACAACCGGGCGATTCCTTCACGGCCGTGCCCACCATTCCTTAAACATGGTAAACAACGCGTTAACCGGTGGTCGGCGCCGCTCCAGGTTTTTGTCCGGCGAATAATTGACGTTTACGCAAACGTAAAAGTTTGCTATGGGGCCGCGGCGAGACCATATGGATATGCGGCGTCTGTCGCCCGGTCCCCGGCCGCCGGCTCGCCGCGCCGCCGGCAGCGATCCGGCGTCGGCCGCGTTTCGCCGTTCGAGGAGAGCCCGATGACCACCTACAGCGCACCCGTGCATGACACCCTGTTCATCCTCAACGACGTGCTCAACCTGCAGCGCTACAATAATCTGCCGGGCTTCGAGGAAGCTTCGCCCGACATGGTCGAGGCCATTCTGGGCGAGGCGGCCAAGCTGTGCGAGGAGGTGCTGCATCCGCTCAACCGCACCGGCGACATCGAGGGCTGCAGGCGCCATGACGACGGCTCGGTGACGACGCCAGCCGGCTTCAAGGAGGCCTACAAGGCCTATGTCGAAGGCGGCTGGATGGGGCTGTCGGCCGACCCCGACCATGGCGGCCAGGGCCTGCCCTATGCGCTGCACACGGCCGTGGCCGAGTATCTGATCTCGGCCAACATGGCCTTTTCGATGTATCCCGGCCTGACCCAGGGCGCCATCGCCGCCCTCCAGGTGCACGGTTCGGACGCGCAGAAGCGGGCCTATCTGCCAAAGATGATCGAGGGCCGCTGGACCGGCACGATGAACCTGACCGAGCCCCATTGCGGCACCGATCTCGGCATGCTGCGCACGCGCGCGGTGCCCGACGGCGACGGCGCCTACCGCATCTCCGGCCAGAAGATCTTCATCTCGGCCGGCGAGCACGACCTGTCGGAGAACATCATCCATCTGGTGCTCGCCCGCATCGAGGGGGCGCCCGCCGGCACTAAGGGCATTTCGCTGTTCCTGGTGCCCAAGTTCATCCCCGACGCGGACGGCAATCCCGGCCGGCGCAACGGGGTGACCTGCGGCTCGATCGAGGAGAAGATGGGCATCCACGCCAACTCGACCTGCGTGCTCAACTATGACGCGGCGACCGGCTGGCTGATCGGCGAGGAGAACCGCGGCCTCAACGCCATGTTCGTGATGATGAACGAGGCCCGTCTCGGCGTCGGCCTGCAGGGGCTGGCCATCTCCGAGGTCGCCTATCAGAACGCGGTCGCCTATGCGCGCGAGCGCATCCAGGGCCGGGCGCTGACCGGGCCCAAGGCGCCGGACCGCCAGGCCGACCCGATCATCGTCCATCCCGACATTCGCCGCATGCTGATGAACATCCGCTCGGTCAATGAGGCCGGCCGCGCCTTTCTGCTGTGGGCGGCGCTGCGCGGCGACATCGCCCACCGCTCCGGCTCGGAAGAGGAGCGCCGCCAGGCCGACGACCTGATGGGGCTGTTGACCCCGGTCATCAAGGGCGTGCTGACCGACAAGGGCTTCGACAACGCGGTCGCCGCCCAGCAGGTGTTCGGCGGGCACGGCTATATTGAGGAGCACGGCATGAGCCAGTTCGTGCGCGATGCCCGCATCGCCATGATCTACGAGGGCGCCAACGGCATCCAGGCGCTCGACCTCGTCGGCCGCAAGCTGCCCAAGGACGGCGGCCGGGCGCTGCGCGCCTTCATCGAGGAGGTCAACGGCTTCACCGGGAGCCACCGCGACAACGAGGCGATGCAGCCCTACACTAGGCCGCTGCGTAACGCCATGAAGGCGCTCGAGGCGGCGACCATGTGGCTGATGCAGAACGGCATGAAGAACCCGGACAATGCCGGCGCCGCCTCGACCGATTTCATGCACCTGATGGGCCTCGTCGCCCTCGGCTACATGTGGGCGCTGATGGCCGAGAAGTCGCTGGCGGCCCTGGCGCAGGGCGCCGGCGACAGGACGGCCTTCCATGAGAACAAGCTCGCCACCGGTCGCTATTTCATGCAGCGCGTCCTGCCCGAGGCGCAGGCGCATCTGGCCCGCATCGAAAGCGGCGCCGAGCCAGTGATGGCGCTCGACGCGGCCGCGTTCTGATTCGTCAGCCAGGCGACACTGTTCAGGCTTGAACCTGTTCGCGTTTGGTGTCTATGTGCGCGTGCACCCGGCCGCGGGCCGCGCCAGCATGGGGAGGAAGGATTGTCGATAACGACCGCGCAGGTTCTCGGCCTTGCCGCGCCGGCCTGGGAGACCGAGGACGTGGCCATGGTCCGCGACACGGCAACGCGTTTCCTCGAACGCGAGGTAGCGCCGCACTACGACGCGTTCGAGCAGAACGAGGTCGTGCCGCGCGAATTGTGGCAGAAGGCCGGCGCCAACGGCCTGCTCTGCGCTTCCATGCCAGAGGCCTATGGCGGCGCCGGCGGCAGCTTCGCTCACGAGAGCGCGATCATCGAGGCACTCGGCCATGTCGGCGTCGACGGCTTCGGCATCGCGCTGCACAACTCCATCGTCGCGCCCTACATCCTCCACTATGGCTCGGAGGAACAGAAGCGCCGGTGGCTGCCCCGGATGGCGAGCGGCGAACTGATTGGCGCGATCGCCATGACCGAGCCGGGTGCCGGCTCCGACCTGCAGGGCATCAGGACGCGCGCGGTGAAGGATGGCAACCATTACCGCATCTCGGGCGCCAAGACCTTCATCACCAACGGCCAGCTCGCCAATCTCATCATCGTTGTCACCAAGACCGATCCGGAAAAAGGCGCCAAGGGCACCTCGCTGATCATCGTCGAGACCGACGGGATCGAGGGGTTCGAACGTGGCCGCAACCTCGACAAGATCGGGTTGAAGGCCAACGACACGTCGGAACTGTTCTTCAACGACGTGCGCGTGCCGACCGCCAACCTGCTCGGCACCGAGGAGGGTCAGGGCTTCGTCCAGCTGATGCAGCAGCTGCCGCAGGAGCGCCTGCAGATCGGCACCTCGGCGGTCGCCATGGTCGAGCGGGCGCTGGCGCTGACCATCGACTATGTGAAGGAGCGCCAGGCCTTCGGCCGCGCCGTCCTTGACTTCCAGAACACGCAGTTCAGGCTGGCCGAGATGAAGACCGAGGCCACCATCGGGCGCACCTTCTACAACTGGTGCGTCGCCGAGCACCTGGAGGGCCGGCTGACGCCGGAACTGGCCTCGATGGCCAAGCTGTGGCTGACCGAACTGCAGGGCCGCGTCGTCGATGGCTGCCTGCAGCTGTTCGGCGGTTATGGCTACATGAACGAGTATCCGATCGCGCGCATGTTCCGCGACGCGCGCGTGCAGCGCATCTATGGCGGCACCAACGAGATCATGAAACTGCTGATCGCGAGATCGCTCTAGGGGAGAACAAGAATGGCCAAGGCCTACTGGATCGCCCATGTCGATGTGCGCGACCCCGAGACCTACAAGCGCTACGTGGAGGGCGCCCGACCGGCCTTCGAGCGCTTTGGCGCGAGGTTCCTCGCCCGCGGCGGCCCGTTCCTGGCGCTCGAAGGGCAGGACCTCGGCAAGCGCCATGTCGTCATCGAGTTCGACAGCGTCGAGGCGGCCAGGGCCTGCTATGACTCGCCGGAATATCAGGCGGCCCGCCAGCACCGCCTGCCGGTCGCCACGGCCGTCATGCTTATCGTCGAGGGAGTGGGCTGAGTGGCCGATTATTCGCTCTACTGTTTCGTCCAGTCCGGCAATGCCTACAAGGCGGCGCTGATGCTGCGGCTGACCGGCCGCGACTGGCAGCCGGTGTGGGTCGATTTCTTCAACGGCGGCACCCGCACGCCGCAATACCGCGCCATCAACGAGATGGGCGAGGTGCCCGTCCTGGTCGATCACGGCGAGGGCGACCTCACGCTGAGCCAGTCGGGCGTCATCCTCCATCATCTCGCCGACAGGACCGGGCGCTTCGGCCCGCAAACCGGGGCCGAACAACGCGAGGTGCTGCGCTGGATGCTCTGGGACAACCACAAGCTGACCAGCTACATCGCCACCTATCGTTTCCTGCGCAAGTTCGCCGGCAAGGAAGGCGCGCCCGAGACCGAGTTCATGAAGGGCCGGGCGCTCGCCGCCCTGAAGCTGTTCGAGGGCCACATGGCCGGGCGCGACTGGGTGGCGGCGGACCGGCCGACCATCGCCGACATTTCCTGCTGCGGCTACCTGTTTTGGCCGGCCGATTTCGGCGCCGACTGGCACGACTATCCGGGGATCGCGGCCTGGCTCGATCGCATCAGGACATTGGACGACTGGGCGCCGCCGGAGGCGCTGCTGCCTTCCGGCCCAATCGCGTGAATGGCGCCTGAAACACCAGCTCAAGGAGAGCGAACATGCCCGAAGCATTCATCTACGATCACGTGCGCACGCCGCGCGGCCGCGGCAAGAAGGATGGCAGCCTGCACGAGGTGCCCGCGGTGCGGCTCGCCGCCCACACGCTGTCGGCGCTGCGCGACCGCAACGGCCTCGACACAGCCGAGGTCGACGACATCATCTTCGGCTGCGTTGATCCGGTCGGCGAGGCTGGCTCGGTCATTCCGCGCGCCGCCGCCTTCGAGGCGGGCTACGACAACAGGGCGCCCGGCGTCCAGATTTCACGCTTCTGCGCCTCGGGCCTCGACGCCATCAATCTCGGCGCCGCCAAGATCGCCCAGGGCGCCGACGACATCGTCATCGCCGGCGGCGTCGAATCGATGAGCCGCGTCGGCATGGGCGCCTCGGGCGGCGCCTGGGCGATGGACCCGTCGGTGGCGCTGCCCGGCTGGTTCGTGCCGCAGGGCATTTCGGCCGATCTCATCGCCACCAAATACGGCTTCAGCCGTGACGATGTCGACGCCTATGCGGTGGAAAGCCAGAAGCGGGCGGCCCGGTCGTGGGAGAAGGGCTACTTCAAGAAGTCGGTGGTTCCGGTCAAGGACGTGAACGGCATCACCATTCTCGATCATGACGAACACATGCGGCCGGGCACCGACATGCAGTCGCTCGCCTCGCTGCAGCCCTCCTTTGTGATGATGGGCGAGATGGGCGGCTTCGACGCCGTCGCCGTCCAGCGCTATCCCGAGATCGAGGCGATCAACCACGTCCACCATGCCGGCAACTCGTCGGGCATCGTCGACGGCGCCGGCGCGGTGCTGCTCGGCTCGAAAAAGGGCGGCAAGGCCATGGGACTGAAGCCCCGCGCGCGCATCCGCGCGTTCGCCAATATCGGTTCGGAGCCGACGATCATGCTGACCGGCCCGGTCGACGTGACCGAGAAGCTGCTGAAGCGCGCCAAGATGAAGCTGTCCGACATCGACCTGTTCGAACTGAACGAGGCCTTCGCCTCCGTCGTGCTGCGCTATTGCCAAGCCTTCGACATCCCGCACGACAAGATCAACGTCAATGGCGGCGCCATCGCCATGGGCCATCCGCTCGGCGCCACCGGCGCCATGATCCTCGGCACCGTGCTCGACGAACTGGAGCGGCGCGACCTCAACACCGCGCTGGTGACACTGTGCATCGGCGCCGGCATGGGCACGGCAACCATCATCGAGCGCGTCTAAGCCGGCGTCCGAGAGGAGAAAAAGCAATGACCTACAAGAACTTCACCGTCGCCAGGGACGCCGACGGCATCGTCGTCGTCACCTGGGACATGCCCGGCCGGTCGATGAACGTCATCGACCAGTCGGTCGACGAGGAACTGAACCGCATCATCGACGAGACCGCCGCCGACGCTGGCGTGCGTGGCGTCGTCGTCACCTCCGGCAAGCCGAGCTTCTCGGGCGGCGCCGACCTGTCGATGCTGGAGAATTCGTTCGCCACCTTCCAGAAGATGAAGGCGCGCGACCCGGAAGGCGCGGCGAAGTTCCTGTTCGACAGCTCCTCGTCGATCCAGCGCGCCTACCGCAAGCTGGAGACCTGCGGCAAGCCGTGGGTTGCCGCCATCAACGGGGTGGCCATGGGCGGCGCCTTCGAGTTGTGCCTGGCCTGCCACGGCCGTGTCATGAGCGACGATCCCAAGGCCAAGGTTGGGCTGCCGGAGGTCAAGGTCGGCCTGTTCCCCGGAGCCGGCGGCACCCAGCGCGTGCCGCGCCTGATCAACACCCAGGAAGCGCTGACCATGCTGCTGCAGGGCAAGAGCTATGACGGCGCCAAGGCCAGGAAGCTCGGCCTCGTTCACGAGGTGGTACCGGCCAGGAAACTCATTGCTGCGGCGAGGAAAATGATCCTCGACGGACTGAAGCCTGTCCAGCCATGGGACGAGAAGGGCTTCCGCCTGCCGGGCGGCCCGGTCTATTCGGCGGCGGGCGCCCAGCTCTTCCCGCCGGCCAACGCCATCTACCGGCGCGAGACCTACGACAACTATCCGGGCGCGCGCGCCATCCTCAAATGCGTCTATGAGGGACTGCTGTTGCCGATCGACGCGGCGCTGAAGGTGGAGAGCCGCTACTTCGCCAACGTCCTGCAGACCACCGAAGCCGGCATGATGATCCGCTCGATCTTCCTGTCCAAGCAGGAGCTCGACAAGGGTGCCCGCCGGCCGGCGGACGTGCCGGCCGCGAAGATCAGGAAGGTCGGCATTCTCGGCGGCGGCGGTTTCATGGGCGCCGGCATCGGCTACGTCACCGCCAAGGCCGGCATACGCACGGTGCTGCTCGACCGCGACATGGTGGCGGCCGAAAAGGGCAGGTCGCATTCGGCCGAACTGGAGGACAAGGCGATCGGTCGCGGCGCCTCCACCCCGGCCGCCAAGGACAAGCTGCTGTCGCTGATCCAGCCGACCACCGACTATGCCGATCTCGCCGACTGCGATCTCGTCATCGAGGCGGTGTTTGAGGATTCGGCCATCAAGAAGGACGTGACCGAGAAGGCGGCCGCGCACATGAAGCGCGGCGCCATCTTCGCCTCCAACACCTCGACCATCCCGATCACCGGCCTGGCCAGGAACTTTCCGCGCGCCAGGCAGTTCATCGGCATCCACTTCTTCTCGCCGGTCGATCGCATGATGCTGACCGAGATCATCCTCGGCAAGCGCACCGGCGACAAGGCACTGGCGATGGCGCTCGACTATGTGCGCGCCATCAGGAAGACGCCGATCGTCGTCAACGACACGCGCGGCTTCTATGTCAACCGCATGGTGCTGCGCTACATGTCGGAAGCCTACAACATGCTGATCGAGGGTGTGCCGCCGGCGATGATCGAGAACGTCGCAAGACAGGCCGGCATGCCGGTCGGGCCGCTGGCGCTCAACGACGAGACGGCGATCGACCTCTCCTACAAGATCATGCACCAGACGGTGCGCGATCTCGGCGACAAGGCCGTTGACGCCCGCCACCTCAAGCTGGTCGACCGCATGGTCGAGGAGTTCGGCCGTTTCGGCCGCAAGAACGCCAAGGGCTTCTATGACTATCCGGCCAAGCCGGCCAGGAAGCATCTGTGGCCGGAGCTGAAGAACCTCTATCCCCAGCAGGACCCGGATCGGATCGATGTCCAGGAACTGAAGAACCGCTACCACGCCGTCATCGCGCTCGAGGCGGCGCGCTGCGTCGAGGAGGGTGTCGTCACCGACATGCGCGAGGCCGATGTCGGCTCGATCCTCGGCTTCGGTTTCGCCCCGTTCACCGGCGGCGCCATCTCCTATATCGACGGCATGGGCACGGCCAGGTTCGTCGACATGTGCCGGAAGCTGCAGAAGAAATACGGGGCGCAGTTCAAGCCCAACAAGCTGCTGATCGAGATGGCCGGCAAGGACGAGCGCTTCTACGAGCGGTTCAATCCGAAGCCGCGGGCCGAAAGGAAGAAGGCGGCCTGAACGCCGGCTTGGGGACGCGGCATCGCGATTCGGCGGACGTCATCCCGGCATCGTGCGGCCTTGCGCGAGGATGGTGGTTGTGTGTCCTGAGATTGTAGTCACCTGACAGAGGCCACCGATGAGAACCGGGCGCGCACCGAAGAGCCTGCGCGCCCGGTTCCGGTGGCCGAGCCGCTTCCGAGCGGGTTTGATGGTGTCGCCAAACGACCAATCGAACGCAGGAAGACGATCTTGACCTCCATGGACAAGATAGCAGGCCGCAACCGTGGCAACTCGCCTCTCAGGAACAAGCCTGACACCGGCAGCGACTTCGCCTTGATGTCAGGCGCGTCGACCGACTGGCGATCACACTGGTCGCCGGCAAGGCCTTGGTTCATCCCCGCGTGTGCGGGGAACACGGCGCGGGCGGCGCCGATCGCCAGGCGGAACCCGGTTCATCCCAGCGTGTGCGGGGAACACACCTCGGCCCGCCACAGGCTCGGCGCCACGTTCGGTTCATCCCCGCGTGTGCGGGAAACACTTCTTGAATACGTTGTCGTCGCGCGGGTTGTCCGGTTCATCCCCGCGTGTGCGGGGAACACTCGCCGTCGGCCTCCGAGACGAGCAGGAAGCACGGTTCATCCCCGCGTGTGCGGGGAACACACGCTGGGCCTGATGGGGGGCCTGACGGGATTCGGTTCATCCCCGCGTGTGCGGGGAACACCAACGGTCAGCGCGGTCATGCGGCGATCTCCTCGGTTCATCCCCGCGTGTGCGGGGAACACGACGACATGCGGCGGCGGCTGGCGCGCCACGCCGGTTCATCCCCGCGTGTGCGGGGAACACGTCAAGGAACGCCATGAAACCAAGGCGCAGCCCGGTTCATCCCCGCGTGTGCGGGGAACACACGCTGGGCCTGATGGGGGGGCCTGACGGGATTCGGTTCATCCCCGCGTGTGCGGGGTCCCCCACCGTGAAGCGCGCATGGAAGAGTTGCGCATGCGACGCGTCGGCAAACGCGTCAGCAATTGCGCCGTGGACACCGATTGCCTCGTCCACGGCGTTGCAAACGATGCCGACCGCCGCGCCCCCCTTGGCGGCCGCGATCGCCATGGCGATCGCCGTGTCACGATCGGGGATGCGCTCGACATGCACCGTTCGACCGAGCCGGTCGTCGAATGCGACCGGCTGCTCGTGCAGTTCGCCTTTGCCGACCCGCGTAAGCAGCGGATAGCACTGCGAGCGCGGTTCCGGCGGAGCGGCCGAAGAAACGCGCCGATAGAGCGCCCGGCTACTGTCGACATGTCGCGGCAGCCCGCCGCTGAATGCCGCGACGAGCTTCATGCGCGTTTGTCGCGAAAGCGTCGCCGACAGGACGATCGTCGAGCCGCCATTGGCCGCCTGCGCGCGCAACAGGGATTCGAGTTCGACGCCCATGTAGCTGTCGAAACTGTGCGCCTCGTCGACGATGAGGATGCGGCGCGCCAAGGCCGCCTGGCGCAGGCTCAGGTGCTTCCTGCGCAGGATGCCGAGAAACGCCTGGTCGATGGTGCCGACGCCGATGTCGGCAAACAGCGCCAACCGCCGCGAAACGGCGATCCAGTCGTTGCAGAAGGCGGCGGCGGAATCCTCGCCGGCATGTCCGGACCGGACGGCGGCGAGCCTGCGGGCAAGTTTCGCCTTGCCGTGCGCCAGCACGATGGACGCTTCGCCGCCCTCGAACATGTGCTTGCGCAATCCCGCCATGCGCCCGTGCATGGCGTTCGCCGTCGCCATCGTCGGCAGCGCGAAATAGACGCCCTCTCCCTTGCCCGCCGCCATCAGCCTCGCGGCCAGCAGGATGGCGGCTTCCGTCTTGCCCGAACCGGTCGCGTCCTCGATGATGAAAAGCTGCGGCCCTTCGCCGATTGCGATCGTTTCGACCGCCGCCTGCATCGGCCGGGGATCGTCGGCGCAAGGCAGGCCGAGAACCCGGTAATCTGGATGTATTATGGGCAAGACCCCGCTCTGGCCCTTGTTCGCCAGAGCGTCGGCGGCGCTTTTCATCGCCGTCGTCCAGTAGCGCTCGGGATTAGCATCCGCCGGCTTTCCAACCGGGAAGAACTCGGTGTCGGAATCGATCCAGTCGCAGAAAGTGATCAGGCCGTTGAGCAGGAAATCGGCGCGATTGATAGCGGACGAGGTCAGTTGCGGCAGCGGCTCAAGACGGCAGATCCGCTCGAGGATGGCGACCGCCTCGCCGGCCGCGGCCACGCTCGGCGACGGAAGGTCCCTTGTCATTTCTGTGATCGCGAGATGCTGCATCACCTCACCTCCCGGCGGCGTGCCATGGTGTCCCGCGACGATGGCGATCAGACGGGTCAGGTCGCCCAGCCCCGGAAAGAGCCGGCTGAGCAGCCCGTGCACCGGATCATGCCGCATCAGCAGCGCCGAGAATTCCCAGTGCCTCCAGGGCCCTCCGGTCCGAAGCTCGCCGAGCGCTTCGCGCGGCCAATGTTGCGGGCTCCTTGCCTGGAATGCAGCCGAGTACTTGCCGATGTCATGAATACCGGCAAGGAAGGCCAGGATCGCGTCCCGGAGAGTGGTGTAGCTGACGGCTGGGTCGCCGTGCTCGCCGGCGTTGGCCGGACTGGTCAGCTGGCGAGAGCCGGAAGGCTGACGAGGGGATCATCGCTCAAGGGAGCGATGGTTTCCAGCGTCATGTAGCGAGCGCGCTGGACCGCCCATTCATCGTTCTGCTCGAGCAGGATTGCGCCGACGAGCCTGGTGATGGCGTCCTCATTGGGGAAGATGCCGACGACTTCGGTGCGCCGCTTGATCTCGCCGATCAGTCGTTCGAGCGGGTTGGTGGAGTGCAGCTTGGCGCGGTGCTGGGCGGGGAAGGTCATATAGGCGAGGACGTCGGGCTCGGCCTCGTCCATGAGGGCGGCGAGCTTTGCGACCTTGGGCCGGATCTGGTCGGCAACCAGGCGCCACTGCCGCCTGGCCGCCTCGGCGTCGTTCTGGGCGAAGGCGGTGGCGATGAAGGCCGAGACGACGCGACGGCCCTGGCGACCGGCATGGGCAAGGACGTTGCGCATGAAGTGGACGCGGGGCCTGTTGAAGAACCGCTCTGTGATGAATGCCGGTCGCCGATCAGGCTGCGAAGTGGAGTCCGCGGGAATGGGCGATTGCATCAACCCCGCGCGGACATCCAAGGCGCTGCAA
>BOKV01000016.1 GCA_016861165.1 Alphaproteobacteria bacterium | reverse complement strand
GCCGGCCGAGCCGGTACCCGCCGAGGGCGCCGACATCACCGAGTGGCTCGACGGCCGGTTTGAGACCAGTGCCGCGGCGATGGAGGCCCGACTCGGCACCACGCTCGAGAACGCGTTCGACGGCGAGGTCGCCGCGCCGGTCCCGCCGGGCGGGCACCCCGGCGGGGAGGTCTCCGCCGGCGACCCGTGGAAATCGGCCCGGTTGCCGGGCGGCGGCAACGGTGAAGCCGGCGACCTCGAGGCGATGGTGGCCGCCGAGCCGACGCTGTTTGAATATCTGCGTGCCCAGCTTGCGCTCGCCCTGCGTTCCCCGGCCGAACGCCTGATCGGCGAGGAGATTGTCGGCGCGATCGACGACGACGGCTATTTGCGCCAGCCGCTCGACGACATCGCCGCCCGGCTCGGTGCGCCGGTCGAGCGGGCCGAGCAGGTGCTCAGACGCATCCAGGGCTTCGATCCGTGCGGCGTCGGCGCCCGCGACCTGGCCGAATGCCTGTCGTTGCAGCTGGCCGAGCGCGACCGTCTCGATCCGGCCATGCAGGCGCTCATCGCCAATCTCGACCTGCTCGCCCGCCGCGATTTCGCCACGCTTATGCGCCGCTGCGGGGTCGACCAGGACGACCTCGCCGAGATGGTCGGCGAAATCCGCCGGCTCGATCCGAGGCCGGGGAGCCGGTTCGCGGCCGGCCCGGTGCAGACGGCGGTTGCCGACGTCATCGTCTCGGCGCGACCGGACGGCAGCTGGGCGGTCGAGCTCAATCCCGAGACGCTGCCGCGCGTCCTGGTCAACCGTACATACTATGCCCGCGTCAGCCGCTCCTGCCGCAGCGAGGCCGACAAGACCTTCATCAGCGACTGCCTCAACAATGCCAACTGGCTCGCCAAGAGCCTCGACCAGCGCGCCAATACCATCCTCAAGGTGGCCGCCGAGATCGTCCGCCAGCAGGACATGTTCCTCGCCTTCGGCGTCGAGCATCTGCGTCCGCTCAACCTGCGCACCGTCGCCGACGCCATCTCGATGCACGAGTCGACGGTCAGCCGCGTCACCTCCAACAAGTTCATGCTGACCAATCGCGGCCTGTTCGAGATGAAGTATTTCTTCACCGCCGCTATACCGGCCAGCAGCGGCGAGGATGCGCACTCGGCCGAGGCGGTGCGTCACCGCATCCGCCAGCTCATCGAGGCCGAAAGCGTGGACGCCGTGCTGTCGGACGACGCGCTCGTCGACATGCTGCGCCAGGGCGGCATCGAGATCGCCCGGCGCACGGTCGCCAAGTACCGCGAGTCGATGCGCATCCCCTCTTCGGTCCAGCGCCGGCGCGAGAAGCGGGCTTTTCCCGACCGCAAGGCTTCGTGAGCCAGCGACGACCTTCCGTGCTTCCCTTCGGCCTTCCCAGCGCCTTCCCTCGCCCGCCCGAATCGCCCTTGACACTGGCGGGCGCAGTCAATAGAAGCGCGCCGTCGTCTGGCAGACCCGCAAAGGATCGCCGACGGCGCCGCGGCGCCCCCCAATTCCGGCCGCGCCGGACCGGCAGAACGGTCCGCCCGAATCGGCCGACCGGGACGCGGTCCGGCCGGTCTGGGCCGCCGACGCAAACCCTCCGGGTCCGAACGCCACGGTCACGCCGCCACTGATTAAGCTGTTACAAAACGTGCCGTCGGGTTAGTGTGGCGAGGGGATGTCGGCTATATTGCACAGGCCTCGCCTGCCGGGCCGCAGCCGATTGAGGGGTACGAATTTCCGATGGGCCTACGCATATCCGGCAAGCATATGAACATCGGAGAAGCGCTCAGCCAGCGCATCCATGACCGGATGGACGAAGCGGTGAGCAAGTACTTCGATGGCGGCCACACCGCCCAGGTGACGATCGAGAAATCCGGCAGCGGATTCGACTGCGACTGCACAATTCATCTCGACACCGGCATCGTTCTGCAGGCAGCGGCCAAAGGCCACGACGCGACCGCCTGTTTCGACGAGGCCGCCGGCAAGATCGAGAAGCGGCTGCGCCGCTACAAGCGGCGCCTCAAGGACCATCATGCTTCCGGGCCGGCGGTCGCCGCCCCGGCAAGCTACTCGGTGTTCGAGGCGCCGTCCCAGGAAGAGGAAATCCCCGAGGACTTCAACCCGGTGATCATTGCGGAAAGCTTGACGCCGGTGGCCACGCAGACGGTGGCCCAGGCTGTGCTCCAGCTCGACCTCACCGACCGGCCGGTCGTGGTGTTCAGGAACGCGGCCAGCGGCCAGGTCAACGTGGTCTATCGCCGGCCGGACGGCAACATTGGCTGGATCGATCCCGCCGGTGCCGCCTCACGCGCCGATTGAAGCAGGTCAGGGTCTGGCGCGGCTCGCGCCGGCCCGAGAAGGACAATATGATGGATCTCAGCGATCTCCTCGGTCCGGACGACATTCTTCCGTCGCTGCGGACGAGTTCCAAGCGTCAGCTGCTCCAGGACCTGGCCGAGAAGGCCGAAGCCAAGACCGGCATCTCTGCGCGCCAGATTTTCGACACGCTGTTGCAGCGCGAGCGCCTGGGTTCGACCGGGGTCGGCAACGGCATCGCCATCCCGCATGGCAAGCTGCCCGGTCTCAAGCGCATCACCGGCCTGTTCGCCCGGCTGGACAAGCCGATCGATTTCGAGGCGCTGGACGATCAGCCGGTCGACATGGTCTTCCTGCTGCTGGCGCCGGAAGGGGCGGGCGCCGATCATCTCAAGGCGCTGGCCCGCATCGCCCGCGTGATGCGCGAGCCTGACAAGGTTCGCAAGCTGCGCGAGACGGCGGGCGCCAACGCCATCTATTCGCTGCTCACCCACGGCCCGGCCTCCGACGCCGCCTGAAGGCGGGCGACGCGCCGGGCTCAGTGCACGGCGACCGGCAGCAGGTTGTTCTGAAAGGCGGTCGACAGCGCCCCGCCAGCATCGTCGGCGATCGCGATCGGTGTGCCGTCGGCGCCGAACAGCGCCCACACCTTCACGTTCGGGTCGATCTGGACGAGGTTGGGGAAGGCCTCCGCGATCTCGCTGCCGGCCAGTTGCCGCAAATAGGCGATGTGGCCATTGCCGATCTGGGCCAGCTCGTCCGTGCTGATGGGCTTGAATTCGGTTTCGTGACGCATGTTACGCTCCATTGCCAGTGTGGTTCGACGGCTCAGCGCCCGGCCGAGATCACGATCTTGCGCACGACCGATTCCGGCTCGTTGCGGGTCAGATTGATCGACAGAAGTCCGTTCTCCAGCGTCGCGCCGGCGATCTCGATACCCTCAGCCAGCACGAAGGAGCGCTGGAACTGGCGCGCGGCGATGCCGCGGTGCAGGAATTCGCGCTCGGCGTCCTCCTGCTGCTTGCCGCGCACCGTGAGCTGGTTGCGTTCCAGCGTGATGTCGAGGTCGGCCTCGGTGAAGCCGGCAATGGCGAGCGTGATGCGCAGCATCTCGGGCTGACCGTTCGTCGCCCGTATGCGCTCGATATTGTAGGGCGGATAGCCGTCTCCGGACGCCTTCGACACGCGCTCCAGCATGCGCTCCAGTTCGTCGAAGCCGAGCAACAGGGGGCTCGAAAATCCGGCCAGTCGCGTCATGGCAATGCCTTTCCCAAGTCCAACGGGGTGGCACTGCCGATCTTCGCGATGCGATAAACGCCATCGCCACCCTTCAGCAACTCGCAAGCGAAGCCCGCTCATCGGCACTCCGCTGGCGTCAATATGGGATGCCGGCGACAACCGTTCAACGGAGAAGAACCACTGCTGTCGCGGCCGCATGCCCCGCACTAGCGGGCGCAATAGAGGCCGTAGAGCGTTGACAGGACGCGGCGCACTTCCTCGCTGGCGATGCGGTAGTAGATCGTCTGCGCGTCGCGCCGGGTCGCCACCAGGCCCTTCTCGCGCAGCCTGGCCAGATGCTGCGACAGGGCCGACTGGCTGAGGCCGACGCTCTCGGCCAGCGCGTTGACGCTCTTCTCGCCGTCGACGAGCCGGCACAGCACGACAAGGCGCCGCCGATTGGCCATCGCTCCCAGGAGATCGGCGGCCTGGGCGGCATTCTGTTCGAGTTCGGCGATGTTCATGGCCATTATATTAGCGATAGCTAATTGAATTGCAATGCGGCCGAATGGCCGCCAGTGCCTGCAATTGACAGGCGGGCTGATTTCGCTACCAGTGCGCCAGCCGAAGACCAGCGCGAAAGGAAGGCGGATGGCCGAGCGTGTCGAAGTTGCGGGGTTGCGGGTCGACCCGGTGCTCCATCGCTTCGTCAATGACGAGGCGCTACCCGGCACGCGGATTTCGCCGGAGCGTTTCTGGCAGGCCCTCGCCGACGTCCTCGCCGAGCTGACGCCGGTCAACCGCGGGCTCCTGGCCCGGCGCGACGAACTGCAGGCGGCGATCGACCATTGGCACCGCCAACGGCGCGGTGGCGGCTACACGATGGCCGAATACGAGGCCTTCCTGCGACAGATCGGCTACATCGTGCCGGAGGGTCCCGATTTCGCGGTCACGACGGCCAATGTCGACCCGGAGATCGCCACGATCGCCGGGCCGCAACTGGTCGTGCCGGTGATGAACGCCCGCTACGCTCTCAACGCCGCCAATGCCCGCTGGGGTTCGCTCTATGACGCGCTCTACGGCACCGACGCGCTGGGCGAGGCGCCGACGGCGGGCGGCTACGATCCGCATCGCGGCGCCCGCGTCATCGCCTGGGCAAAGGCGTTCCTCGACGATGTCTGTCCGCTCGCTGGCGGCCAAGGCTGGGCGTCGGCAGGTGCCATGCGTGTTGGCGGCGGGCGGCTCGAGGTGGCGGTTCCGGGCGGCGCCGCCCACCTGGCCGATCCGTCGCAATTGGCCGGCTATCGCGGCCCGGCGGCGGCGCCGACTGCGGTATTGCTGCGCAACCACGGGCTACACGTCGAGATCGTCATCGATCGCGATCATGCCATCGGTCGGGACGACCCGGCCGGCATCGCCGATGTCGTGCTGGAGGCGGCGCTCACCACCATCCAGGACTGCGAGGATTCGGTGGCCGCTGTCGACGCCGCCGACAAGGTCGTCGCCTACCGCAACTGGCTCGGCCTGATGAAGGGTGACCTGGCGGATACATTCGACAAGGGCGGACGCCGGATGACCCGCCGGCTCAACCCCGACCGCGACTATTCGGCCCCCGACGGCAAGGCGTTCACACTGCCCGGCCGCTCGCTGATGCTCGTCAGGAATGTCGGCCACCTGATGACCAATCCGGCGATCCTCGACGCCGACGGCGCCGAGATCCCCGAGGGGATCATGGACGCGATGATGACGGCGATGATCGCGCTGCATGATGTCGGGCCGGCCGGTCGGCGGGCCAATTCGCGCGCCGGCTCGGTCTACATCGTCAAGCCGAAGATGCACGGGCCCGAGGAGGTCGCCTTCGCCGCCACGCTGTTTGCCCGGGTCGAGCAGGCGCTGGGCCTTGCCCCCGACACGCTGAAGATGGGCATCATGGACGAGGAGCGGCGCACCACCGTCAATCTCAAGGAATGCATCCGCGCCGCCGCCTCGCGCGTCGTCTTCATCAACACCGGCTTCCTCGACCGTACCGGCGATGAGATCCACACCTCGATGGAGGCCGGGCCGATGATCCGCAAGGGCGACATGAAGCAGTCGGCCTGGATTCGCGCCTACGAGGACTGGAACGTCGATATCGGGCTCGCCTGCGGTCTCAGGGGCCGCGCCCAGATCGGCAAGGGCATGTGGGCGATGCCCGACCTGATGGCGGCGATGCTGGAGCAGAAGATCGGCCATCCCAGGGTGGGCGCCAGCACCGCTTGGGTGCCATCGCCGACGGCGGCGACCCTGCACGCCACCCATTATCACCACGTCGATGTGGCGGCGGTGCAGGACGGCCTCAAGGCGCGGCCGCGCGCCAGGCTTTCCGACATCCTTTCGGTGCCGGTGGCGTCGCGGCCGAACTGGAGCCCCGGCGACATCCAGCAGGAACTCGACAACAACGCCCAGGGCATCCTAGGCTATGTCGTGCGCTGGGTCGATCAGGGCGTCGGCTGCTCCAAGGTGCCCGACATCAACGATGTCGGCCTGATGGAGGACCGCGCCACGCTGCGCATCTCCAGCCAGCACATCGCCAACTGGCTGCGCCACGGGGTGTGTTCGAAGGAACAGGTGCGGGCGACGATGCGGCGCATGGCGGCCGTCGTCGACGGCCAGAATGCCGGCGATCCGCACTACCGGCCGATGGCGCCCGACTTCGAATCGTCGATCGCCTTCAAGGCGGCGTGTGACCTGGTGTTCGAGGGCGCGGGCCAGCCCAACGGCTACACCGAGCCGATCCTGCACCGGCGCCGGCGCGAGAAGAAGGCACGGGGCTGAACGCATGAACGGCGCCGGCCTCGGGTTTGCGCCGACGACTCGTTCATGATACGTTCACCACGATGCCGCTGATCGATCTCAAGCCGACCGACCCGCTGACCGATGGCCGCCAGTCCGACCGCGCGCTTGCCGTGCGCCGCGGCGTGACGAGGCTGCTCCAGGCGGCCGGCATCGCCGTCGTCGCCGAACTGCCGCTGGCGTCGGGCCGGCGCGCCGACCTCGTCGGCATGGACGCAAGGGGCAGGTTCGCCATCATCGAGATCAAGTCCTCGATCGAGGATTTCCGCGCCGATGCCAAATGGCCGGACTATCTCGCCCATTGCGACCATTTCTATTTCGCCACGCTGCCCGACGTGCCGCCCGCCATCTTCCCGGAGAGCGAAGGGCTGATCGTCGCCGACGCCTACGGCGCCGAGATCGTGCGGCCGTCACGGGAAGGTACACTCGCCGGTGCCACCCGCCGGGCGCTGACGCTGCGCTTCGCGCGCGCCGCCGCCGGCCGGCTCGAACGCGTATTGCAGCATCACGAGGCCGCCGGGCTTGTTCTGCCCGCCGGGCTCGAACGCATCGCCGGCGATTGAGCGTCGATCCGCAGGGTGGTGCCGACGGCGCAAATGGCGCCGCGACGATCAGCGGTTGGCGCCGGGCTCCAGCCCGGTCGAGCGCGGCTTCATCAGCGAGATCGCCTTGGTGATGACGCGCACCTGCAGTTCCGGGCTCTTCTCGACGTTGAAATGGTTGATGTCGGCCATCGGCGTCACGTCGTAGTTGACCAGCGTGCCGGTGAAGCCGGGCCCCTCGACCACGATGTTGTGGTCCTTGCCCTTGCGGCCGTTGGGCAGGAAGTAGTTGACGACCTCGTCGACATTCGGCCCCGGCTCGGTGGTGATGGTCGGGTCGAAGGCGACAACATAGGCAACCTTTACGCCGCGGTCGCCCAGATAGCGCGCCATCTGCACGCTGGCATTGCCGCCGAGCGAATGGCCCATGATGATGACCGGATGGGAAACGGCGCCGCGCTGCTCGCGCGCGACGATCTCGTCGGCCCACACCTGCCAGATCGAGTGGTTGTCGACCCGGCTGTTGACGCCGCGCCGGCGGAACTTCTCGTTGATCTCGTCAAGGCCGGTGGAAAAGACGTTGGCCAGGCCGCGCAGCAGGTAGACCTCACCGGTGTAGTTGTAGTTGGAGCGATCCGGCCGCGCCAGCGCGGCCGCCGAGGTCGAGGTCGCCGTCTGCGTGCAGCCGGAAACGGCCATGCTCGCCGCCACGGCGAGGGCAACGCCGCCCGCCAGGTTCATCAATGCGCTGCGCATGGTAACCAGCCTCCACGCGAAAACCCGAGCCAGCCCCTGTCGGCGGAAACTACGCCTCGGGCCGTGCCAAGTCAATTTGGGGAAGCTTGCGTCTGCCCGCCCCTCCGACAGCCCGTGCCGATGATGCGCGGCGATCGGTAAACATTCGGCAAATGGCCCGCCGCGCCGGTCAGGCGGCCAGCGCGCTGATGCCCGCCTCCCAGCCGAGCATCGCCCGCTTGCGCGTCAGCCCCCAGTGATAGCCGGTCAGCGCACCCGACTTGCCGACGACGCGGTGGCACGGCACGACGAAGGAGACGGGGTTGCGGCCGACCGCCCGGCCGACCGCGCGCGGCGCGTTGGACGCACCGATGCCGTCGGCCAGCGCCGAATAGCAGGTCGCGGTGCCGACCGGGATGCCGAGCAGCCCCTCCCACACCCGGATCTCGAAATCGCTGCCGATGAGGACGACGCGCATCGGGTCGTCGGCGCGCCAGCGGCCGGGATCGAACGCCCGTTCGGCATAAGCGGCGGTTGCCGCCCGGTCCTCGACATAGGTGGCCTCCGGCCAGCGTGAACACATGTCTGCGAGCGTCGCGCGCTCGCCGCCGGGATCGCAGAACGCCATGCCGCACAGCCCGCGCTCTGTCGCCATCACCAGGGCCTGGCCGAACGGCGAGCCGTGGAAGCCGTAGCGTATGGTCACGCCGGCGCCGCGCGCCTTGTAGGCGCCGGGCGACATCGCCTCATGGGTGACGAACAGGTCGTGCAGCCGGCCGGGGCCGGACAGGCCCAGTTCGTAGCTTGCCTCGAGGATGGGCATGTCGCCGGCGAGCAGCCGCTTGGCGTGGTCGAGTGTCACCGCCTGCAGGAAGGCCTTCGGCGACAGCCCGGCCCAGCGGGTGAATACCTTCTGGAGCTGGGTCGGCGACTTGCCGACGGCGAGCGCCAGTTCTTCCAGCCGTGGCTGCTGGCGCCAGTTCTCGGTGATGAGTTCGATGCAGCGGCGCACCGTCTGATAGTCGCCGCCGGTCTCCGGATCGATGAAGGACATGGGCTCAGGCTTCCCGCTCGGTTGGCTGCCCGTCAATCTAGTGGCCGACGGGCTTGCCATGCCACCCGTTTCTTGCCGGGCGCTGGCGCCCTCAGCCGCCCTTGACCCGGCTCAATGCCGTCGAGAAGGCGGTCGCGAAGCTCTCGCGGTCCACGGGGTTGAGCAGGCCGCCGATCGCCAGTTGCCGCCCCTCGCCGGTCAGCAACATGCGGGTGATGCCGTAGGCCTGGTGGCGGTCGACGCGAAAGCGGGTCCAGAACGGGTTGAAGGAGTGCTCGCGCACGCGGCCACCGGCCGAGACCTGGCGCACGCGCAGGTCGTGCGGCCACACGGCGACCTCCTCATAGGCGCGGGCGGCCCGATAATTGAGCCGGAAGGCGGCCCACACCAGCAGCACGTCGAGGCCGAAGAAGCCCATTACCGGCCAGGCGCCGATCGACAGGAAGAACAGGCCATAGGCCAGGCAGACGCCGCCGATGACGGCCATCAGCGCCACGTATCCGCCCCGGCCGAGCGAGCGGTGGGCGAACAGCCGTGCGGCGAAGACCGGCGGATGCGGCGGCTGGCGACCGGCACCGGCGGATCGTGGCGGGTGGTTGCGGCGGTCCATCAGACGATTATAGGGGGAGTTCGATCGAAGGAAAGGACCGCTGCTTGGCCAGGGCGACGAAAACCCCACATGCGCGCCGCTCGCGCTATTCCAAGGCCGAGATCGCCGAGATCTTCGCCCGGTTCCGCACGCAGCGTCCGGCCCCGCGCGGCGAGCTGGAGCATGTCAACGCGTTTACGCTGCTGGTCGCGGTGGTCCTGTCGGCGCAGGCGACCGATGCCGGCGTCAACAAGGCGACACGCGAATTGTTCAAGGTCGCCGACACGCCGCGCGGGATGCTGGCGCTGGGCGAGGACCGGCTGCGCGACATGATCCGCACCATCGGTCTCTACCGCAACAAGGCGAAGAACGTCATCGCGCTGTCGCGGCGGCTGGTCGAGGTGTTCGGCGGCGAGGTGCCGGCCGACCGCGACAAGCTGATGAGCCTGCCGGGCGTCGGCCGCAAGACCGCCAATGTCGTGCTGCAGCAGGCCTTCGGCCAGCCGACGATCGCGGTCGACACCCACATCTTCCGCCTGGCCAACCGGCTTGGCCTGGCGCCGGGCGACACGCCGGACGCGGTCGAGGCCGGTCTCATGCGCGTCATTCCGCCGGAGTTCCTGCTGCACGCCCACCACTGGCTGATCCTGCACGGGCGCTATGTGTGCACGGCGCGCAAGCCGCGCTGCGAGGCCTGCATCATCGCCGATCTGTGCAAGGCCGAAGTCAAGACGAGCGACGTGCCGGCGCCGGTCGTGCCGGTCGCCGGCTGATGTCAGGCGGCCCGCGGCAGCGGCGCACGGCCGTGCGTGCGCGCGGCGATGCGCTTGTGCAGATGGACCATCAGCGCGGTGGCAAACAGCGGCGTCGCCAGGTTGAGCAGCGGCACCGCCATGAAGCCGGTGATCACCAGCCCGGCCAGGAAGATGGTGGTGGCGTTGGCGCGCCGCAGCGCGTTGGCCCGTTGCTCGCCGCCGAAGCGCATTGCCGCGAACTGGAAGTATTCGCGGCCGATCAGATAGGCGTTGACCACGAAGAAGACGGCGAAATTGATGCCGGGCAGCAGCACCAGCAGCAGGGCGACGATGTTGGCCGCGGCCACCACCGCCAGGAACTTGGCGCTGAGCCAGATCGATGGCAGCAGCGGTAGCGGCAAGCCCGGCGCGTCGGCCGGGTAGTGGCGGCGTTCGACCGCCGCGGCGATCTCGTCCTGGAACACGCCGGCCAGCGCCGCCGAGACCGGTGCGATCAGGAAGATAGCGCCGACGAACATGCCGGCCCCGGTCAGCCATACGAGTGCCGTCGCCAGCCACGGCCATGGACCCAGCAACGGCGCCAGCAGCGTTGAAACGAGCGCTTCCAGAACCAGCCAGGCGGCGGCCAGCACCAGCAGCGTGATGCCGATCGACTTCCAGAACAGGTGCCGGAACTCGGCGGCAAACAGCTGGTTGGCGGCAAGCCTGGCGGATTCGATGATCAACGGTCGGCTCCGTCCCTGTCGGGTTTGGGCGTCGCCCTGACGCCCCGCCTGCCAGATGGGATTGGACCGGCGGCGATTCAACATATGGCCCGTTGGCAGCAGCCGGGCTTCCCATCGCCGCCGCCAGTCGTTATTGACCGGCCGGCCACAATTGAAAGGAGCCCCATGACCACGCGTTTCGACGTCCTGACGATCGGCAACGCCATCGTCGACATCATCGCCCAGGCCGAGGACGACTTTCTCGTCCGGGAGGGCATCGTCAAGGGGGCGATGAACCTGATCGATACCGATCGCGCCGAACACCTCTATGCGGTCATGGGACCGGCAATCGAGGCTTCGGGCGGCAGCGCCGCCAACACGGCGGCCGGCATCGCCAGCCTGGGCGGGCGCGCCGCCTATTTCGGCAAGGTCGCCGACGATCCGCTCGGCACGATCTTCGCCCACGACATCCGCGCCAGCGGTGTCCACTACGCGACGCGTCCGCTCAACGGTCACCCACCCACCGCCCGCTCGATGATCTTCGTCACGCCCGACGGCGAACGGTCGATGAACACCTATCTCGGCGCCTGCGTCGAACTCGGTCCGGACGACATCGACGAGGCGGTCGTCGCCCAGTCGAAGGTCACCTTCTTCGAGGGATATCTGTGGGACCCGCCGCGGGCCAAGGATGCAATCCGGCTGGCGGCGAAGACCGCCCACGCCCACGGGCGCAACTTCTCGATGACGCTGTCGGACCCGTTCTGCGTCGACCGCTACCGCGACGAGTTCCTTGAACTGATGCGCTCGCGCACCGTCGATATCGTCTTTGCCAACGAGGCGGAGCTGAAGTCGCTCTACCAGACCGCCGCCTTCGAGGCGGCGCTGGAAGCGCTGCGCGTCGATTGCGCGATCGGCATCGTCACCCGCTCGGAGAAAGGCTGCGTCGTCGTCACCCGCGAGGAGACACATGCCGTACCCGCCCATCCGATCGAGAAGCTGGTCGACACCACCGGCGCCGGCGACCTGTTCGCGGCCGGCTTCCTGTTCGGCCTGACCAATGGCCGCGATCTGCCCGATTGCGCCCGCATCGGCGCCATGGCCGCCGCGCTGGTCATCCAGCAGGTCGGTCCGCGGCCGCGCGAGCCGCTGAGGGCGGTGCTGGCCGAGGAGGGACTCTAGACTAGCTTTTCTGCTCGCGGGCGAGCGCCCGCAGGCGGTAGAGCGTCTCCAGCGCCTGGCGCGGCGTCATGTCGTCGGGCACCAGTTCGTCGAGCGCCTTCAAGACCGCGCTCTCGGCGGAGGCGGGTGCCGGCCGTCCGCTCGCGGCGACGGCGAACAGCGGCAGGTCGTCGACCAGCGCCGCGGCCGGGCGTGCCCGCTCCGCGCTTTCGAGCTGGTCGAGCACGTCGCGCGCCCGGCTGACCACCGCCGGCGGCAGGCCGGCGAGCCGCGCCACCTGGATGCCGTAGGAGCGGTCGGCCGCCCCGGGCACCACCTCGTGCAGGAAGATCACATCGCCCTGCCATTCACGCACCTTCATGGTGACGTTGGACAGCCGTGCCAGCACCTCCGAGAGCGCGGTCAGCTCGTGATAGTGGGTGGCAAACAGCGTGCGGCAGCGGTTGACCTCGTGCAGGTGCTCGGTCGTCGCCCAGGCGATCGACAGGCCGTCGAAGGTGGCGGTGCCGCGGCCGATCTCGTCGAGGATGACGAAGGCCCGTTCGCCGGCCTGGTTGAGGATCACCGCCGTCTCGATCATCTCGACCATGAAGGTCGAGCGTCCGCGCGCCAGGTCGTCGGCGGCGCCGACCCGGCTGAACAGCCGGTCGACGACGCCGACATGGGCAGAGCGCGCCGGCACATAGGCCCCCATCTGCGCCAGGATGGCGATGAGCGCGTTCTGGCGCAGGAAGGTCGACTTGCCGCCCATGTTGGGGCCGGTCAGCAGCCAGATGGCGCCGCTCTCGCCATCGGCGGCGCCGATATCGCAGGAATTGGCGACGAAGGGCGTACCGCCTTCGCGCCTCAGCGCCTGCTCGACAACGGCGTGGCGGCCGCCTTCGATCGTGAAGGCCAGACTGTCGTCGACACGCGGCCGGCAGTAGTCCTGCTCGGCCGCCAGCAGGGCCAGCGCCGTCGATACGTCGAGGACGGCGAGCGCTGCCGCAATCGCGGTGATCGTATCGGCCTCGGCGCGGATTTCGTCGGCAAGCCGATCGAAGATCGCCTGCTCGATCTCGAGCGCGCGGCCGGCGGCATTGGCGATGCGGCTTTCCAGTTCGGCTAGTTCCGGCGTGGTGAAGCGCATCACATTGGCGAGCGTCTGGCGGTGGATGAAGCGGGACCTGGCCGCCTCCGAAGTGAGCGCGGCGGCATTGGCGGCGGTCACCTCGATGAAATAGCCGAGCACGTTGTTGTGCCGGATCTTGAGCGACTTGACGCCGCTTTCGCGGGCGTGGCGCTCCTGCATGGCGGCGATCACCCGCCGGCTTTCGCGGGCGAGCAGCCGCAGCTCGTCCAGTTCGCTGTCCAGGCCCTCGCGCACGAAACCGCCGTCGCGGCGATTGAGCGGCAGCTCGTCGGCGAGCGCGGCGGCGAGGTGGCGGCCAAGCGCCTGCGGCGCGGCGGCCAGTGCCTGGCGTGCGGCCGCCAGTTCCGCCGGCAGGTCGCCATCGAGGCTCGCCGCCAGCGCGCCGGCGCGGGCAAGGCCAGCGGCGATGGCGCCCATGTCGCGCGGGCCGCCGCGGTTGACCGACAGCCGCAGCAGGGCGCGGGCGATGTCGGGACAGGGCTTCAGCTCGCCGCGCACCTGCCGCGCCAGGCGGTCGTGGTCGAGGAGGAAGGCGATCGAATCGTGGCGCTGGCGGACGGTCGCCGGATCCGTCAGCGGATTCATCAGCCGCTCGGCGAGCAGCCTGCCGCCCGGCGCCGTCACGGTGCGGTCGATGGCGCGCAGCAGGCTTCCCTCGCGCCCGCCCGAGAGCGTGCGCACCAGTTCCAGATTGGCCCGCGTCGCCGCGTCGATGAACATGGTGCGGCCGGCTTCCTCGCGCACCGGCCGTGACAGCGCCGGCCGTTCGGCGATCTGCGTCTTCTCGACATAGGCGAGCACGGCGCCGGCCGCCGACAGCTCGGCGCGCGAGAACTGGCCGAACCCCTCCAGCGTGCGCACGCCGAAATGGGCCTGCAGGCGCGCCTCGGCGGCGGCGCTGTCGAAGCTCGCCGCCGGCTGCGGCGACAGCGCCGTCGGCCCGCCGGCGACAAGCCGCCGCACAGCCGGTTCGCCGTCGAGGAAATCGGGCAGCACCAGTTCGCTCGGCTCGATGCGGGCGAGGTCGGCCGAGAGCCGGTCGTGCGCCGTGCGGCAGACGCGGAAGGCGCCGGTCGACAGGTCGATCCAGGCGAGCGCCATCTCCTCGCGGCCTTCGCCCGGCCGCACCCTCGCCAGCGCGGCGAGATGATTGGCCCGGCCCGGTTCGAGAAGCCGCTCCTCGGTGATCGTGCCGGGGGTGACCAGCCGGGTGACGTCGCGGCGCACCACTGCCCTGGCGCCGCGCCCGCGCGCTGCGGCCGGGTCTTCGAGCTGCTCGCACACGGCGACGCGATGGCCGAGTCCGATCAGCTTGTGCAGATAGTCCTCGGCGGCATGCACCGGCACGCCGCACATCGGGATATCCTCGCCGAGGTGCTTTCCGCGCCTGGTCAGCGCAATGCCGAGCGCGCGCGAGGCGATCTCGGCATCCTCGAAGAACAGCTCGTAGAAATCGCCCATGCGGTAGAACAGCAGCAAATCCGGGTTGGCCGCCTTGATCTCGGCATACTGCTCCATCATCGGCGTCGGCTTGGGGGCTGGCGCCGGCTGGCGGTGGTCCGATTGGCGTCTGGCGTCCAAGGGCTGCCTTCCCGTTGCCGAACCTTCGCGTCGGTGGCGGCGCGGCCAAGGTAAGCCCCAAGCCCCGGTCGAAGGCAAGCTTCGCCGTGGCCGGTCGCCGGCCCATGTTGGAAAAGTCCACAGAACATGCAAGATGGTTGCCCCGTCGGCGGTGGCGCCGGCGGGCGGTGCGGCGGTCCGTTGAGGCGGGCTGGTCGCCCACGCGTTCAATGCGTAGCGGCCTCCCTTGCCCGGAAGCCGCAGGGAGGATTGCGATGGCCGCAGCGGACAAGCCAGCCAATGGGACCGGACCCCGCCGCCCGCTGGTTTCGACCGAGGAGGCGCTGGAGTTCCATCGTCGCGGCCGCCCGGGCAAGCTGGAGATCACGCCGACCAAGCCGATGGCGACGCAGCGCGACCTGTCGCTGGCCTATTCGCCAGGGGTCGCCGCTCCGGTCAAGGCGATCGCCGAGGATCCAGATTCGGCTTTCGACTACACCACCAAGGGCAACATGGTCGCCGTCATCTCCAACGGCACCGCCATCCTCGGGCTCGGCAATCTCGGCGCGCTTGCCGCCAAGCCGGTGATGGAAGGCAAGTCGGTGCTGTTCAAGCGTTTCGCCGATGTCGATTCGGTCGATCTCGAGATCGCCACCGCCGACATCGACGCCTTCATCAATTGCGTGCGCTATCTCGGTCCCTCCTTCGGCGGCATCAACCTGGAGGACATCAAGGCGCCCGACTGCTTCATCATCGAGCAGACGCTGCGCGAACTGATGGACATCCCGGTGTTCCACGACGACCAGCATGGCACCGCGATCATCGCCGCCGCCGGGCTGATCAACGCGCTCGAGCTGACCGGCCGCGACATGGCCTCGGCGCGGCTGGTCTGCAACGGCGCCGGCTCGGCCGGCATCGCCTGCGTGGAACTGATCAAGGCGCTGGGCTTCAACGCCGACAACATCATCCTGTGCGACACCAAGGGACCCGTCTACAAGGGGCGGCAGGAGGGCATGAACCAGTGGAAGTCGGCGCACGCCGTCGACACCGACTGCCGCACGCTGGAGGAGGCGATGGCCGGCGCCGACATCTTTCTCGGCCTGTCGGTCAAGGGGGCGCTGACCCCGAAGATGGTCGCCTCGATGGCGAGGAACCCGATCATCTTCGCCATGGCCAACCCCGACCCGGAGATCACCCCGGACGAGGTGGCCGAGATCCGCACCGACGCCATCATGGCCACCGGACGCTCGGACTACCCCAACCAGATCAACAACGTGCTGGGCTTTCCCTACATCTTCCGGGGTGCCCTCGACGTGCGCGCGACGACGATCAACGAGGCCATGAAGATCGCCGCCGCCAGGGCGCTCGCCCGCCTCGCGCGCGAGGACGTGCCCGACGAGGTGGCCTCGGCCTATCAGGGGCAGCGGCCGAAATTCGGGCCGAGCTACATCATCCCGGTGCCGTTCGATCCGCGGCTCATCTCCGAGATTCCGCCGGCGGTCGCCCGCGCGGCCTCCGAAAGCGGTGTCGCCCGGCGTCCGATCGTCAACCTTGAGGCCTATGCCCGGCAGCTGTCGGCCCGGCGCGACCCGATCGCCTCAACGCTGCAGCGCATCTTCGAGCGGGTGCGGCGCAACCCCAAGCGCATCGTCTTCGCCGAGGGCGAGGAGGAGCAGGTCATGCGCGCCGCGCTCGCCTACGTCAACCAGGGCCTCGGCACGGCGATCCTGGTCGGGCGCGACGCGCAAATGGAGGAGACCGCGCTCAAAGCCGGCATCGACCTCGACCGCCCCAACATCGAACTGGTCAATTCGCGGCTGTCCGACCGGGCCGGCGACTACGCCGATTTCCTCTATTCACGCCTGCAGCGCGAGGGCTTCCTGTTCCGCGACTGCCAGCGCCTGGTCAACACCGACCGCAATCATTTCTCCGCCTGCATGGTGGCGCTGGGGGACGCCGACGGTCTGGTCTCCGGGGTCACCCGCAACTACTCGACCGTACTCGACGACGTGCGCCGGGTCATCGACCCGAAGCCCGACCATCAGGTGATGGCGGCCACCATCGCGATCACCCGCGGCCGCACGGTGGTCGTCGCCGACACCGCCATCACCGACATGCCGGACGCCGAGCAGCTTGCCAACATCGCCTGCGAGGCGGCTGGGTTCGCCAGAGCCATGGGCTACGAGCCGCGCGTTGCCATGCTCGCCTATTCGACCTTCGGCCACCCGCCGGGCGAGCGCGCCCAGAAGGTGCGCGAGGCAGTGACGCTGCTCGACCGGCGCGGCGTCGATTTCGAGTATGACGGCGACATGGCCGCCGACGTGGCGCTCAATGCCGAGAAGATGGCGCTCTACCCGTTCTGCCGGCTCACCGGCCCGGCCAATGTGCTGGTCATGCCCGCTTTCCACTCAGCGTCGATCTCGACCAAGATGCTGCAGGAACTGGGCGGCTCGACCATCATCGGGCCGATCCTGGTCGGCCTCGAAAAGCCGGTGCAGATCGTGCCGCTCGGCGCCAAGGATTCCGACATCGTCAACATGGCGGTCATCGCCGCCTACAACGCCTGAGCCGGCCGGATGGGGCGCTACCGGGCCGCCACGGCATGGCGGCTGGCATCGGCGCCGTAATAGCTGACATAGCGCGGATTGATGCGGCTGACCGGTAGGATGACGAGCACGTCGGTGGTGGCGAACTGGCGGTCGATCACCGCCTCGCGGCCGAACCAGGCGCCAAGCCGCAGGTAGCCCTTGATCAGCGGCGGCAGGGCGTGCAGCGCCCGCCGGGCTTCGACAGCGCCGGCGTCGAGGCGATTCGTCGGCACGGCGCGTCCCGGTCCGGCAGCCACATCCCATTCGGGCGGCGGCGCGGCGTGGTGATGAAGGAAGGCGAGCGGCTCGGCCAACTCATCCGGATCGGTGCCGGCAAACGAGGCGCAGCCGATCATCACGTCGACGCCGTGGCCGAGCACATAGGCCCAGGTGGCCGCCCACAGCAGTTCGATCGTGCGCCGGTTGCGCCAGGCCGGCAGCACGCAGGAACGGCCCAGCTCCATGAAGTGCAGGTCGCGGTGGCGGGCCACCAGCGTCGCGATGTCGAATTCCGACTGGGTGTAGAAGCCGATGCCCGCCGTCGCGGCCCTGGCCGCCGTCAGGAAGCGGTAGGTGCCGACAATGCGGCCGCCGCCGGTCGCCGGCAGGGCCGCCGCTGCCTCGCTCGTGTCGATGACGACAAGGTGGTCGCACACGCGATCCCAGTCATCGGCGTCGCGCCGCAACAGCCGTGCGACGGCGTGCGGGCGGGCCGCCATCTCGCGGTAGAAGACTTCGTAGCGCAGGCGCTGCACGGCGCGCAGCTCGGCCTGGCCGCGCGCCAGCCGGGCCTCGAGCGAACCGATGCGGGCGACGACCGGCGCGCCGGCCGCGCCCGGTGCCCGGCGGCCGGGCCCGACCGGCGGGCGGCGCCGCGCGGGGAATGCCACCCGTCGGTCGTTCGGCAGTCGGGGAAAGGTCAGCGTGGCCAAGGGCTCTCGTCCGGCTGGTGGCGGCAGGCACGGGCGCGAATCGCGGCGTGGCCCGCCGCCTGAGCAGATTTCACATCTCCGCGACAGGATTGTGACATGCGGTGCCGCCGCCAGCCTCGGCGAGGGGTTGGTCTCAGCCCAGCGCCCGCAGGATCGCCACCAGCCCGGCTGGTGCCAGCGGCTTGGTCAGGAAGCCGTCGCCGCCGGCGGCCCGCGCGCGGCGGCGCGCCTCGGCCTGCTCGTCCGCCGTCAGCGTCAGGATGCGGGCGCGCCGCGCCTTGCGCTTGGCCTCCAGCCGGCGGATAGCGCGGATGGCGGCGGCGCCGTCCATGATCGGCATGTGCATGTCCATCAGCACCAGCGCAAACGGCCGGCCTTCTCCAAGCGCCGTGCGATAGGCGCGCACCGCCTCGCGTCCGGTCGTGGCCAGGGTCACCTTCTGGCCGGCGCGTTCGAGGACCGTGCGCACCAGCAGCGCGTTGATGTCGTTGTCCTCGGCAAGCAGGACCTCGTGGGGGGCCAGCCGTTCGCCCGGCCGCAGCAGCGGCCGGCGCACCAGCGGCGCGGCCTGGTCGCGCGCGGCCCTGCGTTCACCGACGACGCGCAGAAGCGAATCACGTCGCACCGGGCGGACCAGATAGGCATCGAAGCCGCCCTCGATCAGGCCGCTGAGCCGTCCGCGCTGGTCGGGTCGGACCAGCACCACGCCGTGAAGCGGGTGGCGGGCCAGCCGCGCCAGCCGGCGCAGCGAGCGGGCCGGGTCCGGCGACACCGCCGGGTCGATCACCACCGTGTCGAAGGGGGCGCCGGCCGCGCCGGCGGCACGCAGGCGGGCCGCGGCCTCGCCCAGCCTGGCTACGCATTCGGCATGGCCGCCGGCCTCGGTGATGGTGCGCGCCAGCGCCGGCGCCTCGACTGATCCGGCCGAGACGATCAGCACACGCCGGCGTGCCATGGCGGAGCGCCGTGCCGCCGGCGGCCGCCGCGTTGCCACCGCCAGCGAGAAACGGAAGGTCGCCCCCCTGCCGGGCGTGCTGTCGACCGTGATGTCGCCGCCGAGCCGGCGGGCGACGGCGCGCGAGATCGACAGGCCGAGGCCGGCGCCGCCGTGACGGCGCGTCGGGCCCGTGTCGAGCTGGACGAACTCGCCGAACAGTCGCGCCGCGTCGGCCGGCGAAAAGCCGGGGCCGGTATCGCTGACGGTGAAGGCAAGCCGGGCCTGGGCGCCGGGGCCGGCCGGCTCGACCTCGACACCGACCCGCACGCCGCCCTTGTCGGTGAACTTGACGGCGTTGCCGATCAGGTTGACGAGGACCTGGCGGATGCGCCCGGCGTCGGCCCTGACCGTGAGCGGCACATCGGCGGCGGCCACCGTGCCCAGTTCGATGCCCTTGGCGTGGGCGCGGCCAGCCAGAAGTTCGCAGACCTCCTCCGCCAGCCGGGCCGGGTCGAATGCCTCGTCTTTCACCTCGAAGCGCCCGGCCTCGATCGCCGTCAGGTCGAGCATGTCCTCGATCAGCGCCAGCAGCGCCGTGCCGGAGGTATGGATGGCGTCGTTGTAGGCCGCCTGTTCGGCCGACAGCCGCGTGTCGGCCAGCAGCGCCGACATGCCGAGAATGCCGTTGAGCGGCGTGCGCATCTCGTGGCTGACGGTGGCGAGGAAGCGCGACTTGGCCTCGCTCGCCGATTCTGCCCGGCGCCGGGCCTCGTCAAGCGCCGCCTCGGCGCGCTTGTGATCGGTGATGTCGCGGGCGACCGAGCGGATCGCCGCCGGCCCGCTGCCGGAATCACGCACCGGCAGGTCGATCCAGTGCAGCCAGCGCGGCCCGGCCGGCGTCGCCAGGCACAATTGGCGGGCGCGCGCCAGCGATGTGTCGGGCCCGCCGCCGCCGAGCAGGCGGGACTCGATGATGACGGGCTCGAACGGCCGCCCGACCATCGCGGCCGGGTCGCGGCCGACCAGTTCGGCCAGCGCCGGACTGACAAAGACGACGCGTCCGGCGCCGTCGCGCTGCATGACCATGTCGCCGAAGGCCTCGGCGAGGGTGCGGTAGCGCTCCTCGCTTTCGCGCAATTCCCAGGCCCGGTCGTCGAGAAGTTCGACATGGCGCCTGGCGCCGGCGAGTTCGGCCTGCAGTGCCGCATTGCGGAAATCCAGCGCCCGCCACAGGCAGAAGCCGGCGGTGGCCAGCGTGGCCACCAGCACCAGGGCGGCGGCGGCGCCGAACAGGAACGCGCTCGCCGCGCCGCCGGCAAGCGCGGCAAGCGCGCCGCCCCAGAGCAGGGATCGCGGGCACAGGACGGTCGGCGTCGGGTCGGGCGTGGCGAGCGGCGGGGCGGCATGGACGGGCAGGGCGCCTTCGGCCGGCTTGGCCGGTGGCGCCCGCCGCCCGGAGGCGGTGGTTCGCGGCCGGGCTGCCGGCCGCGGCGCGCGCTGTGTCTGCGGACGAGGCTTCACGCTGCTTCCTGCCATTGGCCGCCGGCATAGCCTGTCGTCGGCCGGTTCGGCTTCCGCCACTAGCAGATCGGCGTTGGGAAAGGCTTAACGGAGCCGCCACCGGCGCCGGCCGCCGGCGTTGCCTGCGAGACAGGGTTCAGGCCGCAGCGGCGAGCCGCTCGCCGGCGACGCGATAGGCCACCGCCTCGGCGACATGGATGCGGCCGACATGGTCGGCGCCGTCGAGGTCGGCGATGGTGCGCGCCACCTTGAGGATACGGTGATAAGCGCGCGCCGAGAAGCGCATCGCCTCGGCGGCGTCGCGCAGGAGCGCGGCGCCGGCAGCGTCGGGCGCGGCCACCGTCTCGACCGCCGCGTTGGGGACGGCGGCGTTGGTCGCCGCCGCCAGGCCCAGCTCCTCGTAGCGCTCGGTCTGCACGGCGCGGGCGGCGGCCACGCGGGCGGCGACGGCGGCGCTCGACTCGGCCGTCGCCGGCCCGATCAGGTCGGCGGCGCTGACGGCGGCGACCTCGACGCGCAGGTCGATGCGGTCGATCAGCGGTCCGGAAATGCGCGCCTGATAGTCGGCCGCGCAGCGCGCGCCGCGCCGGCAGGAGTGGCCGGGCTCGCCGGCCATGCCGCACCGGCACGGATTCATCGCAGCCACCAGCTGGAAGCGCGACGGATAGGTGACGCGGTGGTTGGCCCGCGCGATCGCCGTCTCGCCGGTCTCCAGCGGCTGGCGCAGCGAATCGAGCACCTGCGGCGCGAATTCGGGGAACTCGTCGAGGAACAGCACGCCATTATGGGCGAGCGACACCTCGCCCGGCCGCGCGCGCACGCCGCCGCCGACCATCGCCGCCATCGACGCCGAATGGTGCGGGGCCCGGAACGGCCGCCGGTCCGACAGCCTGCCGCCGGCCAGTTCGCCGGCGATCGAGGCGATCATCGACACCTCCAGCAGTTCGCGCGGCGACAGCCTCGGCAGGATGCCGGGCAGGCGCTGGGCCAGCATCGACTTGCCCGAGCCGGGCGGACCGACCATCAGCAGGTTGTGGCCGCCGGCCGCGGCGATCTCCAGCGCCCGCTTGGCCGTCTCCTGACCCTTGATGTCGCGCAGATCGGCGAGCGGCGCGGCGGCCTGGCGGATCGCCGGCACCGGCCGCGACAGCACCTGCGTGCCGCGGAAATGGTTGGCGAGCGCCACCAGGCTATGCGGCGCGACGATCGCCATGTCGGCGTCGGCCCAGGCCGCCTCCGGCCCGCACTCGGCCGGGCAGATCAGGCCCTTGCCGGCGCCGTTGGCGCCGATCGCCGCCGGCAGCGTGCCGGCCACCGGGGCCAGCGTGCCGTCGAGCGCCAGTTCGCCGATGACGACATAGTCGGCCAGCATGTCGGCCGGAATGGCGCCAAGCGCCGCCATCAGCCCCAGCGCGATCGGCAGGTCGTAATGGCTGCCCTCCTTCGGCAGGTCGGCCGGCGCCAGGTTGACGGTCACCCGCTTGTGCGGGATCGACAGCCCGGAGGCGTGCAGTGCCGCGCGCACCCGCTCGCGGCTCTCGGCCACCGCCTTGTCGGCAAGCCCGACGACGTTCATCTGTGCCTTGCCGGGCTGGATCATCACCTGCACGTCGACCGGCACCGCCTCAATGCCCTGAAAGGCGACCGTGCTGACCCTGGCGACCATGCCTGACCCCCCGCGCCCCTGGCCAAGCCCGCAACGGCCGGCCGAACGCGCCATTGTTCCCATTTTGTTCCAGCCCTGTCAAGGGCGATTGTCTCGTCACGACAGGACAACCGCTCCTTGCGCTGTTAAACCCGATCCAGCCGAATCGGGTTTTTGCTGTATCTGTTTGTTTGGTCGCGTCATCTGGTCCGCCTCGCGTTGCCGCTCGGCGGGATGAGGCTGTAGCGACCGGCCTCGCGTTCGACAGCCCGCCGGCCGATGTCGCGGCGCCAGAAGCCGCCGGGCCAGTCGATGGCCTCGACCGCCCGGTAGGCCGCCGCCTGCGCGCCGGCAACGGTCGGCGCCAGCGCGGTCACGTCGAGGACGCGTCCGCCGGCAGCGACAAGCCGGCCGTCGCGCAGCGCCGTGCCGGCGTGAAAGACGAGGGCGCCGGTCGCCTCGGCCCGGTCGAGGCCGCCGATCGGCGTCCCCTTCTCAAAGGCGCCGGGATAGCCCTTGGCCGCCATCACCACGCTGAGCGCGCAGTCGTCCGACCACTCCGCCTCCAGCGCCAGCAGGTCGCCGTCGAGCGCCGCCAGCATCAGCTCGACGAGATCGGACTTCAGGCGTGGCATCAGCACCTGGCATTCCGGGTCGCCGAAGCGGACATTGTACTCGATGAGCTGAGGCCCCCGCGCGGTCAGCATCAGCCCGGCATAGAGGATGCCGGTGAACGGCGCGCCTTTCGCCGCCATGCCGGCAAGCGTCGGCACGATGATGTCCGTCATCACCCGCTCGACCATCGGCTGGTCGAGAACGGGCGCCGGCGAATAGGCGCCCATGCCGCCGGTATTGGGGCCGGTGTCGCCGTCAAATGCCCGCTTGTGGTCCTGTGCGGTGCCGAACAGCAGCGCCGTGCGGCCGTCGCACAGCGCGAACAGGCTCGCTTCTTCGCCGTCGAGACATTCCTCGATGACGACCTCGGCGCCGGCCGCGCCGAAGGCGCCCTCGAAGCAGTCGTCGATCGCAGCGCAGGCCTCGTCGACCGTCATCGCCACGGTCACCCCCTTGCCGGCGGCCAGTCCGTCGGCCTTCACCACGATCGGCGCGCCAAATTCGCGCACATGGCGCTTTGCCTTTGGCGCGTTGTTGAAGCGGGCCCAGGCGGCGGTGGGGATGGCGAACTGGGCGCACAGCTCCTTGGTGAAGGCCTTGGAGCCTTCGAGCCGGGCGGCGCCGGCCGTCGGCCCGAAGGCGCGGATACCGGCGGCGGCAAGATCGTCGACGATGCCGGCGACAAGCGGCGCCTCCGGCCCGATGACGACGAGGTCGACCGCCTGATCCCTGCAGAACCGGATGACGGCGCCGTGGTCGGCGATGTCGAGGTCGACGATCTCGGCCTCGCGAGCAATGCCGGCATTGCCCGGCGCGCAGAAGAGCCGGCCGCAGCGCGGCGAGCCGGCGATCTTCCAGGCAAGCGCATGCTCGCGCCCGCCCGAGCCGATGAGTAGGATGTTCAGCCTTTCGTTCACGGATGCGCTGTCCTCTTGTCGTCCCGGTGCGTCTCTAGCAGCCGTATCGGCCATGACAACCGGCTTTCCTGCCGTCCGGCGCTGGCCGCGCCGTGCGTTCCTGAGGCAACTGTCGCGGGGGTTGCACTCAAATCGCCACCGAGGCATCCTATGGTTGGCTGAGGGAACAACCAGGGCACGACTGACGTCGCGACCGAGGCCCGACTGCTGGCCGGTTCGAGGCGCGCGCAAAGGCGCGGTTCCGGTTGCCTGTCGTCAACAGCGTCGTGTCCGGCCGAGACGGGGGGGCTCATGAGGCACGCATTCAGACTGGCGTTTGCCATCTGCACCGGCATCGGGTTTCCTGCAACTCCCGTCTTCGCGGAGTCCTTCAAGGGCGTGTGCACCATCACCGCCGGAGCTGTGAGCGGAAAACGCTACGCGACGCTCAAATGCTACAAGAGCACCGATCCGGGCAACTATACGATCCGGTCAACACAATGGGAGCGTGATGACGCCAAGGCCTATCGCGATATGGCCCGCTTTTCTGGGCGTCGTTTCACCTGCACCTTCAGCCGCAGCGGCTCCGGAACGCGTGATGACCAGGTCGTTGTCAACTACAAGATGTCGGGGTGTCGATAATGTTGAGCGCGAGATCGGCTGCCAGTGAGGCGGATAGCGGCCTCGGATTTGCAAGCGGTCCATGTTCAGCCATTGGCGTGCAAACCGCACCTTTTGTCAGTTGACGATGCGATCCCAGGCCGTTTCGCCTGTGAGCCGAAAGCCGACCCGCGGTTGCCGGGCGGTCACCGCCACCACTTGACCCTCCGCCCGAAACGCGGTTTGTCGCCGCCCATGAGCGAGGACAGCAAGGTCGCCGACGCGGTGCAGGCCCATTGGGTCCACCGCTGGCTGCCGCGCGCCTGGTGGCCCTACGCCCAGCTCGCCCGGCTGGAACGGCCGATCGGCTGGTGGCTGCTGATGTGGCCGTGCTGGTGGTCGCTGATGCTGGCGGCGGGCCAGGGCACGCTGGTCGCCAGCCTGCCGGCGCGGCTCGCAGCGGTGCTGTGGCTGATGGCGCTGTTCATGGCCGGCGCCGTGCTCATGCGCGGCGCCGGCTGCACCTACAACGACCTCGTCGACCAGGACATCGACGCCAGGGTGGCGCGCACCCGCTCGCGGCCGCTGCCTTCGGGCCGGGTGAGGCGGACCGGCGCGCTCGTCTTCCTCGCCGCCCAGCTTGCGCTCGGCCTGCTCGTCCTGGTGCAGTTCAACCGGCTCACCGTGCTGCTCGGCCTCGCCTCGCTCGCCACCGTCGTCATCTACCCGTTCATGAAGCGGGTCACCTGGTGGCCGCAATTCTTCCTCGGCCTCGCCTTCTCCTGGGGCGCGCTGATGGGCTGGCCGGCGCTCGTCGGCAGCTTCGGCTGGCCGCCGCTGCTCCTCTATGCCGGCTGCATCTTCTGGGTGATCGGCTACGACACCATCTACGCCCACCAGGACATTGACGACGACGCGCTTGTCGGGGTCAGGTCGACGGCACGGTTGTTCGGCGAGCACACCCGCGCGGCGCTGGCGGTGCTCTACGGCCTGGCGCTGGCGCTGTTCGCCGCCGCCTGGGCGGCGGCCGGCGTCTCGTGGCTCGGTTGGCTGGGGCTTGGCGCCGGCGCCGCGCATCTTGCCTGGCAGGTCGTCAGCCTCGACATCGCCGATCCGGCGCGCTGCCTGAGGCTGTTCAGGTCGAACAGCCAGTTCGGCTGGATCGTCTTTGCCGGGCTCGCCGCCGCCGCCTTCGTGCCGGTCTAGCCTGGCCAGACTAGACTAGCGCCTCGCGATCAGCTCCTCACCGCTGATCCGTGTCACCGGGCCGATCGCGCCGGGCTTGCGCCGGCGCAGGAACCACGGCCGGTGCTTCAGGACGGCAAAGCGCTTGCGGCGCTCGAACGGCGTCTCGACCAGGATGGCGCCGAGTTCGTTGCGCACGGGCTGGGCGAGCGCGCCGGCGCCGACGATCAACATCGGCAGGCGCATCAGCCGGCTCCAGGCGTGCCAGTCGGCGGCGATGTCGGCCAGATGGTCGGAGACGAGCAGCGGCACGCTTAGCCGGGGGTCGTGGTGGAGCAGTTCGAGCGACACGGTGTAGCTGCCGTCGTCATGCTCGATGGCGCGCGCCGCCACGCCGGAGAAGGCGCGCGCCGGCAGCGCCATCGACAGCGCGAGCTGGCTGCCCGCCAGCCGCGTCTTCAGCACTGCGCCGTCGCGGTGGAGCGTATAGCTGACCCCGTCGTGCTCGAAGCGGATGCCTTCCGGCAGTCGGAACGGATCGAGCCGCATCTTCCGGGAGGGACGCTCGGGGCGGGGGGTTCCCGCCGCCGGCGCCGGTCCATGCGCGGTCGCGCACGGGGTGTTGGCCCTGTCGACCATGTTCGCCTCTCTGTCACTCTTCAGAGCCCCGGTTCTTCGCCGGGTTCCCTGCGTCACGAACTTTGTTGTGTTTCTTGCCGTGACAGGCGGGACAATAGCAGGCGGGTCTGCCGATCCGCTTAACGGGGGTGGTGAATCCTTCCTTTCGCCGATCTGTGGTTATCGATTCATTGCCCGGTGCAACGAAGGCGAAACGAATCTTTTCAGAGGCTTAAAGCACCTTGCCGGGGTTCATGATGCCCTTCGGGTCGAGTGCCGCCTTGAGTGAGCGCATCATCGCCAGTTCCAACGGCGACTTGACCGCCGCCAGCATGTCGCGCTTCAGCCGGCCGATGCCGTGCTCAGCCGAGATCGAGCCGTTGAGGGCGACGACGAGGGCGTGCACCTTGTCGTTCACGTCGAGGCGGCGGGCGAGAAAGGCGGCGGCGTCGCCGCCCGCCGGCTGCGAGATGTTGTAGTGGATGTTGCCGTCGCCCATGTGGCCGAAGGCGCAGACGCGGGCACCCGGCAGCTCGGCGGCGATGATGGCGTCGGCCTTTTCCAGGAATTCGGGCACCCTGTGCACCGGCACCGCGATGTCGTGCTTGATCGAGGCGCCCTGCGGCGCCTGCGCCGGCGGCATGTCCTCGCGCAGCTTCCACAGGGCGCGGGCCCGTGCCAGACTGCCGGCCAGCACGGCATCGGACACGATGCCCTTTTCGAGCGCCGTTTCGAACACGGTCTCGGCCAATTGGCGCGCGTCCGCCTCCGATCGCCCCGATGAGAACTCGGCCAGCACATGCCAGGGATGGCGCCGGTCGAACGGGTCGCGCGCGTCGGCCACCGCGGCGAGCGTGAAGTCGAGCGGCGTGCGGCCCATCAGTTCGAAGGCGGTCAGCGACGGGCCGGCGGCGTCGAGCGCCAGATTGAGCAGGTCGAGCGCGTGGGCCGGCGAGGCGAGCCCCGCCCACGCAACCTCGCGCCCCTTCGGCATGGCGAACAGCCTCAGCACGGCGGCGGTGACGATGCCGAGCGTGCCTTCGGCGCCGATGAACAGCTGCTTCAGCGCGTAGCCGGTATTGTCCTTCCTCAGTTTCCTGAGCCCGTCCCAGACCTCGCCGGAGGGCAGCACCACTTCGAGGCCAAGCACCAGGTCGCGCATGTTGCCGTAGGCGAGCACCGCAGTACCGCCGGCATTGGTCGAGATATTGCCGCCGATCTGGCAGGAGCCCTGGCTGCCGAGCGAGAGCGGGAACATGCGCCCGTGCTCGGCGGCGACCTCCTGGGCGCGCTGCAGCACCATGCCGGCCTCCACTGTCATGGTGTTGCCGGCGAGATCGATGTCGCGGGCCCGCGTCATCCGTTCGAGCGAGACGACGATCTGGCTGCCGCTCTCGTCCGGCACGGCGCCGGCCACATGCCCGGTGTGGCCGCCCTGCGGCACGATCGCTGTGCGCGTCGCACTGGCGAGGCCCAGGATCCGTGCCACCTCCCCGGTCGAGCCCGGACGCAGCACCAAGGGCGTGCGGCCGCGATAGATGCGCCGGTTCTCGTCCGTGTAGCGCGACAGGTCGCGGTCGCCGGGAAAAACCGCGTTGGCGGTTCCGACAATGGCCGCGAAGCGCGACAGCAGGTCGGCGTCAGGCACGTTCATCGCAGTCCCTCGGTGCGGCGGCGCGCCGCAATCGGTCATTGATCGCCGCGCCGATGCCGGCCTGCGGGATCGGCTCGACGCAGATCAGCCGGGCTCCGGCGGCGTCGAGCGCCTTGATGTGGGCGTAGAGGTTGGCTGCCGCCTCGCGCAGATCGCCGGCGGGCGACAGGTTGAGCACGCTGGCCGCGCCGTTCCGCCTCCGGCCGTGGCCGTCGCCGAAGGCGATAAGCGCCGCGCCGTCCGGGCAGTCTTCGACATCGAGGCGCAGGCGGGCGCGCGGCGCGTAGTGGCTGGCCAGCATGCCGGGCGCGGCGACGGCGGCACCGGGACCGGCCATCTCCACCCTGGCGCCGCTCGCCGCGGCCAGTTCCTCGGCGGTCACCGCGCCGGGACGCAGCAGCGTCAGCCGGTCCGGGGCAACACGGACGATGGTCGATTCGATGCCGACCCGGCACGGCCCGCCGTCAAGGATGAGGAGGTCGCTGTCGGCGAACTCCCCGGCGACATGGGCAGCCGTGGTCGGCGAAACCCGCCCCGAGCGATTGGCGCTTGGCGCGGCGACCGGCCGGCCGAAATCGGCGATGATGTCGTGGGTGATGCCCACCGGCATGCGCAGCGCCACCGTGTCGAGGCCGGCGGTGACGAGGTCGTGGATGGCGCTGTCGGGCCGCTTGGCCACGACCAGCGTCAACGGCCCGGGCCAGAAGGCGGCGGCCAGCCGCATGGCGCGTTCGTCGAAAGTGCCATGCGCTTCGGCCATGTCGAGGCTGGCGACATGGGCGATCAGCGGGTTGAAGCGCGGCCGCCCCTTCATCTCGAAAATTCGGGCAACGGCCCGGCCGTTGGTGGCGTCGGCGGCGAGGCCGTACACGGTCTCGGTCGGCATCGCCACGCACTCGCCGCGTTCCAGCGCGGCGACAGCGCGCGCGGCGCTTTCGGGCTCGGTGTTGATGTCGACGACGGTGACCATTGGCGCCGGTCGGCGGTGGACGATGACCGGCTATAGAGCGGGCGGGTGTTTGGCCGCAAGCGTGCGCCGGCTTTTCTCCCGGCAAAATTGCTGCAACAGTCGACGTCTATCGCGGCACAAGGCCGTCTCACCGGCAGCGTCCAAGGATTGACGTTTACGTAAAAAGAAATTAAGGCAGCCGCGCGTCGCGTGGGCCACGCCGGCCCGATTGGACAGGGAGGACCGCATGTACCGCGCTCCGGTGTCGGAGATCGCCTTCACGCTCAGGCATGTCGCCGGCCTCGGCCCGGCGCTGGCGGAGGGCACGTTTGGCGACCTCAGCGAGGACCTGGTCGACGCCGTGCTGGAAGAGGCCGGCCGCTTCGCCTCCGAGGAGATCGCACCGCTCAACCGGGTGGGCGATGTTCACGGCTCCCGGCTCGCCGACGGGCAGGTGACCACGCCGCCCGGCTGGAGGGAGACCTACCGACGCTGGATCGAGGGCGGCTGGAACGCCATCGCCGGGCCGCCGGAACATGGCGGACAGGGCCTGCCGGTGATGCTGGCGGTCGCCGCCTCGGAGATGTGGAACTCGGCGGCGATGGCGTTTGGTCTCGGGCCGCTGCTGACGATCGGTGCCGTCGAGGCGCTCGCCAGGCACGGCTCGGACGAATTGAAGGCACGGTTCCTCGGCAAGCTCGTCTCGGGCGCGTGGATGGGCACGATGAACCTGACCGAGCCGCAGGCCGGCTCCGATCTCGCGGCGCTGAGGACGCGCGCCGAGCGTGCGCCGGACGGCACCTACCGCATCTTCGGCACCAAGATATTCATCACCTATGGCGAGCACGACCTCACCGACAATATCTGCCATCTGGTGCTCGCCCGCCTGCCCGACGCGCCACCCGGCACGAAAGGCATCTCGCTGTTCCTGGTGCCAAAATTCCTGGTCAACGCCGACGGTTCGCTGGGGCGGCGCAATGACGTGTTTTGCCAGAGCCTGGAAGAGAAGCTCGGCATCCACGCCTCGCCGACCTGCGTGATGATCTATGGCGACGGCTATGTCAGAGATCCAGAAAGCGGCGAGCCGGGCGCCGTCGGCTATCTGATCGGCGAAGAGAATCGCGGGCTGGCCTGCATGTTCACCATGATGAACAACGCCCGCCTCAATGTCGGCGTCCAGGGCGTGGCCATCGCCGAGGCCGCCTACCAGCACGCGCTTGGCTACGCCCATGAGCGCAGGCAGGGCAGGGCGCCGGGCCACAGGGGCGCTGACATGAGCCCGATCATCGCCCATCCTGATGTCGCCCGCATGCTGGCGACCATGAAGGGCCATGTGCAGGCGGCGCGGGCCATCTGCTATGCCTGTGCCCACGCCATCGACATGGCCCGCCTCGGCGCCGGCGAGGATGCCGGGCGCTGGAGCGAGCGGGCCGGCCTGCTCACGCCGATCGCCAAGGCATTCTCCACCGACATCGGCGTCGAGGTCGCCTCGCTCGGTGTCCAGGTGTATGGCGGCATGGGCTTCATCGAGGAAACCGGCGCGGCGCAGTATCTGCGCGACGCCCGCATCAACCCCATCTACGAGGGCACCAACGGCATCCAGGCGATCGATCTCGTCACCCGCAAGCTGCCGCTGTCGGGCGGCGAAGCGGTCAGGGCCTATCTGGGCGAACTGCGCCAGATCGCCACCCAGCTGCGCGGCGCCAACCGCGCGGGCTTCGGCGATACGGCTGCGCTCCTCGAGGCGGCTCTCGACGATGTCGCCGCCGCTGCCGACTGGCTGCTGCGGGCCCAGGCGGAGGGTCGCGTCGACGAGGCGCTCGCGGGCGCCTCACCGTTCCTGCGCCAGTTCGGCCTTGCCGCCGGCGCGGCCTATCTGGCCAAGGCCGGCCTCGCCGACGCGGAGGACGGCCGGGCGGCGCTCGCCCGCTTCTTCGCCGAGAACTTCCTGCCCGAATGCGCCGCCTTGCGCGCCCGCGTCACCGGCGGCGCCGGCAGCCTCGCCGCCGCCCGCGCCCTGCTGGCCATGGCCTGAGCGGCGATCGAAGGAGACGAGCCATGGACGAGCATGTTCTGACCAGCGCCGAGCGCGGCGTGCTGACCGTGCGCATCAACCGGCCGGAGAAGAAGAACGCGCTCACCGCGGCGATGTATGCCGCGCTCGCCAACGCGCTTGACAAGGCGGCCGCCCACAAGGACATCCGCGTCACGCTGATCCTCGGCGTGCCTGGCACCTTCTGCGCCGGCAACGACATTGCCGATTTTCTGCAGGTGTCGATGTCGAACGCGCCCGGCTCGAACGCCGTCTTCGACTTCCTCGAACGCATCATCATGGCGGCCAAGCCGGTCGTCGCCGGCGTCGATGGGGTCGCCATCGGTGTGGGCACCACCATGCTGATGCACTGCGACCATGTCGTTGCTTCGGAGGCGAGCGTCTTCCGCACGCCGTTCGTCGACCTCGGCATCGTGCCTGAGGCGGGCTCCAGCCTGCTCGGGCCGCGGCTGATGGGCCACCACCGGGCCTTCGCGCTCTTGGCGATGGGCGAGCCGCTGTCGGCTGCGGAGGCGCTGGCGGCCGGCTTCGTCAGCCATGTCGTGCCGGTCGCCGAACTTGAGGAGCGCGCCCGTGCCGCCGCCCAGGCGATCGCCGCCAAGCCGCCCGAGGCGCTGGAGATTTCGCGCCGGCTGATCCGTGGCGACCGTACTGACGTCCTCCACCGCATGCGCGAGGAAGCGACGCTGTTTGCCGAACGGCTGAAGTCGGAGGAGGCCCGCGCCGCCTTCATGGCGTTCATGAACCGCGGTGCCGGCAAGGCCTCCTGAGGCAGGCTGAGCCTCATCCCGCTGAGCGGAAACGCGAGGCGGACAAGATGATGCGACAAAACAAACGGATACTCTACCGCTCGAGCAGCGCCACCGCTTCGACATGCGGCGTAAATGCGAACTGGTCGATCGGCGTCACCGAGGCGAGCCGGAACCCGCCGTCGAGGAGAACGCGCAAATCGCGTGCCAGCGTGGCCGGGTTGCATGATATTGCCGCTATGCGGCCGGCGCCCGAGGCGGCGAGTTCGCGTGCCTGGGCCTCGGCGCCGGCACGGGGCGGGTCGAAGACGATGCCATCGCAGCCCGCCAGTTCGGCAGCGAGCAACGGCCGGCGCCGGAGGTCGCGGCGCTCGGCGGTCAGCCGCTTCAGCCGGCCGCCGGTCGCCCGCCAGGCATGGTCGAGGGCGGCGAGCGCAGCGGCGTCGCTGTCGGCGGCGCGCACCTCGCTTGCCTCGGCCAGGCGCAGCGCAAAGGCGCCGAAGCCGCAGAACAGGTCGGCGACGCGCCGGCAGCCGCCGAGATGGGCGGTCACCAGCGCCGCCATCGCTGCCTCGGCCGCCGCCACCGCCTGGGCGAAGACGCCGGGCGGCGGCGTCACTTCGGCGATGCCGACGGCAATAGACGGCCGGCGGAACTGCGCCAGCACCTCGCCGTCGAGCGACAGGCGCGCCAGCCCAGCCGCGCCGGCGGCGGCGATCGCCTGGCCGATCGCCTTGTCGGCAATGGCGGCCTCGGCCGTCGCCGCCACGTCGAGCCCGCCAGCGCAGGCGAGCACCGTGAGCTTCAGCTGGCCGCGGCGCGGCGCCAGGTGGCCGGCCAGGGCGCGCAAGCCGGCAAGCCGGTCGGCAATCGGCGCCACCAGCACCGGGCATTCGGCGATGTCGACAACCGTGTCCGATCGGCGCTCGGCAAAGCCCAGCACCGGGCCGCGCGCCGTTGCCAGCGCGATGAAGACGGCGCGCCGGCGCGAGGCCGCGGGAAAGCCGAGGAGCGGCCGGACCTTGGTCTCGATCCCCATCCGCGCCAGCGCCGAGACGACCAGCCCGCGCTTCCAGTCATGGTAGGCACCCGCCTCCAGGTGCTGGAGTTGGCAGCCGCCGCATCGGCCGAAGTGGCGGCAGAGCGGCTGGCGCCGCAGCGCCGACGGCTCCAGCACGGCCTCGATCCGGCGCCGCTCGCCGCTGCCTGCGACGGTCACGCGCTCGCCGGGCAGGGCGAACGGCACGTAGACGGGACCGGCACCGGTCATTGCGATGCCGTCGCCCCGGTGGCCAAGCCGGTCGATGACAAGCGTTTCGCTCACACGTCCTTCACTCCGGCGGCCAGGTATTCCCGGTTGCCGTCGGCGCCTTCGACCGGCGAGGGGAGAAAATGGGTGAGCCGCCAGCCAGGCTGCCGGCCGATCCATTCGGCCACCTCGCGCGCCACCTTTGCGCCGAGCGCGGTGTCGCGCACGATGCCACCCTTGCCGAGCTTGCCGCGCCCGACCTCGAACTGCGGTTTGATCAGGAAGATGCCGAGAGCGCCGCGCGCGGCCAGTTCCAGCGCTTTCGGCAGGGCGAGCTTCAGCGAGATGAAGCTCATGTCGCTCGCGATGAAGCCGATCGGCTCCGTCCCGACGATGTCGGCCGTCAGGTCGCGGGCGTTGACGCCGTCGAACCGGTTCACGCGCGGGTCGTTGGCGACCGCGACGTCCATCTGGTCGTGACCGACATCGACGGCGATGACGCGCCTCGCGCCGGCTTCGAGCAGCACCTGGGTGAAGCCACCGGTCGAGGCGCCGAGATCGAGCGCCACCCGGCCGGACGGGTCGAAGCCGGTTGCCGCCAGTCCGGCCCTGAGCTTCAGCGCCGCCCGCGACACGTAGCGGGCCGCCGCGTCGTCGATGTCAATGGCGTCGGCGGGCGAGACCGGCCGCGACGGCTGCGACGCGGCGACACCGTTGACGCGCACACAGCCGCGCCGGATCGCGTCTGCCGCCCGCGAGCGTGTCGCGTAACGGCCGGTTGCGACCAGCAGGCGGTCGAGCCGCGTCCGGGTGGTTGCGTCCATGCAGCCTTCTTGCGCCGGATGCCGCACCGGCGCAACGGGCGTTCAGGCCCCGGACGGACGGGCGGTGCCGTCGCCCATGACGATCGGTGGCAACCGCTCGCCGCGCTGCGGCAGCACGAAGATCGGCGAAAGGCGCTTCGGTCGCTCGGGCGGCTGCGCGTAGGCCTCGTGCACCGTCTCGGCCTCGACACGCGCTTCCGGCGCAAACGAGCCACGCAGTTCGCCGAGGCGGGCCGAAACCCGCGCCGCCGCCCATTTCTCGATTTTTTGATCGTATTCGCGCCGGTCCTGGGCGGCCGCGCCGCCGCCCGCGGCCAGCAGCAGCGCCGCCGCCAGGACGCATCGCCCGGCCTTGCCCGTTCCAACCCCCGTCATGGCGGCGAGCCTGCCAGATGGCGATTAGGGAAGGGCGAAGGAACATGGTTAACGATGGGTGAGCCGGCGGGCCGTGTGCTCAGAAGCAGCTGGCCACGAAGGTGGCGAGCCGCGTCAGGTAGATTGATTCGCCGAACTGCAGCCAGCCGAAGACCAGCGCGCCGGTCGCCAGCCCGCCCGCGGCCGCGGCCGCGGCAAGGGCAAGCCGCGAGCCGGCCTTGCCCGTCTCCACCGTTTCAGCGTCGGCCTGCATGCTCAGCCATCCTTGACCAGCCGGCGAAGTTTGGCAACCGCCGAGGCGGTGTCCTCGCCATAGGCGATGGTGCCGGCGAAGCGGCCGTCGCCATGCATCAGGTAGACGGTGGCGGTATGGTCGACGGTGTAGTCGCCGTCGTCGAGCACCACCTTGCGCGAATAGACACGGTAGGCAGTCTTGATCTGCTCGACCTGTTCGGGTGTGCCGGTCAGCCCGGCGATGCGCGCGTCGAACGAGGTCATGTACTGGGCCAGCACCTCGGCGGTGTCGCGTTCCGGATCGACGGTGACGAAATAGAAGGCGAAACGGTCGGCGTCGCCGCCCAGTTCGCCGAGCCAGCCGCTCGCTTCCCAAAGCGTCGTCGGGCAGACCTCCGGGCAGTGGGTGAAGCCGAAGAAGATGGCGTGCGGCCGCCCCATGAGGTCCTTCTCGGTCACGGTGGTCCCGTCGGTGCGCTGCAGCGTGAACGGGCCGCCGATGCTGGCGCCGGCAAGCTCGGCCACCGAGCCGCCCAGCCGCTCGTTCAGCGCCACATAGCCGACAACAGCGATCAGTGCCGCCACCGCCAGCCAGGCGCCGATACGGATCGTCCTCATCCCGTCCATCCCCTGATCGTCATGCGCCGTCGAAATCTATCCCGTGCAGGTGGGGCGCGGCGTGGCGTTCGTCAAATGCGACACGGCGTCCGCCCGACATTCACTGTGGATCGAGCGGCTCGGTGCCGACCGGCCGGCCCTCGGCGTCGAGCCTGATCTTGTCGACCCTGGCCTCGGCGGCGCCCAACAGCTTCTGGCAGTGGTTGCGCAACTGCTCGCCGCGTTCGTAGAAGCCGATTGAGGCCTCCAGCGCGACATTGCCCTGTTCCAGGCTCTCGACGATCTTCTCCAGTTCGGCCAGCGCCTGCTCGAAGCTCATCGCGGCGATGTCGGCGTTGGTGTCGTCCTTTTCGCTCATCGTTCCTTCGCTTCCGGGCTTCAGCCGGCCATCAGGCGGGCGACATGCGCGCTCACCGAGTCGGCCAGACCCTTGAGATCGTAGCCGCCTTCCAGCAGGCTGACCACCCGGTTGTCGCAATGGCGTCCGGCGAGCTCCATGATCCTGCCGGTTGCCCAATCGAAATCCGTCGCCGTCAGTTCGAGGCCAGCCAGCGGGTCGCGGAAATGGGCGTCGAAGCCGGCCGACACCAGGATCAGGTCGGGGCGGAAGCCGTCGACCGCCGGCAGGATGCGGGTGGTGAACGCCTCCCTGAACCGCTCGCCGCCGTCGCCCTGCCTGAGCGGCGCGTTGAAGATGTTGCCGACGCCGGTCTCGCCGAGCGCGCCGGTGCCCGGATAGAGCGGCATCTGGTGGGTCGAGGCGAACAGCACGGAAGGATCCGACCAGAAGATGTCCTGGGTGCCGTTGCCGTGGTGGACGTCGAAATCGATGATGGCGATGCGCTCGGCGCCATGCCTCTGCTGCGCGTAGCGGGCCGCCACGGCGATGTTGTTGATGAGGCAGAAGCCCATCGCCGTCGCCCGTTCGGCGTGGTGGCCGGGCGGGCGGATGGCGGCGAAGACGTTGTCGGCTTCGCCGGCGAAGACCGCGTCGACGCCGGCCATCGCCGCCCCCGCCGCGTGCAGCGCCGCTTCCCAGCTGCCGGGGCTCATCGCCGTGTCGGCGTCGATGCGGGCAAAGCCCTGTTCCGGCACGCCAGCGCGGATGCGCTTGACGTAGTCGGCCGGATGCACGAGTTCGAACCAGGTCGGATCGGCCGCCGGCGCCTCAATACGGTCGAGCAGGTGGAACTTCTCGTCCGACAGCGCCTCATCGATGGCACGCAGCCGGTCGGGCCGCTCGGGGTGGCCGGGCGGGTTGAGGTGTTCCAGGCAGGACGAATGATAGTAGAGGCGGGTGGTCACGGATCGCTCCCTGCCATGAATGTGGGGGCGCCGGCAAGCAGCGTCAAATCCGGCGCCAGTCCGCCTCCGCCAGACGCAGCCGTCAATGCCGCGCGGCTCACTCGATCAGAAGCGTTTTCGAAATGCGGATGCCGAAGCCCTCCAGTCCGACATAGTGGCGTTCGCGCGAGGCCAGCAGTTCGATCGACTCGATGCCGAGGTCGCGCAGGATCTGGGCGCCGAGCCCGATCTCCAGCCACTCGCTGCGCCGGGCGAAGGCCGATGCGTGCTCCTCGGCTTCTCCGGCATGGGTGACCTGCGAGCGCCGGGCGATGTGGGCGACGCCGACCGATCCCTCGCGCAGATAGACGACGACGCCGCGCCCGCGCCGGCTGATCATGGCGAGCACCTTCTTCAGCGTGTCGGAAGCGCCGAAGGCGTCATCGAGGACCGATTCGATCTGCATGCGCGCCGGCACGTCGCGTCCGTCGCGGATGTCGCCGAAGACGAGCGCGAGGTGGTGCATCGGGTCCCACGGCGTCTTGAAGGTGACCGCCCGCGCCGGGCCGGCCAGCGTCGTCACCGGCGCCTCGCCGACACGCTCGATCAGGCTTTCCTGGCGCTGGCGGTAGGCGATCAGCTCGGCGACGGACACCTGCTTCAGCTCGTGCTCGGCAGCGAATCTCGCCACCTGCGGCCCGCGCATGACGGTGCCATCCTCGTTCATCAATTCGGAAATGACGCCGACCGGCGGCAGGCTCGCCAGCCGGCACAGGTCGACCGCCGCCTCGGTGTGGCCGGAGCGCATCAGCACGCCGCCTTCGCGCGCGATTAGCGGGAAGACGTGGCCGGGCCGCACGAAATCGGCCGCCCCGGCGTTCGGGTTGGCAAGGGCGCGCACCGTCGAGGTGCGCTCCTCGGCCGAGATGCCGGTAGTGGTGTCGTGACGGTAGTCGACGGAGACGGTGAAGGCAGTGGCATGCGGCGCGTCATTGTCGGCTACCATCGGCGCCAGGTTGAGCCGCCTGGCCTCCGGTGGCGTCATCGGCGCGCAGACGATGCCGCTCGAATGACGGATGATGAAGGCCATCTTCTCGGGCGTGCAATGGACGGCGGCGACAATCAGATCGCCTTCGTTCTCGCGGTCATCGTCGTCGGTGACGACGACGATCTCGCCCGCCTCGAAGGCGCGGATCGCGGCGACGACCTTGGCCTGGTCAAACTGCATGTGTCAGGAACGCTGTCTGCGCTGCGCCAGCATCTCGCGCCGCAGGATGGCGTTCAAGCGAGCCTGGTAACCCTTACCGGGTGCCTTCAGCCACGCTAGCACGTCCGCGTCAATCCGCGCCGTGATCTGCTGCTTGACCGGGCGATAGAAACGGCCGCGCACGGCATGCCGCCAATCGTCCTTGGACAGCTCGGGGATGTCGCCGATTTCAATGGCCTCATCGGGAAGTTCAGCGAGCGCCTTCAACGCGGCCTTTTGGGCGTCGGTAAGGGGGGGTAGCGTCTGTGCCGAATGCCTAGCGATCTTGCTCATAGTGCAGCCTTTCGCGTCGGGTTGCCCGTCGCGCCGATATGATACGGACAATCTCCACCGGTGTCCCATTCTCGTCGGCTTCCGTCAGGACATGAGCGACGACCAGCACCACCAGCCCTTCGATTGTCCCAATGGTACGCCATCTGGGCTCACCGTCCTCAATCCGATCCTGCATCGACAGATGAAACGGGTCGAGGAAGACCCGGCTGGCCTCTTCGAAACCGATGCCGTGTTTCCGTTGATTGGTCCGGTTTTTCGCTTCGTCCCATTCGAAGCGTATCTCGTTCATGACAAAATTGTAATTACAGGAGTGTTGTTATTCAAGATCTGGCTGTCCCGTGTCACCCCCGGCCGGTCTGGCCGCGATGCATCAGGTAGTGGTCGGCGATGGCGCAGGCGACCATGGCCTCGCCGATCGGCACCGCGCGGATGCCGACACAGGGGTCGTGGCGCCCCCTGGTCAACACCTCGACATTCTCGCCCTTCGCGTTGATCGAGCGGCGCGGCGTCAGGATCGAGGAGGTCGGCTTGACGGCGAAGCGGGCGACGATCGGCTGGCCGGTCGAGATACCGCCGAGGATGCCGCCGGCATGGTTGGACAGGAACACCGGCCGCCCGTCATTGCCCATGCGGATCTCGTCTGCGTTGGCCTCGCCGGTCAGCGCCGCCGCGGCGAAGCCGTCGCCGATCTCGACTCCCTTGACGGCGTTGATCGACATGAGGTGGCCGGCGATGTCCTGATCGAGCTTGGCGTAGATCGGCGCGCCGAGGCCGGGCGGCACCCCCTCGGCGACGATCTCGACCACGGCGCCGACGGACGAACCCTGCTTGCGGACCTTGGTCAGGTAGTCGGCCCAATCGGCCGCCGCCGCCGCGTCGGGGCAGAAGAAGTCGTTGCGGGCGACCTCGTCCCAGTCCCAGCGCGACCGGACAACCGGTCTGTCGCCGACCTGCACCAGCGCGCCGCGCACGAGCAGCCCCGGCACGATGCGCCGGGCGATGGCGCCGGCGGCCACGCGCGCGGCGGTCTCGCGCGCCGACGACCGCCCGCCGCCGCGATAGTCGCGGATGCCGTATTTCATGTCATAGGTGATGTCGGCGTGGCCGGGCCGGTACTGGTCCCTGATCTGCGCGTAGTCCTTCGAGCGCTGGTCGGTGTTGGCGATCATCATGGCGATAGGCGTGCCCGTCGTCAAAAGCGTGTCGGGGCCGGCCTCGTCGGCCATGACGCCCGACAGCACCTCGACACGGTCGGCCTCCTGGCGCTGCGTGGTGAATCTCGACTGGCCCGGCCGGCGCCGGTCGAGCTCCGCCTGGATATCGGCGAGCCGCAGCCTGATGCCGGGCGGGCAGCCGTCGACGACGCAGCCGAGTGCCGGTCCGTGGCTCTCGCCCCAGGTGGTAACGCGCAGGAGATGGCCGAACGTGTTGAAGGACATGGATGGACCGGTTTGGGTCGAACCTTTAGGCAGGCTGGCATGGCCGGTCAATCGATTTGCCCGCGGCCAACCCGCTTCCGGTGGCCGCCTTCAGACCAGCGTCTCGACGCCGTCGCGCCACACGCAGATGCGGTCCTGCGGAAACGCATAGGCGGCGGCCGCGTTCGGCTCGATGCCGAGCAGGTGGTGGCGCAGCACCCGGCCGACGACGCCGTGGGCACTGACCACGGTGTCGCGCTCCAGCGCATGGAGCCAGGGCAGGACGCGCTCCAGCACCATGGCATGGCTCTCGCCCCCAGGCGGACGGAAATGCCAGCGTTCGCGCTTGCGGTGCCGGTGGACCTCGGGAAAACGCGCCTTGAACTCGGCGAGCGTGGTGCCCTCGAGCGTGCCGTAGCTCGCCTCGACCAGCCGCTCGTCGATGCGGTAGCCAGCCGGGTCGAGGCCCATCGCCTGGCGCATGATCTCCATGGTCGCGCGTGCCCGTCCGAGCGGGCTGGCGACGAAGTCGACGCGTGCAACGTCACTGAGGAGCCGCGCCAGCCGGCGGCCATTGTCGCGTGCCTGCGCCAGGCCGATGTCGTTGAGCGGCACGTCGCGCTGGCCCTGGAAGCGCAGCTCGGCGTTCCAGGCGGTCTGGCCGTGGCGGATGAAATAGATGGTCGCGCCGCCCATGGCCGGTCACCGCGACGGGAGCAGGCGAGGGCGTGCGCGCGCGCTCACTCGTCCTTGACGACGGAGATGTCGGGCGCGTCGACCGCCTTCATGCCGACCGCGTGATAGCCCGAATCGACGTGGTGCACCTCGGCGGTCACGCCGCGGCCCATGTCCGACAGCAGGTAGAGCGCCGCATCGCCGACTTCCTCGATGGTGGTGGTGCGCCTGAGCGGCGAATTGTACTCGTTCCATTTGAGAATATAGCGAAAATCACCGATGCCGGAGGCGGCCAGCGTCTTGATCGGCCCGGCCGAGATGGCGTTGACACGGATGCCCTTGGGCCCGAGGTCGACGGCGAGATAGCGCACGCAGGCCTCCAGCGCCGCCTTGGCCACGCCCATGACGTTGTAGTGGGGCATCACCTTTTCGGCGCCGTAGTAGGTCAGCGTCAGGATCGACCCGCCATGGTGCATCAGCCGTTCGGCCCGCTGCGTTACCGCCACCAGCGAATAGGCCGAGATTTCCATCGTCCGGCGGAAGTTGTCCACGCTGGTGTCGACGAAGCGGCCGGTCAGTTCGTCCTTGTCGGAGAAGGCGATGGCATGGACCACGAAGTCGAGCGTTTCCCACTGGCCGGCGAGACGGTCGAACACCGCGTCGACCGTGGCCGGTTCGGTAACGTCGCAATGGCCGGCGACGCTGGCTCCCAGTTCCTCGGCGAGCGGCTCGACACGCTTCTTCAGCGCGTCGCCCTGATAGGTCAGCGCCAGCGTGGCGCCGGCGCCGGCGCAGGCCTGGGCGATGCCCCAGGCGATCGAGCGCTTGTTGGCCACGCCCATGATCAGGCCCTTCCTGCCGGCCAACAGCCCACTGCCCAACGCCATTCCAGATTGCTCCGCCGAGGTGCCACCCGTCGCGCCGCATATGGCACAACGGGTCTAAACCCGCAAGCTGAAGGCGGACAAGGCACAGCCTGGGCACGGCCTGGGCGCGGCCTGGGCACGGCCTAGGCACGGCCAGGGCACAGCCAGCGCGGATCGGTAGTCGTAATCGGCCGGCGGGGAGCGGCCGAGCGCTATTTTTCGCCGGCCAACCGGCGCATCATCGCCTCGATCTCACCGCGGCGCTCGTCGGGCAGTCTGATCGCCACATTGACCAGCAGGTCGCCATGGCCGCCGCCCTTCCTGGGCAGGCCCTTGCCCTTCAGCCGGAACACCTTGCCCGAACTCGTCCACGGCGGGACGGTCAGCGCGATGCGGCCGTCGAGGGTGTCGACCGGCAGCCTGCCACCGTGGACGGCGGTCGCCAGCGGCAGTTCGGCCGTGGTCCGCAGGTCGGCGCCGATAGCCTCGAAACGCGGGTTCGGCACCAGCGCCAGCGTGATGAGCGCGTCGCCTGCCCGGCGTCCGGGCTGGCGGCCGCCCTGGCCGGCCAGGCGCACGATCTGGCCGTCCCTGGCCTCGGGCGGCAACGAGAAGGAGAGCTGGCGGCCGTCGGGCAGGCGGACACTGGCCTTGCCGCGCGCCAGGTCCTCGACGCTCACCTGCGCCGTCACGCTCACGTCGAGCGGGCCGCCCGGTCCGGTTGCGCCCGGTCCGGTCCGCAACGTGTCGGCCCGGAACCCGCCCGGCCGCGCGCCGCGGCCGAGAGACGAGCCGAACAGCTCGCTCAGTATGTCCTCGGCGCCGGCAAAGCCGGCATCACCGAAGGGAGCGCCACCGGGGCGCCCGCGCCCGGCGCCGCGGAACTCGAAGCCGCCGAACGGGTCCGCACCGGCGAAACCCTCGAAGCCGGCAAAGCGCGGCTTGCCCTCGGCGTCGATCTCGCCGGCATCGAACTTGCGGCGCTTGTCCCGGTCGCCGAGTATCTCATAGGCTTGGTTGATCTCGTTGAATTTTTCCCTGGCGTTCTTTTCGGACTTGTTCTGGTCGGGATGGTAGCGTTTGGCCAGCTTTCTGAAGGCGGCCTTGATTTCCTTCTCGCTTGCCGTCCGCGACACACCGAGCACGGTATAAGGATCACGCATGGGCGTCCCCATCAAGGCGCGGCCCGACCGCCGACGCCTCGGGCGCCGACGGACCGCGACAATTCACGGTTGGCATACCGGATTCCGGGCCGTTCCGCCATTGCCGGCGGCGATCGGCCGCCGGCAGACCGCCCGGATTTCGTTATCCATCATATGGGAATCGTTGGGTGCCGATTCCACCGGTTCCGGATCGCTCCACGCCTTCCCGACGGTGCCGAAGGCACCGGCGAACCCCGGCGGGAATGGGCTCCCGTCAATCAGGCCGTCCAGCCCGGCATCGGCGAGCAGGCGCTTGTCGAGGAACTGCACGGCGGCGCGCAATCGGCGCTGACGGCGCTGTTTGCCGGGCAGAGGCCGCTGTGACCGGCTATTCCTTCTCGCGCAGCAGGCCGGACAGCACCCACAGGCCGGCCCGCAGTTCGCAGGTCTCGCCCTTGTAGATCGAGATGCCCATGAAGCTGTCGACGGTGGTCTGGAACTTCCGGCAGTTCTGGCCCTCGTTGCCGACGAAGCGCTCGATGGCCATGATGGTGCCGCGGTTGCCGGTGTCCGGGTTCGACCAGGCGAGGGAGAGGGCGCTCGGCCCGCTGTCGGCGCTGACGACCGCCTGCTTGATGGTTTCAGCATCGGTGCTGTCGATCCCCTCGGCCTTGACCTGCCGGGCCACCGATGCGGTGATCAGTTCGGGCTCGCTGTCGAGGGCCGCCGTGCGCGCGTTGAGCGAACAGGCGCCGAGGCTGAGCGCGGTTGCCGCGGCGCAGGCAAGCTTGATAATGGACCGGGCCGCGCTAGTGTTGGGGCGCGCCGGCCAGTCCGGTGCGCGCCCGGGCTTCGACAGTGTGCGCCGCGAACGGTCTGGAGTGATGGAGATGCGCATGTTGAGCCTGGATCGAAACCGGGGACGGGCACGACCGTGAATCATCCCAGCCCAGCGTTAACAAAGGGTGACCGGGCCGGAGGCCGGCCGATGCGGCTCTTCGCCGACTGGCTGCGCATGGCCGAGGAGGCCGAGCCGAACGATCCGACGGCAATGGCGCTCGCCACCGTCGATGCTTCCGGCCTGCCCAACGTCCGCATGGTGCTGATGCGGCGCTTCGACGACCGCGGCATCGTCTTCTTCACCAATTTCGAGAGTCAGAAGGGCGAGGAGATTCTCGCTGGCCGCAAGGCGGCCGCCTGCTTCCACTGGAAATCGCTGCGCAAATCGGTGCGCTTCCGCGGGCTGGTGGAGACGGTCAGCGATGCCGAGGCCGACGCCTATTTCCCCTCGCGCCCGCGCGGCAGCCGTATCGGCGCCTGGGCGTCGAAGCAGTCGCGCCCGCTCGAGAGCCGCTTTGCGCTGGAGAAGGAGGTGGCCATCTTCGCCGCGAAATTCGGCATCGGCGACATTCCGCGCCCGCCCTACTGGTCGGGCCTGCGCATTCTGCCGCTGTCGATCGAATTCTGGAGCGACGGCCAGTTCCGCCTGCACGACCGCCACCGCTTCGATCGCCGGACGCTGGATGGCGCGTGGACCGAGACCCGGCTCTATCCGTGAAGCCGAAAAAGACCAAGGGCTCCGGCCATGGCCGGAGCCCTTCGGAACCAGATCGGGTCCGCGATCAGTAGCAGACGTGGATCTTCTTCCAGTAGTAGCCGTAGTACGGGTCCCAGAACTTCTTCTTCTTCCAGAAGCAGTGCGGATAGTAGCCGTAGTAGTGCTTGCGGAAGTGCTTGCGGTGCTTCTTGAAGCCGACTTCCGTCGCGGCGACGGCGGTCGACTCGACCGGGGCAACGCGGAGGCCGGTCATGGCCGAGGCAGTCGAGATGGTCGACAGGCCGCTGCCGGCGATGACGGCGACGGCAACCGCCGCCAGGGTACACTTTCGGATCATGCTCATCGTTCAGTTCCTTCCATGTTGGCTCAGCGGGGCACGACTGCCCTGCCTGAACCCCACATGGCGACCTGAACCGGCGGCGTGCGTGCCGCAGGGCACAGCCGCGCGGCAAAAGCGCCGTCGCGGCGTGACGGATGTCACCATCCGGCACATGACTAACGAGAAAAGGGGCGGCCGGGACCGCCCCCGCAGTCAGCCCGAGGCCGGTCAGAGCGTGATGCGGAAGCGTGCGAAGCCGTCGCTTCCCTCGCCGGCATCCTCGATCTTGACGCCCTTCACGTCTGCCATGAACTGGCGGCCCTTCGGACCCGTGTCGAAGGTCACGCTGGTGCCCGGCAGCGCGGCGAAGCTCCAGTTGGCATCGGCTGACGGGTTGATGGTGCCCTGTTCGATGATGTAGCGCACGATCACGTCGCGATTGGTGTCGGGCGCCACCAGAATCACCTTCGAATCGTTGATGCCGGGGAAGTTGCCGCCGCCGCCGGCGCGATAGTTGTTGGTGGCGACGACAAATTTCTGCGCCGGGTCGATTGGCTTGCCATCGAACATCAGTTCGACGATGCGGCTGGAATCGGCGTTGATGAGGTTGCCCTTGGGGTCATACCTGGCCGGCTTCGACAGGTCGATGCGGTAGGTGACGCCGTCGATCACATCGAAATTGTAGGACGGGAAGTCGGCGTTGATCAGCGGCTGGTCGGGCTTGCCGGGCTCGATCGTGTTGAAGATGCCGGCCGACATTTCCAGCCACTCCTTGACGTCGGCGCCGGTGATCGCCACCGCGCGCACCGTGTTGGGGTAGAGATAGAGGTCGGCGACGTTCTTGATCGCGATCGTGCCGGCCGGCACGTCGGTATAGTATTCCGGGCCGCCGCGCCCGCCCGCCTTGAAGGGGGCGGCCGCCGACAGCACTGGCAGGTCCTTGTACTCGCCGTCCTTGAGCAGGTCCTTGACGTACCAGGTCTGCGCCTGGCTGACGATCTGCACCGAAGGATCGTCGGCGACGAGCGCGAAATAGGAATAGAGCGGCGCGGAGGTCTCGCCGACCGGCGCCCGCACATAGGCGAGCGTCGCCTCGTGTTCTTCCTTCACCGATTCCTCGACCGCGGCCACGCTCTCGACCAGCGGCTGGTTCTTGCCGTCGACGCGCTCGTAGATCGGGCGGGCCTCGGTCGTCGCCGAGACCACCTTCCAGGCATTGCCGTCCTTTTCGATCAGCAGGTCGATGAGGCCGAGATGCGAGCCCCAGAAGCCGCCCATCACGGCCGGCTTGCCCATGAGGGTGCCCTGGCCGGCGTCGACGCCGTCCATGCCGTCATAGCTCTTGCCGGGGAAGACCAGGTGCTGGTGGCCGGTGAACACCGCGTCGATGCCGTCGACGCCGGCCAGGAAGAGCGAGGCGTTCTCCATCCGCTCGGTCCGGTTGGGATCGATGCCCGAATGCGACAGCGCGATGACGATGTCGGCGCCCTCTTCCTTCATCTGCGGCACCCAGGCGGCGGCCGCCTCGACGATGTCGCGGGTGTTGGCGTTGCCGGTCAGGTGGCGCGAATCCCACACCATGATCTGCGGCGGCACGAAGCCGATGAGGCCGACATTGACCTGATGCTCGCCGCCGCTGCCGTCCTTCACGGTCTTCGGGACGATGACATAGGGCGCCATGTAGAGGTCGTCGTCGCGGGCGCTGGCCGCCAGCTGGCCCTTGGTCAGGTTGGCGCAGACGAAGGGGAAGCTGGCGCCGGCCAGCACCTTGAACATGAAGTCGAGGCCGTAGTTGAACTCGTGGTTGCCGAGCGTCGAGCAGTCGTAGCCCAGCACGTTCATCGCCTTGACGACGGGGTGGACGTCGCCTTCTTTCATGCCGCGTTCGTAGGCGATCCAGTCGCCCATCGGGTTGCCCTGCAGGAAGTCGCCATTGTCGACCAGCATCGCGTTGGTCGCCTCGGCCCGGATCGATTCGATGATCGAGGCCGTGCGCGCAAGGCCCATCGTGTCGTTGGGCCGGTCGGCGTAGTAGTCATAGGGCAGCACGGCGACGTGGATGTCGGTCGTCTCCATGATGCGCAGATGCGCCTGGTTGGCGGCGGCGAAGGCCGAATAGGGGTGAAGCGCGATGAGCGCCGAGCCGGAGGCGGCGCCGGCGAGGAAAGCGCGGCGGCTGATCTCGCGGCGGCTGAGGATTTCGATCGGATGGTCGCTTCGCGAACGGAACATGACGGCCTCCTGCCGGTTTTCGTTGAATTGGCGGTTGTGAAGGCGGACGCTGCCGATGCCGGCCAGCGCCGGCGGCCTTGACGAGGACTGCATCTAGGCCGCCCGGGTGACGCCACGATGAACCCGTTTCGGCCGGTTGTCATCCGGCTTTTTTGACCGGATGGAAAATTTTCCGGCGGCTCGCCGCGATTGCCCGAATGAGGCCGCATTGGCGCCATGCCGGTGCCGATTTGCCGGCCCAGGAACGGGACCGGAAGGAAGCCGCCATGAACGCCGCCATCATTGTCATGACCATTCTGGGCTGCGGGCAGGGGGAAGCCGCCTGCGAATATATCCGCACGGTCGAGCAGCCCTTTGTGAGCCGGGCCGAGTGCGAGGCCCGCATGGAAGCCGAGCTCATGAAGACCGGCTCGGCCGGCTATCCCGACGTGATTGCCGTCTGCGAGCCGCCGCACGCCATCGCGGGCGAGCCGCCGGTCGAGGACGGCGCGCCGAAGGTGGTGATGATGCCGGAGGAAGCGAAGCCGCGCGGTCCGCTGCGCTGGGCGGCCGAGACCACCCGCCGTTTCATCGGCGCCACGAGGAAGGTGGTCACGCGAGCCTGGCGCGGCCTGACCGACGGGCTCGCGCCGCGCCGCGAGCGCGACCCCGAGCCGCTCATCCGCTACGCTGCCGAGCAGTAGCGACGCGGCTGTCGCTCAGAGCGCCAGCACGGGAACGCCCAGCGCCCGCGCCGCTGCGATCGTGCGCTCATCATAGCTGGCCAGTTGGACCGCCTGCCCGCGCGCCCGAAGAAACTCCATGGATGCCAGATGCAGCGCATCGAGGGTTTGCACCGGCGAGGGGAACGGCTCGAGTGAGCGCGCAAGGACCGGCGGCACCAGTTCGATCAGGGCGACGCGGCCGATCAGAAGGCGGGCATCCTCGCCGTGCGATTGCCCGAGCCCGCGTGCGTGAAGCCGGTTCCAGACTTCGTATTGCAGAAGACGGCTGGAAACGAGCGTTTCCTGCCAGAGGCTTTCCGGTGGTGCCCGGTCCTCGGCCAGCAGCTGGGCAAGCGCTACCGACGTGTCCAGATAGATCATCACCGCTCTTGACGCGCGGCATCAAGGTCGGCCGCCAGTTCGGCGAAAGGCAAGACCGGGCGTCGCGGCGGCTCGCCGGGGGCCAGCACGGGTGGCGTCAAATATCCCCTGCGAACGGCGTCGGCGAGCATGGCATCCGCCAGCGGTGCGGCGCGGCCGGGTGCGGGAGGACCGAGTTCGGCCACCACCTGGTCGCGGTCGGTGACCAGTACCGTCTCGCCGCCAGCGGCCAGGCGCACATATTCGCTGAGCTTGTTCTTGAGTATCTTTAGGCCCACCGAGCGCATGGGATAAGGTAGCCTCCGGCAGCTACCTGCGTGAAGATCGCTCGGCCCTTAGCTCATCGGGCATCCTCCAGCACTGACATACGGGCTCTCGTAAACGGCGCCCGGGCCGCGCCCAAGCCGCGCCCAGACATCCTCTTGACTCGGGCGTCAATCCGCCGCCTGCTGTACAAGAGCAGCAGAAGCGGCCGAGCAATGAACGAGCGCTCCGGCAAGGACAGGCACCCATCGGACCAGTCGGCCCGGCTTGAAGGGCTGCGCGAGCGCAATCTCGCCTGGAGCCAGCGCAGGGCCGACGCCAGGCCGGATTCCGGCGCCTGGACCCGCCAGAGCTGGACGCTGCCGCGCGCCGAGGCCCGCGCCATGGCGCGCGAATATTACCGCAAGTATCCCAGGGCCGCCTACGCGACCGAAGTGGAGAGCTGGCGGGTGCTGCCAGGCGACATCATCGAGTTCACCATGCGCCGGCTGCCGACGGCCGACTGAGCGGCACGTTCAACTGCCCGGGCGGTCGCCCAGCCAGTAGCGGGCGCCAGGGCCGTTGATGCCGGCGCGGTCGGCGGGATTGGCGAGCCGGCAGCGTTCGAGCGACAGGCAGCCGCAGCCGATGCATTCGGTCAGACCGGACTTCAATCGCTGCAGTTCGGCGATGCGGGCGTCGATACGCCCGCTCCAGCCGCTTGACAGCCGCCGCCAGTCGGCCCGCGTCGGCGTGCGGCCCTGCGGCAGCTTGCCGAGTTCGGCGCCGATCTCGTCCAGCGTCAGCCCGATGCGCTGGGCAAAGACGATGAAGGCGATGCGCCTGAGCACATGTCGGGGAAAGCGGCGATGGCCGGAACCGGCGCGCTCGGAGGCGATCAGCCCCCTGTCCTCGTAGAAGCGTAGCGCCGAGGCGGCGACGCCGCTGCGCCGCGCCACCTCGCCGATGGTGATGGTCCTGGGCAGTCGGATCGGAAAGCCCGGCATTTTGTCCCTTGATCTAAAGTTAACTTAAACTTCTATCTAATTAACGATCGCAACGCAACCGTCCCGAAGGGCGAGGAGGAACATGATGGACAGGCAACCTTCCCCGAGCGAACGCATCACCGATACGGTCCTCTCCTGGCCGGGGGTGACGGCCGGCTTCGGCCGCCACGGCGAATTCGCCTTCAGGGTCGGTGGCCGCGAAATCGGCCACCTGCACGGCGACGGCGCCGCCCATTTCGTCTTTGACAAGGCCTTGTGGGTCGAATTGAAGGCGACCGGGCGCATCGAGCCCCACCCGATCTTTCCGCATCGGCAGGGCCCGGCGGCCCGGCGCATCGGCGGCCAAGCCGACATCGACGAGGTGATCGCGCTGATGCGTCTCAACTACGAGGCGGCAACCGCCCGGCTCGCCCGGTCTGCCTGATGGCTTCGCCCAGCACCATGGCGCCGGCGAGCGCGACGTTGAGCGATCGCCCCCCGGCCGCCATCGGGATGACCAGCCGGTGGTCGGCGCAAGCATGGACCTGACGCGGCACGCCGGCCGATTCGCGGCCGAGCAGGATCAGATCATCGTGATGGAAGGCGAAATCGGTATAGGCCATGCCGGCGGCGGTGGTCATCAGCACCAGCCGGCGTCCACTGGTGCCGCGCCAGGCCTCGAAGCCGTCCCAGTCGAGGTGTCGGGCGACAGCGGCGATGTCGAGATAGTCCATGCCGGCGCGCTTCAGCGCCCGGTCGTCGAGATGGAAGCCGGCCGGCTCGACGATGTGCAGCGTCACGCCCATGCAGGCGGCAAGCCGCATCAGCGCACCGGTATTGCCGGCGATGTCGGGCTGGTAGAGGGCGAGGTCGGGCATGGTCGGTTGCTGTCAGGAGGTCGGCCGGCGGCGAGGCGGCGTGCCTTGTTAAGGTCATGAATGGCGTTCTATTGAAGCCCGACCCCCGATTTGGTGCCGGCCGTCGTTGCGCGCAATGGCCGATCTCCCATAGGTGGCGGGTGGAGCTTTCGTGATGTTCGGATTTTTCGAGCGGCGCATCGATCCCTATCCGACCGGCGAGCCGGTGCGCCCGCCGGGCGGACTGATCGCGTTCTGCTGGCACTATACCAGGAGCGTGTGGCCCTGGCTCGTCGCGATGTCGGTGCTGACGGCGGCGATCGCGGTGGCCGAGGTGGCGCTGTTCGCCTTTCTCGGCCGCATCGTCGACTGGCTGGCGGCCGCCGACCGGGCAACATTCCTTGCCGATGAGGGCGCCCGCCTTGCCTGGATGGCGGCGCTGGTGCTTGTCGGCCTGCCAATGCTCGTACTGTTCCACTCCATCGTCATCCATCAGGTGCTGCTCGGCAACTATGCGATGATCTCGCGCTGGCAGATGCACCGCTATCTGCTGCGCCAGTCGATCCGCTTCTTCTCCAACGAATTCGCCGGGCGCGTCGCCACCAAGGTGATGCAGACCTCGCTGGCCATCCGTGAGGCGGTGATGAAGGTGATGGACATCTTCGTCTTCGTCACCGTCTACTTCATCTCGATGTTGGTGCTGGTGGCCCAGTCGGACTGGCGCCTGGTGCTGCCGCTGGCGTTGTGGCTCGCCGTCTATGCCGGGCTGATCTGGTGGTTCGTGCCGCGCCTGCGCCTCGTATCGGAACGGCAGGCCGACGCCCGCTCCGACATGACCGGCCGCGTCGTCGACAGCTACACCAACATCACCACCGTCAAGCTGTTCTCCCATGCCGGGCGCGAGGCGGGCTACGCGCGCGATGGCATGGACCGGTTCCTGCAGACGGTGCACGGCCAGATGCGGCTCGTCACCCTGTTCCAGTCGCTGATCTACCTCAACAACTCGCTCGTCGTGTTCCTCATCGCGGCGGTGTCGATCGGGCTGTGGCTCGGCTCGGTCGTCACGGTGGGCGCCATCGCGGTGGCGATCTCGCTGGCGCTGCGCATCAACGGCATGTCGCAATGGATCATGTGGGAGGTGTCGGGCCTGTTTGAGAATATCGGCATCGTTCATGACGGCATGAACATGATGACCGTGCCGCACGACGTCGTCGATGCCCGGCCGGCCAGGCAGCTTTCCGTGCCGAAAGGCGGCATCGAGTTCGACCGCGTCCGCTTCCACTATGGCAGGCAAGGCGGCGTCATCGACGACCTGTCGCTCGTCATCCGGCCCGGCGAGAAGATCGGCCTCGTCGGCCGTTCCGGCGCCGGCAAGACGACGCTCACCAACCTGCTGCTGCGCTTCTACGATCTGGAGGGCGGGGCCATCCGCATCGACGGCACCGACATCGCGACGGTGGCGCAGGATTCGCTGCGCGCCAATATCGGCGTCGTCACCCAGGACACCTCGCTGCTGCACCGCTCGATCCGCGAGAACATCGGCTACGGCCGCGACCTTGTCGGCGATGCCGAGATCATCCAGGCGGCGAAGCGGGCCAAGGCGTGGGACTTCATCCGCGACCTGGAGGATCAGAAGGGGCGCCGGGGCCTCGACGCCCATGTCGGCGAACGTGGCGTCAAGCTCTCCGGCGGCCAGCGCCAGCGCATCGCCATCGCCCGCGTCTTCCTCAAGGACGCGCCGATCCTCGTTCTCGACGAGGCCACCTCCGCGCTCGATTCGGAGGTCGAGGCGGCGATCCAGGAGAACCTGTTCGAGCTGATGCGCGGCAAGACGGTGATCGCCATCGCCCACCGGCTGTCGACGATCGCCCAGCTCGACCGGCTGGTGGTCATGGACGAGGGCAGGATCGTCGAATCGGGAAGCCATGACGAACTGGTGCGCCGCGGCGGCCTCTATGCCGAATTGTGGGCGCGCCAGTCGGGCGGGTTCATCGGGCTCGCCGAGGAGGAACTGCAGAAGGGCGCGGCCGAGTGAGGCTCTCCGATCCCGTCTATCGGCTGTTCGAAGGCTGGATCGACCCGTTCGCGCCGCGCGGCGACTACCAGCCGCCCAACCGGCTGCTCGGCTTTGTCTGGCACTATGTCGGCCAGGCCCGGTGGGCCTTCGCCGCGCTGCTCGTCTACGGCTTCCTCAACGCCATCATCGAGGCGTCGCTGTTCACCTTTGTCGGCCACATCGTCGACATGATGGCCGCCGCCGAGCAGGGCGGGCTGCGGCAGGAGGGCTGGGCCGGCCTGATGCGCCAATACGGCGCCGCGCTGGTCTTCATGGCGCTGGTCGTCGCCGTCGGCCGCGCGCTTGTCGTCGCCTTCGGCGCGCTGATCGAGGAGCAGGTCATCGTGCCCGGCTTCTTCACCATGATGCGCTGGCAGAGCCACAAGCATGTCGTCGCCCAGTCGCTCCGGTTCTTCCACAACGATCTCGCCGGCCGCATCGCGCAGAAGGTGATGCAGGGCGGCCAGGCGGCCGGCGACATGATGATCTCGCTGCTGCAGATCATCTGGTTTATCGCCGTCTATGCGGCCACCACCTTCGGCCTGCTGGCGGCGCTCGACCTGCGGCTGGGCGGCGTCGTCGCCGTGTGGATCGCCGTCTTCGTCGCCATCGCCCTCCACTACATCCCGCAGATCCGCGAGCGCGGCCGGCGCACGGCCGAAGCCGCCTCCGTCGTCAGCGGCCGCATGGTCGACGGCTATGCCAACATCGCCGTCGTCAAATTGCACGGGCGCGGCGCGGCGGAAGAGGATTTCGTGCGCGGCGCCTTCGTCGGCATGCACGAATCGCTGAAGAGCTTCACCCGGGCGCTCGCCGGCGTGCGCATCACGCTGACCACCGTATCGGGCCTGATGATCGCCGCGATCGGCTGGCTGTCGGTCGATCTGTGGCTCGACGCCGAGATCAGCTCCGGCCAGGTCGCCTTCACCCTGGCGCTGGTGCTGCGACTCAACCTGCTGCTCGGCCGGCTGATGGGCAATCTCAACGGCTTCTTCCGTGCCGTCGGCACGGTGCAGAACACGATGGAACTGGTCGCCCGGCCGCTCGATCTCGCCGACGCGCCCGGCGCCAGGCCGCTGCGGTTCATCAGGGGGCGCATCGAGTTCCGCAACGTCGGCTTCGCCTATGGCGGCGACGAGCCGGTGATCGACGACCTGTCGCTGGTCATCGAGCCGGGCGAGAGGATCGGACTGGTCGGGCCGTCGGGCGCCGGCAAGTCGACCCTCGTCAATCTGCTCCTGCGCTTCTACGATCTTGAGGGCGGCCGCATCCTGTTCGACGGCCAGGACATCGCCGGCGTGACCCAGGAGAGCCTGCGCGCCCAGTTCTCCATGGTCCAGCAGGAGGCCGGGCTGTTCCACCGCTCAGTCAGCGAGAACATCGCCCACGGCAGGCCGGAGGCGCCGTTCGAGGCGGTGGTCGAGGCGGCGAAGAAGGCGCGCGCGCACGAGTTCATCCAGAAGCTTGAGGACATTCGCGGTCGCCGCGGCTACGACGCGCGGGTCGGCGAGCGCGGCGTCAAGCTGTCCGGCGGCCAGCGCCAGCGCATCGCCATCGCCCGCGTCTTCCTGCGCAACGCGCCGATCCTCGTCCTCGACGAGGCGACCTCGCAGCTCGATTCAGAGATCGAGGCCGCCATCCAGGAGAATCTGTTCGACCTGATGGATGGCAAGACGGTGATCGCCATCGCCCACCGGTTGTCGACCATCGCCGCCATGGACCGGCTGGTCGTCATCGATCGCGGTCGCATCGTCGAGGAGGGCACGCATCAGACGCTGCTGGCGCGCGGCGGGCTCTATGCCGGGTTGTGGCGGCGCCAGTCGGGCGGCTTCATCGGCGAGAGCCTGTCGGCCTGACCCGGCCGCGACCGGTCGTCGCGCCAGGCGCGCCGCTGCCCGGAGATTGGGCATGCTGCCCGCGCGAAAAGCAGAATCCGGTTGCAACGTGCCGCTTTCCCGCTAAACGGGCCGTGCCGGTCGCGTCTATGAATTCAGATCGGTGCATGTCACTCCGCTGAGCCCGTTCCGTGGCGTTCCACGTCCGTCACCCCGTCTGGATCTCGACTGCGCCCGGGCAGGCGGCCTGGGCGTTCGCGCTGCTGTTCTTCGTCGAATCGATCGCGCGCGCCTCGGTCGCCACGGTGCTGCCGCTGCATGCCTATGCGCTGTTCGGCGACAAGGAGACGGTGAGCTGGGTCTACACCTGCGTGGCGCTCGCCGCGCTCGCCACGTCGTTCACCATCCCCTACATGATCCGCGCCCTGTCGCGGCGCTGGAGCTACACGGTCGGCGGGCTCGCCATCGCCGCCTGCGGTGCCCTGCTGGCGCTCGACACGCCGTTCGGCCAGGTCGGGTCGATGTTCGCGCGCACCTTCGGCGCGGCCACGCTCAACATCACGCTCAACCTCTACATCATGGACTACATCCGCAAGACCGAACTGGTCCGCTCCGAACCGCTGCGCTACGCGGTGTCGACGCTGGCCTGGATGGCGGCGCCGCTCGCCGGGGTCTGGCTCTACCAGCGTTTCGGCATCTGGGCGGCCGGCGTGGTACCGGCCGTCTTCTCGGCCCTGCTGCTCGTGCTGTTCTGGTACCTGCGCATGAGCGAGAAGGGGCCGATCCGCCCCGGCAAGATCACGCCGCCGAGCCCGTTCGCCTCGCTCGGCCGCTTCTGGTCGCAGCCGCGCCTGCGCCTGGCATGGACGATCGCCTTCTCGCGTTCGGTGTTCTGGGTGACCTTCTTCGTCTACACGCCGATCCTGATGGTCGAGGGCAATGCCGGCGCGCTCGCCGGCGGCATCGCCATCGCCGCCGGCAACGCCATGCTGTTCAACAACCTGCTGGTCACCGAGTGGGCGCGGCGCCATTCGCTGCGCTTCATGATCACGCTGGCCTTCTGGGGCGCGGCGGTCTTCGTCGTCGGCGTCGGCATGGCCGGCACCGATCACGCCATCATGGCCGGCGTCCTGATCGTCGCCGCATCGTTCTTCATCGCCATGCTCGACGGGCTGGGGCCGATCCCGTTCCTGCGCGCGGTCCGGGCTCATGAGCGGCCGCAGATGACGACGATCTATCGCACCTATCTCGACGCCTCGGAACTGCTGCCGCCCTTTATCTACGTCTTCGCCTTCGCCCTGTTCGGCTTTTCCGGCGCGTTCTGGGTGCTGGCGGCGGTGCTGGTGGCGACCGGGCTGCTGACGTGGGTCTATCTGCCGAAACGGATGTAGGAAGGCCCCATGCCGGTCCACGAAATGGCGGCGGTCGCCGCCGCCGCCTGCTGGGCGCTGTCGGGCATCGTCTCGGCCGCGCCGGTCGCCCATCTCGGGCCGGTCGCCTTCACCCGCATCCGCATGGCGATGGTGCTGGTGCTGCTGGCCGCCTGGGTGGCTCTGGCCGGCAGCTGGCGGTCGATCGCGCCTGACCAGCTCGCCCCGGTCGTGCTGTCGGGCATAATCGGCGTCTTCGTCGGCGACACCATGCTGTTCATGGCGCTGAACCGCATCGGCCCGCGGCGGTCGTCGATCGTCTTCTCCATGCACGCGCCGATCTCGGTCATGCTCGGCTGGCTCGTCCTCGACGAGGTGCTGACCGCGCAGGAGACCGCCGGCATCGGCATTGTCGTCGCCGGCGTTGTCCTCGCCATCGTTTTCGGCAAGCGCCGTTCGCAGCTCCACCAGTGGGAGAGCATCAAGGGTTCGCTGGCGGTCGGCGTCGCCATCGGCCTCGGCGCGGCGCTGTGCCAGGCCATCGGCTCGCTGATCGCCCGCCCGGTCATGGCGGCCGGGGCCGATCCGGTGGCGGTCTCGGCCTTGCGGGTCGCGGCCGCTGTCGCCTGTTTCTACGTGGCGCTGTGGGCGACGGGCGACCGACTGAAGCCGGCCGCGCCGCTCACCGCCTCGGTCGCCGTGGTCACCGCCTTTTCCGGCGTGCTGGCGATGGCGCTCGGCATGACCCTCGTCCTGTTCGCGCTCTCGGGTGGCGAGGTCGGCATCGTGTCGACATTGTCGGCGATGGCGCCGGTGCTCATCCTGCCGCTGATCTGGTGGCGCACGCGCGAGATGCCGGCGCCGGCGGCCTGGCTCGGTGCGCTTCTGGCGACGGCGGGCATGGCGCTCATCTTCATCGCCTGACGGCCGGCCCGTTCAGCCCTCGATCGATTCGCGCAGGATTTCCAGCTCCAGCCACTCTTCCTCCTTGCGCGCCAGCGCCGCCTCGGTTTCGGCGAGCTTGGCGGCCAACTCGCCGAACCTTGCCGGCTCGCGCCGATAGAGGTCCGGGTCGGACAGTTCCGCTCTCAGCCGACCGATCTCGGCCTCGATCGCCTTCATCTCGCCGGGCAACGTCGCCAGCGCGTGCTTCTGGTTGAAGGAGAGCTTGCGCGGCGCAGCCGGGCCGGTCGACCGCGGATGGGACGCCGCCTCGCGCGTCAGCGCCGGCTGGCGGACCTGACGGGCGGCCACGCCAGAGCCCTTCTGCGCCACCATGTCGGAATAGCCGCCGGCATATTCGCGCCAGGTGCCGTCGCCGTCGCTGGCGAAGATGGCGGTGCAGACCCGGTCGAGGAAATCGCGGTCGTGGCTGACCAGCAGCACGGTGCCGGCATAGTCGGCAAGGAATTCCTGCAGAAGGTCGAGGGTTTCGAGGTCGAGGTCGTTGGTCGGCTCGTCGAGGACGAGCAGGTTGGACGGTCGGCTCAGCCCGCGCGCCAGCATCAGGCGGCCGCGCTCGCCGCCCGAAAGCGCCGCGACCGGCGTGCCGGCCTGCTCGGGCGAAAACAGGAAGTCCTGCATGTAGCCCATCACATGCCTGCGCGCACCGCCGACCTCGACATGGTCGCCGCCGCCCTGGCTCAGCGCCTCGCGCAGCGTCATCGCCGGGTCGAGCGCGGCGCGCTGCTGGTCGATGACGAGGATATCGAGATTGGCACCGAGACGGACCTCGCCGGCATCGGGCGCCAGCCGGCCGGTGATCAGGTTGATCAGCGTGGTCTTGCCGGCGCCGTTCGGCCCGACAATGCCGATGCGGTCGCCGCGATGGACGATGGTGGAGAAGTCGCGCACCACCGCCCGGTCGGCGAACGCTTTGGTCACGCCGTCGAGCCTGGCGACGAGCTTGCCCGACAGTGTCGCCTCGGCGGCGAGGCGGACCTGTCCGGCCGCCTTGCGCGCTTCGGCGCGCTCGCGCCGCAGCGCCTGCAGTTCGCGTACGCGGCGCATGTTGCGGCGCCGCCTCGCGGTCACGCCGTGGACGATCCAGTCCTGCTCGCGGGCGATGCGGCGGTCGAGCCGGTGAGCGCTGGCCTCCTCCTCGGCCAGCAATTCGTCGCGCCATTCCTCGAAGGCGGCGAAACCCTTGTCGAGCGTGCGCGACCGGCCGCGGTCGAGCCAGACAGTGCGCCGCGACAGCGCCGACAGGAAGCGGCGGTCGTGACTGACCAGGACGATGGCCGAGCGCATCGCCGCCAGTTCGGCCTCAAGCCATTCGATCGCCGGCAGGTCGAGATGGTTGGTCGGCTCGTCGAGCAGAAGGATATCGGGCTCCGGCGCCAGCGTGCGCGCCAGCGCGGCGCGGCGGGCCTCGCCGCCCGAAAGTGTCGCCGTGGAGGTCGCCGGGTCGAGCCCGAGCCGGCCGAGCAGGAAACCGACGCGGCGGCGGTCGTCGCCCGGCGCCAGCCCGGCCTCGACGAAGGCACCGACAGTAGCGAATCCCGACAGGTCGGGTTCCTGCGGCAGGTAGCGCAGCGTCGCGCCGGGATGGACGAAGCGCTCGCCGCCATCGGGCTCGATCAGGCCGGCGGCGACCTTGAGCAGCGTCGACTTGCCGGAACCGTTGCGGCCGACCAGGCAGATGCGGTCGCCGGCCTCAACCTGCAGGCTGGCGCCGGTCAGCAACGGCGTGGCCCCGAAGGTGAGGCGGATGCCGTCGAGTAGGAGAATGGGAGCAGCCATCGACCCGGTTCGCCTGTGCCTCGTGAAAGTCCGGCTACTTAAAGCAAAACCCGATCCAGATGAATCGGGTTTTTGTTCTATGTGCTTGTTTGGTCGCGTCATCTGGTCCGCCTCGCGCTGCCGCTCGGCGGGATGAGGCTCTGGCGCGCCGGCCGGCCACCGGCAACCCGCCGGCGCGGGCAGGAATTGCGCGCCGGCAGCAGCCGGTGGGGCAGGCTCGATGCCACCTCCCCGCGAAGGCGCGACATTGTGCCCGCCCGGTCGCCGCGCGGCTGGACAAATGCGTCCGTCACGGAATATGACAACCGGCAGAATCCGGTGGGCGCGACCGCGCAGGCGGTCGGCGCGGGGCCGTGCGTGGTGTTGCGCGGACGGGATGCAAAGGGCGATTGGGAAAGGACCGAACAGCGTGAGCGCGAACAGGACGGATGACATGGCGGACCAGAGCCGCCGTGACTTTCTTTACGTGGCGACGGCGGCCGTCGGTACCGTGGGCGCCGTCGGCCTGGCATGGCCATTCATCGACCAGATGAACCCTGACGCCTCGACGCGGGCGCTCGCCTCCATCGACGTCGATGTTTCCTCGCTCGAGCCCGGCCAGGCGATCGTCGTCAAATGGCGCGGCCGCCCCGTCTTCATCCGCTACCGGACCGATGCCGAGGTCGAGGCCGCGCGGGCCACACCGATCGAGGAACTGAAGGACAAGGGCGCCGAGAACGCCAACCTGCCGACCAATGCTCCGGCCACCGACGAGAACCGTTCCGGCGGCGAAGGCAGGGAGAACTGGATCGTGATGGTCGGCGTGTGCACGCATCTGGGGTGCGTCCCGATCGGCACGGCCGGCGATTTCGGCGGCTGGTTCTGCCCTTGCCACGGCTCGCACTACGATACGGCCGGGCGCATCCGCAAGGGACCGGCGCCGAAGAACCTGGAGGTGCCGGTCTTCGCCTTCACTTCCGACACGACGATCCGCATCGGCTGACGGGCAGGGAGCAGCGACCCATGAGCGGTGGACATTCCGAATACAATCCGCGGTCCGGCTTCATGAAATGGCTGGACGACCGCCTGCCGCTGCCGCGGCTGATGTATGACAGCTTCGTCGCCTATCCGGTGCCGCGCAACCTGAACGGCTGGTACACCTTCGGCGGCATCCTCTCGATCATGCTGGTCGCCCAGATCCTGACCGGCGTGGTGCTCGCCATGCACTATGTCGCCAATTCGGCGATGGCCTTCGACAGCATCGAGCACATCATGCGCAACGTCAATTACGGTTGGCTGTTGCGGCGCCTGCACGCCAATGGCGGGTCGATGTTCTTCCTCGCCGTCTATATCCACATGTTCCGCGGCATGTATTACGGCTCCTACAAGGCCCCGCGCGAGGTGCTGTGGATTCTCGGCGTCATCCTGTTCCTCTTGATGATGGCGACCGCCTTCATGGGCTATGTGCTGCCTTGGGGGCAGATGAGCTTCTGGGGCGCCACCGTCATCACCGGCTTCTTCTCGGCGATCCCCTGGGTCGGTGACGCCATCCAGCAATGGCTGCTCGGCGGCTACGCGGTCGACAACCCGACGCTCAACCGTTTCTATTCGCTGCACTACCTCCTGCCGTTCATGATCGCCGGCGTCGTGGTGCTGCATGTATGGGCGCTGCACGTGGTCGGGCAGACCAACCCGACCGGTGTCGAGGTCAAGAACATGCGCAAGGAGACGGTGCCGTTCACGCCCTACGCGACGATCAAGGACAGCTTCGCGCTGGTGCTGTTCTTCATCCTGTTCGCCTGGTTCGTCTTCTACCTGCCGGACTTTCTCGGCCATCCCGACAACTACATCGAGGCTGATCCGCTGAAGACGCCGACGCACATCGTGCCGGAATGGTATTTCCTGCCGTTCTACGCCATTCTGCGGGCGATCACCTTCAACATCTCGATCCCGTTCACCGATTTCGTGCTGATCGACTCCAAGCTCGGCGGCGTCATCGCCATGTTCGGTTCGATCGCGGTGCTGTTCTTCCTGCCCTGGCTCGACACCTCCAAGGTCAAGTCGGCGACCTACCGGCCGCTCTATCGCCAATTCTTCTGGATCTTCGTTGCGGTGTGCATCGGGCTCGGCTGGCTCGGCTCCAAGCCGCCCGAAGGCATCTATCCGACGCTGGCGCTGGTGCTGACCATCTGGTACTTCGCCCACTTCCTCATCATCCTGCCCTGGCTCGGCTGGGTCGAGAAAACTAAGCCACTGCCGGCTAGCATTGCCGACGCGGTGCTCGCCAAGAAGCCGGCCGCCGGCGCCAGCGCCAGGCCGGCCCAGTGAACGCCAATTGCGGGGACACCAAGCTCATGAGACCGAACTCCGTTGTTTCCGGCGTTGCCCGCATCGGGGCGGCCGCGGCGATCGCCTTCGGCCTGGCCGGTACCGCCATGGCGGCCGAAGAGGACGGGGCGACGCCCCATTATCCGCTCAATCATCCGCGCCAGCAGAGCTGGAGCTTCGCCGGGCCGTTCGGTAGCTGGGACCTGGCGCAGCTGCAGCGTGGCCTGAAGATCTACAAGGAGGTGTGCGCGGCCTGCCATTCCATGCGGCTCGTGCCGTTCCGCGCGCTCGAGGAGCTGGGCTATTCGGAGGAGCAGGTCAAGGCCTTCGCCGCCGAATACACCGTCACCGACGGGCCCAACAGCGATGGCGACATGTTCGAGCGGCCGGCGGTGCCGGCCGACCGCTTCCCCTCGCCCTTCCCCAATGTCGAGGCGGCCGCGGCTGCCAACAACGGCGCGCCGCCGCCCGACTTCTCGGTGCTGGCCAAGGCGCGGGCGCCCGAGCGCGGCTTTCCCTGGTTCGTCTTCGACGCCTTCACGCTCTATGCCGAGAACGGGCCCGACTACATTTATTCGCTGCTGACCGGCTATCAGGACCCGCCGGCCGGCGTGGAAGTGGCCGAGGGCACCTATTACAACCCCTATTTCGTCGGCAGCGCGGCGCTGGCGATGGCCCCGCCGCTTTCCGACGGGGTGGTCACCTATGAGGACGGCACGCCGGAAACGGTGGACCAGTATGCCAGGGACATCGCCGCGTTCATGATGTGGGCCGCCGAGCCGAGCCTGGTCGAGCGCAAGGCGATGGGCTTCAAGGTCATGTTCTTCCTGGTCCTGCTGGCGGTGCTGGTCTATCTGACCAAGAAGAAGGTGTGGGCCGGGCTCAAGGAACAGGAAGCCTGAGAGATAGCCGAACGCACGGAGCCACCGAAGGCCAAGTCGCAACGGGTGTCCCGTCGTGCTAGCGTAGCCGCCCAGCGGGAAGGCGAATATGCGAGGGCTTGTCTTCTTTCTCATCGGCGGGATTTTCGGCACCGCATTCGGCGTGGCGGCCGGCTTCTTCCTGTTTCCTTACGTCTTCCCGCCGCCGCCCGCCGCCGAGCAGCTGCAGGCGGACATCGGCGAGAGGCTGGCGGCGGGTCGTTTCATCCACGCCAATCCGAGCGATCCGGTCCACTACGGTAGTGGCGAAGTGTCGGTCTTCGCCGACAATATCCACCTGCATGCCGATTTCGAGGTCGGGCCGGGGCCGAAATACCACGTCTATCTGGTGCCGCGGGCGACGGTGCGCTCCTCCGGCGAGCTTTCCGGCGAGATGTTCGTCGACCTTGGCCGGCTCAGGGCGTTCAAGGGCAGCCAGAACTACCCGATCCCGGCTGGCGTCGATGTCGCCAATTACCGGAGCGTGGTGATCTGGTGCGAACAGTTCTCGGTGCTGATCTCGCCGGCCGATCTGGCGCCGGCGGGGAGCTGAGCGGTCTGCCCGTTCAGTGGCCGGCGGCGGCCCCGGTCCACAGCAGGAAGGCGGGCACCGCCACGCTGAGCAGCGCGGCGATGATGCCCCACCAGCGCCAGGGCCGCAGCGAAGGGTATTCCGTCCTGCCGCCCAGCACGAACAGCGACAGGTTGACCAGCGTGAACACGCCCAGCACCACGAAGCTCGTCGCCTCGGCGAGTGTCACCAGCGGAAAGGCGAGCGCCAGCACCAGGATCAGCGCGGCGACGAACAGGGTGGCGCGCACCGGCGTGCGCCGCCAGGCGTCGACCTTGCCGAACCATGCCGGCAACAGGCCTTCATGGGCCATGCCGAACAGGGTGCGCGCCGACATCAGTATCTGCACCAGCACGCCGTTGATCATGGCGACGGCGGCCATGGCGGCGACCGGTGCGCGGCCGACGCCCGTCGTCTGTTCGAACAGCACCGCCAGCGGGGCGGGCGAGGCGGCGATGATGCCGCGCTGCGGCGCGGCGACGGCGACCAGCGCCAGCAGACCGTAGAGAACGAGCGTGATGGCCAGCGTCCACAGAATGGCGCGCGGCGCCGCGCGCGTCGGGTCGACCGTTTCCTCGACCATGTTCTCGATGTCCTCGAAGCCGACGAAGGCGAAGAAGGCGATCACCGCGCCGGTGACGACCGGCGCGAGACCCGCCCAGCCGTGGCCGAGGCCGGCCAGCTCGGCCGGTGGCGGCAGGTTGGCCAACAGCGGCAGTCCGGCGGCGATGATGACGAGGAGCGTGCCGACTTCGAGGATGGTCACGCCGGCGGCAAACAGCACGCTTTCGCGCACGCCCCAGCAGGCGATCGCTGCCAGTGCGGTCACGATCAGCGTGACGAGGACGGGCTGCGGCAGCGCGATCAGCGTGCCGGCATAGCCGGCGAAGGCGAGCGCGATGACGGCGCTTGAAATGATGCCGATCGCCACCACGCCGAGGCCTGCCAGCCGGCCGAAGGCGGGCCCCAGCCCGCGGGCGACGAAGACGGCGTCGCCGCCTGCCTTGGGCAGGACGCGCACCAGCAGCGCGTAGGAGAGCGCAGTGGCACCGGCGATGACACCGGCCAGCAGGAAAGCCATCGGCGCGGCATCGCCGGCAACGAGCAGGATTTCGCCGATCAGCGCGAAAATGCCGGCGCCGACCGTGACGCCGACGCCGTAGAAGACGAGGAGCGGCAGCGACAGCGTGCGCTTGAGGCGATGCGGTTGCTCGGCGGCCATGGCGCAGGCTCGCCCGAATTGCCGCCGCCGCGACATGATCCCGATCAATACCGGCCGCCCTTGCGGCGCGAGATGTGCTGCGACGCCGCTGCCTTGCAGTCCGCGCCGGCTGGTGCCACTGTCGTGCCGGGGCAAGGCGGCGGAGGCGCGTGACGTTGACCGATCTGAGCAAGGCCCTCGATGCAGCCGTCGACGCAGACATCGTCTCGCCCGGGCAGCGCGACCGGCTGGCGCGCCATTTCGCCGAGGCGGGTCTGATGCCCGCCGGTGCCGGTGTGGCCGAGGCGGGGCTGCTCGACGACCTGTCGGCGCCACGCGACGCAGAACCGGCGCAGCCGGTGGAGGAAAGCGAAGCGCCGCGCTTCGTGCGCGGCTTTCACGACATCCTGATCACCATCGGCGTCGTTGCCGCGCTCGCCGGGCTGTGGCGGCTCGCCGGCGTCTGGGTCGTGCTGCCGGCGATCCTGGTGCTGGCCGAAATCCTCGTGCGTCGTCAGCGGCTGGCGCTGCCCGCCTTCACGCTCACGGTCGCCTTCGCCCTGGCGGTCTTCTCGCTGGTGCTGCGGCTTACCGAACCGGTCGAATGGACGGGCAGGGAAGCACTGCTGGGCGTGGTCATTTCCATTGCCCAGCCGCTGGCGCTGATCCCGTTCTACTGGCGCTACCGCGTGCCGGCGGCGCTGGCCGCCATCATCCTGGCGGCGTTCGGCTTCCTGTTCTTCCTGCTGCTGGCGGCGATCCAGGCGGCAAGCGGGACGCCGGCGATCTTCACCGCGCAGCCGCTGCTAGTCAATCTGGTCGCGCTCGCCTGCGCGCTCGCCCTGTTCGCCACGGCAATGGCGTTCGATCTGCGCGATCCCGGCCGGCTGACGCGCCGCTCCGACGTCGCCTTCTGGCTGCATCTCGGCGCGGCGCCGGCGCTCCTTTACGGGATCGTCGCCACGCTGCTGCAGGGGCAGGGCGGCGGACCGTGGTGGGCGAACGAGCCGGGGCTCGCCGAGGCGCTGGTGGTGGTCGGCGTCATAACCGCGATGATGCTGACCGGCATCGTCATCGACCGGCGCGCCTTCGTCACCTCCGGCCTCGTCTCGCTTGGCGCGGCGATCCTGGTGCTGGCCCGCGTCGCCGATTTCCAGGCCGGCGACGTGGCGGCCGTTGCCGTGCTGCTGGTCGGGCTCATCGTGCTGGTGCTCGGCGTCGGCTGGCTGCGGCTGCGCCGGCTGCTGCTCGCCGTCCTGCCGCCGGTGCTGCGCGACCGGCTGCCGCCGGCCGCGGCCTGAGCGTCGCCTCAGACGTTGAACTTGAACAGCATAATATCGCCGTCGGCGACGACGTAGTCCCTGCCTTCGTCGCGCGCCTTGCCGGCCTCGCGCGCGGCCACCTCGCCGCCGAGCGCGACATAATCGTCATAGGCGATGGTCTGGGCGCGGATGAAGCCGCGCTCGAAATCGGTATGGATCACGCCTGCCGCCTGCGGCGCCTTCGAGCCGGAAGGCACAGTCCAGGCGCGGGTTTCCTTCGGCCCGGCCGTGAAGAAGGTAACCAGGCCAAGCAGGCGGTAGCCCTCGCGGATCAGCCGGTCGAGGCCGGGCTCATCCAATCCCATCGCGGCCAGGTATTCGCGCGCCTCTGCCTCGGGAAGCTGGGCGATCTCGGCCTCGATCGCCGCCGAGATCACCACCGCGCCGGCGCCTTCGGCCCTGGCGCGCGCTTCCACCGCGCGCGAGAATTCGTTGCCGGTTGCCGCGTCGGCCTCGGCCACGTTGCAGACATAGAGCACCGGCTTGGCGGTGAGCAGGTTCAGGGCCCTGAGGACCTTGCTTTCCTCGGCGTTCATCGTCGCGAGCAGCACCCGCGCCGGCCTGCCGTCCCGCAGCAGCGCAAGCGCGGCCTCCATCACCGGCAGGACGGCGAGCGCCTCCTTGTCCCTGGCGGTGGCGCGCTTGCGGGCCTGCTCGACGCGCCGTTCGAGGCTGTCGAGGTCGGCCAGCATCAGCTCGGTCTCGATCGTGTCGATGTCGGCGAGCGGATCGATGCGCCCCTCGACATGGGTCACGTCGGCGTCCTCGAAGCAGCGCACGACATGGAGGACGGCGTCGACCTCGCGGATGTTGGCCAGGAACTGGTTGCCCAGCCCCTCGCCCTTGGAGGCGCCGCGTACCAGTCCGGCGATGTCGACGAAGGCGATGCGGGTCGGGATGATCTCCTTCGACCTGGCGATCGCGGCAATCCGCTCGAGCCGCGGATCGGGCACGGCAACCTCGCCGGTGTTCGGCTCGATCGTGCAGAACGGATAGTTCGCCGCCTGCGCGGCGGCGGTGCGGGTGAGCGCGTTGAAGAGGGTCGACTTGCCGACATTCGGGAGGCCGACAATGCCGCATCTGAAACCCATGCCGAAACTGGTCCTGTCGTGATGTAGATCGTGCCGTGCTACGGGCGAAGCAGACCAAAGGTCAAGCCGCGCTTTGCCACAAGCCGGCAGTTCAGCGCAGCAAGGCGGCCTTGAGCCCGGCCACCACGTGGCCAACGGCCATGTCGGGCGGCCAGCCGCGCTCGATGACGAGGTGGTACCAGGTGGTGAAGTGGGCCTGGGCGTATATGTAGTCGGCGGCCCGGGCGGCGGTCCAGCCCGACGCGAGCATGCCTTCCGTGTCCAGTCGCGTGGCCAGGTTCAAGGACAGCTTGTGCATGGCGTCCATGCGGTCCTTCCAGGCGGCGGCGGCTTCAGCGTCACTGGTCGCAGCCGCCGCGAGGGCCAACGCCACGGGATAGATTTCCGGGATATAGAGGAACCATGTCCTGACCGCCTGCTCCAGCGCGCGGGTCGCGGTTCTTTCGTGGATCGCGCGCAAGAACCGACGCGATATCCCTGACTTGGCGTCGCGATGCCGGGTCATCTCGACCAGCAGTCCGGCACGGTTGCCGAAGAAGAGGTAGATGGCCTGGCGGGAAACGCCGGCGCGTTTCGCTATCTGCGACAGCGTCACGTCCACAGCCCCGCTCTCGGCCACGAGCGCCCATGCCGCCTCCAGAACACGGACGCGACCGTCCGCGGCCTTCGCAGCGACACCCTGATGGTTACTTGACACTTGTAAAGTCCTGTTATATTTACACGTGTAAAGTAACTCGCCCATTCTGCGAAAGGCAAGCGTCATGGGCAAAACCATGTGGGAAGGTGCCGAGATCGACTGGCCGCGGGACGCGACCCTGCCGGAACTGGTCGACGCCAACGCCGCGAAGAAGCCGGACGGAATCGTGCTGATCGACGCCGTGTCGGCAAGGACGGTTACGAACGCGCAACTGGCGTCGCTCTACCGAAGGGCGGCGAACGGGCTGGCCGAGCGTGGCTTCGGCCGCGGCGATTGCCTGTGCACGCTGATGCCCAATTCGCTCGCCTGGTATGTCGCCGCGCTCGCCGCCCAGTCCCTCGGCGGCACGATCAGCGGCATCAATCCGCTGGCGACGCCGGGCGAGATCGCGCGGCAGTTTTCGCGGGTGCCGACAAAGGCGATTCTGGCTTTCCTGCCATTGGCCGAGACGGCGAACGCGATCGCATCGGCGCAGGGCGTTTCGATCCTGCTTTCCAGCGAGGCGGGGCTGCCCGGTGTTCCTTCGCTGTTCGACATCGGCGGCGACAGCGAAAGCCGCGAACACCGCTGCTTCTGTGATGATCCGGCGCTGCTGCCGTTTTCGAGTGGCACGACGGGCCTTCCGAAACCCGTGGTCGTGACCCATCGCAACCTGATCGCCGGCGGCTGTCAGGTGCCGCCGCTGCTGCGGGTGGATGTCGGCGCCCGGTTCCTCGGCCTTGCACCATTGTTCCATATCGTCGGGCCAAACCTGTTCGTGGTGGCACTGATGACCGGATCGGCCGTCGTCATCGTTCCCCGTTTCGATCCCATGCTGATCTTCGACGCGATCGAGAAGTTCGCGGTTACGCATGTTCCGGTGATGGCGCCGATCCTGCGGGCATTGGCGCGCCATCCCGCGGCGGGCGGCCGCGATTTCTCACGACTGAAGGTAGTCGCCGCCTCCGGCGCCCCGCTCTTCGAGGTCGTTCAGGCCGAGGCCGCAGCATTTTTCGGTTGCCCGGTGACGCAGGTCTACGGAATGACCGAAAGTTCATCGGCGATAACGGTGGACGATCCGGCAGATACGACTCCCGGCAGCGTCGGCCTGCCTGTGCCCCTGTCAAGGCTGAGGATCATCGACGTCGCGAGCGGCAGGCCGTTGCCGGCGAACCGCGACGGCGAAATCCAGGTCGCCGGACCCAATATCATGCAGGGCTATCTCGGCCTGCCGGCGGAGACGGCAAAGGTCATCACCGAGGATGGATGGTTGAGGACCGGCGATGTCGGTTGGATGGGCAACGATGGCAAGCTGAGGATCACCGGCCGCATCAAGGAACTGATCAAGGTCAACGGTGGCCAGGTCGCGCCGGCCGAGCTCGAACTGCTGCTGACTGCCCATCCCGCGGTTGCCGACGCAATCGTCATCGGCCGCGACAATCCCTATAGCGGCGAGGTGCCGGTCGCGTATGTCGCGCTCAATGCTCCCGCCGATCCGTTCGCGATCATGGATTGGGTCAACGAGCAGGTCATTCACTACAAGCGGATCAGGGCTATCGAGATCATCGAGGTGCTGCCCAGGACCGCCACCGGCAAGGCCGACCGCAATGCCGTCCTCGCCGAGGACAGTCGCCGGCGTAGGGGGCCTGCGGCGGGACAGTCCGCCGGCAGGAACGTTGCGGCATGAGTGTTCCTGCCGCCGCGTCCACCGGGCGTGCGCCAGACGGACCGGCGATGGCCGCCATGTCCGGCCGATCGCTCGTACGGTGGCGGGCCATTTCATTCGCGCTGCGGCTCGCGGCCGGTCTGCTGCTCGTTCACGGCACGCTCGTGTTGCTGTTTCCGCCTGCACTGACCGGGAGGCTTGCCGTGCCGGTTTCGGTCGGTTCGCCGATGGCGCTGTTCCATCTGGTTGAGGCGCTGGTATTGCCGCGATGGCTTGTCTGGCCCTGCGAAACCGGGCTGGCGCCCGACCAGGCCCGGCTTGCCGGGCTGGCCGAGGTCGGTCTTGCGGCAGCCGCCATCCTTGCCGGCCGGTTCATTTCCCGCCGAACAGCTTCCTGAGGATCTCGGCCATGGGCCCGGATTTGGGCGGCGTGGGCTTCTTGGCCGCGGCGCGGGCCTGCGGCACGTGGCTCTGCCCCTTCGGCTTCCTCTCTTCCTTCGCCGTGGTTGCGCCGGTGGCCAGCGCAACGCGGTTCATGAAGGTGGAGTCCTCACCGGCCGCCAGCAGCGGCGCGTGCTCGGCGATCGCTTCCAGGAACGGTTCGAGCCATTCTGCGTCGGCCTTGGCGAAATCGCTCAGCACATGGCGCTGGACCAGCGCCTTGTGGCCGGGATGGCCGATGCCGAGGCGCACGCGCCGGTAGTCCTTGCCACAATGGGCGTCGATCGAGCGGATGCCGTTGTGGCCGCCGGCTCCGCCGCCGGTCTTGACCCGCAGCCTGCCCGCCGGCAGGTCGAGTTCATCATAGATGACGATGAGGTCGCGCGGCCCGAGCTTGTAGAAGCGCATGGCTTCGCCGACCGCCTCACCCGAAAGGTTCATATAGGTCTGCGGCTTGATGAGCAGCACCTTGCGGCCGCCAAGTTCGCCATCGGCGATCTCGGCCCGGAACCGGCGGCGCCAGGGCGCAAACGAATGGCGGCGGGCTATCGCGTCCGCCGCCATGAAACCGATATTGTGACGGTTGCGGGCGTGGCCTTCGCCGGGATTGCCCAGGCCGGCGATGATCAGCATGGCCGGTCGTCACTCCGCACTGGCGGGCCGCGCCCGCGTGGATCATTCCTCGGCGGCGGCCGGTGCTGCCTCGCCCGCGACGGCCTCCTCGCCCTCGACCCGCTCCGGCTTCATGGCCGAAGAGCCGGCGATCGTGGCGATGGTGAAGTCGCGATCGGTGATGGTCGGCTTGACGCCGCCGGGCAGGCTGACATGCGAGATGTGGATCGAGTCGCCGATGTCAAGACCGTCGACGCTGATCTGGAAGGCCTCCGGGATCGCGGTGGCCGGGCACTCGACCTCGATCTCGTGGCGCACGATGTTGAGGACGCCGCCGCGCTTGAGGCCGGGCGACCTGTCCTCGTCGACGAAGTGAACGGGAATGGCGACGATGACCCGCGAATCCTTGCCGACGCGCAGGAAGTCGACATGGGTGATGAAATCGCGCACCGGGTCGGCCTGGTAGTCTTTGGGCAGCACCTGGTGCTTCTCGCCGCCGACATCGATGGTGGCGATGGTGGTCATGAAGCCGCCGCCGTGGATGCGCAGCGTCAGGTCCTTGCGCGGCAGCGCGATCGGCAGGGGGGCCTTGCCGTCGCCATAGATGACGGCGGGTATCATTCCGTTCGTGCGCAACTGACGGGCGGCCCCCTTGCCGACCCGTTCGCGCCGCTCAGCCTTGAGCTCGTAGCCTTCCTGGCTCATCTGCGGTTCCTTTCGATGTGGTGAGGGCGGCCGTCCGGTCCCACGACCAGCGGCGTCTGCGGCGCTGCAGCGATGCCGCCGGCGCCCGCAACCCGCGCTGCCTCCAAGGGTGTCCGCGCGGGCAGGCGGGTTATAGGGAAGAAGCCGGCGCCACGCAAGCCGGTTGCCAGCGGCGTCCGACACCGCTAATGTCGCCGCATCGGGGACATGGGTGGACTCCCCGAGGAAGGGCTTTCGCCCCAAGTTCCGCCTTCGCTTTACATGCGGAGGTCTTCCCATGTCCGATCGAATCTCACCCAGCCAGCTCATGACCCTCATCGGCAGCCGCGACGGCCCGCTGGTCGTCGACGTCCGTCGCCACGAGGTGTTCGCGGCCGCGCCGCAGCGCATCGCCGGCGCCATCTGGCGCGACCACATGCATGCGGCCGAATGGTACGCCGAACTGGGCGCGGGCCGGGAGATCGTCGTCTATTGTGCTCACGGCCACAATGTCAGCGAGATAGCGGCCACACGCCTCGCCGCCTGCGGCGCGCGAGCAAGAGTGCTCGACGGCGGCATCGAGGCCTATCAGCAGGCCGGCGGCCTGCTCGTCGCCAGGGAGCGGCCCGGGGTCGACGTGGCCGCCGGCGCCAGCGTCTGGGTGACGCGTCAGCGGCCGAAGATCGATCGCATCGCCTGCCCGTGGCTGATCCGCCGGTTCATCGATCCGCTGGCGCGGTTCCACTTCGTGGCGTCTGAATGGGTCCGCGACGTGGCCGAGGAGATCGGCGCCATCCCCTATGATGTCGACGGCGTGCCCTATTCGCATCGCGGCGAACAATGCTCCTTCGACACGCTGATCGAGGAGTTCGGCCTGAAGGACGAAGCGCTTGCCCGCCTGGCGCGGATCGTGCGCGGCGCCGACACCGCCCGCCTCGACCTGGAGCCGCAAGCGGCGGGGCTGCTTGCCGTCTCGCTCGGCCTGTCGGCGATCGAGGTCGACGACCTGCGGCAGTTGGAGCAGGGCATGCTCGTCTACGACGCGCTCTATGGCTGGTGCCGGTTCGCCACGGCCGAGACCCACAACTGGCCGGCCAGGGTGGCCTGAGATGGACACCAGGGTTGGCGCTGTCCGCCGTCCCTCCTTCGCCGAGGCGACGCGGACCTTCGCCAGGATCGGCCTGTTGTCCTTCGGCGGGCCGGCCGGGCAGATCGCGCTGATGCACCGCATCATCGTCGAGGAGAAGGGCTGGCTCGACGAGAGGCGTTTCCTGCACGCGCTCAACTACTGCATGCTGCTGCCGGGACCCGAGGCCATGCAACTCGCCACCTATGCCGGCTGGCTGATGCACGGCGTGCGCGGCGGGCTGGTTGCCGGTCTCCTGTTCGTCCTGCCAGGAGCGGCGGTGCTGGTGGCGCTCTCCGCGCTCTATCTGGCGCTGGGCGAGCTCCGCATTGTCCAGGGCCTGCTGTTCGGCCTGAAAGCCGCCGTGCTGGCGATCGTGCTGGAGGCGCTCATCCGGGTTTCGAAGCGCGCGCTGAAGGACCGGCTGATGGTCGCGCTCGCCATCGCCGCCTTCGTGGCGATCGCCTTCTTCGACGTGCCTTTCCCGATCATCATTTTCGGCGCCGCGCTGACCGGCGCCGCGGTCGACCTGTCGGTGCGCGCAGGTTCGCGGGGGGTGGCCGCTGCCGGAACCGGCCGGGAACGGGGGCTGCCCGCCTGGGCCCGGCCCACCCTTGGCGGTCTCGCGGCGACGTCGGCCACATGGCTTGCGATCTGGTTCGTGCCGCTCGCCGCGCTCCTCCTCTTTGCCGGCGCCGGCAACGTCTTCACCGCCGAAGCGGTGTTCTTCTCCAAGATGGCGACGGTGACCTTCGGCGGCGCCTACGCCGTCCTCGCCTATGTCGCCCAGCAGGCGGTCGACGTCTATGGCTGGCTGGCGCCGCAGGAAATGCTGACCGGCCTCGGCCTTGCCGAGACCACGCCGGGGCCGCTCATCCTGGTGCTGGTGTTCGTCGGCTTCCTCGGTGGCGCACGCCTATCCGGTTTCGACCCCTTCGTCGGCGGTCTCGTCGGCGCGGTGGTAACGCTGTGGTTCACCTTCGTGCCCTGCTTCCTGTGGATCTTCGCCGGCGCGCCCTATGTCGAAACGCTGCGCAACGTGCGCTGGCTCGCCGCCGCGCTGGCCGCGGTGACGGCGGCGGTCGTCGGCGTCATTGCCAATCTGGCGCTGTGGTTCGCCATCCACGTCCTGTTTGCCGAGGTCGGCGAGGTGCGATTCGGACCGCTGGCGCTGCCGGTGGCGGATCTGGCCACGTTCGACTGGCGCGCGGGGATCATCACCGCGCTCGCCGCCGTGGCGCTGCTGGCGTTCAAAGCCAACCTTTTCGCAGTGCTGGCGGCGGCCGCCGCAATCGGCGTGGCGCTGGCCCAGGCCGCATAGAGGGGCGCGGGCCGCGGGCTCACAGTTGCCACGGCTGCTTGCGCCGCAGCCAATCGGACCAGAATGCGCGCGCCGGGCCGAGCAGTTCCTCGCGCGTGAGGCCGATGTCCCGCAACAGATGGTCGTCGCGCCTGCGCAGGAGACCGAGCAGCGCCGCCATGTGCAGGCGCGTGGCGACCTGCTCGGCGGACTGTCCGGTTTCGGGCCGGCGGCTCGGGGTTCGACGCAAGGGCTGGAAAGGGAAGGAAACGGCCATGACGCGACATCCTGTCCGCCACACATAGGATGTCGTTTGACATTCCTGAAACGAATATTGATGATAGATGACATCAACATTCCTGATGTCTCGGCATTGTCGTGAACCCGCTTGATCCGGAGCTTCTGCGCACATTCCTCGCCGTCGCCGACACGGGCAACTTCACCCGCGCGGCGAGCCGCGTCCATCGCACGCAGTCGGCGGTCAGCATGCAGATCAAGCGGTTGGAGGAGACGGTCGGCGCGCCGCTGTTCGCCCGCGGGCCGCGCGGTGTCGAACTGACCGCCAAGGGCGAGCAGCTTCTGGCCAATGCCCGCCGCATCGTCGCGCTCATCGACGAGACGGCGGCCTCGCTCGGCGCCCCGCCGCTGCAGGGCAAGCTCCGTCTCGGCATCCCCGAGGAATACGGCTATTCGGTGCTGGTGCGCGCGCTCGGCGCCTTCGCCAGGGTTCATCCCGAGGTCGAGATTTCGGCCCGCTACGGGCGTTCGGCCGACCACATGCAGGCGGTGGCCGAGGATCGGCTCGACCTCGCCATCGTCTTCGAGTGGCAGGATTTCTCCGACGGCGAGGTGCTGATGAGCGATCCGACCGTGTGGGTGACGTCCGACGCCCACGCCACGCATGAGCAGCGGCCGATCCCGATCGCGCTCTACGAGAACGAGGGCTGGTGCACGGACTTCGCGCTGCGCATGCTGACGCGGCGCCGTCTGCCCTATCGCGTCGCCTACCGCAGCGAGACCGGGGGCGGCCTGAAAGTTGCGGTCATGTCGGGGCTGGCGATCGCGCCGATCTCACGCAGCAACATCCCGCCCGGATGCCGCGAACTGGCGGCGGCGGAGGGCTTCGGCGACATCGATGCCTCCAAGGTGGTGATGCACCGCAACCCGCGCTCGCGCGGCGATGTGGTTGATGCGATGGCGCGGGCGATCCGCGACGGGTTCGCGGCTTCGGCGACGGGCTGAAGGGTTCAGATGTGGCTGTCGAGCAAACGAATCCGCTGCCTGTCAGTCAAACAGGCTGGAGACCGACTTTTCAAGCGCCGTGCGGTTGATGGCTTCGCCGACCAGTTCGGCCACCGACAGCACGCGGATGTTGTGGGCGGTCTCGACGGCGGAAGTCGGCTGGATCGAATCGGTGATGACCAGCTCCTTCAGCCGCGAGGCGGTGACGCGGGCGACCGCCCCGCCGGACAACACACCGTGGGTGATGTAGGCGGTGACGCTGGCCGCGCCGATGTCGAGCAGGGCGTCGGCGGCGTTGCACAGCGTGCCGCCGGAATCGACGATATCGTCGACGAGGATGCAGTTGGCGCCGGTCACGTCGCCGATGACGTTCATCACCTCCGATTCGCCCGGCCGCTCGCGCCGCTTGTCGACGATGGCGAGCCGCGCCTCGATGCGCTTGGCGAGCGCGCGGGCGCGCACGACGCCGCCGACGTCGGGCGAGACGACGACGGTGTGGTCGAGGTCGTAGCTTTCCTTGACATCGCGCGCCAGCACCGGAACCGCGAACAGGTTGTCGGTCGGGATGTCGAAGAAGCCCTGTATCTGGGCGGCGTGCAGGTCGAGCGTCAGCACGCGGTCGGCGCCGGCGGTAGTGATCATGTTGGCGACCAGCTTGGCCGAGATCGGCGTGCGCGGGCCGGGCTTGCGGTCCTGACGGGCATAGCCGAAATAGGGCAGCACGGCGGTAATGCGCCGGGCCGACGCGCGTTTCAGCGCGTCGATCATGATCAGCAGCTCCATCAGATGGTCGTTGGCCGGATAGGACGTCGACTGCAGCACGAAGCAGTCCTCGCCGCGGACGTTTTCCAGGATCTCGACGAAAATCTCCTGGTCGGCGAAGCGGCGGACATTGGCCCTGCCCAGGGGAATTTCAAGGTAGCGGGTAATCTGTTCGGCAAGGGCGCGGTTGGAATTGCCGGCAAATAGTTTCATCTGGTGGAGCCGCGGGAGGTTGGTATGCGCGGCTGTATAGGCGATGGGATTTCGCCTATCAATGCTCGGGGCCAACAATCACCAGATGGTCGCGACGGCGCCACGGGCAGCGCTCAGCCCGAGCGGCTGGACGACATCCAGGTGCGCAGGCTGCCGACGGTCGACTGCGCCACGCGGTCGATCATGTCGGATGTCACGCTGTTCCACGGGTCGCCGCTCGCGGCCGGACCGCGCTCCTGACCGGAAATGCGGTGGACGCGCACGCCGTTGCGGTCGAGGATGTCCCAGACATAGACCAGTGTCGTGCCGGAGCCGTCGCCGAGTGCCGAGAAATAGCCCTTGACCTGGTAGCGTGCGCCGCGATCGACCGAGACGACGACCGGCACCGACTGGGCCTGGGCGGCGCTGCGCATCGATCCGGCGAGCCGGGTGACGATCGACTGGGGGGCGCCGGTGACGGGCAGGAAGGCGACCGGGTCGACGCGCGGCAGGGCGGCCACCTGCTGCTGGGAGGTTGCCTGCTGCTGCGACGCCACCTGCTGCTGGGCGGGCGAGGGTCGCGCGGTGTCGGCCATGGCCGACGGGGCGACGGAAGGATCGCTGGCCGGCGCCTGCTCACCCAACTCGGCCGCCGGCTGCGGGGCGACCTGCGCGGTGGGCGCGACATTGGCGCGCGGCTTGAGGCTGTCGGAAAACGAATCCGAATTGCAGGCAGCCAGCGCCAGACCGGCAAAGACGACAGCGACCTGCGCCGCCAGGCGGCAAGGTGAAAAGGGCCGTTGGTGAGCCACTGCTTCCTCTGCGAGCGTTCTGATTCCCCCGATGGCGTTCTAGTCGCTAGCGCACAATAAGGTCAATTTCGTGTCGAGACAGGCTTTCCGGCCCTGAAGCGGTGGCGAGATAAGTCTGCCCCAGCGTCATCGCCGTGCCCGTCTCGCTGTCGGCGATGATCATGTGGAGGAACAGCACCATGTTGCGCTCGACCGGCGTGCGATTGCCGGCATGGACCATCGGCCGGTCCATCCAGGACGGCCCGAAGGAGGCGCCGAGCGAATAGCCGCAGGCGTTGAGGCGGTGGCGCACCAGGCCGGCGGCGTCGAGCACGCGGGCATGGGCATCGAACATCTCGGAGATCGGCTTGCCGACGACCATCGCATCGCGGACCTCGGTCAGCGCGTTGCGCGCCGCCTCGTAGAGTTCGAGATGGCGCGCCGTCGGCTTGCCGACGATGAGCGTGCGCATCATGGCGGCATGGTAGTGGGCCCAGGTGCCGGCCCATTCCAGCGTGAGCTGGTCGTTTTTCGACAGCTTGCGGCGGCCGGACTTGTAGCGGCACAGCAGCGCGTCCTTGCCCGAGCCAATGATGAAGCTATTGCCCGGATAGTCGCCACCCTTGGCGAAGATCACCGAATGCATGGCGGCCAGGATCTCTCCTTCGTCGGCGCCGGCCTTGGTCAGCTCGACTGCCGCGTCGAACGCCTCGTCGGCGAGCTCGGCGGCCTTGCGGACATGGGCGATCTCGGCGCGCGACTTGACCGCGCGCAGCATCGCCACGAGGTCGGAGGCGTCCTGCAACTGCCCGAAGGCCTTCAACCGCTCGTCGAGGAGGCGACCGTAGAGGCCGTTGAGACCGGCGGTGTCATACTCGATGCCGATCCGGGCGCCGACAAGGTCAAGATCGCCGAGCAGGTTCTTCAGTTCGACGGTGGGGTCGGCGCCGTCGCGGTCGATCCAGATGACGATGTTGGTCAGGATCGAGGTGTGGCGGGCCTGACGCAGGTCGGGCGCGCGTGTCAGCAGCACCATCTCACCATCGCGCCGCACGATCATGCACTGGAAGAAGCAGAAGCCGAAGGAATCGTAGCCCGTCAGCCAGTACATGCTCTCCTGCGCGAACAGGAGCATGCAGTCGAGCCGGCGTTCGTCCATGGCAGCCTGGAGCCGCTCCATGCGGGCTGCGAATTCCTTGGCGGAGAAGTGCAGGGCCATGCTCAGCTCCTCATCATGATGGCCGATATCTGGCGTCCGTAGTCCGGCTCGCCGCGATGGGTCGTGCGGCGGAAGGAGAAGAAGCGGGCCTCGTCGGCATAGGTGCACTGGCCGGTCCACTCCGCCTCGACACCGGCCGCCTCGAGCCGGAAGAGGATGTAGCCCGGAAGGTCGAATTGGGCGTGGTCGGGCCGCGGCGAGGCGCGCAGGAAGCGGCGGTTGCCGGCGCCGGCGGCAAGCAGCCGATCGACGAATTCCGGTCCGACCTCGTAACTGTCCTGACTGATCGTCGGTCCGAGCGTGGCGCGGATGCCAGCGCGGCGGGCGCCGAGGCGCTCCATCGCGGCGACGGTGTTCTCGATGACGCCATCGAGCGCGCCGCGCCAGCCGGCATGGGCGGCAGCGATGACGCCGGCGCTGGCGTCGGCGAAAAGGATCGGTCCGCAGTCGGCGGTCAGCACGCCGAGCGGCACGCCGGGCCGGTCGGTGACGACGGCATCGGCCCGCGGCCGCGCGTCGGGCGGCCAGGCCGCCGTCACGGTCTCGACCGTCGGCGAGTGGGTCTGGTGGGGCGTGGCCAGGAACGGCGTTGGCGAATCGAGCCAGGCGGCGACGCGCCGACGGTTCTCGGCGACATCGGCCGGCCGGTCGCCGGAGCCGAGACCGACATTGAGCCCTGCGAAGAGCCCCCGCGACACGCCGCCATGGCGGGTGAAGAAGCCGTGGATGAAAGCCGGCGACAGGGCGTCCAGCCGTCCGCATTGGATGGGCGCCGGGCGGGTCATCAGCCGGTCCGCTTTCGTCGAAAACCGCATCTCATGGCGCGGACTGTGATAGGGGCAGGCCCCCTTGTCAACGGCGCGGCGGCGCGGCCAAGAATGGCGGCAGGTCGGGCGCGGACAGGCCGGCGCCGCCTTGGTACAGCGCCAACACCTTGAAAAGACTGCCCATCTCATCCGGATGCAGCAGGCGGCGGGCTTCGCCGAGCATGCGTTGGCCCACCGCCTCGTCCGCACTGGCGGCCAATCGCCGCGCGCGCTCCGCCAGGCCCATGGCGGCGAGGAACTCGCCCTGCGTCGCGACCGGCGAGGCCTGTACACCGGCCGCCGCGGCCACCGCGCGCAGCGGCTCGAAATCGACGTGGGCGGTAAGATCGGCCAGGCCCGGCTCGGCCAGCGGGTCGGCGGGCCGGTGGTCGCGCACCGCCTGGAAGGTGTCGCCGAAGCCGCTCGCCGCGTGGCCGTAATCGATGAGCAGCGCGGCGCCGCCCTCGGCCTTGAGCCGCTCGGCCAGCGCCTGCACCCACGCCGCGCGTGCCGGCGCCGCTTCGAACACGGCGCCGTCGGGCTCCGCCGCCGCACCGGCCGGCAGGAGCGCCGGGTCGATGAGGGCGGCGCCGAGCCGCCAGGCGAGCCGGCTTTTGTCGTCGAGGCCGATGCTGCGTTCGCGCCAAGCGGCGCCGGCCTTGACGAACTGGCGCACCGGTAGGGCGTCGAGGAATTCGTTGGCGATGAGCACGAGCGGGCCGCCGGGCAGATCGTCGAGCGCCGCCACCCACGACACTGGCAGACCGCTTCCGGCGAGCGCGGCGCGCTGGTGGGCGGCCATCGCCGCGCTCGACTCGATCAGCACCAATTCGAGCGCGGCGGCAAAATCGGGAAAGGAGCGGGCGGCGCGGGCAAGGTCGGCCATCAGCGCTCCGGTGCCGGGGCCGGCCTCGGCCAGCACCAGCCGCGACGGGCTTGCCAGAGTGCGCCAGGCGGCGACGCACCAAACCGCGATGATCTCGCCGAACATCTGGCTCACCTGCGGCGCGGTGACGAAATCGCCGTTCGCGCCGATCGCCGGGCGCGTGGCATAATAGCCGTGGCGCGGGTCGGCGAGGCAGATCGCCATGTATTGGGCCAAGCTGATCGGTCCGGTCGCCTCGATCAGCGCCGCGATGCGGTTCGCCAGCGGCGTCATCGGCCGCGCGATCGCGCCGTCGCCATCGCCCAGATGCCGGCGGCCAGCATCGGCAGCGACAGCAGCATGCCCATGGTCAGCCAGCCGAAGGCGAGATAGCCGAGCTGCGGGTCGGGCAGGCGGACGAACTCGATGAGGATGCGGCAGGAGGCGTACCAGGCGATGAAGGCGCCGGCGACGAAGCCCGGTAGCTGCAGCTTCACCAGGCGATGGGTAAGGAGGCGCAGAACCAGGAACAGGACCAGCCCCTCGAGCACCGCCTCGTAGAGCTGGCTTGGATGGCGCGGCTCGGGCCCGGCGGCGGGAAAGATCACGCCCCATGGCAGGTCGGTCGGCTTGCCCCACAATTCCTGGTTGATAAAGTTGGTGAGCCGTCCCAGGAACAGGCCGACGCCGACGCTGGCGGCGATCACGTCGAACAGCGAGAAGACGGAGAAGCCGCGCCGGCGGGCGAACAGGATCATCGCGACGATGGTGCCGGCGAGGCCGCCATGGAAGCTCATGCCGCCGGTCCACACCATGAGGATGCGGGCCGGGTTGTCCAGATAGACCGGCAGGTCGTAGAACAGCACGTAACCAAGCCTGCCGCCGGCGACGATGCCGATCACCGCCCAGACGAGGAAGTCGTCGAGGTCGGCCGGCGTCATCGGCGCGCCCCTTGTCCCCCACAGCCGGGCATCGGCGACGAGGCGGCGCGCGTACCACCAGCCGAACAGGATGCCGGCGACATAGGCGACGCCGTACCAGTGGACAGCGAACGGGCCGAGTTCGATGAGAACCGGGTCGACGGCAGGGAAGGGGATGGCGAAGAGGGGCATGGGCTGGCACGGCGGATCAGGTTGGCTGCTTCATGGCATGCGGCAGGGGAGGGGTAAAGGACGGATGCGGGCGAGGACGCCGGCACATGCGCGTCGGGCGGGGCGTATGGGGCGCTGTGCTGCAAGGCAACGGTGTCCTCTGTCTTCGTCGCGCCGGCCGAGGATGACGGCGGATCATGCGGACGTTTGATCGTTCACGCGGCCGTACCCCTTGTCTCCGACATCGTCGGGTCTGTCCCGACGATCCGCCACGCCGGCCCCGGGACGCGGCATTGCGGTGGCCTGCCGAGCCGGGATTGGTTCCTCGGCACAAGGCCGAGGATGACGACGGAGTGTGGGGCGCGGCTGATCGTTCATGCGGCGGGTTCCCATTGTCCGCCATCGTCGGGCCTGTCCCGAATCGCGAGCAGGGGCAGCATGGGAGAGCCTTGCGGCGTCCTCCTCACCTTCCCCTTGTGGGGAGGTCGGTGAAGGCGAGCCCTGAGCTTGTCGAAGGGCGAACCGGGCGGGGTGGGGCAGCGGCGTTGCCACGTGCGACTGCTTGCCCGTCACGCTCGCCGCCTCTCCCCACCCCTGGGGGGACGCGTATCTCGCATCCGGCGTCACCCCAATTGCGCCTGAGCCTATCGCAGCGGCACAGCACGCGCGGGGCGGGCGCGGCCGCGCCAGCGCACCCTCGCCGGACTACCGCCCGGGACAGGCCACCACGCTGCTGCCGGTGGTCGCCAGCGGCTTGCCGTTGACGAACACGCTCGACGAGCCGGTGACGATGGCGCCGTTGCAGTCGGTGGCGTTGCCGACCACGGCCGCCGGCTTGCCGCCGATGAACACGTTGGACGAGCCCTCGGTGACCACCGTGCCGGTGTCAGTGGCGTCGCCGGTCGTCGCGGCTGAATTGCCCTCGACGCTGACCGAGGATTCGCCAGTGATGATCGTGCCCGGCTGCTGGGCGGCCGCCGGGCCGGCTAGGAGCAGCCCCGCCACCGCCGCCAAAACGAGCTTGCCCGCCATGCTTCCGCCTCCGCTGCCGGCTTTCGTCAGGGTGCCGATCAGTGTCCGCGAACGTGTCGGAATGATGGCGCCGCGCGGCGCCAGGCGGGATGAACGCTTCAGTGCAGGCGCCCGCCGTCGGGCACCGGCAGGTCGACGCCGGCCAGCACCACCTCGCCATTCTCGTCGGCGAAGCCGAGGGTGAGCACCTCCGACATCATCGGTCCGATCTGGCGCGGCGGGAAGTTGACGACCGCCATCACCTGGCGTCCGACCAGTTGCTCCGGACTGTAATTGGCCGTGATCTGGGCCGAACTCTTCCTGACGCCGATCTTCGGCCCGAAATCGATGCGCAATTTGTAGGCGGGCTTGCGCGCCTCGGGAAACGGCTCGGCCGCGATGACCGTGCCGACCCGGATGTCGACCTTGAGGAAATCGTCAATGCCGATGGTGTCGGCCTTTTCATCCGCCATGGCGTCAGCCCGACAGTTCCTGCGAGCGCCGCCTGGCGGCGGCGACCGCGCGTTGCATCAGATCGGCCATGCCTCCCTGGCCGCCTTGGCCCATCAGCACGGCGAGCGCCGCCGCCGTGGTGCCGTTGGGCGAGGTGACGTTCTGGCGGAGCCGCGCCGGCGTGTCGGGCGAACGCGCCAGCAATTCGCCGGCGCCCGAAACGGTCTCGCGCGCGAGCTTCATGGCCAGGTCGGACGGCAGCCCCGCGGCCTCGCCTGCCTGCGCCAGGCATTCGGCGAGGTGGAAGACATAGGCGGGGCCGCTGCCCGACACCGCCGTCACCGCGTCGATCAGGGTTTCGTCCTCGACCCATTCCACCGTGCCGACGGCGCGCAGCAGCCGGTCGACGCGGCCGCGCTGGGCGGCGGCGACGAAGCGGTTGGCGCAGGCCACCGTGATGCCGCGGCGGATCAGTGCCGGCGTGTTGGGCATGGCGCGCACCACGGACGGGCGGGCATCCGGCCCCGCCGTCAGCCCGGCCTCGAGCTGGGCGAGCGTCTTGCCGGCGGCGACCGACACGGCGACCGTGGCGGGGCCCATCAGCCGGGCGGCGCCGTGCATGACGGCATCCATGATCTGCGGCTTGACCGCCAGCACCAGCACGTCGGGCGCCAGGCCGTCGGGTGGCGCTTCCTCGATGTGGATGCCGGTCTCGGCGATCAGCCCGGCCGCCGGGGGTGGTGGCGACGGGTCGATGACAGTAACGAGCGCCGGGTCGAGGCCCTCGCCAAGCCAGCCGGCCAGCATGGAGCCGCCCATGTTGCCGGCGCCGACCAGCGCCAGCGTGAAGTCGAAGGGAACGTTCATGGCGCCTGCTTGCCACCAAACGCGGCAAGGCTCAAGCGCGACCAGGCGGCCTCGGTCGGCGGAACGCTGCCGGGCAGGGCAAGGATTCGCGGCCAATCCGCCGGCGCGGGAACGGACGCAGTGCCGGACAGCCCTGCGGAAAGCAAATTCAGGCGTTGCCTTCGGTCTCGAACAGGGCGCTGTCGAGCGCCTCCTGCGCCGGCCGGCCGGCCCAGACGACGAACTGGAAGGCCTGGAAATAGCGCTCGCAGGCCTCGATGGCGCTGGCGAACAGGCATTCGAGCTGCGAGCCGGTCGGCTCGGCGCCGCCATTGAGCAGCAGCGCCTGCCGGTACATGATCACACCCTCGCGCGTCCACAGGTCGAAATGGCCGATCAGAAGCTGCTCGTTGACCAGCGACAGGAGCCGCATGACCTCGCCGGCGCGCTGCTCGCTCACCTTCAGATCGAAGGCGCAGGCCAGATGCAGCGCCTCGAAATCCTCCATCCACGAGAACGAGATGGAATAGTCGGCCCACATGCCGGCCACGGTGATGTTGATCTCGTGGTCGCCGGCCCGCTCGAACTCCCAGTCATTGACCGAGGCCACCTGCTCGATCATGTCGACCGGGTTGATGTCGCGATCCACTTCGATCTCAAGAAGGCTCATGCTACCCCTCGCTTCCGCCGCCGCACGGCATCTGCCCGTCCACGGGAGAGTGGCTCGTTCCCGTGGCCCCATCTGCAGGACGGCGGCCGCGCCGGCCTCATGCCGGTTCGCGGCCGCTTTGGGAGGAGCCCGGCCGGCGGCTTCAGCCGCCAGCCGGAGGTCAGGTCCGCCGCGAATCATCCTGCAATTTCAGTGTATTCGCGCGAGACCAAAGTGCCACCCCCGCCGGCGATGGCGATCCGGCTAATCTGTGGAGAAGGCGGAGCGGGCCGGGCCCGCGCCGGCCGCTAAGCGATTCAGCCGACTCGGCTTTTCGACAGTTCGGGCTGTGGAAAAATATTTCCGTCCGCAGGCCTATTTTTTTGGCGACAGCGCCGCGATGCGCGCCTCAAGCGCCTCAATGCGCGCCTTGAGCGCCTCGTTCTCGGCGCGGGCATTGGCCGCCATCTCCTTGATGGCATCGAACTCGTCGCGCTTGACGAGGTCCATGTCGGCCAGGAACCGCTCGGCCTGCGCCCGGAAAGCGGTCTCGACCTCGCGCCTGAGCCCCTGGGCGGCGCCGGCCGCATCGGTCATCAGCTTGGCGAACTCGTCGAAGACGCGGTTGGGTCCCTGGTTCATCGCTGTTTCTCCCTGTCGAAGGGACAGGTAGACCGGCCGGCGCGCGAATTCAATGCGCGGCCGCTTGTCCTACCGCTTGCCTTGGCGCGGCTTCTCCATAGACTGTCGCTGCAGCAGGGGCGGGTTTGGCGGGCGCGGGCCCGACGTGGTTGGAGGATATCGAAGTGCCGGCAGCACCGTTTCGCGCCGCAGTGCGGCTTTGCCTGTTGGCGGCCTTCCTGTTGGCGACGGCGCTGGCGCCGGGCGCCGCAGCCGAGGAGCAGCGGCGCCTTGCGCTGGTGATCGGCAACAACGACTACGAGCATATCCCCAGGCTGGAAAAAGCCGTCAACGATGCCGAAGCTGTCGCGCGGCGGCTGACCGAGATCGGCTTTGCCGTGACGCTCGCCAAGGACATCGGCCGGCGCGCCACCAGCCGTGCCGTGCTCGAATTCGAGAAGCAGATCGGCCAGGGCGACCTGGCGCTGTTCTACTATGCTGGCCACGGCTATTCGGTCTCCGGCCAGGACTTCCTGCTGCCGGTCGACATCCCCCAGGCCGAACCAGGCGATGAATCGATGTTCCGCGACGAGGCGTTCCTGACCAACGATCTGGCGGACCGCTTCCTGCGCGCCGGCGCCAAGACGGCGGTGCTGATCCTCGATGCGTGCCGCGACAATCCTTTCGAGCAGCCGGGCAAGCGCTCGATCGGCGGTAGCAGCGGGCTCGCCAACCAGCCGCTCGGGGAGGGCATTTTTGTGCTCTATTCGGCCGGCCAGTACCAGGCCGCGCTCGACGGCCTCGGCCCTGGCGACGACAACCCCAATTCGGTGTTCACCCGCTCGTTGCTGAAGGGGCTAGAGCGGCCGAACGCCTCCATCGTCGACATCGCCAAGACCACCCAGGTCGAGGTGCGCGATCTCGCCGCCCAGGTCGGCCATGTCCAGCTACCCTCCTATTACGACCAGATCCTCGGCTCGGTCGTGCTCAACCCGCGCGCCGGCGAGGTGACGGAACGCGGCGCCACGCAAACCTTCCAGGAGGGCACCACCGTCGCCGCGCTGCCGCGCCTCGACCCGGCGCCCAAGCCCGGCAAGGCCGAGCCGATCGCCAGCTTCACCCGCTCCAACGCCGGCTGGCAGGTCAACATCTCGCTGCCCGAGCCGGCCATCCAGTTCGGCTACCGCGTTGGAACGGAGGGTGAATTCGTCGATACCGGCACCATGGCCACCATCGACCAGCGCACCGGGCGGCCGATGCCGGTCACCTGGTTCGTGCTGCCGCCCGACCAGCCGGCCGGCGACCTCTACGTCACGTGGCGCGACCGGCGCGGCGAGGAGGCGGGCGTCTTTGCGATCCGCTTCGATCCCGACGATTCGCTCAAGTCCGGCCAGAAGCAGATCCTCGACCAGCTGTGGACGGCCTGGGTGTCGTTCCGCGAATACAACGGCACGCTGGTCTACTTCACCCATCTGGTCAGCTATCGCTGCGGCATCGAGAGGATCGAATACGCGCTCGACAATTCGGGCGCCTTCGAGAACTGGCCGCTGCCGGCCTGCGACCCCGACAATCCCAACGCGGTGCCCGACAACGCCGAGCTCTACCGCAAGATTCCGAAGAGCACCAAGTCGATGCAGGTGATCGTCACCTATTACGACGGGACCAGATCGCCGGAACGGAACTTCAACGTGAAGTTCTGAGACGGCACGGCATCCCTCGCAACATCGCCGGTCAGATCAGCGACAGCGACCGCAGGAAGATGACGGCGATCACCGCCGGCGCGAGATAGCGCAGGCTCATCCGCCACAGGCGCGCCAGCATGCCGCCCAGTCCGGCCGCCGCGACGGCATCGCGTGCCGGCCAATGCCAGCCGACGAACAGCGCGATCGCCAGGCCGCTCAGCGGCAGAAGCACGTTGGAGGCGACGAAGTCGACGATGTCGAGGATGGTCATGCCGGCCAGGCCGGTCGCCGCCAGCGGCCCGAAGCCGAGCGAGCTCGGCACGCCGAGCAGGAAGGCGGCCGTGCCTACCGTCAGGGCGGCCCGCCGGCGCGCCATGCCCCAGCGTTCGATCGCATAGGCCGCCGGAATCTCGAGGAGCGCCACCGATGAGGTGACCGCCGCGATGACCAGCAGCCCGAAGAAGGCGGTGCCGACCAGCCACCCGCCGGCCATGTCGGCGAAGATCTCGGGCAGGGTGATAAAGGCCAGGCCTGGACCCTGATCCGGCTGCATGCCGAAGCTGAACACCGCCGGGAAGATAATGATGGCGGCGAGGAGCGCGATCAGCGTGTCGCCGACGGTGACCGCCAGGCCGATCGCCGGCAGGCGGAAATGGGCGGGAAGGTAGCTGCCATAGGTCACCAGCACGCCCATGGCCAGGCCGAGCGAGAAGAAGGCCTGGCCGAGAGCTGCGAGGTAGACGCCCGGCCGGGCGAGGACCGACCAGTCCGGAACAAACAGGAAGGCGAGCCCGCGCACCGCGCCGGGCAGAACAAGGCTGTGGACCGCCAGGCCGATGACGATGGCCGCCAGAACCGGCATCAGCACCTTGCTCGCCCGTTCGATGCCACGTTCGATGCCACCGAGGACGATGCCGATGCTGGCCGCCATGATCAGAGCCTGCCAGACGACCGGCTCGAACGGTGCCGCGACGAAGGCCTGAAAATAGTCGGCGGCGCGGCCCGGCTGCAGGGGATAAAGGCCGCCGGCGAAGGCGGCGAAATGTTTCAGCGCCCAGCCGGCGATCACCGCGTAGTAGGTGAGGATGGCAAAGGAGACGACGACGCCGAGCACGCCGGCCTGGCGCCACAGGCGCGACCGCCCCAGCGCCCGGAAGGCGGACGCTGCCTCGCGCTGCGTCGCCCGGCCGACGGCGAGCTCGGCCAGCAGCAGCGGCAGGCCGACCAGGGCGATGGTGACGAGGTAGACGATGAGGAAGGCGCCGCCGCCATTGTCGCCGACGACGAAGGAAAAACGCCAGATGTTGCCGAGACCGATGGCCGCGCCGAGGGCAGCGAGCACGAAGCCGGTCCGCGACTGCCACTGTGCCCGCGCCTGAGCCGCCACCATCACACCCGCCTCCTCCATCAAAATCTAGCGAGCAAAGACGAACATCACAGCGGCATGCGCACCACCGCCCGCAGGCCGCCCATCGGGCTTTCGTGCAGGTTGATGTCGCCGCCGTGATAGCGGGCGATGTCGCGGGCGATCGACAGGCCGAGGCCGGTGCCGCCGGCATCCTGGTTGCGCGCCTCGTCGAGACGCATGAACGGGCGGAAGACCTCCTCGCGCTGGTCGGGCGGGATGCCGGGGCCGTCGTCATCGAAGGTAAGCGTCGCCCAGCCATTGCCGGCGGTCACCCGCACCACCAGCGTCTCGGCGTGGCGGAAGGCATTGGAGACGAGGTTGGCGATCAGGCGGGCCATGGCGCCGCGCCGCACCCGCATGATGAAGCCCTCCGGGCAGCGGATGTCGATGGTGCGGTGCTTGACCGCCGCCTCGCTCTCGTGGCGCTTGAGCAGTTCGAAGATGTCGACGGCCTCGACCTGCTCGCCGCCCTCGCCGCGGGCGAAGTCGAGATAGCCCTGCAGCATGCGCTGCATCTCGTCGACGTCGGCCTGCAGTTCCTCGATCTCGGGACTGTCGCCGACCAGGGCGAGCTGCAGCTTGAAGCGCGTGAGGATGGTCCTGAGATCGTGGCTGACGCCGGTCAGCATGGCGGTGCGCTGCTGGATCTGGCGCTCGATGCGCTCGCGCATCTGCAGGAAGGCGAGGCCGGCCTGGCGCACCTCGCGGGCGCCGCGGATGCGGAAGTCGGTCGACATCTCGCGGCCCTTGCCGAACCGCTCGGCGGCATCGGCAAGCTGCTGGATCGGGCGGATCTGGTTGCGCAGGAACATGATCGCGATGATGAGCAGGACGAGCGAGGTGCCGACCATCCAGACCAGGAAGATGTGGCTGTTGGAGGCATAGGCCGAGCTGCGCTTGGCGAAGACGCGCAGCACGGCTTCCGGCTTCTCGAGGCGGATGCGGATTTCGAGCAGGTCTGAATTGCCGACCGTGTCGATCCAGAACGGACGACCGATCTGGCGGGCGATCTCCTCGCGCAGGACGTCGTCGAGGATGGAGAAGAACGGCTTGCTGGTCGCCGGCGGGAACGGGTCGGGCGGCAGCACCGAGACACTGAGGCTGAGCCGGTCGCGGGCGATGCGCACGATGTCGGCGAAATCCTCCTTCTGCGGATAGGTCTCGATGACGTCGATGACGGCGGCGATGTCGGCGGTGACGGCCCGCGACAGGCGCTGGGTCACCAGCTGCCAGTGGCGTTCCATGAAGACGAAGGCGATGACCGACTGCAGCAGCACCATCGGTGCGATGATGATGATGAGCGAACGGCCGTAGAGGCCCTTGGGCATGCGCGAGGCGAACCAGCGGGTGAATACCCGCCAGGGATTGCGGCGCCAGCGCTCGTCGGGCAGGAAGGGCAGGGTGAAGCCGGTGGCGTCGGCTTCGTCGGGCGCCGGGCGCGTCGAATCGGCCATGGCGGCGGAGCCGGCCGGCGCGGACCGGCGCGACGCCACGGCTGCGCGGTTCAGCCCGATGTCACTCTGCTCGACTGCCAAGGCCCCTTCCGTTGCTCGCAGCAAGGTGCGCGGCCCGCGGCCGGGCCGGCACGCCGGTCAGTCTATACAAAGCTTGTAGCCGACGCCACGCACCGTCTGCAGCCACTTCGGATTGGCCGGATCGTCCTCGATCTTGCGGCGCAGGCGGTTGATCTGGACGTCGATCTTGCGCTCGCCGGCGACCGACTCGGCGTCGAGCAGCTCATGGCGGGCGATGGTCTCGCCCGGCCGCGAGGCGAAGGCGACCATGATCTCCTGCTCGCGGTCGGTGAGGCGCACCACCTCGCGGCCGCGCTTCAGCTCGCGCTTCTTGATGATGAACAGATAGGGGCCGAAGGTCACCTGCTCGATCGCCGGCTGAACCGGGCGGACGGTGCGCTTCAGGATCGAGGAGATGCGCAACAGCAATTCGCGCGGATCGAACGGCTTGGGCAGGTAGTCGTCGGCACCGGCCTCGAGCCCGGTGATGCGATCGCCGGTCTCGGCCAGCGCGGTCAGCATCAGCACCGGCACGGCGTGGTTGCGGCGCAGGGAGCGGGTGAAGCTGACACCGGTCTCGCCCGGCATCATCACGTCGACGATCAACAGGTCGAACTCCATGCTGGCAAGCCGGCGCCGCGCAGCATCGGCATTGGCGGCGACCGAGACGCGGAAGCCGTGCTCGCCCAGATAGCGCGACAGCAGTTCGCGGATGCGGCGATCGTCGTCGATCACCAGGAGGTGCGGGGCGTCGTCGGGCGCCGGCTGCGCCGGCTTCAGCCGCTCATGGTCGCCTTCAACATGCATGGTGCGATCGCGCCTCGACACTCCCGATCATGCTGACCCACTTCGCACCCGCCTATTCGGCCTGGCCCGACAGCCCGCGCAGCAGTTCGCGCTCCTGCGGATCGAGCATGGCGCGCATGAAGCCGGCGATGGCCCGGTCGTCACCGAAACCGCCGGCCCTGAGTGCTTCATCGATGCGGCGAGACTGTGGCCGCGACAGTTCGAGGATCAGCGCGCGGCCGGCGCGGGTCGGGTAGAGGCGGCGCTGGCGGCGGTCGGCGGGCCCGGCCATCTGGCGGATATGGCCGGAAGCGATGAGCTGGCGCAGCACGCGCGACAGGCTCTGCTTGGTGATGCCGAGAATGGCGATCAGTTCGGCGACCGTCATGCCCGGCCGGCGGCTGACGAAATACAGCGCCCGGTGGTGGGCGCGGCCGAAATTGAAGCGGGCGAGGATGCGGTCGGGATCGGCGGTGAAGGCGCGGTAGGCGAAGAAAAGCAGTTCGATATTGGCGATCTGCGGGATCTCGGCGGCGCCGATCGGCTGCCTGACCACGCTGTTGTCGTTGTCCACGTCGGCTTTCATGGCGGTTCCTGTTGGTGTGCCGCGGCGGCTGATCCGGTCAACTCTGCCACAGTTCACGAATTATGTCAGCACTATTGACATAAATTCCGGCCAAGCCTAGGCTTTGACAAACACAGAGAAGGCGATCGGAGGCCCGCTCCGACGCCCCGTTCGGGAGAAATGCCATGGCGAGCGTCCCATTCGACCGGCGACCCGGTCACATCTGGTTCAACGGCGAATTCGTCGCCTGGCAGGATGCGCGCATCCATGTGCTCACCCACGGCCTGCACTACGCCAGCGCCGTGTTCGAGGGCGAGCGGGCCTATGAGGGGCGCATCTTCAAGCTGGCGGAGCACACCGACCGGCTGTTTCATTCGGCCGAGGTGCTGGGCTTCACCATCCCGTTCTCGAAGGACGAGATCAACCGGGCCTGCGACGAGGAGGTGGCGCGCCAGGGCCTGCGCGACGCCTATGTGCGGCCGATCGCCTGGCGCGGCAGCGAGATGATGGGCGTCTCCGCCCAGCACAACCGCATCAACGTCGCCATCGCCGCCTGGGAATGGCCGAGCTATTTCAAGCCTGAGGAGCGGCTGAAGGGCATCCGCCTCGACATCGCCCAGTGGCGCCGGCCGGACCCGCGCACGGCGCCGGCCAAGGCCAAGGCGGCCGGCCTCTACATGATCTGCACCCTGTCGAAACACGCGGCCGAGGCCAAGGGCTACGCCGACGCGATGATGCTCGACTGGCGCGGGCAGGTCGCCGAGGCAACCGGCGCCAACATCTTCTTCACCAAGGGCGGCGTCATCCACACGCCGACGCCCGACTGCTTCCTCGACGGAATCACCCGGCGCACGGTGATCGAGCTGGCGCGCCGGCGCGGCTACGAACTGGTCGAGCGGGCGATCCAGCCGGAGGAACTGGCGGGCTTCGAGGAGTGCTTCCTGACGGGCACGGCGGCCGAGGTGACGCCGATCTCGGAGATCGGGCCCTACCGCTTCAGGCCGGGCGCCATCTGCCAGCGGCTGATGGCCGACTATGATGGCGAGGTGCGCGGCCGGCCGGCGGTCAAGGCGGCCTGAACCGCCCACCGGGCGGGACCCGCAACGCCCAGCCAAATACGTTTTGAATTGCGCCCGCATCCCCGCTAGGCTGCGCGTGCCGGCGCTCGGCATTGAGCGATGCCGGAGGGCGGGAGGCACATTCATGGAAACCATCATCCCGATCATCATCCAGGCGGTTGCCGGCATTGTCGGCGGCGCCACGGTCAACAGCGTGCTGAAGCAGGCCGCGGTGTCGCTCCTGCCGAAGCTGATCTCCGGCATCGTCGGCGGCGTCGGCGGTGGCATGGCGCTTGGACCCGTCATCGCCGGGATGCTCGGCAATGGCGGCGCCATGAGCACTGGCAGCATCGTCGGAGACATCGTGGGCGGCCTCATTGGCGGCGGCGTGCTGAACGGCATCGTCGGCGCCGTCCTCGGCCGCAAATAGCAGCCAGCACCACCCGTGCTGAACGCGCCGCGGTACCCGATGCGCCGGCACCGGCGGTCGCCGTCCGCGACCGGCTGGAACCAGCGCGACGGAGGCAGGCAATGAACGGGCAGGCGGCAACCGAATCGGCGCTTGGCAGGCTGCAGGCGGCGATCGTGCCGGTGACGCCGTTTCAGCAGAACTGCACGCTGCTGTGGGACAGCGTGTCGAAGCGCGGCGCCGTCGTCGACCCCGGCGGCGATGTCGAGGCGATCCTGGCGGCGATCGCGCGGGCGGGGATCACCATCGAGACCATCCTGCTCACCCATGGCCACATCGACCATGCCGGCGGCGCGGAGGCGCTGAAGGCGGTGCTCGGCGTCGACATCGTCGGCCCGCACGAGGCCGACCGCGGCCTGCTGGAGGGCATCGAGCGTCAGGCCGAAATGTTCGGCGTGCCCGGCGGCTTCCGCAACGCCTATCCCGACCGCTGGCTTAAAGACGGCGACACGGTGACGATCGGCGGCCACGAATTCGCCGTGCTGCACTGTCCCGGCCACGCGCCCGGCCATGTGGTCTTTGTCAACGAAAGGGCGCGCTTCGCCCATCTCGGCGACGTGCTGTTCAACGGCTCGGTGGGGCGCACCGACCTGCCTGGCGGCGATCACGCCGCGCTGATCGCCTCGATCAAGCAGAAGCTGCTGCCGCTCGGCGACGACATCAGCTTCGTCTGCGGCCACGGGCCGGGCAGCACCTTCGGCCGCGAGCGCCAGACCAACCCGTTCCTGCGATGAAGGGCCGGCGTGGGCCCGGGCCAGCGTTCAGAGGACCTGCAGGTTGACCGCCTTCGGGCCCTTGCCGCGGCGGTCCGGCTCGGTGTCGAAACTGACCTTCTGGTTTTCCGACAAGGCCGTCAGGCCGGAGGCCTGGACGGCGGTGATGTGGACGAAGATGTCGGGGCCGCCGTCGTCGGGCTTGATGAAGCCATAGCCCTTGTCGGTGTTGAAGAACTTCACGGTGCCGCTCTGGCTCATGTAACTCTTTCCTGTTGCGCCGGAGCCGCCCGTCCGGCGGGCGCAGCCGGCTGATCCCTCATGCGTTTGTCATCGTTTCCGGCGCCGGCCATCTTCGGGCCTGGTTGACATCGGAACCTATGCCGCGATCATGCGCGGCAATGTCGGCAGTCGCATTTTGAGATTCGTGGAAAGAGCCTTTGTACCGTGACCCGGGGCACCGCCGGTTCTTCTGGTTCCGGAGGGCGCCCCGATTGCTTCACCCGGGAATCCATTGGCGTTCCCGGTACGCCATTCCCGCCTTGGCTGCGACATGCGGACAAGAACCCCCAGACCCGCTGTCCCTCACCTTCATCAGGGAACGTTTCACAGCCTGCCGCGGGCTTATGCGGTCTTTCAGTCGAGTTCGCAAAATGCCCGAACGGCCCGAACTTTGATCGTTTTTAGACATGTTGACAAGGAAAAACTCTGGCAGTGGACGCCGGCCGACCCGCCGGCCGCCACCGCTCGCAACGGGCCGTGGCCGCGTTTCAGCCGTTGCGGTAGAGATAGCTGTAGGCGTTGATCGCCGGCACGCCGCCCAGATGGGCGTAGAGCACCTTCGAGCCCGCCGGGAAATGGTCCCTTGCGACCAGATCGATCAAACCCTGCATGGATTTGCCCTCGTAGACCGGGTCGGTCATCATGCCCTCGAGGCGCGCGCACAGCCGGATGGCGGCGTTGGTCTCCTCCGACGGCACGCCGTAGGCGGGATGGGCGTAGTCCTCGATCAGCACCACGTCGTCGTCCGTGATTTCCTGGCCGAGTTCGACCAGTTCGGCGGTGTTCCTGGCGATTTCGAGGACCTGCGCCCTGGTGCGGGCCGGCGTAAACGAGGCGTCGATGCCGATGACGTGGCGCTGGCGACCGTCGCGGGCGAAGCCGACCAGCATGCCGGCATGGGTCGAGCCGGTGACGGTGCAGACGACGATGTTGTCGAAGCGGATGCCGGCGGCCGCCTCCTGGGCGCGCACCTCCTCGGCGAAGCCGACATAACCGAGCCCGCCCAGGCGGTGGACGGAAGCACCAGCGGGGATCGCGTAGGGCTTGCCGCCACGCGCCTCGACCTCGGCCAGCGCGCGCTGCCAGCTCTCGCGAATGCCGATGTCGAAGCCGTCGTCGACAAGCTCGATCTCGGCGCCCATCAGCCGGCTCATCAGGATGTTGCCGACCCGGTCGTAGACGGCGTCGGCGAACGGCACCCACGCCTCCTGCACCAGGCGGCACTTCATGCCGAGCTTGGCGGCGACGGCGGCGACCTGGCGGGTATGGTTGGACTGGACGCCGCCGATCGTCACCAGCGTGTCGGCGCCGGCAGCGATGGCGTCGGGGATGATATATTCGAGCTTCCTGATCTTGTTGCCGCCGAAGGCGAGGCCGGAATTGCAGTCGTCGCGCTTGGCGTAGATCTCGACCTTGCCGCCGAGGTGGCGCGACAGCCGCTCCAGCTTCTCGATCGGCGTCGGGCCGAAGGTGAGCGGGTATCGTTGAAACTTCTCCAGCATCGCGGGACTCCGTTGGGCCAAACCGGCTTGCCACGATACCGGATACGGTCTGAAATGTGCTTTCAAAGTCAGGCGACAGCACTGTTGATGGCGAACATCACTCGAACGCGATCGGCACGTTGTTCCAACAGCGGGACCCATCTTGAAAGAATCGTTCATGACCGATGAGTTGACGCGGACCGACCGCCAGATTCTGCGGCTGCTGCAGGCGGACGGCCGGCTTTCCAATGCCGAGATCGCAAAGCGGGTCAATGTCAGCCCGGCCACCTGCCACCGGCGCATCCAGCGGCTGTTGGCGGCGGGCTATGTCCGCGGCGTGCGCGGCGACATCGCACCGGCCAGGGTCGGACTTGGCGCGCTGGTGGTGGTCGGCGTCGTCCTCGACCGCTCGACGCCGGAGAGCTTCGCCGCTTTCGAGACAGCCGTCGCCGGCCTGCCCTTCATCCTCGACTGCCACCTCGTCGCCGGTGATTTCGACTACTTCCTGAAGATCAGGGTGCGCGACATGGCCGACTTCAACCGGCTGCACGGCGAACGGCTGATCGCGCTGCCCGGTGTGCGCCAGACGCGGACCTTCTTCGTCATGAAGGAGGTGATCGACAACGCGCCGCTCGATTTCTAGCCAGCCCGATCAGGCGTGGACCGGGGCGCGCTCGCCCGCCTCGACGAGCGTGTCGAGCGGCAACCCTGCGTCGGCCGGCGGCCGCGAGACATGCAGTTCGGCGTAATACCAGCCGCTCGCTTCCAGGCCGGTCGGGTCGAGCCCGAGCCGGTCAAGGTTGTCGAGGACATGCGCCTGTTCCTCGGGCGAGGCGAAGCGGCGCTGCGGAAACACGCCATCGAGTTTCTCGGTCACATAGCCGTGCTCGGCCAGCATTTCCTCGATCGGCGCGAACGGAAACATCCTGAGCACGAAATGCGCCATCCACGGCCTGCCCGGCTCGGCTGCCTCGATCAGCCGGGCTAGCGAAGCCTGCGTCACATATCCGATGCAGCCCGTCGAGATGATCAGATCGGCGCCGGCGATGGCGGCGGCATCGTCCCGCTCCGGGTCGGCCTTTTCCAGATTGGCGGCCACGGCGGCATCGATCAGGCCGGTCTCGACGGCATAGGCGACCGCCTTGTCGGCCGGGTCGATGCCGACGATCTCGAGATGCCGGTCCGTCGGCTCGGCAAAGAGCGCGCGGTCGCGGGCGACCAGCGCGGTTTCGTGCGGCGCGTCCTCGCCGTAAAGCCGGTAGAGGTCATCCATCTCCATTCCGTGCTTGAGCAGGGCCGCGTTGACGCCATAGGAGCAGCCGAGATCGATGAGCTTCGTTTCCCGCGCCTCGTGAGCTTCGCGCCGCGCCGCGATCAACCGTTCGAAGATGGGCTTGCCTTCTTCAGGAATTCTGTAGCCAAGCTTCGAAAGCGTCGAGAAATACGGTACAGGATCGTCGTTATTGTAAATTCCGTTCAAGTCGATCTTGCCGGTCTTGTCGTAGGATATATTCTCCACGATTGCCTCCTTTCGGTCATTCCTGGCGGCCGCGCGGGTACGTCCGGGGCGGCCGGCCATTGGATGCTTCGGAACGGGAGGCGGTTGTTATATGTCGTAAATGAGACAACCTCAAGGCGGATGCGACATTTTCCTGCCGCTGGCGGAACCGTCGCATCCGACCGGCGCATGTTCGGCGGCGGTGTCCGCTCAGGCGCTCAAATGCAGCACGACCTCGCGCCGGTGTGGCCGGTCGCGGTGCTCGAACAGGTAGATGCCCTGCCAGGTGCCGAGCAGCGGCCGGCCGGCCGCTACGGGAACGGCGAGCGACACCTGCGTCAGCGCCGCCCTGATGTGGGCCGGCATGTCGTCGGGTCCCTCGGTGGTGTGGGCGATCCAGCGCATCGAGGGATCGCTCGCCGGCGGCACCAGGCGGCGGAAGAACTCGCCCAGATCGCGCCGCACGTCCGGATCGGCATTCTCCTGGACGAGCAGCGAACAGGAGGTGTGACGCACGAACAGCGTCAAGAGGCCGGTATCGATGCCGCTGGCACGTACGAACCCGATCACGCGATCGGTGAATTCGTAGAGGCCGGGCCCGTGCGTTTCGATCGCGATGGTCTGCTGCAGGGGACCCATGACCCTACGGATGCGAGCGCGCCGGCTCAGGCGAGCGAGTTGATGATCTCGCGGTAGGCGGCCTCGGGGAACGCCTTCAGCGTGCGGGTGCGCACATTGCCGGTGCGGCCGAGCTGCAGCGCGAAGCGCGCCATGACCGCATCGTCGGGTGCCTCGACGATCGCGACGAGGTCGTATTCGCCCATGGTCAAGAAGACCTCCTTGAAGCTGCCGCCCATGTCGGTCAGCACCTTGCGGGCGGCATCGAGCCGTTTCGGCGAATCCTGGACGGCGCGGATGCCCTGTTCGGTCCAGTTGGTGAGCAGCACATAGGTGGTCATGACGGGTCTCCTCCCGGCGGCGCCGGGCAGCGATCATTCCGGCTCCCGGCGTCGGTCTTTCAGATCTGCGGATCGGAAATCATGCGCCCCCGCCATGACGAGCGCAAGGGCGGCGTCGGCCCGGATGCGGCGCCGCCGGTCAGCCGAACAAGCGGTCGCCCTGCTCCTTGATGACCTGTTTGGCCTTGCGGATGGTTGCCTCGGTGGCATCGTCGGCGGAGGAGAACAGATCGGCGCGGATGAGGCGGTGCATCTTCGTCTGGCCGCCGACATCCTTGCTGATGGTTCCGGCGACGCGGAACTGGCCGCCGGCTTCCCTGACCGGCATGGCGCGGATCAAGAACCCCTCATGCTCGACCTCGGCGAGGACGGTGGGTTCACGGTCGGTGGCGCCGCCGCCGAACAGCTTCTTCAGGAACGACATGGGTCAGTTGTACTCGCCAAGGTTGATGGTAACGCCGGACACCGCCAGCGGCCGCAGCGGCGTGCCGGGGGCATGGGCGTCGACCGATCGGTAGCGGCCGTCGCGCGGCTCGCGGTGGACGGTGGTGCGCAGCGTATTGACGTCGATCACCCACATCTCGCGGACGCCGAACTGGGCGTAGAGTTCCGCCTTGCGGCCGAGGTCGTAGGCAAGGCTCGAATCGGCGATCTCGATGGCGAAGAGCGCGGTCTCGGCGGTCAGGTTCTCGATACCCTTATCGGCCGGATAGAGCACGAAATCAGGCTCGATGAAGGTGTCGTCGGCAAGATGGAAGGTCGTCTCCTGCGCAACCGAAACGGACTTCGGCCGATTTTCGATGAGAAAGGTGCACAGCCAGATCTTCAGGCGCTCGTGCCGGATCCCCTTTGGCGACATGGGCACGATCTCCCCGCCGATCAGTTCGAAGCGCTCATCGCGCCCGAGCACGCCGATCTCCACCATGCGGATCACGTCGGCGACGGAGAAGGCGCGTCGTTCCAGCCCTTCGGCTGCGTGGGTGAGCGGCACGTTCATGGTCGCAAACTACCATGCCGAGCGCGCGGTCGCAAAGCGGCTGGGCAGGGCGAGCAGGACCCGTCAGGACAAGTCGGCCAGCCTAATCGGCCGGCCCGAAGGCCCGAACGGCATCAGGGCCTCGTTCGGCGGCACGACTCGAATGTCAGCGAAGCGGTCGCCACGCGGATCGCGGTGCACGTGGGTGACGAGGCCCGCCGCATCGATCACCCACATTTCGGGGACATGATGGGCGGCATAGATGGTGGCCTTTCTGCCGAGGTCGAAGGCGAGCGTGGAATGGGAAATCTCGACTACGAGCCGGACGTCGGTCGGTGCCAGCCTTTCGAAGACAGCCGCACGGGGAACGAGCACGATGTCCGGCTCGACGAAGCCGTCCCGCGACAGATAGAGGGTCGTTTCCACCATGATGCGGATGTCTGTCGGCCTGCCATCGAACAGCATTTCGCAGAGACCGCTCTTGACCAGTTCGTGGCGCCGGTCCTTGGGCGACATGGGCACGATCTCCCCGCCGATCAGTTCGAAGCGTTCGTCGCGCCCGAGCACGCCGATCTCCACCATGCGGATGACGTCGGCGACGGAGAAGGCGCGTCGTTCCAGCCCTTCGGCTGCGTGGGTGAGCGGCACGTTCATCAGGGACAGGATAACACGGGCGTACCTGCGGAAAAACCGCCGGCGTGGCCACCGGTCGCCGGGGGTCACCGGCCGTTCCCAGGATCGTCAGACCTATTGCGAAGGAAGGCCGCGTTCCTGCCATTGGCTGCGCGGGACGGCGGCTCCGACCTGGAACGTGAACGATTCGACCCTGGTTGCCGCCTCGTCGATCTCGCAGCGGAAGCTCAGCTCATACCACTGCGCCTCGGCGCGGAAGGCGCCTCTGCGCACCTGCAGGACGGTGCCCTCGTCCAGCCGGTAGGCCGGCAGCAGATCGGGCCAGAAGGGCGGCAGCGACCGGCGCAGCTGCTCGCGCAGTTCGGTGACGCACAGTTCGCCGGCACGGACGCCGCGCGGCAGCGCTTCCATCGCGGTCGTTGCCACCGCCGCCCCGGTGTCGCGTCGCGAATCGAGCGCGCGGTTATCGGCCTGCGGCCGGTCGGGCGCCGGCGCCGGAACGGCCACGGCGTCGGGCCCGGGCGTGTCGGGCGTGGCGGCGATCTGCTCCGGTGTGTCGGGCAGTTCCGCTTCGGACGGCGTCGCCGTTGCGGCGCTTGATGAGCGTACGGCATCGCCGTCGAGCGCCTGGCGCGGCCCGGCATTCTCCTCGGCGAACTCGAAGACCGGGCGCAGCATCGCAACAGGCCGCTGGCCTGCCTGGTCGGCGGCAGCGGCCGCATCCGGCTCGGCGGGCGCCTGCGGCGCCTCGGCTTGCTCCTCCCCGGGCGCGACCGCGTCGGGGACCGGTTCCGGCGCCTCGGCTTGCTCCTCTCGTGCCTGCGGCGCCGGTTCGGACGGCTCGGCCTGTTCCGGCTCCTGCGGGGTTTGCGGAACCGTGAGTTCGACCTCGATGGCTTCGGGTTCGGCGGGCGTGTGCGCGAACTGCGGCAGTCCGAAGATCAACAGTGCCAGCACAATCGCATGGACCGACACCGAGGCGGGGATGCCCCATCTGAACGTCGGCCGCCATGCTGCTGGAACGAACTGCATCGCCCGATCAATACACACGGTGGCGGCGCCGGCAAAATCAACTCGGCGCAATGCCATGAAGGTTGCCGTTGCCAGGCACGGCGACGATCATATGGTTCGAAGGCGAATTCCTGCGGGACGAGCCGGCGCGCGAATGGCTGCTGCTGCGCGTGGGGCTTGCGGCCCGGGCCGAACTAACTATCCAGAAAGCTCCTCAGCTTCCGCGAACGGCTCGGATGCTTCAGCTTCCTGAGCGCCTTGGCCTCGATCTGGCGGATGCGCTCGCGGGTGACCGAGAACTGCTGGCCGACCTCTTCGAGCGTATGGTCGGTGTTCATGCCGATGCCGAAGCGCATCCTGAGCACGCGCTCCTCGCGCGGGGTGAGCGAAGCCAATACCCGCGTCGTCGTTTCGCGCAGATTGGCCTGGATCGCCGCGTCGATCGGCAGCACCGCGTTCTTGTCCTCGATGAAGTCGCCGAGATGGCTGTCCTCCTCGTCGCCGATCGGCGTTTCGAGGCTGATCGGCTCCTTGGCGATCTTGAGCACCTTGCGCACCTTTTCGAGCGGCATGCCGAGCTTCTCGGCCAGCTCCTCCGGCGTCGGCTCGCGGCCGATCTCGTGCAGCATCTGGCGCGAGGTGCGCACCAGCTTGTTGATCGTCTCGATCATGTGCACCGGAATGCGGATGGTGCGCGCCTGGTCGGCGATCGAGCGCGTGATCGCCTGGCGGATCCACCAGGTCGCATAGGTCGAGAACTTGTAGCCGCGGCGGTACTCGAACTTGTCCACCGCCTTCATCAGGCCGATGTTGCCCTCCTGGATCAGGTCCAGGAACTGCAGGCCGCGGTTCGTGTACTTCTTGGCGATCGAGATCACCAGACGCAGGTTCGCCTCGATCATCTCCTTCTTCGCCCGCGCCGCGTCCCGCTCGCCCTTCTGCACGGTCATCACCACACGGCGGAACTCGCCCACCGGCAGATGCACCTCGTTGGCGATCGAGGCGATCTTGGCGCGCACCGCCTCCACCTCGGCCTCGTGCTTCGTGGCGAAGGTCTTCCAGCCCTTGGCCGGCAGCTTGGCCACACGGTCGAGCCAGCCGGGATCGAGCTCCTGGCCCCGATACTCCTTCAGGAAGTCCTCGCGCTTGACCTTCGCCCCCTCGGCGATGCGCAGAAGCTGGCCCTCGAAGGCCGTCAGCCGCTGGTTGAGGTCGCGCAGCTCCTCGACCAGCTGCTCGATGCGCGCGTTGTTCAGGTGCACCTTCTGGACGAGCTCGACCACCTCGGCCTTGGCCTTCTCGTACTTCTTCTCGGCCTGCGGCGTCGGCGCCATACCCTCGGACATCGCCTTGAGGCGCGCCTCCTGGAGCTTGGCGAGCTTCTTGTAGGCGGCCGCGATCGCCTCGAAGGTGGCCAGCACCTCGGGCTTCAGCTTCTCCTCGAGCGCGGAGAGCGAGAGCTGCGCGCCCTCGTCGTCGTCGAACTCCTCGCCCGCAGGCTCCTCCTCGGTCTCGGCGGCGGCGGGCGGCGCGGCGGCACCGTTCACGGCCGCCTCCTCCGGCGCCTGGCCGGCGCCGTGGGTCGCCTCGAGGTCGATGATGTCGCGCAGCAGCATCTTCCCCTGCTGGAGCGCGTCGTGCCAGGCAATGATCGCCTTGAAGGTCAGCGGGCTCTCGCACAGCCCGCCGATCATCATGTCGCGGCCGGCCTCGATCCGCTTGGCGATCGCGATCTCGCCCTCGCGCGAGAGCAGTTCGACCGAGCCCATCTCGCGCAGATACATGCGCACCGGGTCGTCGGTGCGGCCGAGCTCGGCCTCGTCGACATTGCCGCCCGAGCCCTCCTCCTCGTCCTCCTCCTCGGCCTTGGCGGCCTTGGCGGGGGGAGCAGCCTCGGCCTCCTCGGCCTCCTCGGCCTCGACCACGTTGACGCCGAGCTCGCTCAGCATCGCCATGGTGTCCTCGATCTGCTCGGACGAGACCTGACCGGGCGGCAGGGCGGCGTTCACGTCGTCATAGGTGACGTAGCCGCGCTCACGGCCGCGGGCGACGAGCTTCTTCACCGCCGCCGACTGGGTGTCGAGCAGGGCGCCCTCGGCGATGTCCTCTGCCCCGGGGTCGGCGGTCGTGGTGGTGGTCGGCTTCGCCATATGGGTCACCTCGGTCGGTGGTCGGGGCCGGGGCATGAAAAAACACCCCCTACCCTATGTGTGTGTCTCGCGGGGTCAGGACGCATCACTCGGCGAGGTCCTCGACCTGCTCCGCCCGCAGCTCGGCGCGCATCCGATCCAGGACCTCCAGCCGACGCAGGTTCGCCTCGCAGAAATCCTTGGCGAGCGCCGCTCGCGCCTCCGCCACCTCGCGCTCGAGCCGCTCGGGGTGCAGCCCGGCAAAGGCGTGCTCGATCGCGGCACGCGCTTCCTCCGGGGTGGCGTCCGGCAGCGTGGTCGGCGGAATATCGGTCAGGCCGCGTCCGAGAACGGCCTCCAGCGCCTCCGCAAGCCCCAAAGCGCGGAGTTGGTCGAGCAGCCCCGCGGGGTCAAGCCCGATGAGGGCTGTCCTGACCTGCTCGCAGTGCGGGGAGGCGAACTGCTCCGCCGCCAGCGCCTCCTCGAAGCGGGGGAGCAGGGCGGGGTGGGTGAGCAGGAGCGCGAGCAGGTTGCGCTCGCGCAGACGGCGTGACCGGTCGGCGGCGAGCGCCGGGCGCTGCACCGGCCGCGGCGCCGGCCGGGGCCCGGCGGCGCGGCCGCCCGGGCGCGCGCGGAACCAGCGGTCGCGGAAGTGGCGGCGGTACTCCTCGCGGAGGTCGCGGTCGGGAATGCGCTCGGCGAGCTCGTCCAGGCGGCGGCGCTGGGCGGCGCGCTCCTCCGGGGTGACGGCCACCGTGGCGACTGCGTCGAACAGCGCATCCGCGAGCCCCCGGCGGTTCGCCAGAACCTTCTGGAACTCCCCGGCACCCTCGCGGAGCACCAGCGTGTCGGGATCCTCGCCCGGCGGCAGGGTGGCGAGTGCCAGCGTCCGGCCCGGGGCGAGCGCCGGCAGCGCCAGCTCGGCGGTGCGGAGCGCGGCGCGTGTGCCCGCAGCGTCGCCGTCGAAGCAGAGGACCGGGGCAGGGGCGACGCGCCAGAGCTCGGCCAGGTGATCGGCGGTCAGCGCCGTGCCGAGGGGCGCGACCGCGCCGCCGAAGCCGGCCTGGTGCAGCGCGATCACGTCCATGTAGCCCTCGACCACCACCAGCTCGGCGCCCGAGCGCGCGTTGGCGCGGGCGAGGTCGAGCCCGTAGAGCGTGCGGCGCTTGGAGAAGAGGGCGGTTTCCGGCCCGTTCAGGTACTTGGGCTGGCCGTCGCCGAGCGTGCGGCCGCCGAAGCCGATCACCCTTCCGCGCCGGTCGCGGATCGGGAACATCACGCGGTTGAAGAACAGATCGACCGGCGGGCGGTCGTCCTCCTGCTTCATCAGCCCGACCGCGACGAGCTGCTCGACGGTCACGCCCTGGCCGCGCAGATCGGCCGCGATCGCGCCTCGGCCCTCGCCCGACCAGCCGAGGCCGAACAGCCGGATCGTCTCGTCCGCGAGGCCGCGGCGGCGCAGATACTCGAGCGCGGGCCGGCCTTCGGGCAGATGCAGCCGGCGGATGAAGGCGGCGGCGGCGGCCTCGGCGATGGCGGACAGGCTCGCAGTGCGCTCGGCTGCGGCGGCGGCCTCGGGGCTCGCGCGCGGCACGGTCATGCCCGCCTCGCCGGCGAGCCGCTCCACCGCCTCCATGAAGCCGAGGTTCTCGGCCCGCATGACGAAGCCGATCGCATCGCCGTGCGCGCCGCAGCCGAAGCAGTGGAAGAAGCCCTTGTCCTCGACGACGTGGAAGGAGGGCGTCTTCTCGTTGTGGAACGGGCAGAGGCCCTTCAGCTCCCGCCCGGCGCGGTTGAGGCGCACGCGCCGTCCGATCAGCGTGCCGAGCGGGGTGCGCGCGCGCAGTTCGTCCAGGAAGGATTCGGGAAGCGCCATCGGCGCGGCCTCAGCCCGCCAGCGCCGCCTTCACCATCGGCCCCGCCTTGGCCATGTCGAGCGACCCGCCGTGCTTCGCCTTCAGCGCCGCCATCACCTTGCCCATGTCCTTCACCGAGGCGGCTCCGGTCTCGGCCACGGCGGTGCGCACGGCGGCCTCAAGCGCCGCCTCGTCCATCTCAGGTGGCAGGAAGCGCTCGATCACCGCGATCTCGGCAAGCTCCTTGTCCACCAGGTCCTGGCGGTTGCCCTGGCGGTACATCTCCACGCTCTCGCGGCGCGACTTCACCATCCGGCGCAGCATGGCGACGATCTCGCCATCCTTCACCCCCTCGATGCCCTTGGGCCGGGCCTCGATGTCCACCTTCTTCAGTTCCGCGATGATCATGCGGACGGTCGAGGTGGTGGCGGCGTCGCCCGCCTTCATCGAGGCCTTCATCGCCTCGGTGAACTGCTCGCGCAGGGCCATGCGCGGATCTCCCTGATGTCTGGTCCCCTACTATAAGGGAGTGTCCCGCACCGTGGCAGCCTCGGGAACGCAGTTCCCATGCGCGGAATCGCCTTGCTGCGGGAAATCTCTTCCCTTATCCCGGCGCCATGGCCAGCGTGGACGAGATCATCGACCTGCTCGGCGGCCCGGACCGGGCGGCCCAGCTCACCGGCGTCGGCACCGAAGCCATCCGCAAGTGGCGCCAGGCGCGCACCATTCCCGCCAGGCACTGGCCGCTGATCCTGAAGGAGACCGGGCTCGCGCTCGCCGACATGCCCGGCGCCGAGTCGACCGAGCCCGCGCCGGGCGCGGACGGGCGCCCGGTGGGGGCCACCGCGGCGCTGGTGCTGGCGGACGGGGCGGTGCTGTGGGGCCGCGGCTTCGGCGCGCATGGCACCGCGGTCGGCGAGGTCTGCTTCAACACGGCCATGACCGGCTACCAGGAGGTGCTGACCGACCCCTCCTATGCCGGCCAGATCATCACCTTCACCTTCCCGCATATCGGCAATGTCGGCACCAACGCCGAGGACATCGAGACCACCACGCCCGCCGCGCGCGGGCTGGTGGTGAAGGACGACCCGACGCTGCCCTCGAACTGGCGCGCGGCGCGCGGCCTGCCGGAGTGGCTGGTCTCGCACGGCCTGCCGGGGATCGCGGGGATCGACACGCGGCGGCTGACCCGGCGCATCCGGCTTGCCGGCGCCCCCACCGGCGTGCTGGCGCATCCGGCGGACGGGAAGTTCGACCTCGATGCGCTGGTCGCCGAAGCGCGGGCCTGGCCGGGGCTCGAGGGCATGGACCTCGCGCGTGAGGTCACCACGCGCCAGCAGTACGCCTGGGACGAAACCGTCTGGGCCTGGCCCGCGGGTTACGGGCGGCAGGAGAGCCCGCGCTTCCACGTGGTGGCGATCGACTACGGGGCGAAGCGCAACATCCTGCGCTGCCTCGCCGCCGCCGGCTGCCGGGTGACGGTGCTGCCCGCGACCGCGTCCGCGGAGGACATCCTGCGCCACGCGCCGGACGGCGTGTTCCTCTCCAACGGTCCGGGCGATCCGGCCGCGACCGGGGACTACGCCGTGCCGGCGATCCAGGGCGTGCTGGAGAAGCGCGTGCCGCTGTTCGGCATCTGCCTCGGGCACCAGTTGCTCGCGCTGGCGCTCGGGGGGAGGACGCGCAAGCTGCACCAGGGTCATCGGGGCGCCAACCATCCGGTGAAGGAGCTCGCCACCGGCAAGGTGGAGATCACCAGCCAGAACCACGGCTTCGCGGTGATCCCCGAGAGCCTGCCGGAAAGCGTGCGGGTGACGCATGTGTCGCTGTTCGACGGCACGAACGAGGGGATCGCCTCGGAGGCGCTGCCCGCGTTCAGCGTGCAGTATCACCCCGAGGCGAGCCCCGGGCCGACCGACAGCCACCACCTGTTCGAGCGGTTCGTCACGATGATGCAAGGGAGGAAGGCGGCGTGAGCAAGCTGTTCGATCTGACGGGACGGGTGGCGCTGGTCACCGGCGGCAATGGCGGCATCGGGCTCGGCATGGCGAAGGCGATGCATGGCGCGGGTGCCTCGGTGATGAT